>NZ_CADCWQ010000001.1:0-649920 GCF_902806455.1 Virgibacillus doumboii | reverse complement strand
TATATATTCAATCATTAAATTTCCGAACCAGAGGGACAGGTTCACCGGTCCAATCAGGCCTCTAAATACTGGACCGGGGTCCCTGTCCCTCTGGTCCTTATAAAATAAAAAACCGCCAGTTCCAGCAAACCAGCAGCCCATAGGCAACAATGTTATTTACATAATTGGACATAATATAGTGGGTGGCAGTCACCTTAACCAAAAAGTCTATTCAAGTTGATTTGAAAAGACTCAATGATCTTGGAAACAGCCACGGTGCCAATATTAATCAAATCAAATTGCACTTCGTTATTGTGATCCTTGACATATATCATTATGTGATTCTTTATGGGGTCAACAATCCAATATTCTTTGACGCCATTGTTCATATAAAGATTCAATTTCGTAACCATATCATGTGATCTGCTTGAAGGACTCACAATTTCTATAATAAACTCAGGAGGCCCAACTAATTCATTCTCTGTAAAATTATCTGAATCACAAGTAACAAATAAATCCGGAACAACCTTTTTCTTAGCATCATCATCCGTATTATCAAATAACACATCAGTAGGGGCGGAAAATACGTTGCAATCCTTCCCATTGAGTGATTTGTAAAGTTCTCCGTGCAAATAAGAGGAAATTTTTTGATGCTTTATACTTGGGGATGGGGACATATAAATGACGCCATCAATATACTCCAATATTTCATCTGTTTCTTCCCTTGATTTCTCGAACGCTTCATAGGTGCTATGCTTTACATTCAATAAACCCATCTAAAACACCTTCCTTGTTACAATTATAATCAATCCAAACAAAAAAAGAAATTATATTGTAAAAATAAGATGTTATTTATTAAAGTACTGGTTGTTCACATATAGTTTTTAGGGAACCAGAGGGACAGGTTCACCGGTCCAACCAGGCCTCTTCATGCTGGACCAGGGTGCCTGTCCATCTGGTCCTTCTACCGCCTCATAACCCGGATGTCTCCAATGCTTCAGCTATTTCTCTTCTAAAAGCTGAATACCTTGAATATTTGATGCGATATTTCTCTACCAGAGCATGTCCTTCCTGTTTATTTCCCCGGTTAACCATTGTTTCAGCCATTGCGACCAACACTTTCGCTGCTTTATGATAACTTCTCCGATGTTTATTGCTCACAATAGCATCTATCCTGCGCCCGGTTTCATTTCTGCACCATGTTAAGTAAAATTCATCCTGATCTTCTGTTAGATGGATGTTATTTTTTACCCGATTCAGGATTTGATGGTACTTATCCATATCTGTTTCCTGCATGCCAAAAACCCCTCGGGATAGAGCATATCGCCACTGACCTTCGAGAACGTTTGAATAATTATCACCCTTGGACAACACATCCATCAAAAAGGTGAGCATAACCGGTTTAGGATGCGTGCTGTAACTCCATCCCAGAGCACCCTTTCCCTGACACATGTCAAATACTTTCTCATATCTTCCGCCTAAAATAAGCGCGAGAATATATTCCCCTTCATTCATCACGGCATGTCTCTCGTCTGTAAATATGAATATATCACCACGTGTGCTCCCCTCATCCCTTAATTCGTTCATTCTTTTTTCCGCTTCATCTCTGACCTCATCCAAGCAATTTTCTTCTTCCGCCAAAATATAAAGATCCATTAAATATTTCAGGGAAGGATTGGAATGAAAACTTTCCCTTAGGCCTTTTAATTTCAACAAATTATCGTGGAGTTTACCGCCAATTCCTGTCAACTTTTCCGCTATCTCCGCTCTTACTGTAAAATTACCCGGAATTTTTTCCAATCCCTCTATTACAACTTGAAGGACGGATTCCCTATCACCTTCCCTTTCCAAAGCTGAAATCCAGTTCAAATATGCTTCTGGGAATTTGTCCGCATAGGTTCTCGCAAAATCCGTGATGGCAGGAATGCCCCCTTCAAGAAAAACTGCTTCCCGAAGTAACTGGTTAACATGGGAAGGCGGCTTTTCCTTTAAACATTCAATCCAATCTGCCAAAAAATCATGAAAGTCCGGCAATGAAGCATCCAATGAATCACTGACATCTGTAAGGGTAATCTTCGGTAAAACCAGAAATCCTAGTTCATTCATCGCTTCATATAACAAATGTACCCGATCACTTGCTTCAGCGTTCAAATAAACCGACCTGAAAAAAAGCGAAATATGTTCACGAAGATCAACTTCCAGCATGTTGTTGCTATTCAAATCCCCCGGAAGATACCCCGGTTCCTCCCCCAATTCCAATACGGCAAACAATTTTCTGTACGCTTTTTCTGCAGTATCATGATGTCCTTCCCGAAGCAGGTTTCTGGCCCCCAGGAAAAAGCTGTCCATTTCCCCTGCCCAACTCTCATCACCAAAATCGCGTTCTTCCAACAAGTCTGCATCCCATCCGTACCCATCAACATAGGCACCCTCTTCCACAGCCTCAGCAAAAGCCTCAATCTCATTCAGCAGCGCATCCGCGTCAACGCCAGCCAGCTCGTCCTGTTTGTTCAGTTTCAATTTATTCAAAAAATCCAGCCGCTTATCCGGGTGTTCTGCAGCTGCCCACTCCATAATCAGACTTCGGAGCTCCTCTGCCGAAAACCCAGCCAGCCGCTGCCGCACTTCATTCATAAAGATTTTATAGCTTAGTCTTGCCATCCCAATCCAAACTCCCTTCTATTTTAAAATCTATCAAAAGTCCATCTGATTTGCGAGATGTCTTTTCGTTCAATTTCCTACAGTGGACAAAATCCTGAATATTCATGTATCATCGAAAAGAGAGAGATTAAACATAAAGGAGAAACCTCTATGCCAAAATTAGGTACAGAAGAACGTCCTGTCATCGTTAAAACCAACTCTCAAAGAAAAATTGACAAGATTACTGCAGTCTGCGATTTTTATGAATTAAAGTTTATTGTTGGGATTGAAATTGATGAAGATTTGACAGATTTGAAAAGAGCAGTAAAAAATAAACTGGAACCCTTTAACCCTTACAGTGAATGTATAATATTACATTTATTTTAATCAATTTATTGTGGGTGGCTAAACCCTATTTCCGAGTAAGGAGAACATTCACAGTTGTTATTCCCATTCATTCTCTTGCATAAGAATTTGTTTGTACAATGGCTTTCCAATTCTGTAATCATTAGCAATAAGGAAATCCAGATAAGGCTTAACCCTATCGATTTTCTTTTGTGACTTTGCCAAACGAAGAATGCCCAGGGTGCCAATAGGCGTGAGGAAAAAGTTTTTTGCCATATTTCTTGCCGCTCTTTCGTCTATTAAAACAAAACTTGCATCTAATTCTTTTCCACCTATAATTGTTTCCAGCTCTCCAAAATGAAGTTTTGCATACATTCGTGCCACAAGTTCCTTATCTTTCACAGAATACAGGATTATCTTTTCATCATTCACAGCTTCAACGATCTCTCTTCTTCCAAAATCATTTTCGTCAAAACTGGATGTTAATTCCTTAAAAACCGCTTCTGGAACATACACTTTATCAAATAACTCCCATAATATTGATAATTTTTCAATCATGGATAATGCAATAACAGGGCTTGTGTTTGTAATAATTGTTCTCATTTATTCCGACCCATCCTTATATTTTTGGATAGCCGTTTCGTCATCTTTAATATGTTCCGGGGTATATTCCATCCATGGAATTTTTTTGTTGCGAAGGACATCTATAAAGTTTACCAAAGGCATTCCTGCAAGTTTAGCTGCACGTTCCAGTGTGACGGTTCCATCAACGAACATACCAATAACTAGTGATAACCGTACTTTTTCATCAATGTTTTTTCCGTTGACACTCTTATCAAGTATTTGAATGATTTCATTAGGCAGCCGAACATTCGTATCGTTCTTATCTAACATATTGCTTCTCCTTTCATTTTTTATTTGTTCTAATTATTTTATCATAAACATAATTAAACTCATTGGCTTTAAAACTTTTTTAGTTAATAAAACTCCACTGAATAAAATAGGAAGGAATACGTTGAGATAGTTGAGGTTAAAGTAAATCAAGTGCTTTTCAGACTTTTCTTCCCATAAAACATCATAATATTCTTTTCCTTTCATAATTGATTCCACCCACTGATAAGCTCTTCCCACATCTGGGAGGACCAGTCATTAACACATTGCGGAATGGAGGTCTGAACCAGTTTCCTATGACAAAAATATACCTTCAAGTTCTACAGAAAGTCCTTCAAAAAGAAAGGATTGCGCAATTTCGGGTGGTTTGCACATGGTGGTTTGTTTGATTTTATGATCTTGAAAATGGTAAATGATTGCTTTCTTTTCAGATGGATCAACAACCCAATATTCCTGGACGCCGCATTCCATATAAAGGTCCAGCTTCTTGACCAGGTCCTTGCCCTGTGTACTTTCTGATAACACTTCAACCACGAGAGACGGAACCCCGGTATAATAATCCTGGTCATTTAAATGATCATCCAAATCGCAAATAACCATTAAGTCTGGCTGCACAACACAGGGAGTATCATCATTCGGTCGCTTGAGATGAATATCAAAGGGTGCTGTAAACGGAGTGCATGGACTGTCTTGAAAATAATTAAATAAAAGGCCAAACAACGTTCCAACAGCATACTGATGACCTGTCCTTGGTGAAGCCAGCAAATAAATCTCGCCGTCAATATATTCATATCGGGTTTCCTCATTACGGGTTAATTCCAGAAACTTCTCATACGTCGCCTTCTTTGGTTTCACATGATAAGGCAAAGACTTTTC
This sequence comes from Virgibacillus doumboii, assembly GCF_902806455.1. GTDB lineage: Bacteria > Bacillota > Bacilli > Bacillales > Amphibacillaceae > Lentibacillus > Lentibacillus doumboii. Next base: position 645,189 of record NZ_CADCWQ010000001.1, on the reverse strand, counting down.
GCGCGCGGTGCTTTCCTGATACGTTGCCTCAGAATCCCTTTCCACCCCCTGCAATCTCGCAACCTCAATACCGTTGCGGGTAACGATAACTTCCTCTTTAGCCGCAATCATTAAATACTTTCCAAAATTATTCTGCACCTCGGTTGTACTGACAATCATATTGCTTCACCTGCCATCATTAATATTAGCTAATTTAGCTAATTTAATCATATCCAACCGATAAGTTTCATGCAAACCTTTGACCCAGCAATGGTCCAGAGGGACAGGTTCCCCGGTCCACATCCAATCTATGGATATAGTATTGAATCCTTCGCTCATTTTGTTTGAAAACTTCCTGGAATGTAAACTTGTTTTCAGCCATGCCTGTATCCATCTTGTTTCTATTTATGAGAAATACTCTCCTCATTACTATAATCGTTTGAAGTTGGGTTTTGGTGGCATGGAAAAAAATATTTTTATAAATTTTTTCAAAATGGGCAATAAACCCTGCAAATATAACTGATTTTCCGTATTAAAAATAAATTATACAGACAATGCCACTTTTTTTTGGATTGGATTCGATTGTATTAGTGAAGGGGGTGCATGGCTAGCTGGAAAAAATCATTCCTGCTTTGAGTAATACAGTCAGAGGAACAAACACACCCCCGCCTATCCATGTTTGATTTCATATTTAGAGTGAAACACTGTATACAAAGGTAAAAATGAAAGGATGAGAAAGATGCTGGAAATAACAGGCGAGAACCAGGGTGAGATTTTGGAAGTGACGACTGAGGGAACCGCGACACAGGATGACTTGCAAACATTCGAGGAAGCTTTAAAGGCTAAGAAACTTCAGGAAGAACCTCTCAACATCCTGTTTGTTTTCAAGAACATTGACGGCAACACGCCAAAAGCAATGCTGCAAGGATGGAAAATTGTTACCCATCTGAAAAGCATAAAGAAAAGCGCCATTGTAGCGGATGAAACGTTTGTGGGACTTAACGAAAAAGTTGAAAAGCTCATACCGGGAGTGGAAATAGCCCAGTATCAACTGGAAGAACTGGAAGCAGCAAAAGAATGGCTTCGTGCGGATTAAAAGAGGAAGAGTCTCATTGTCCCATCCCAAACTTGGATCGGACAATTAGACTGCCCAAAACCACTTTTGGATGAATGCCTATCACTTAGGGAAATAGCAAGGGAATGATATGCAATGCAATCACATTTAACATGAAAAGAAACGCGGTACCGGCCAACAAATGGACACCCGTCGGAAACCCTATACGAAATATTTTCCAGATACTTAGCGTTATAGGGGTTGACTCCAATACCCCAACTATTATCTGACAATTCACTCATTCCTGCTAAAAATTTCCGCCCCGTGACAGTCGATATGTTCTGTCAGCTTTTCATTTGTCAGCTTGTCATAATGGAGGACATCAAAAAAGTATGGTAACGGCAGTTCTTCATTTAGGGTTTCGCTTACTTTTGCCACCGTATTCGCTGTCACTTTACTCCCGCTGATTGCAAGATCAACATCCGAACCTTTTTTATAATTTCCTAATGCCCTGCTTCCAAAAAGAAAAGCATTTTCAATTTCATCGATATTTTTTATCGCCTCAGTGATCAGCTTCATATCTTTTTCCAACAAACCATACATGTCTAATACTCCTTTAACAATCTTTCGTGCAAATGTTTTATGACAGGTAAATATGTACCAGTTATTTCGTCAACAAATTGTTTAGCCATTTCCTCATCATAAGTATGCGTAGTCAAATTTCGTTTGGCAAGAGCATCCATCCATACGTGTACATCTTTGATCAAATCCGCCTGATACGCTAATTTGATTGCGTCCCTTGGGCTTTTAATTATATAGCCCTGCACCTCCAAATAATCTTTTTGCAGCTTCCAGGATAATTCAAATGTCATTTTGAAAAATTGAATAATACCAGCACGCTCCAACTCGTTTTCAATATTGGAATTAGCATATTTTTCCAACAGTTTAAATGAACGCTCAAAGTTTTCAAATCGCTGCCGCCACCGCACATCCTTTGAAACCATACTCCTATCCCCAATTCACAACTTATTATGTTTATGATAAATGAATTATGATATTTTCACAAAGCGTTCCGGTATCTGAGCAGAAACTTAGTACGTATAAACTAAATACCCTCTGCTTTCTCCAAGTAAAAAATGACTGCCAATTGATGGACAAAATGGCAGTCATTTCAGGTTTCCTGGCGGTTAATTTTTCTTGTTACTGTTCGGCTGACTCGGAGCATCAGACTGACCTTTTTTCTCATAATACTTGGCATCCGGATTATAAAGTCTGTTTTCGTTAGCCTGATCCTTCTTATTCTTATTGGTTGCCACCTGTTATCACCTCAGCAGTTATTGTGTGCAATAACTCTAAACCGATACCTGGAACTAGAGAGACAGGTTCACCGGTTCAATCAGTCCTCTTAATACTGGACCAGGGTGCCTGTCCCTCTGGTCCCCCTTTTTGTTTACCGGTTTTTGATTTCCATGTACGTAATCTTTATGGTTCTGGGCGAAGAGATAAGGTTGAATTGTTGAATCTACAGCGTGTTAATTTGACAATTTAAATCATTCCCTCATTTAAACATCATTGTTCTAAATGTTTGTTCAATAAGGCAGGAATGTAAAATCTTGAGTGAAAAAATGGGATTTTCGTAAAGACCAGCAGCTGCTATTGATACAATATTTGGTCCAGAAGATAGATGAGAAAGAAAGATCCTCCCCAAATGAAGTTCAATTTGTTGAAGCATTTTTTAGTGTAGGTAATGTAGCAGTTATTTCATGCCCATTGTAGTCTTAATACGATGAATATCAACCTTGTTTGCCCAAGTGTCGTCTCGCACAAGCTCCAATTTTACAGAATGGTCATCCAGCGCACCTTTTAAGGCACTGAATTCTTTCGTATTTGCAATTTTCATTCCATCGATTTCTGCTGTTAAGTACTCTTGACCGGACTGTAAAGCACGCAAAATCTGTCCATGCTCTTTTAATGTTTCCCCTTGCAATTCCAATTTTTGCTCAAAACCATCCATCCGCTTGTCCATTCCATCAAAGCGCTGGTCCATTCTATCTAAGCGATGGTCTATGCCGTCGAAGCGCTGGTCCATTCCATCTAAGCGTTTGTCTATGCCATCAAAGCGCTGGTCCATGCCGTCTAGCCTTCCATTAATTGACTCCAGCATCCCAATAATCTTATCTTCTTTTTCCAATTAATTCACCTCCCTTCATCTTTTATTTAGTATAACATATTTCCCTGCTGATAATGTCGATTTTTATATGACATATGTATAATTCAAGATTCAATGTCTGTAATAAAACATCCTGCTATATTTTTAGAATTATAGAAGGAAGATTTTCGGCAGCTGCCGAAAATCAACATTATTGATGAGATAGTGTGGGATGGAATATTGTTGTTCGAGTTGGGGTGGTTATTGCGCGAGTTACCTTGTACGTCGCGCGAGCTGAGTCGGATGACGCGCGTGTTTGGATGTTTATCGCGCGAGTTAAAGCCAATATTGCGCGTGTCCGGATAACTATTGCGCGAGTTTAGCTTTTGTGGCGCGAGTACAGACAATTATCGCGCGACCTATAGTCGACGTGCATATTTTGAAACCCAACGTTTGCGCTCTTTTTGATAAATCAAGCCACTATTCCTTAACAGCCTTGTTGCTGTACTTCGGGATGTTAAGCACAGCCAGCGCATGCATTCTTTATTAGTAATATATGGATTTATCAACAGTAGGTAATCTGAAATAGCCTTAAGATGTGCGTTGCGCGATTTGCAGGTACATTTTTTACATATCCATCCATCGTACACCCGCTCCATCCCCAGCATATTGCACGCCGGACAAATGACCCCGGGAGACAGGTCTGATGATTTGATACCAAAATCTTTCATAATATCCAGATCAAATTCACCGCAGGCATTCAAAATCATTTTACCTATCTGTCTATCATGTATATTTTTCAAGCCATCCAGTTGTTGTTCTTCTTCCATAATCATAGTTGGAATTCGAGCCCCATGAGCAACCATTTTACCTACTGCCTGTGCGTCACCGATCGCTTTTATGATGGTTGAGGATTCACTGATTGCAACAAAGGGAAAGATAGGGATGTTTGGAAGATTATTTTGGGTGAACCAATTCTGAAGGTGGAATTTTTGATTCTTTACTTGTGTGATTGGATTATCATTTCCTGCTTCCGCTTTTCCATCGTTGCGGATCATTTGATTGAGGTGTGTGTCGAAGGTAATCGTGCCGCTAAGGTTTTTCGAGTCAACAATGTGGATAGCATGCTTGGAAGCGAGAAGTGAGTCAACTTGCACATTTTTCCCATTCACCCGCAAGTAAACATCCTGAATAATCGTATGTGTTCCGGCCAAATACTCCAAAAAATAATCAACTTCCAATTCCCCATCGTACCCCTTTTGTCTGGATTCAGCGTCTTTTTTCATCTTTGATAAACGCGGAAACCGGGGTGACAGCCGCGGTATTGCCGCTTCCAGCTTTTTCAGTGGCAGCGGCTTGTCACGTTTTTTTATAATCATATTTACTTCTCCCCCTTATACGTATTAAGCCTATAATATACTGAAATATTACATCTGAAAAATTGATAAAATTTATTTTTGACGCAGTAAATTCGTATTGAAATATGAATTTACTAAGCGCGACTGAGAATTATTGAATAGGTTTAAAATTGAATTTTAGTATTTTACCGGGTTGCATCTTTTTTTGCACGTATTAGACTGATTACCGCGCGCGATCCTTCTGTTATTGCGCAACTTGACCTTCCCGTCGCGCGAGTTCTCTCTTTATTGCGCGACCTGCACTCCCCATCGCGCGAGTTCTCTCCTTATTGCGCGACCTGCACTCCCCGTCGCGCGAGTTCTCTCCTTATTGCGCGACTTGACCTTCCCGTCGCGCGAGTCCTCTCCTTTATCGCGCGTCCTGACCTCCTCGTCGCGCGAGTCCGCGACCTGCCCACTTATCGCGCGACTCATCCCATCCAAATCCCAAACACTTCACCCAAATAATCATCATAATATTCGGACAGGCACATAGGATGTCTAAAAGAGGTGATTTGAAGCTGTTGTTTCGGGTGACTAAGAATATAACAAAGGAGGAATGTAAGAGGTGGACAAGAAAATAAAGCTTATATTTATTGCCATTATTTCCATCGGATTACTTGCTGCTTGCGGGTCAAGTAACAGCGGCAGTGGAAGTGGAGAGGGAGAAACTTATTCGGTTGCTACAGACGCAAATTTTCAGCCATTTGAGTGGAAGAACCCGGATACTGGCGAAATGGAAGGGTTTGACATTGACTTAATGCGGGCTATAGCTGAAGAACAAGGCTTTAATGTAGAATTTGAAACGATGGCATTTGATGGATTGCTTGCATCCATGCGAACAGGGAAGAATGATATCGGTATTGCGGGTATTTCTATTACGGAGGAGCGTGATGAGTTCATTGACTTCTCGGAAAAATACTATGATTCCGGTTTAATACTTGCGGTTCCTGTTGATTCAGATATTGAATCAATCGAGGACGTTGATGGAATAAAAGTTGGATCACGTCAGGGTTCGACAAGTAATGAGTACTTAAAAGCAAATACAGACGCTGAGGTTCAGGCGTATCCACAGATTGTTACGGCATATGAGGACTTGAAAAAAGGACGTCTTGATGCTGTTTTATATGATCTGCCAAACGTTAAATATTATATTAAGGAAAATGCTCAGGATGAACTAAAAACAGTAGGCAAAGTATTGGAAGGCCAGCCATATGGTATTGCAATGCCGGAAGGATCAGACCTTGTCGATTCTGTTAATGAAGGCTTAGCTGCAGTGAAGGAAAATGGAACATATGCTGAAATCTATAATAAGTGGTTTGGAACGGAACCACCGGAATTGGAATAATCAACTGAATCAGGCGTAACAAGTGACAGCTTGTTACGCTGCTTTATTAAGGGGAGCGATATAAAATGCTATATACTACTTTTTGGGACTCAGCATATATTCAAAGTTTACCTTTCTTATTAGACGGCCTGAAGATAACAGTTGCTATAACAGTTATTGGCCTTATCTTTGGAATGATAATCGGAGCGTTAGCTGGTTTGGGAAAACTCGCCAAAAACAAGTTGATCAGAGGGTTTTGGTCGGTATATGTTGAAATTGTTCGCGGGACGCCTATACTGGCACAGGCACTATTTCTTTATTTCGGTATATCTGAAGATTTAATCGGTTTAAACATAACTTCTTTTACTGCGGGTGTCATTGCGATTGCCGTTAATGCCGGGGCGTATATTGCTGAAATTGTTCGCGGGGCGGTCTATTCGATTGATAAAGGACAACATGAAGCAGGAAGGTCGATGGGGCTAACTGAACGCCAAACAATGCGTTACATTATTTGGCCGCAAGCATTTAAACGAATGATTCCACCGCTTGGCAACCAATTTATTATCAGCTTAAAGGATACATCCGTATTTTCGGTGATTGTAGTCCACGATATCGTATTCATGGCACGGGAATACTACAATGCAACATTTGAAATCTTTGAAACACTGGTTATGGTTTGCCTGCTTTACTTATGTATCACTGTGCCAACAGCACTTTATTTGAATAGACTGGAAAGGAAGCTGGATGTCTAATGATTACAGTAAAAAATTTGCATAAATCGTTCGGTGACTTAGAAGTGTTAAAAGGGATAGATACAACTGTGGATAAAAGCGAAGTTGTCTGTGTAATCGGCCCATCCGGATCTGGCAAAAGTACGTTTCTTCGGTGTCTGAACCTGCTTGAAGATATAACAGAAGGAGAAGTCACAATTGACGGGGAACGATTAACAGATCCCAACGTCAACATTAACGAGGTCCGTTCGCAGGTGGGTATGGTTTTTCAGCATTTTAATTTATTCCCGCACAAAACGGTTTTGGAAAATATCACACTAGGCCCAATAAAAGTAAAGAACCTTTCGGAAAACGAAGCTAATGAAAGTGCCCTTACCCTTCTTGACAAAGTGGGGTTGTCCGATAAAGCGGATAAATATCCAGACAGTCTTTCCGGAGGGCAGAAACAACGTGTAGCAATTGCCCGATCACTTGCCATGGAACCCAAAGTGATGCTGTTTGATGAGCCAACATCTGCTCTTGACCCTGAATTGGTAGGGGATGTGCTGGAGGTAATGAAGGATCTTGCACAGGAAGGAATGACAATGGTTGTCGTCACACATGAGATGGGTTTCGCCAAAGAAGTAGGGCACCGCGTATTATTTATGGATGAAGGCATTATTATGGAAGAAGGCAAACCATTGCAAATCTTTGAAGACCCCCAAGACCCCCGCACACAATCTTTCTTAAGTAAAATTTTATAGGAAAGTACTTTTTTACGAATAAAATGAGGGGGAATGAATGAAAATGATTGTAAAATCACTTGAAGATATAGCAGGAACAAAAGATGAAACATCTGCTGAAAACTGGATTAGCCGCAGATTTATTTTAAGTAAAGAAAAGGTTGGTTTCAGTTTGAATGACACTATCATCAAAGCAGGAACAGATAATTATTTTTGGTATAAAAACCATATAGAAGCGGTTTACTGCATTGAAGGGGAAGGAGAAATAGAAGCGGTGGAAACTGGTGACGTCTATCAAATCAAACCAGGAACGATGTATCTTTTAAATGATCATGACAAACACAGACTCCATGCACGAACACAACTGCGCATGGTATGTGTATTTAACCCTCCTCTCACCGGAACTGAAACACATAATGAGGAAGGCGTGTACCCCTTGCTGACGGAATGAGATAGCGGGGGGCGTCTCCCGCTATTGTGGTGTTCTCCCCCGACTTTATGGTGCTCTCTCCCGAGTTTGCGGTCCTCTCTCCCGACTTCGTGCTGCGCTCTCCCGACTTTGCAGCTTACCTCCAATCACACTTCAGTGTAACGCCTGACTTCAGCATTTTGACCGAACGACTAAATGTGTTATTATACAACGTATGTGCGCAATTGACTGCACTAAAAAAAAGGAAAGTAGGCGAAATTATTAAATCAGCTAATTTTACTGTAAAACTAGGTTTGTTAAGTCTGGCACTTATCTTAGTTTTATCTGCATGCAACGGGAACGAGAAGGAAGATAACAGCAATCAGGAAAAGCAGAATGAAGACGAACAAACAAGCATAACAATCGGATTGGACCCATACGATTATGCAACGGTTCCGGCTTATCTTTCCAAGGAAATACTGGAGCAGGAAGGTTATGAAGTGGAAATTAAAGAGGGTCAGGTTGGCATATTATATCAAGCGTTGGCCGATGAGGGTATTGATGCATTTATTGATATCTGGTCACCCAACCTGCATAGTTCCTATTTAGAAAAATATGAAGGGGATTTTGAAGTTGCGGGCACGCTTTATTCAGAAATGCCGCTTGGTGTAGCCGTCCCAACGTACATGGAAGATGTCAATTCTATTCCGGATCTGAAAAAATATCGTGATAAATTTGATGGGAAAGTGTATGCAATCGACCCAGGAAGCGGTATGGCAAAAACCACCAAGAAAATGGTCGAAGCTTATAATATGGATAATTTTGAAATTAAAAACAGCAGCACCGCCCCAATGCTTGCTCAGGTAAAGAAAGCAACTAATAACAAAGAAGGCGTTGTTTTTAACGCTTGGCGCCCCCATCCAATGTTTAAGAATTTTGATATTAAATTTTTGGAAGATCCCAAAAATGTTTGGAAATTGGATGATGTGCAAATTGGTGTTACTAAGGATTTAAAAGAAAAATCACCTACAGCGTATACACTGTTTTCCAATATGAAACTGACACTGGATATGGTCGAGAAATGGCAAATCGGGCTCAATTCAGAAGAAAAAGAACCTGAAGAATTAGCAAAAGATTGGGTTAAAGAAAATCAGGATAAAGTTAATAAATGGTTAGAAAAATAGTGTTACAACAGCGGCCGCATCCAAAATAAAGGATAGCGGCCGCTGTTTTTTCCTTCCTTCTTCTCACTCACTGTCAGCTGGTTCCCGGTCATCCTCCACATCTGCCGCGGATTCAGACTCATCAGAACTCTTAGTTGCCGATGCCTCCTGGTAATGTTTTTGCTTCTGGGCACCAAAATGATCGGCGTTTCCGCGGGATACATAGCTCTCAAGCATCGCCTTCAAATCCATGCCTGTCGTTTCCTTCAATGATTCCTGAATGCTGAGCATTGTTGAGGTCACATTATTGGCGACTTTCGACGATCCGCCCTTAGAATCACTGCCGCCCATATCGATCACTTTCATATCCTGAATCTGAGAAATTGGTGCTGACACTTTCTCTGCGTACTCAGGCAGGACATTGATCAGCATTTCCACAATCGCTGCCTCACCGTATTTTTCCATAGCCTCAGCCATGCGCTCTTTTGACTCGGCTTCAGCAATACCGCGCTGGCGGATAACTTCTGCTTCGGATTCACCTTTGATACGCTCTTTCTCCGCATCTGCTTCAGCTGCTTTCGTCGTTTTATAGGCTTCCGCATCGGCGATTGAGCGGCGGCGTTTATTTTCTTCCTCCTCCAATTCAACCGCACGCTGTTTCTCGATATATTCGACCTTTAATTCTTCATCTTTCACCTGCTGGGCAAGCTTTTGCCGTTCCAGTTCACCGGCCTGTTCAGCGTTTGCTCTGGCACGGTTTGTTTCTTTCTGGAATTCGGCTTCCTTAATGTCTTTTTCTTTTTTGGACTGCGCAACAGCTGTCTGGCGGCGGTTTTCTTCATCCTGTGCCTCCTGGTCGTTTTGCGCCTGATAAATCCGTGTTTCTTTTTCCGCGTCAGACTCTGCCTGGTTCGCCAGCTTCTGTACTTCAGCAATATGCGGGCGGCCCAGTGCATCAATGTACCCGTTCTCGACGTCAACATCTTCCACATCATTCAAAGCAAATGATGTAATCTCAAAACCCATGCCTTTCAGGTCCGCCTCGGCAATCTTTTTTACCTGTGTATTGACTTCTTTAAAATCGTTATAGATCTTTTCAATAGAAAGCGAGGCAATAATCGCACGCAGGTGACCATTTAAGACATCCCTTAATTCTGATTCCCGTTCACCCTGCTCTTTACCGAGGAATTTTTCAGCAAAATTGGCCATAATCTCAAGCTCACTGCCGATACTGATGACAGCCGTACTGACCACGCGTACCGGAATACCCTCTTTGGTGTACGCTTTTTCGGAATCAACCTGCAGCTGGAACGAAGTCAAATCAATCGGCGTAGCAGTCTGGAACATGCGTAGACGATAACCGCCGCCACGTATGATTTTAACCGACCGCCCATTTTCATCCTGGAAGACGTTCCGCTCCTTTTCCGGATCACCAAGCTTCGGCCCGGTTACGATAAGCGCCTCATTGGAGCTTGCTGTTTTATACCGGAGCCTGAAAATAATAAATGCAATCGCTCCCCCAACAATGGCCACCACCCCGATAATGGCCAAAATCATTAAAAATAGTGCATCTTGAAACAAAAAAATCCGCTCCCTTGTAAAATATGAATCCAATCCATCAAACTATGTAAATGGACCTATATATAACAATACGATGACAAAGCATATAAAGTTTCAATATTCATATTAATCATTTTTCAGCAGCAGGAAATTCTCCATTTTTACTTTATTCCGGAAAGGTGAGATGTAGAAGCAGAGAAAGCGGTTTTCTTTTTTAATGGAATTGCTGACAAACAAACAAAAGCGCTAAAAATTTTTTGAAATCAAAATTGCTGACGCAACTAAATCACGGCCCAAATAAGAATTAAACAAATTCTGAAAAGATCATTTTGCTGGATTTTAGGAGTTTCATTCTGATCGCTCTCCTTCCTGCTCAGCAATTTCCTTTACAGTCACTAGCCATTACCCCTTTTCTTGGGATATTTAAAAATGGTGTAAAGTGATTGTGGATCAAATTACACAATCAATGAGTGGATGTAATCACAATGCCTTTCCCACAATCTGCAATTGTGCAATTGGACATTATATTGCTATCTCCCAGAATAGTTTTTGAAGGATGCAACTCTATTTTATAACCATTGTAATACATGTTTCCTCTTAACTCTACAAGGTCTTCATTAATAGTGAATTCAAGAGAAATATTTCCCATTCCCCTATTAATCTTTAAACGTCCGGGAGAATATTGCATATCCCATAATTCTTCGTTTTTATATGCAAACCATTCATTATCAACAATTTCAGCAAGCAATTTGTTTTGTCGGTTATAGAACTTCGCATTCAGCAGAGCTTTATTTTCTTCCATTCCTATTGTAATTAATGGATGACCGTCAACTTCCAGCAATATTGGTGTTCTAATATAAATATTAGAACCAACCTTTAACTTCAATGAATTATAATCCCGTAAGAAGAAGTCTTTAGAAATGTGTTCTACATTTCTATTAAACGGTTGGTTTTTTGCGTTATATAGTATATCTTTTGGTATTTCACCACAATCTGCTCTATGGTGGTGCTCCGGGCAAAGAATTACCATTTCCTCTCTATTGTGTGATTTTATTTGGTGAAAAGGTATTATGTGATGATATTCAATTATTGGGCTTCCACATAAAACACAGCCAAATACACCTTCCTGTCTTAATTCTCTTTTTAAAGGTAACGGTATCTGTCGGCCAGTTGACATTTAAATCACCCTAACTTTATAAGGGTAAACGAAAGTATATCCACATAAAAATTGAGCTTGTATTTTGTACTTACATAATTTTATTAAACTCCCTCATTTACCCCAACTATCCCATCCAACAACCCAGTAACCTCCCGCCGCTTCCTACACCCTGTCTTCTTATAAATATTACTAACATGAAACTTCACAGCGTTCCTTGTTAATTGAAGTTTCTGTGCAATTTCATAGTTTCTTATTCCAAGTCGCATGAAGTAGGCGACTTGTATTTCTTTATAGGTTAATGCAAGTTCACTTTCCTGGATACTGGTTGTAAATGATTCAAAACTTGTCTTTTTCATTGCGATGATGCGTTTAACCAACATCTGTTTGATATGATTTGGAACAATATATTGATCTTCCAAAACCGCATATATTGCTTTACTTATGTATTTGTCCAGCTCTTGGGATTTCTCCAGCAAACTGTCTATGTCGCTTTCGAGTATTTGCAGTAAGTAGGATTCTTCTTTTGATGAAGTAGCAGCGATGATTTTAATTTCCGGATGGGTTTTCTTTGTTACATGTACGGTATGTACTATTTCTGACTTATGTATTCCATCAATGTCCAGCAATAAAATATCCGGCTTGGTCAAGTTTATGTCATCTGATGCATATCTGGTATGAATCATATCCATTATCAAGTGAAATGCTGGTTCTTCGTTGATAGCATCCATTAATGACTGGTCCATTCCCTCATTACTTAAACAGCTAACTGTTATCATGATGGTTCCCGCCTATCGAGTATATTTCGATTCCGACATTTTTCGATATCCTGTGACAGTTCCCATCATACTAAAGGCATAGTCATCTTTTTAGTGACTTTTGGAAAAATAAGTAATAAATTCCGTCTAAATACTATTTAAGCAGATTTTTCAAATATTCAATCGCTTTATGTCGTTTGTGGATATTTAGTTTGCTGTAAATTTCACTTATGTAATTCTTTATCGTCCCCTCTCCCAGAAATAACTTTTGAGCAATTTTTTTATTGGAATGCCCGTCCATGAATAAATAGATAATGTCCAATTCTCTTACTGTTAAGTTGATTCCTCGGTTCTCAAGTCTTTTACTTAATATTTGTTTATCATCCAATGTTAATTCTCTTATTTTATCAACGAGAATCTGGGCAACCTCTCCTGATAATACGGGTTGACCTCTTGCTGCATCTCGTATTGATTGAATCAGTCTCTCTGCGTATAGATCCTTGAGTAAAAATCCATCCGCACCAACATTGATTCCGCGAATAACGAGTTCTTCATCGGCCATTGATGTTAACATCACCACTTTTACCCCCGGGTGATTTTCCTTTATATGGACCGTAGTCTTAATCCCATCCATCTCAGGCATATGAATATCCATTAAAACAACATCCGGTTGTTGCTGCTTCAGCATTTCTATGGCTGACCGGCCACATTGAGCCGTTCCTGTCACCTGAATATCATCCGTATTTTTAATTATTGCTTCGACTCCTTCGCGAAACAAACGCTGGTCTTCCACAAGCATAACTTTTATCAAAGCAACAGCCCCTTTATAATTCCAAATAACAGTATTTTTATCTTATATAATACATGGAAACCTATTCAAGAATATGTAACCCCTTTCATAAGGTTACGCCAGAAAAATTCAAAATCGTATACAATAGTTAAAATAATCATAATAACACTAGGTAGGAACGCTTCACATAATTTACAATTGCAGCTGATTACCAGCAGATTCATAGCTTCCAAAATATGTATAAATAGAACTATATCATACATACCCTAAGAACTTTAATATTAAACGGTAAAAGTACCTAATAATAATTATAACAACTGCCAGCTTAGTCGTAACCATTTTTGGGATTACTTTTTAAAGTGACAGCAAAGTAAAAAAGGTAAGATTAGTAAACTTACTAGCCTTTGCTACTGTATTTTACCTTATATGTGATATTTTTCCCGAAAAACCTTTAAATTTTTACAAAATTTGCTATAATACTAAATTGGTTAAGTCTTTTGGACTACTACTTTTATCATGTGAAGGGAGCGACAAAATGAACTATTGTACAGAATGCGGCAATCCTTTAAAGGTACATCATCAATTTTGTATAAATTGTGGTGCAAAACAGGTTTTGCTTGATCAGTCACAAAGCGAACAGTCACCAAATGAACCATCACATCTCAATGAAACACATGCTGAAAATTCAGCGACTGAACAGCCTTCAAACAATCAGGTGCCATCCGGACAGCAAGAACAAACACGGTCTTCTGTAAAACAAGCTGCAGCAGCAACAAACCGCAAGCCTATGAAAAAAAGCACAAAAATCATAATAGCATCCGCAGCTTCTTTATTTGTTCTTCTATTCGGGGTACATTTAGGTTTATCATCCTATTTTGACCCGATGAAAGATTTGAAAGCAATGGACCAGGCTATTGCATCCGGAAATGTGAACGAGTTTATGGGATACATAGATTTTGACAATGAAGCTTTGTTGAACAAACAGGAGTATTTCCAATACATTAAGGAATATGAATGGGAATCTGCTAAAAGGCAATACAATGAAATCATTCAGGCGGAGGACCCACTAACAGGCAATATCCGTAATATTGATGGCAACCCGCTGTTTACAGTACAGCCGCAGGAGCACTTATTTGGCTTATATACAACTTATAAACTGTCAGCGGAGCCAGCCACACTCACTTTGAACACAACAATGGATAAGACCGAAGTTAGGATTGGCGACGCATCAAAAACCATCAATGCCGACGCACCAATAGAATTTTCACTCTATCCTGGTACATATGAAATCAATGGAATAGCCAGCAATATGTATGGCGAATTTACCTACGAAGATTCCATCGAGATTCGAACGAAGGAAGAAGGTGAGTTGAATCTTGAATTCAGAGGAAGAACATACTCCCTAAGTTCGAACCAGTCAGAAGCAGTATTATTTGTTGATGGGGAAGATACCGGATTAAAGTTGAGGGAAATAGATTCGCTCGGACCTTTCCCTGAAGATAGTAACATAACCATGCATGCAGAATGGACAGCGCCTAACGGAGATGTCATCAAATCCGAAACAGTTACACAGAATGACTCCCGTCTCTTTGGCGGTATCCCTTTTACTTTCGATCAGACGGAGATACGGGAAGCAATAGAATCACAAGTTGCATCATCTGAAACGTCAGGTTCTGACGCCGGTGATACTGTGCTTGCATTTCGTGATGCATATGAAAAGGCACTCAACCAGAAAGATTTCAGTCTGATTGAATCCTTCATGAAAAAAGGCAGTGATGCTGAAGATGGATTAAAAGAATATATTGGTGACTTAAAAGATACCGATTATAACTATGATTTCACATCAAATGAAGTGTTGGATGTGGAAGAAGTTGATGATAAAACGGTTAAAGTTACAACGAATGAAAAGTTTACATTTACCAATCACCAGGATGAACAAATTGATTATGACAGAGAAAAGACTTACACAGTGAGCATGGTGGATGAAGAATATAAAATCAGCTTAATCGAATATGACGATACAAATCGGGACAAGCAATAATCACAAGGAGGAATTTAGATGTTAGTATGTCCAAACTGTAACAGTAAACAAGAATCGGGGAAATTTTGCGGTGTATGTGGAGGAACGCTTGAATCAATGGAGAATGCCGGCAGCACTGCCCGGGAAAATCCAACTGGTACAGACGCAAATGAGCAAACGGCAGCCGCTGTGACAGCACAACCGCAAGCACAACAAACAACTGAAAAAATTAAGAATGGTGTAAGTCAATATGGTACCTATTTTTTAGATCTATTAAAGAATCCAACCACGGCTTTCAGGACAAATGAAAACCATTTTATAAACGGTCTCATAACGCTAATTTTATATGCAATCACATTCTCACTAAGTCTTTATTTTCTGGCTAATTCCCTATACAAATCATTAATGGGAGGGTTTGGTGATGTTGCAGGAGCAGGGTCATCCATCCCGTTTTTCGCATTGAATTCCCGCCTGGTGTTTTTTATAGCCATTCTGGCAGCTGTTTCATTTGCAGGTGCTCTGGCAATGATCAAGGTTGCAAAAAATCAGGAAAACACCAAAACATTAATAACGAATTTTGGTTCCTTAGTTGTTCCGTTCACTGCAATTAATACGTTGGCAGTATTAACAGGAATTGCTGGTACTGTGAAACTGACACTAATATTACTTGGCGTATCCTTAATTCTATTAACATTGTTCATCCCGGTATTATTTGTCTTTGAAAAAGCAACCAAGGTCAGTCAGAATGACCAAAACATTTACTTTAGCATGGCAACTGTTTTAATTATAGTTATTGTTGATCTTTTCATTGTCCGATCTGTCATGTCAGGCTTGTTGGAGGACTTGGAAAATATGATAGGAATGTTTTAAAAGAAATCATTATAAATGAACCACTTAATGAACATAGGCCCTTTTTTGAGATAGGGCTTATGTTTTTTTATGAAATGTTTGGAAAGTTTTACTTTTATCACCTTTTATTTGATACTTACCGTCCGTTCAATAAGACATTTTTTATCAAAATATGAATATGGTGCCAATAAAAAAGAATCTACTAAAAAATTTGTAGAATCATGCTATAATGTAAGTACTATAATAAATAAGGAGGGTATGAAAAAAATGGCGAATAAAAAAATCTTCATGTCGGTAACGGCAAGCGCTGTAATTGCATCAGCATTTATTGGTGCTGAGGACACTGAGGCTGCATCGTATAAGGTAAAAAGCGGTGACTCACTGTGGAAAATTGCTCAGAAGTATAATGTCAGTGTCGGTCAGCTAAAATCATGGAACGATTTGTCGGGCAACATTATTTTTCCGAATCAGGTAATCGAAACATCAAAATCTACTACTACATCCAATTCTAAATCTACCAACAAATCATCTCCATCGAAAGGTAAACCTACATACATCGTTAAGCGTGGTGATACATTAAGCAGTATCGCCTCAAAGCATAATATTTCTTTATCTGACTTGATGAAATGGAATAATTTGAACTCGACATTGATTTATCCAGGGAATGTGTTTGTTGTATCGAAGGATGGGGTATCGACTGGTTCTGATGCCAACAATGAATCTTCCAACACAAACCCGTTACCGGATAAGGATGTTGCCTCGGCAAAGGTCTACACAGTTAAATCCGGTGACACACTGTCTGGAATCGCGTCCCGTAATGGTGTAAGCGTTGCCGATTTAAAGAAGTGGAACGAATTGAAGTCTGACTTGATTTTGATTGGACAGAAGTTGAACATCGGTTCCAGTGCGTCTGGCGGTGATTCCGCTTCATCTGGTGACGGTGCCCCGGCCGCTGATGTCAATTACAATGTTAAGAAGTTAATTAGTGTTTCAAAGAGTTTGGAAGGAGTCGGCTATGCATGGGGCGGTAAAACGCCGGAAGGATTCGACTGCAGCGGATTCATTTACTACACCTATACTGAGGCAGGCAAGGACTTAAGCCGCTTATCAAGCTCAGGCTACTACAACCGCTCATTCTATGTAAACAAACCGCAAGTAGGCGATCTTGTATTTTTCGAGAATACGTATAAGCGTGGAATCTCCCATATGGGAATCTATCTTGGAGATAATCAGTTTATCCATGCAAGTTCTAATGGAGTGCAGATATCGAGTTTGGACAGTTCTTATTGGAGTAAGCATTTTGATGGGTATAAGCGGTTTTATTAATGTTGATTAAGTGCTCCGGACGTGGCCGGAGCGCTTTGTTTTTTTGGAGTAAGAGGATAGCCGAAAATTTTCCTTACATTAAGACTGAACTCGCGCTACAAGCATCCGGATACGCGCGGTATCAGCATTAACTCGCGCAATAAAGGCGGAACTCGCTCAATAACCGTCCGAACTCGCGTAATATTAACATAAACTTGCGCGATAAAAGCTTAACTCGTACAACTAGTACCCAATAATTAGTCCGACACACTACTTTTCAACGACATCCTTAATTCACTTTTTTTTCTTCCATCTTTTCTTCTTTTTGATTGCTGACTTTTTAATTTTCAATGTGCGTAATCTGCGCGGTAATTTCTCTTTTTGGGCTCCCATATACATTTCAGCGAACGGATAGAATGACTCCGTTTCATCTGGAATAATGTTTACTTTCATATCAACATAATTTTTTTGAATTTCTTTCAGTTTACCCGCCGCTTCCA
The DNA here is from genome assembly GCF_902806455.1 of Virgibacillus doumboii. Taxonomy (GTDB): domain Bacteria; phylum Bacillota; class Bacilli; order Bacillales; family Amphibacillaceae; genus Lentibacillus; species Lentibacillus doumboii. Next base: position 627,320 of record NZ_CADCWQ010000001.1, on the reverse strand, counting down.
GTTCTTCTTTTGTAGGCAGGAATGGGATTTCGCCATTTGAAAACTGGTAAATATGAAATAAATCAACTAAGCCAATGGCAATCAATTCACGCAATTTTTCCGGAGTCACTAATGGATACTCACTGGCACCCAGCAGCAGCTGTTTATAATGGTAAGCAGCTTTTTTGAACTCGCCAATTTGAAATAAATATCCCCCAAGTGTATAGTGAGACTCTATTTGTTTAGGATTGATTTTTATGGAATGCTCATAGACACATGCTGCCAGTTCAGGCCGGTTTCCCTTGTCATATAAATTCCCCAGGCGGTTCCAAATAAAGGCATTGGTTGGATCTTCCTTTAGTTGATTTAAAAGATGAACTTCACCATCTGAGCTGAATAAATGCCAGCTCCCGTCATATAATTGACTTTCTCCAATTTGAAACCTATCATCCATCTCACCTGTAGATTTTGCTAAGATTCCAGCTGTGGGAGCCATCAAAAATTGTGTCGGCATTTCCCAATTACCTGCATCATTACAATGTTTGCAGCGAAAATACCCTATAGTTTGAATTTTACTCTCGGGATTGTCGGTCATTACTTTTTCATTGTGATTATAAATCATCAAGCCAACATCATACTTCCCTTTACGCCCGCAACTATTGCACTTGATCATGAATGGATTTAACTGTTGAGTCAATTGCGGATTAATTTGCGCACCCGGCATTTCAGTCACCCCTCGAATTAAATCTTGTTCTATTGTACTAGGATATTTGGTGTAAGTATAGTTCGACTTTGTAATTTATAACAGGACGATTCTCTGTTGTGTTTGAGGCTGTCTACCGAGATTTTGATAATCTATCCCGAGGTCAAATGTCTGTTGCGCGTTTAAAGTTGGTTATCGCGCGTGTTCGGGTGCTTGCCGCGCGTGTTAAAGCTGATACCGCGTGAGTCAAGGTGCCTATTGCGCGTGTTAAAGCTGATATCACGCGAGTTTGGATGCTTGCCGCACGAGTTTTGTTTTTTTCGCGCGAGTCTGAGGGTATGTCGCGCGAGTTTACTCCACTTATACCCTGCTATGCTATATGCAGTTGCACACAAAAATCGCACCTTTTCCAATTCCTCCATGAAAAAGCGCATGAGTGTGATTCATGCGCTTTTTCCGAATACTTCACAGCCCGATATTTTTCGCAATTGTCCCCTTCAATTTCATTTGTGGGAGGTTAGCAATTCCATGTAGCCATAGCTCGACAGCTGTCTTTTTATGCTGAACATTTTGCTGTAAGTTACGTTCAACTACTAGTTGTGGAATGGGGAGAAATAGAAATCCCCATCAAAAGAAGTATAATTTGTTGAAGCGCTTTTTTAGTGTAGGTATTGAAGTAGTTATTTCATGCCCATTGTAGTCTTCATACGATGGATATCGACTTTGTTTGCCCAAGTATCTTCGCGCACAAGCTCCAATTTTATGGAATGATCATCCAGCGCCTCATTTAAAGAGCTGAATTCCTTTGCATTTGAAATTTTCATACCATCGATTTCTGCTCTTAGGTATTCTTGTCCGGACTGTAGAGCACGCAAAATTTGTCCATGCTCTTTTAATGTTTCACCTTGCATTTCCAATTTTTGCTCAAAGTTGTCCATCCGTCCATCCATTCCATCAAGGCGCTTATCCATGCTGTCAAAACGCTTGTCCATTCCGTCGAGGCGATTGTCTATGCCGTCGAACCGCTTGTCCATCCCGTCAAGACGCTTGTCTATGCCACCGATTCTTTCAGTAATTGACTCGAGCATCCCGATAATCTTATCTTCTTTTTCCACCTGATTCACCTCCCTTCATTTATTATCAAGTATAACATAATTCCTTGCTGATAATGTCGATTTTTTGAAGAGGCATTTAACATAAGTCTGGCAAAACTTTAAGTTAATGCAGATATTTAATTCCTAATTACGTAACAATAGTTAAGTAAAAAACATTATGCAATATTTAATTTAAATTTGAAGGAAGATTTTCGGCTGCCGCCGAAAATCAACATTATTTGTGAATTAGTGTTCCTGCTTATTGTGCGAGGTTTGAGGTTTGGTGCGCGAGTTTAGCTTTTATTGCGCGTTTTAATGTTGATTTTGCGCGAGTTCGGCTGCTTATTGCGCGTATTGAAATGGATTTCGCGCGAATTAAGGCAGATTTCGCGCGAGTTAAGACAGTTTCCTCGCGAACTATAATACTTATCGCAGTCCATATTTTGGAATCCAACGCTTATATTCTTTTTGATAGATCAAGTCACTGCCCCTCAGCAGCCTTGTTGCTGTACTTCGGGATGTTAAGCCTAACCAACGCATGCATTCTTTGTTTGTTATATATGGTTTTATCAACAGCAGATAATCAGAAATAGCCTTAAGATGTGCATTGCGTGATTTGCAGCTGCAATTTTTGCAAATCCATCCATCGTACACCCGCTTCATACCCAGCACATTGCACGCTGGACATATGACTCCGGGAGACAAATCTGATGGTTTAATACCAAATTCTCCCATGATATCCAAATCAAAAACACCGCAGGCATTCAAAACCATTTTACCTATTTTTCTATCATTTATATTTTCTCCGATTAGTTGTTGTTCTTTTCCCATAATCATAGTTGGAATTCGTGCGCCATGAGCAACCGTCTGCCCTACTGCCTCCGCGTCACCGATTACTTTTATGATGGTTGAGGGTTCACTAATTGCAACAAGGGAGTGGATAGGGATGTTGGGAAGGTTGTGTTGGGCGAGCCAATTCTGAAGGTGGAATTTTTGATTCATTACTTGGGTAATTGGGTTATCATTTCCTGCTTCCACCTTTCCATCATTGCGGGTCATTTGATTGAGGTTTGTGTCGAAGGTAATTGTGCCGCTCAGATTTTTCGAGTCAACAACGTGGATAGCATGCTTTGAAGCGAGTAGTGAATCAATTTGCACATTTTTCCCATTCACCCGCAAGTAAACATCCTGAATAATCGTATGTGTTCCGGCCAAATACTCCAAAAAATAATCAACCTCCAATTCCCCATCGTACCCCTTTTGTCTGGATGCAGCGTCTTTTTTCATCTTTGATAAACGCGGGAATCGGGATGACAGCCGCGGTATCGCTGCATCCAGCTTTTTCAGCGGCAATGGCTTGTCACGTTTTTTTATAATCATGTTCAATTCTCCTTTTATATACGTATTAGGCCTATAATATACCGTATTATCACATCTGAAAAATTGGTAAAATTCGTTTTTAAAGCAGTAAATTCATATCGGAATATGAATTTACTGAACACAACTGAATAATTTTGAATAAGTATTTGTGTATAAAATTTAATTTAACCATTTTGGAAGGAATACTCATATTTTATTTTCATCTTATTGCGCATATTACACTAATTACCGCGCAAGCTCAGATCTTATTGCGCGACTTGCAACTGTTATTGCGCGTCTTCCGACCTTATCGCGCGACTCACACTCGTAGAGCAGCAACCTGTCTATACAACGCTCATTTTTCATGTTGCTTCTTCGATATTTTGCATTGCTATGCGGCCCACTCAATCAGGCTGCTACTCACTCGTTTCGATCTATATTACCATCCGCTTCTGATTAGCCTCCTCAATAAACCTGATTATCGCTAAAGTCTCTTCTTCCGGAACAAGGTTAACTCCGGTTTCAAAAAAATCAACTACCTGCTCAAGTAAACACGCATAGTAAGGCTTCTCATCCTTGTAAACAGGTAAATGAACAGTGTGATCTTTATAATGAAGCATAGCCTCAAATTTTCCATGCCAGTTATGATCACCGCGAATTATTCCGAAGCGGCCATCATCAAATTCGATGGATATTACGTCATAACTTTCATTTCCGTGTACATGAATTTGTTTATAATTTGGTCCGGTAATGGCAAATAGCATTTCAAGCATATGGATTCCATACCAGAAATAGTAAGGCATTTTTTCAATAAACGGGAGTGGTCCTGATAGATATATGCCTTGAGCTTGTTCGGATGTTTTTGCCAGCTGGGTTTGAAGTGATTTTGCATATCGTAATGAGGAAGAACTCATTACCGGTGAATTATGCCGCTTACTTAATGAATAGATTTCTTTTGCATCTTTTTCAGACATTGCCAGAGGTTTATCAATGAAAACAGGTTTTCCGTAAGATACGATTCTTTTAAATAAATCCAGGTGTGTTCTTCCATCTACTGCAGTAATCATGATGGCATCAGCTTTTTCTGCTACTCCCTCCACAGAATCTGTAATTTCTACACTATACTCATTTTGCAATATAGAAGTATATTCCTCTACTCTGTTTATACTTAAATCCAGGTCATAAGAAGGGAATGGACACCCTATTGTTACTTTTGCACTTCCAAAATGATACTTTTTTTCATGAAGTAATTTGGTAAATATCTCAACGTGGGAAGTATCGAGACCAATCATTCCTATTTTTAAAGTCATTCCTCAGTCACCTCTCAAAAGCATTTTATATACTTGCCTTGGCCGTCCTTTAGTTTGCAGTTTTTCGATTCCTACGATTTCAACAATGTTGGCATCCAACCAGGACAGTAAGATTCGATGGGCGCTTCTTGTTGTGACACCCAGGGATGAAGCTAGTTCCTGCGCTGTGAAGGTGTCAATTTTCTGGCGGGCTAAAAATGAAACGATTTTTCTTAGATAATAGGGCGATATGGATGTATCTTCCATCTTTTCAAGCAGTTCTTTATCTGTAATATTTAGTGGATAGGTTAGGTGTGCTTCATTTTCGACTGGACCGATAACGCTGCGATCTTCTTTTACAATAAAGCACTTTCCTCCCCCATAATCAATTGCCTGGGTGAGAGCCATACGAGCATGATTCCCCGCTCCATTTGCAGTAAGTCCAAAGCCGATACCTACCGAAATACGCAGCTGTTGCTGTTTTTTCATGTCTGCGATGAGCGGAAAAAATTTGTACCCTTGTGTTACACGTTCAAACGTTCCTCTGGTCGTTACAAACATATATTCATTTCCATTTAAAACGGTTAAGTAGCCCTCTAAAATTTCAACAAAATCCAGAATTGTTGTCTGAACATCCAAATTGAGCCGTTGGATATGCTGTTCTGAAGTGATTTGTCGTTTCAACTGATCAAAATTCTCGATATACACGATGCCAAATACGATTTGAGACTCAAGCTTTTTTCGCTGTTCTGTTGCCAGCAGTGCGCGCTCCAATGTCACGATAATATCTTCTTCAGTAGGAACAATCCATTGATTAGGTATTCCTTTTTCGGTTAATGCTTCTGAAACGATTTTCAGTCCGGTAAAGGCGCAATCAGTTTTATTTAAGTTATATTCCGATTCATGAAAATCTATAATCTCTTCTGTTTTGGCCAATGATAGTCTGGAATCATAATGAATACTGGTTATCGACTCATCCAGCTCGTAATTGAGGTGATTAATTTCGTGCTGGGATAGTGTGTCGATGGATATGGTCGAAAAATAGCCAAGGTTCTTTTGAAGTTTGTAAAATGCCCTATACAAAGAAGCTCCCTTAATTGGAATAAAGTGTGCAGGGACCCTTCCGGAAATATGTTCCTTTGAAATCGAGTAAGGTATATAACCGGAATACAGAAGCACGTCACACTTATCCCTCAGCTCATCAGTAAAAACTGGTGCATCGTAAATATTATCAGAAGTTTTATAGATTGGTTCGAAATTCGGAAACCGTTTAATGGATTGTTCAATTCGTTCATTAATCCATGTGGGTCCAATTATGCCAATTTTGATCACCGAGGAACATCTCCTTAATAGGTAAAAGAGAAACACTCATTAAATAAAGTGTTTCCTCATTTTACTTTTATTCTATCCCACTTCCATCATAAGTCAAAGCCACTTATCAAGGTTCTTCTGTACAAAAGTATCATCATTTAAATGCGGATACGATTGATAGACGCGATCAATTTCTGCAGCCTGGCCCGGACTTAATTTTTCTTTTTCAAGCAAGCACCAGTTACCCTGTAAAAGTCCTTGTCGCGCCAATACTTCGTTGATCCCAGCAATACAGCCTCTGAAACTGTTTGCCGCATCAAAAAAGGCGGCATTTGCGTCCGTTACTTGATGGGACAACGCAAAAAGTTTGGAAAAATCACCATTTTCCCTGCGTGTTTGTTTAATCCGTTTGAATTGTTCAACTGCCTTTTCTGTCCAGACTGCCCAGTGGCCTAAAAGTCCGCCAACAATTTCCTTCTTCATTGTTTTGCCATTAACTTCTACTTCATAAGTCGTTAATAAATCAATAACTATATTATCGTCGTTGCCGGTATAGAGAGCGATTTGATCACTTCTGCTGGAATGACAAACTGCTCTGACAACATCAAACGTTTTATAGCGGTCAAACGGTGCCATTTTAATTGCATGAACATTTGGTATTTCAGCAAATTGCCTCCAAAATTCAAAACTTAATGTCCTTCCACCAACTGCAGGCTGCAAGTAAAAACCAAAAATAGGTATTACTTCTGCAACCTGTTTGGAATGCTGCAATAGTTCATCTTCTGACAAATGATTAAGTCCGCCGAAGCTGAGGAGACCGAGATCATATCCTAAATCCCTTGCGATTTCTGCTTCACGTTTTGCCTGTTCGGCAGGACCACAAATTCCGGCAATCTTAATAAAAGGATGATCCAAATCTCTTTTGTCCACCTCTTCAGCCGCAAGTTTTAAAATCTTTTCAAAGAGGTTGAACTCTGGATTTCTGATTTCGAATTGTGTCGTATGAACACCAACAGCGACCCCGCCGGCACCTGCATCCATATAATAATTCGTTAATGCACGTTGTCTTGCCTCATCCAAATTCTTTTCCTCTGTCAAGGCAAGCGGATGTGCAGGGATTACCGTGCCTTCAAAAAGCAAGTCTTTAATATCCTGTTGTAACATTTAAAACGCTCCTTGTCTTTCCTGGAAATGTGTTGGTTTATCAATAATTTCTCCATCATGTTTAAGCCATTCAGCAGTCCATTCAATCATTTGTTGCAGGGGAACACTTGGATATCCAAATAATTTGTGTGCTTTTCCCGAGTTATTAAGCATTGCTTTCGGCGCCTCCTCGTTTACAAAGGAAACTGACTTATTAAAATGTCTGCCAAATTCCTCTGCAAGAAAACGAACAGAAGCAGTTTCCGGTCCTGTTATATTTAAAATAGAAGGATCCGTACTGCAATGAAGCAGCGACCGAATAGCATACTCGCTTGCATCCCCCTGCCAAATAACATTTACATGACCTGTTGTCAGATCTACCGGCTTATCCTGGTATACCTGTTTGGCTATTTCCAGTAACACGCCATACCGCATGTCAATTGCATAATTCAGCCGGAATAAGAGAATTGGCGTATCATTTTTCCTGGAAAAGTAAGTGAAAACACGCTCCCTTCCCAGACAGGATTGCGCATACTCCCCAATCGGATTCGTTGGAGTGTGTTCCGTGCTTGCACCCTTCGTCACATCAACGAACGGGTAAATATTGCCCGATGAAAATATAATGATATTAGCATCCTGAAATTTCTCTGCAACCCTTCCCGGCAGATAAGCATTCATTGCCCATGTAACGTGTTCATTTCCCATCGTGCCAAACTTCTTACCAGCCATATAGATGACGTTTTCAACATTTGGTAATGCCTGCAGTTCCTTATCATTTAAAAGATCGGCCGCAATCGTTTCAATACCGGATGATTCCAGGTCACTCTTCAGAGAGCCAGATGAAAAACGGGAAACCCCAATAACTTTTTTATCCACACCTGCTTCATCAATTGCCCGCCTGGCCTGTTTTGCCAACGACGGCCCCATTTTTCCGCCTACACCAAGAATCATTATGTCACCGGGAATTTTTTTTACATCATTTATTAAACGGGGTGAAGGTTTTGTCATTATTTCATCGAGATCTTCTATTGTTTGCATATAATCACCTCATTAGATTTATAGAAAGATATTTTTTACGTTATTAAATGCTAAAAGAATTAATACAATTAACCCAGCTATTGCAATAATATTTTTTAATAATGTATTTTTTAGATCGCCCATAATTTTTTTATCGTTTGCCACAACTAAAAGTGCAATCGCGATAAATGGAACGGCAACAATGGTAATTGCCTGTGCAAAAATAATCAGATTTACTGGAGCCCCTCCAAAAATAATTGCAATAATAGAGCCAAACAACATAACCGCTATAATGGCCAATTTAACTTTTTTATTCTTTAATTTACTTCCGAAACCAACACCGTCAGATAACATTGCTCCACCGATCGTCGCGTTCCCCATTAATGAAGAAAATGCTGCTCCAAAAAGTCCGAGCATGAATATGGTTGTTGCCCATGTACCAAACAATGGCTCCAATGCCAGTCCCATATCAGCTACGGAGTTAATCTCGATTCCTGCCGGTTTTAGTACTGCTGCAGCTGCAATCATTACTAGAAAGGAAATGAACCCAAGTAAAAAGATTCCTAAGTAGGATTCTTTCATCCCCTCTTTGGCATATGCTTTATTCCAACCTTTTTCCTGAACAAGGTATGACTGATAACTTGCCCCTACTATGGAGAAACAAGTAGCAGTATAACCTATAATTAATCCTAGTGATCCTGCAGGTATAGACGGCACAAGACCACCCGCGATTGACCCTATTGATGGTTTGGCCAGAAAAACAGTTATTAAGAAAGAAACCAGCATAAGAGCGACAAGGCCTAACATTACTTTTTCGAGGACACTGTAAAAGTCTTTAGAAAATAACAGTAATGCCCCGGCTATCGTAAAAGCAATAACCCAAAATGCAGGAGTGCCTCCAACGATTGCCGATGCCGCAACCCCAATACCAATGGAGTTACCTGCCTGGAACGAAGCAGTTACCAGAAAAGCACCAATACCAATTAGAACTGCTCCCCATGTTCCCCATTTTTGCTTAATCACTTGAATAAAACTTACATCGGATGCTATTCCGATTCTCGTACTCATTTCCGTGTAAATCATCATAAAGATTATTGTGACAACAAAAATCCATACCAACTGATTCCCAAAAACAGTACCAATTGTGGATGATAGTGTTAAACTACCAGGCCCCAATACAAGTGCTGAAGTGATAAGAGCGGGACCCAAGTATTTGAAAATACTCTTTTTGCCACCGCCTTTGTTACCGCTTTCAAAATTAGATGAATGCTCATTAACCGTTTGCGATTCCATGAAAATCCCTCCCAATTATTAAAGTTAGAATATTTACTAAATTAATTATATCGAAGGAAGGATTTAAAGAAAACGTCTTAAATGTGTCTTTAAATGGTGGAAGTTGAGTCTGTTTCTTTTAGAAATAAAGAAACAAAGGCGCAAGCGCCCGGCTAGCGACTGATTGTCCCCCGCGCCCGCGGGTGTGCCGGAGTTGCCACGCTTAGTGGTTCCCATTCGTCAGATGCTTGTGAGGGATGACCGGCCGACGCAGCATACAATCCGCGATTCGGTAATAATCAGGCGGACATATTTTCCGTTATATTTAACATTTAAGTGAATTTCAGCCTGTTACTGGCATATTTTCCGCTATCCAGCAAAAAGCATATGAAATCAGGCCGATTTTTGGTAGCGGAAAATATGTCCGCGAATACTGCTAAAACAGTGACTTTGGGGTAATTAACGGAAAATATGTCCGCTTCGTCATCTACAGTCAGAGCAATAGCCTGATTCCCGTCATCATGTCCAAGAACTGACTTATCGTACGGTGGTGAAGAAAGTTTACTACAGCTTTAGCGCTGGAGCCGGACGCGACCTTTTAAGGATATTAAGTTATTCACAGCTCACAAATTTTATAATTTCCTGGTAGACTATAATAAAACAGACCAGCCGCAACTGATCTGTCTCCAATAACTCTATTAAACTTGCATATTCTCCACTATAGTCGAAATCCCCATTCCACCAGCAATGCACAATGTAACCAGGCCATATTTTTTACCCGTACGTTCCATTTCATGAAGCAATTTTGTCATTAAGATAGCTCCTGTTGCTCCAATTGGATGTCCCATGGCAATGGCACCGCCGTTCGGGTTTACTATTTTGCGATCCAATCCGAGTTCATTAATGCACGCTATGGATTGCGCTGCAAAGGCTTCATTCAACTCAACAATTTCAATATCATCAATTGATAAATCTGTTTGTTTTAACGCTTTTCGTGTTGCGTGGACAGGTCCCATTCCCATTAGTTTAGGGTCGACACCAGCGGCAGCCTGTGCCAGGATTCGTGCCTTGGGCTGATAACCTCGGTTCACTGCCTCATCTTCTGACATAACCAGCAAGGCAGACGCTCCGTCGTTTCGGCCGCTTGCATTACCCGCAGTAACATTACCGCCTTCCTTGAATACAGGTTTTAATTTCGCCAGTTTTTCAAGACTTGTTTCACGCGGGTGCTCATCGACTTTAAATTCAATCTCACTTTTTCGTGTTTTTACAGTATAAGGTGCGATTTCCTTTTCAAAATAACCCTTTTCAATAGCGTTTTTCGTCTTTTCCTGACTACCCATCGCGAATTCATCTTGTTCCTCACGTAAAACTCCAAATTTTTCTGCGACATTTTCCGCTGTCAGTCCCATGTTCAGATTTCCATATTTTTCATATGGCTGCGACCCCGGCTGACTTGCTGTATTTGGATCCTTCAACGCAACATCACCTGATTTAACACCGAACCGTACGCCGCTGACATAATAAGGTGCTGTACTCATTGATTCGGTACCACCCGCAATGATAATATCGCTTAACCCGAGCTGAATTTGCTGGGCTGCTGAGTTAATTGACTGGAGACCGGAACCGCACTGCCGGTGCAGCGTATACCCGGGAACTTCTGCTGGAATTCCTGCTCGTAACATTGAAACGCGGGCAACATTTGATGCATCCGAGCTTTGTTTTGCCTGACCAAAAATAACTTCATCAACAGTACTTTTGTCCAGATTAGTCCGCCCAGCGAGCTCTTCGATTACATGTGATCCAAGATAATCCGCCGTTTCATTCCCCAATGTTCCACCGAGCTTCCCGATGGCTGTACGGACAGAATCAACAATTACTGCTTGTTTCAAGTCATCATCCCCTGTTTATTCAAGTTTGTTATTAACTATATGTTAAAGCTACTTCAAAATCCGCATCCGTTTTCTCCCGGATCTCTTCAATTGTCGCTCCCGGCATAATATCAACCAGTTTCAATTTCCTATCAACAACTTCAAATACCGCCAGCTCTGTCAGGATCATATCAACACTCCGGGTTGACGTGATTGGATACGTACATTCTTTCAAAATTTTACTGGAACCATCTTTTGATGTATGGCTCATCGTTACAATCACTTTTTTGGCGCCGACAAGTAAGTCCATTGCACCTCCGACACCCATAATGTTTTTGCCGGGAACAGCCCAATTGGCAATAACGCCCCGCTGATCCACCTGAAGTGCACCTAAAATTGCGACATCCACATGACCGCCACGAATCATTGCAAACGAATCAGAACTATTAAAGTAGGATGCTCCCACAGCTTCACCGACAGGTAATTTACCTGCATTCACCAGATTTGGGTCCATATCTTCCATCTTCACATCTGTGACACCAAGCAAGCCGTTTTCCGTATGAAGATAGATCTCGTCGTCGTCCATATATTCCGGTATCAGAGTCGGTATTCCGATCCCCAAATTGACCGTTAACGGACCCTTCAATTCTTTTGCTGCCCGCTTGGCAATCATATGCTGCATTTCTTTTTTGTCTAATTTAGCCGTCATTTTGTTACTACACCATCCTTTGTCAGGATTTGCTGCGCTTCAATAATCATATCAACGTATAGATGAGAAGTGACGATCGCTTCCGGATCCAGTTCGCCCGGTTCGACAATTTCATCAACTTCAACAATTACCGTTTTTGCCGCAGTAGCCATCAGCGGATTGAAGTTACGGGCTGTCTTATAATAAACTACATTGCCCAATGTATCTGCCTTGTGTGCACGAATCAGTGCCACATCGCCGCGGATTGGCTTTTCCAAAACATATCGGACTCCATCAATTTCGCGTTCTTCCTTGCCTTTTGCCAGATCTGTACCGACTGCGGTTGTCGTGTAATAGCCGCCAAGTCCAGCACCACCGGCCCGCAGTGACTCAGCCATTGTTCCCTGTGGCTTTAACTCAAGTTCGATTTCACCTTTCTGATATTTATCACCAACATCACGATTACTCGTAAAATAGGAGCCAATCCCTTTTTTAATTTTGTTCTGATTTAATAGAATCCCTAGTCCTTTTCCGGATTCACCAAGGTTGTTGCTGACAATTGTCAGGTCAAACACATCTCTTTTAGTCAGCTCATCAATTAAGGTGAGTGGGGCACCAATTAATCCAAAGCCCCCAACCAGAACGGTATCTCCGTTTTTGACACAGGATAAAGCTTCTTGAACGTCATGTTTAATTTTTTGCATGCCTTCTCCCCCGTTACATTCATTATTTTGCCTGTTTTAAAGTGTCACTGATTTCAAACCATGCGGGAATTCCCGCTGTTAGAATGCAATTATAGCCAAGGTCTGCCAGTTCTTCTTCCTTAACACCAACTTCGCGTGCCTTTTCAATCCATGGCACTGCCTCTTCACCTTTTAGTTCAACGATATAACTGCCAACCATATTCAGATGCTTCTGTTGTGATGAAACGTGTCCATCACTAAGAATTCTTTCCTGTATCTGGCTTTCATCACCTGATTTCACAGCTGCAAACACAGTTTCTATAAAACTGGTATCATAATTATGCAGCCAGTCAAGAATTACCAGGAAAATGTCTTCATCAATTTCAAGTTTTTGATCAGGCAGCTCAACCTTGACGCCTTTTAGTTCCAGAGCGTACTTGATGGCTTCCAGACTCACGCTAAGTGCTTCCGTACCTTTATATAAATATGCCGTCAAAAAATATTCCACCAGCTCTGGTACACCCAGCCCATGATCGACTGTACCTTTCGTATGATAAACCATACTGCGTGAATACAACCGAGCGGCATTCATGCTGGCAATCAGCACATCCTTTTCTTTCCGCGTCAGGACCGGGCCATCCCCCATAATTTGTCCACGTATCCCAGTATATTGATCAAGCACTTCAGGACTGTAATCATGCATTTTCTGCACCCATCCCGGTACCTGATCATAAACTTGTTTAAAATATTCCAGACCAGTACTCATGAATCCACCCGCCTTTCCAGAAACGACTCTATTTCACTATTAATGTCATCTCGTTTTTCAAAGACCATTGTATAGTGATTGCAATCAGAAATAACCGTTTCCAGCTGTTCGGTATATTTTTTTGTTTTGTCGTAATCGCTCAGATAAAATAACGGCGGCATTGAACCAATATCGCTTTCTGCATAGACGAGCAACACCGGGCAGCTTATTTGAGCGCAGATTTCTTCCGGATTAAATGTGTAAAAACTTTCAAAATCTGCTTCTATTGCTGTCTGTTCCGATTTATTTTCCCAATGGTCTCCTACTGTATCTACCTCATATTCAACTGCATCCTGTAAAGTTTCATTCCAGGTGATTCCCAGATTCGAATAAGTCCCTTTTATTTCTTCCACATAATGTTCCTTCGAGTTGTATTCTTTACTCAGCCTCCCAAGGGACGGCTTCACGATATCCTGCTGATGCTCAGACATTTCTGCAGCACCATCCAGTAATATGACGCCTTTGACAGAATCTAGCTTACTGGCGACAATCGCTGAAATAAAAGCCCCCATCGAATGACCCATTAAAATCGGGTTATCAATTTCCATAGCATTAATAAGCCCAATGATGTCGTCTGCATGCTTAAAAATGGATGGATCCGCATCAAGTGCATCACTGTTTCCCCGGCCGCGCAAATCCACGGAAATAAAACGGTATTCCCCTTTAAATCTTTCAGCATAATAATGCATGTTTTTGTGCGTTCCAGTTAACCCATGAATCGCAATGATTGGACCTTTTTTGCCAGGATAGTCAACAACTTGAATCGTTTTTCCATTGATTTCTTTCTTGTAAGACTCCATCTGAAAAACACCTCACTTCATTTTGTACGAATTACGTACAATTTTATATTATTCGTACATTGATTATATCATATATATGAAACTGGTAAAAAAATAATGCACTATACTCTCAAATGAAGATTCATAAATTATTTCAGAAACGCACTTCCCTCAAACCAAGCAGGGATTCCCGCAGTCAGCATCCCCAGAAGTGACACCTCGGCTATTTCCTGATCAGTTGCACCCAGTTTTCTTGCTGTATTAACATGAATTGCAATCCCTTTTTCATACTGTTCTGCCACATTAATTCCAACAAGTACAAGTTCCTTTAATTTTCTTGGAACCACGCCGTCTTTTAAAACGGAAGTTCTCAGATTACCGTAATGTCTTAAAACCTCAGGAGCTTCTCCCTCCAGAATATCAACCCAATCGGACTTAACTCCGCCGGCTTCTTCTTTATAATAGGCAATTGCCTCATCCACATTCTGAAAGTCAGAACCCGTATCCTTTTCTGCTGCATCAGCTGAATCGCTGTTTCCACTATATTCTTTTGCATATTGAACTGCTTTAACGCCTTCCAGCCATGCAGGAATACCCCTTGATAATATACAAGGGGTAAGGATTTCAACTAATTCAGGAATGGTTGCTCCTAAATCAACAGCACTTTTCGTATGATTCAACATGCTTTTTTCATATCGACGAGCGGCATTTATCCCAACAAGTATTAATTCCTTATCCTTTTTTGGAATGCTCCTCTCTGCCATGACTTCGTCTCGTAACTTCGTATAATGTTCAAGCACTTCAACGTTGTAGTCATTCATTTTCTTAACCCATTCAGGAACTTCACCATAGATATCTTTAAAATAATTCAATATATCCATACGCTACCTCCTCACGCTCAAGATTCATCCACAAAAGCAATTGCCCTTACAGGTGATGCGGTCGCATTTTTGATTTTCAATGGTAATGCCTGAAACTGAAATCGTTTCTGTTTCGGCAATTTTTCAAGATTAACCAGGTTTTCAATAATATAAATATTATTTCCAAGCACTTCCATATGGACTTCACGTTTCATATTGTCATTCACATCAATATTTGGCAGGTCCAGACCGACAGTTTTCACTTTCTTGCTCGTCAGCCACTCTCCGGCACTTTTAGCAAAAGCTTTTGCTTCATAGAAATCATCATCACCCCATGTGCCTTTTCGTGTGCGGACAAGAACTATATCGTTTTCCTGAACATGGATTCCCTGTTTCTCTTCTGCTTTATCCAACATCTCAGCGGTGACAGCTTCATCCTGGGTTTTAAATTCGGAAATATCCAGGAATACAGCCGCTCCCATCGTATTTTCTAACGTCATGTCACTCGCCGTCTGACCACCTTCAATAAAATGAACAGGTGCGTCAATATGAGTGCCGCTATGATCCGAAAATGTGATAAGCCGTGACTCAAAGCCCTTGCATGGCAAAATATAACGGTGCCCGGAGTTTTCAAACGTTGAGTGTTCCTTAATCTCAAAAGGGGGGTGACTCTTAAATGATTGCAGCCCATCAAATAGTTCCAACGTCAAATCAATTAGTTTCATATGATCTCCTCCTGACTATAGCTTTTATCGTGGTCTATCGACTTTGAAAGTCTCACTGCAATTAACATAGAAGTTGCCTGCCATTCTACCGATTGGCTGCAGCGCTTCCGTATCAATCCGTAACTGGTCCATTAATACTTCATCGGCAACATTCATCGCAATAACTTCACCGACGATAAAACTTTCCGGTCCCTTCCCGTGCTGATAAACTTCATGAAGCTTACACTCAAAGCTAACCTTCGACTCTTTTACTCTCGGGGCTCTGACTAACTCACTTTTAACTGGTGTCAAACCTGTCAGATCAAATTCGCTTTCTCCCGGCGCAAGCGTTGCGGATGACTGCACAACTTGATCCAAAAAATCACTTGATACAATATTGACTACATATTCCTTCTGTACTTTAATATTGTGGAGTGTATCTTTGTTTCCATTTGGGCCAGGCATTGTGGTAAATCCAAGCATCATCGGATCTTTGGAAACAACCGTGAAGAAACTGAATGGTGAAACATTTGTCCCGCCATCCCCGGCTGTTGAAACAAATGCAATCGGTCGTGGAACAACACTACCGATTAACAACTTATATTTTTCCTGGTCATTTAACTGATTTAATTCAATTTTCATTCTAGGTCCTCTCTTTGTTACGCATTCAACTCCAGCACAATTTTCCCAGCTGCTTTATTCATTGCCGCATCAAATGCATCTTTCGCATTTTCGATCCCGTAACTTCCAGTGACAAGTTTCTCAAACGGAAATGCATCGTCGGCTGCGTATTCCAATGTTCGTTTGAGAGTCTCTTTCGTAATACCGTAGCTTCCTTTAATCTGAATCTCACCTCGGACAATCTGATCCATTTCCAGTGAGAAGGTATTAGTGGAAATACCAACCAATACTAGCTGTCCGCCTTTTTTCAACACCTTGACTGCATGCCCCGGAACCGAATGATGGCCAGAGCAGTCAAACACCACGTCATAGCCGCTGTTATGCCTCAGCAAATCATCAACTAATTTCTCAGATGTCATACTCGTATGATGGACACCTAATTCCTTAGCTTTCTCAAACCGTTTTTCATCTCCTGGAATACCTACCATGGTTATACTTTCTGCTCCGAGTCCAACTAATAAACTTGCTATACCTAACCCGATTGGTCCGGGTCCAAAAACAACAATTTTTTTACCAGCCACCGAACCTACCTTTTCTACCGCTGTAAGTCCAACAGCTATGGCCTCCGCTACAGCGGCAACATTATCCGAAACCTTATCTGAAATCGGAAACACATTTTCTTCCGGGACAGCAATAAATTCTGCCATTCCTCCATTTTGTCTGAATCCATATTGCAGTGACATTGGAGCTTTTTTAGTCATAAAAAAGTTGTTATTATCGCATCGGTTTTCTTCAACCTGCTGACAATATTCGCACTCCCCACAAGGGATATACGGATTGATGACAACCCGTTGTCCCTGCAAGGATTTATTACTTGTTTCGACTACTGTTCCAGTAATCTCATGTCCTAAAGTAAGTGGATAAGAAATCCAATCATATCCAGCATGCCCGGCATACATATGCAAATCACTGCCACAGATACCAACACCTCTTACTTTTACCAGAACTTCTCCATCACGAACTGTCGGCTTCGGCAATTCTTTTATCAACAATTCATAAGGTTTATCATTATGCTTAACAACTGCTTGCATTTAACACGCACACCCCTTCTTCATCTAAAGTTGTTTGTCACTAACCAAGGAAGCCCCAAAGCAGGAAGATCGTGCCATGTACAACTCCAAGCCAAAGCATGATAACAACCATATAACCCATAATAGATTTTAACGGCAGCTTGGATATTGCCAAAACAGGCAGAATCCAGAATGGCTGTATCATGTTGTTCCAGGCATCCCCGAGCATAACTGCCATTGCCGTCTGTTGTATGGATGTTCCCAATTCAGAAGCAGCCTGAACCATAATCGGCCCCTGAATTGCCCATTGTCCTCCACCAGAAGGTGCCAGTATATTAATAAAGAAAGCACTTATCAGACTCCAGAATGGCAGGGTAGCCTCTGTTGAGAAGCTTACAAACCAATTAGAAAATGACGTAATTAACCCGGTTCCTGCTAAAATTGCCATAATACCGGCATAAAACGGATATTGCAGTACAATACCGGCTACTGTTTTTATTCCGTCCGATACAGCAGATAAATAACGTGCAGGCGTTCCCATCAATAAAATTCCAAGAAACAACATAATAAAGTTAACTGTATTCAGACCCAGTGAACCACCTTGAATAAAATAAGTCACTGTATAAATAAGTCCTAATATTCCGATACCAATGCCAAAAAAATGACTGTTATTCATGCGATTGGAAAATGTAGCTTCTTCTGTACTTGCCGATTCTTTTGCCCCTTCTGATTCTACTTCCTGAACAATTTTTGGGTCAATTTCGATAATATCATCCTTTTTCTTCGGATGAAGTCTGGCATTTACAATCGGCAGTGTAATAAGAATTGCCAGCGTTGAAATTATCATCGGTAAAGAAAAAATTGTTTCACTCAATGGAATAATACCAACTTGTTCTTCAAGAAAATGCCCAGGTGTTGCAAGCGTTACTGGTACAGTTCCTGATATTCCTGAACCATATAAAGCAAACCCACTATAACCGGCAGCGATAATTAATGGGTAGTGGACACCCCTTACCTGTATAGCCAACTTTTGTGCAACGATACCACCGATGATTAAACCAAATCCCCAATTTAACAGACTTCCAATTCCACCAAATAAAGTAGCTGCGATAATCGCAGTGGATGGCCTTTTAATACCCGCAATCGACTTATCAATCGCTTTATTAACTAACGGTGTTTTTGCCAGTACATAACCTGTGAGCAAAATAATTGTCATTTGCATGGTAAAAGCCAGCAAATCCCAGAAACCATCACCCCAATACATGGTAGTTTCTATAAAACCAGCACCTTGCATCGTCATAGCCAATACAACTGTTACCAGTGTCAATCCAATTGCTATTACAAACGGATCCGGCAAATATTTATTAACCATACTTGTGAAAAAACTTGTCATTCGCTTCAATTTTAACTCCCCCTGTTTATGTTTTTGAGATTGATTGTATCAATTCAAGAAATTTTTCATTTTTACTTTTAATATATTGTTGATAATCGCCCTTCTTCCAATCGTAAAAGCCTGTCTTCGCCTTAAGCCCGGTTTCGCCATTCTCTACTTTTTCTTTCAGCAATGGAGATGGATTAGTAGAGTTATTCAAATCCTTGTACAAATAAGATGCAATATCATAATGGACATCCAGCCCATTGATGTCCCGTTGTTCAAGCGGACCAGTCATTACCATACGAAGACCAATGCTCCATTTTACAACAGTATCAATATCTTCAGCCGATGCTACACCTGATTCCAGAAGTGAAATTGCTTCTCTGGCAATCGCATGCTGTATCCGGTTTCCTATAAAACCTGGAACCTCTTTTTGTAACAGAACTGGTTTTTTCCCCAATTCCTCTAAACTATCCATCATAAAATTGGCAACTGCATCTGATGTCTTTTCTCCTTTTACAACTTCCACCAACGGTACGATTGCTGCCGGAGTAAAGAAATGAGTGCCAATTAATCGTTCCGGAATTTTTAACGCTGAAGCTATTTCAGTAATGGATAGACCTGAAGTATTGGTGGCGAAGATTGTATCTTGCGCGCATTTTTCTTCCATTTCAGCAAAAACCTTTTGCTTTAATGACAATTTTTCCGGCACTGCTTCAATAACAAGATCAATAGAAATTTCACCCGGCAGTGAGTAAGTTGTTTCAAGGTTGGACATGCAATAATCTTTATCTACTGAAATAAATCCTTTTTCGTACAATTCCTCTAACTGCTTTCCAATTGATCCGGCAGCATCTTTTATAACATCTTCATTTTCATCAACTAATAAAACGTTTACATTGCTTTGTAAAAAATATTGTGCGATACTTCTGCCCATTGTACCTGCACCAACTACCGCAACTGATTTAATCACTCTCCGTCCCCCTTTCTCTATGTATGCAGTTAAAATTTATCCTTGAAAACCTTTTCAATGTATTGTACGATATACGTACAATTATTTATATTACGTACGAATTATATCATAGGAGGTAATGACCTTGTCAATGGAAGAGTCTAACAATTTTAAAAAATCCCAAGATTATATCCAGTCTTTGGAAAAAGGTTTGAACGTCATTAAGGCTTTTTCAGAAGAAACCCCAACACTCACAATCAGTGAAACTGCCAAAATAACCGGGTACAGCAGACCAACTGCACGACGGATTCTTCTTACTTTGGAACATCTCGGATTTGCAGAGTCCAGAAACGGAGTATTTTCACTAACCGCCCATACGCTAACATTGGGATATGCCTATCTGTCAACACAAAATATATGGAATATTGCACATCCTTTTATGCGGGAATTCGTAGAGCAGACAGGCGAATCAAGCTCAATTGCCGTTCTTGACGGAACAGATATCATTTATGTTGCACGAGTTCCTACCAAGCGAATAATGACCATCACCTTAAACGTAGGATCTCGCCTTCCCGCATATGCAACTTCCATGGGACATGTTCTATTGGCAAATCTGTCAAAAGTGGAATTTGACCGGTATCTGGAAGATGCAGCGTTTGATAAATATACCGATAACACCTTAACCACAAAAGAAGAATTAACCGAGGAACTAGAGAAAGTCCGCAAAAGAGGGTGGGCAGGTGTAGAACAGCAGCTGGAAGAAGGCCTTCGTTCCATTGCAGTTCCTATCAAAAATGCTGAAGGAAAAGCCTTCGCCGCCATCAACTGTTCCGCGCACGCGGGAAGAATAGGAAAAGAGACACTTACAGAAGATTATCTGCCATTATTACAGAAGGCTGCAGATAAAATCAGTAAAGGTTTAGCGGGCTTTTCAAGATTTTAAAAAATAGACCAGCGCACCCCCACGCTGGTCCATTATAATTACACTAATTCAACTTCCTGCACATTACGTTCAACAACGCGTGCGCCTTTAATCGAAACAACATCGCCACCTGAAGATGAGAATGCATTCTGTGCGATGATCTCATCCATTGCAGCCTTCACTGCAACCGAATCAACTGGCTCGATTGGCTTTTCAAGTGAGTAAGTCACTGTTTTGCCTTCCTCGTTCAGAAATTTAAGCTCTAACTTTTTCATCATGCCTCCTCCTTTCCTTTATTATTTTTTGAGAGAAAAATCCGGCTCTCTTCAAATTGTTTTTAATTTTCAATTGCCCAATTGTTAGCCGATTTCATTCTCATACTCTCCCGAGAAAATTACGCCTGGCTGATTTCCGAATCATCTCTCCGCTCGATATTTGCAAGCGGACGCTGCTGCAACGGTGAAACCGCTGATGCGATTGCATACAGCTGATCGGCTGTTGCGGTTGTTTTTACATTGTTGAAGCCCTTTGTCTTGAAAAGCTGCTTACCGGAAACTTCATCAATGCCATCATCCAAAATCAGCTGCAGACGTGAACTAGTCATTGTTGCTACTGCCATGTTGTTCACCTCCCTTCACTACTACAATCGAACCTCAATTGAAAAAGGTGGCATGAAAATAAAAATATTTTATTGCCACTTTTTTGGCTTGGGAAACGATTGTAGTAATGAGAAAGGTATTTTCTTTTTAAGGCAATTAAAACCCAGAAAACTAGGACTATTTATCCATCAATTTAGTTAAAATATGGTATAATTACTCATGCGTATTTGATTTTAAAGGACGTGTGAAGAAGTTGACCAGAAGATTCACCTTAACATTTCAGGATTTCGAAGACCTTGAATTTTTCGATATTCTTTCACTTGAAGATAAACAGATTAACGAAGTTCTTGCAATTGCTTCTCAACATACAAAAAAACAGCTTCAAGAGTATGAAACAAAAGGATTCGATATTTCCTATTTAACGGTTCCTCAAAAACATAGGGTTATAGTTTCTAAGAATCGTGTAGTTTTCAAACGAAGTCCTGATGAATTGAGAAGACAAAAAAGAGTTGTTGTTACACTTCATTCTCAACAAAGAGTTCTTGAAAGAGTGGATTCCAATGAACTTGAAACGATATTAGATATAATACAAAGAATTATTGATTCAGATAAAGTTTTAAAAGCTCAGTTTAAAGGGTATAGTTCATTATCATTTACTTTAATCAAAGATGGAGACCCAGCATTATATAAACTTCCAATTAGTTTTAAATGGATTAAAGGAAGGCGACAAATTTTATCGGTTACAGTAACCCATCGAAATGCTCCGCCGTCAAAAATGAGAACAAAAATAGCTAATAATCATGGATTTGCTGAAAGAATGGTCGAATACAGAAGAAAGTTAGTGGAGCAGAGTCAGAAAAATAAAGGACATAAATAAAGTTTCTTGAATATATATGTATTAAGGTTTAATATAATATATATATGTATAAAATGAATCGTAGAAGGGATGAATACAAATGCTTACCGTAAACAAGGAGGTTCAAACAATGAAAAATGAACCAACTATGTTAAAAAAAGATATACATTGGAAACGTGAAGAATGTGCATATGTTATTCGGAATATCCCTTACCTAAAGGCTGATTATGATGGTGAAGAAATGCTGGACTTAGACGTTTCAATAGCGATAACTACTTTACGTGATCTTATGATTGAGAATGCCATCCCACATGATGTAGATTATGAAGACTATGCGGATATTGAATTTTAATTACATGTTATATATTTTTAGTTTCTTTTATTAAGAAATGAGTAAAAAAAAGTCCATTGCCCAAATTTAGGGATGGACTTTTTTTAAAAAGAAAAGACATCCCTATATGCAAAAAAACTATATTTTAACTAAATAATTTATGCTTTTCAGTAATCAAATAGCAAGTATTATTTTCAGTCAACAGATTAGTATTGGGACCAACATAGCTTCCGCATATTTTGGTCCCAATATCATTAATAATGTTACTGTCGAATTGATTCGCCATGGAAGTGTTCGTAAACACATACACCATTCATAACTTAGGGCAGAACTCCACTGTACAAACAACTATTCATCACCAATCTCCATCTCCAACAAGGCACTACTCAAACTTTTCCCATGAGTATCCATTGCAAGTGAAGTTGTTACTCCTCCTAGCAGACTTCTGTAACAGACAAAATTCAGGGCATGAATATTAGGCAGCTCCTAACGAACAACTTCACCGGAAACGATATCTTTCAAATGTGTCTTAACCTTTTCTGCTGTTACCACTTGACATAGCCATTCATAATGATCTTCTTTGTAAGGGATCAGTGAGAGGTTTAACATATCTCCTTTATCCCCCGCTCTGCTGTGGGCTATTTCGAATAATTTCATAGCTGGATTTCACACTTCCTGTAATAAACTTCCGGCTTCACTTGGTCTCTGGAAATTAACGAAGAAACTACACCGATGGATTCAGTTATTTTTTTCCGTGCTCCACCACCGCCATATGGCCCATTAAGATATAACGACTCAACTTCTTCACCAATTAATGCTGCTTGTTGTTTCAAATGATGATAACCGGCCTATCATCTTTCCAACTGGCTCGCAACAAATGCCACCTTTTTCTCCTCATGAAACGGATTCACTTCATGACCAAATTGTGGATATACTTCTATTTGTTTATCGTCTGTCTGCAAATGATTATATACTGCGAATACAGTGGATGGTGGTGTTTTGTCATCCTCTAAACCAATAGCCATTAATGTAGGACATGTAATAGATTCCGAAAAATGAACACTATCAATATATCCCAATGTATTCATCACCTGATCATAGGTTTTGTTTTGTGGATCATTAAATTTGAAGTAATTTAAGATTTCTAAATAAGACCCGGACCTGGCAACATAAAGCGCGCGTTCAAAATGGGACAGAAAAGGCCAGTCTGCTATACAAAAGTCTATGTCGTTATTAAGTCCAGCCGCTGCGATTGCGATACCACCGCCCTGTGATGACCCCATTACGCCTATCTTTGTTGGTTTAACAGGAAAATCCAACGACTTTATCCAATTTAATTGTAAAATAAGATCTCGATATACATTCGTATAATAGTAATTATCAGCATCCAGAATGTCATGAAGCATCCACCCCGGAACTCTGCTGCCATTAGGGTAATTGGCAAAGTCCGGGGAGTCCCCTTGCCCTCGAATATCAAATGCAACAACAGCTGCCCCCAATGTTAACCATTTTATGTAATCAGCAGGCAACCCACGGTATCCTGTATAGCTATGATAAGATACAATTACCGGGCACTCATTGACTGATTCTGGTTTGACGAGAATACCTTTTATCGGCGTTTGATCCCAGCTCTCGATTACAATATCCATCACTTCAACTGTTGGAACAGGGTAATCTCTGGCCTTCAGAGACACCTCCGGGCTGATTTGATTTATCTTTCTTTTCTGCTCATCCCAGAACTCGTCGAATGATTCAGGCTTGTTTACTAACTCTGGTTTGTATGTACGTAATTCATCCAGTGGTAAATCTCCAGCATTTCTTCCCACTGTCTTCACCTCTAATCTATAATGTCGCTATCATGGTCAGGAGTTGTTATAAAAAAGCTTAAAGGATTCCATAGATCTCTTTCCCAAAAGACCCATTCATGCGATTCCTCCTGCTCCGTATAATCAATAGCTGCTCCTTTTTCGGCAAACGCCTTATATAATTCACGATTTCGAGTCAAGATATATAACTTTTCTTTCGTAATAGTGGATACAAATTGATTTTCATAAATACCAACCGTTTGATAAATATTCCAGCTGAGCTTTTCCACATTGCTTAAAACACGAATGTCTTCTTTTTGAACTGCCGCAGACTGAAGTAACAGATGAGTCCATTTCTCAGGGTTCTTTGCAGCAATATTTACGGAAACGTTTCCTGCTAATGAATCTCCTAACATTCCTCTTTTGGCAATATTTATGTTTAACGATGTCAGTCTTTTTTCAACAGTTGGGATGAGTTCATCAACCATAAAATCTATAAACTTTTCAAATTGCTCCCCTTTATGATGATAAGAATGCCATCTTTCCATCGAATCGCCTGGGTGGATAAGGACAAAAACCAGCTTCTTAGCCAAGCGAGGATAATGTTCCAATAATTGCTGGAACGTCTCCCTCAACCTGCCTAATTCCATATAGTCTTTACCATCTTGAACATATAACACATACGCATCTTCTATGGTTTCTCCTGATCGAAGCACATCGTATTCATACCGTTTGTGAAAAAATTCACTATGAATGCTGTCTGAGGTAATATTCAAAATATCCATGTCCCTTTCATTAATTACGATCAATATCTTCCGGCCAGTGCAATTGAACACCATTACTTTCCAATAAATCCTGGTAAGACACTAAATGCTCATGATCTTCCCGAACTTCATGCGCACTGACGTTATTCAAGATAGAGTAAGCTGCCAAGTAACCAACGGATTCGCCAATATTCCACTCTGTTGGATGCAGGCGGTAACAACCATTCGCGATTTGAGTAGTCCCTATATTCTTACCCGCCGGCAATAAGTTTTTGACCCTAATTGGCAATATCGCCCCCAACGGAATTTCATAAGGGTAACTCGGAATATAAAACGTTCTGTTAGAAACGGTTGTATGATGTAAATCGAGATGATAACTTCCTACCCCAATGCTGTCAGAATACTTTTTAATCCCCTTATTTCCTCTAACCTCTCTGCTTACATCCAATTCTGTGATGGTATATAAAGCTTTTATCCTTCTCGACTCCCGAATATATGGGTATTTCGCAAGTCCATCATCCGTACCAAGCACATCTTTTCTTAGCCTTAATCCTGGATAACCCTTTCCGCCATCCAGACGTGGTGCTTCCGTTTGCAACCAATATAACAAAGACAAACTAAGTTGTTTCGCACCCTTTAGGTTTTTGTCACGTTCTTCTTCAGACACATCAAAAACCGGTCCTAAAAAGTAATCATTTTGCGGCCAATTGATAAGCGAAATATCTCCTTCAAATAAATTTCCTTCTATATTATTTACATCTAAAACACGACGATAGGTAAATAACGATGGAATACCCTCGTCATTTGGAAATAATGTAAATTCTTTAAATGTTGTCGTATCCGCAGAATTAACTGCATACCAACTGAATAATGGCCGTTCAGAAAAGCTTGGAATATAGTCCTTCCAAAAATCATACTGCTCAGGTTTTTCAATCGTAAAATTTTCATCTTCTATGTAGTCGACTGCAATAACATGTGTAATGGATTGCATATCTGATGGATCTTCTTGTTCTAATGCATGAGGTTCTCCTGTATCCTTTCGAGATTCAGCACCTGTTACGTATTCAACACCTGCCAGTGGAAGAACATCCCCACATTCAGTCGCATCTAAAAAATAGTCTCCCGTTAATTCTATTTTTTCATCATTTAACAGATGCCTGACGGTTACTGAACTAACGGTATCACCATCTATTCTAGCATCTTCAGGTTTATAGTTTATTAAAACTCGAATTCTGCCGCTACTAATATATGGAGCAAGCATATCTTCAATTACTTTTAAAGCAACTCTGGGTGCATGGGCCAATCTAGTAACCCACCCATTTCCAGGATTAAGGAATTCATTGTCATTCGCGGATTTTGTTAGAGGATAGTTCGTTCTATAATAATCACGAACTCTCTTTCTGAATTCTTTATATGTAGACGTGCAACCAAACTTTTCAATCCACTGATGTTCATCCGGTGGAACTGCTTGATTGGTCAATTGCCCACCGAGCCAGTCCGTTTCTTCAGTGGTTATCACTTTCAATCCCATTTTAGCAACTGCTAAAGAGGCCATACACCCGCCAAGACCCCCACCTACAACAATCACATCAGCTTTTTCTTGCCTAACCATTTATATCTCCTCCTTTTCTGCCTCTCCATTCCGAAGTTATTTTTGCCTCATATCATGCTTAACCGACATTGATGAAACAAACGATTCAGTGATTAGCTGTGGTCTTGTGATAGCACCGCCGACTACAACAGACCAGGCTCCGAGTTCTAACATTTCTCTTGCTTGTTCCGGCGTTTGAATCCGTCCTTCTGAAATTACAGGAATTTTGTAAAGTGAGCATAGTCGTTCAACCAGATTAAAATCTGGGCCTTTATTATGTTGCGAATCACTTGTATAACCTGAAAGTGTTGTAGATATTAAGTCAACATTCGATTCATAAGCATATTCAGCATCTTTAAGTGAAGC
The DNA here is from genome assembly GCF_902806455.1 of Virgibacillus doumboii. Lineage (GTDB taxonomy): Bacteria > Bacillota > Bacilli > Bacillales > Amphibacillaceae > Lentibacillus > Lentibacillus doumboii. Next base: position 600,511 of record NZ_CADCWQ010000001.1, on the reverse strand, counting down.
AATATCTCCCATAACTAACGTATCACTATGCTCGTGAATATATTGAACCAAATCTTTTAGCTTCTCGTTATTGGGTCTTGTTCGAACTGTTGAATCCAAAGCAATAACTTCCGGTTTAACGGAAAGCAGTTCTTTAATCTCCTTCAAGGTTGGAGTAATATATATGTCACTGTCGGTATAATCACGTTTTATGATAGCAATTATTGGAAGGGCTGTTTGCTTTTTTATTGCAGCAGCATCTGAAATGGTGTTACACCTTATTGCTTTTGCCCCACCGACTTTAGCAGCCTCTGCCATTTTTGCCATCGTTTCTGACCCATGTAAGGGTTCATCTTCAAGAGCCTGGCAAGAAACAATTAGATGTTGATGTACGTCCAATAGAAAGTTATTATTGCCCACTTTAACATCTCCTAATAAAAAAATAATTACACATTAAACTTAACAGACAACTGAATTCCGCATTCAAACATTCGATTCCAAGGTGCATAAGTACGTAATTCTTCTATTTTACTATGTTTAAAGCTATTTTTAATTCCTTGATTAAATCGATCAGATAATCGTTTATCTCTTTCAAGGTTTACTAATGCAGCCTTATCCTTTAAATCAAAATAATTAAGATTGTGCTCTGGCAGGAAATCTTTATCCATTTCCATCCGTATCTCAGCCTGATAGAAATAATCATCCAATAGATGATAGATGATATTTTCTTGTATCATGTTCGAATTACCGAACTGTCCGATAACTCCCTGCGCTATTGTCGTACCCAACGTATTGCAATTTGTATTCCATCCCTTGTAAGAAACCAATTTGTCTAGAATTTCCTCTTCATCCATCAGAGTAATTAATTCAAAATCACCGCCATTTGCGTAGGCAGAGTCTGCTACAATCACTTTTTTCCCAACCTGAATATAGCTTTTGATTTGGCTTACAAACATAAGCATATTTCGAAAACTGGAATATGTAATATCCTTTTTAGACTGATCCCATGACTCCTGCATAACACGACCTGGCGTATTATAAGCAAGGATCAAATCCGCTGAATCCGAATCATTTGCCATCTCGCATCCTGCTGCCAAAATATGTGCTTTCATGCTCTCGGCAAACGGGCGATCTTCATACATTGGAATAAGTTGCGGTCCAAGCGTACTACTCCAAATAGGATAAATTTTAGGCTGATGACCTTTTAAATCGTTATAAACACGCGCGAGCAATGTTGCCCCAACCTCATCGGCACCAGGATATATTTGAACTCTATTGTATAAACTTAGCTGTTCCCGTTTATCGGTAACTACCTTTTGATCCAGTGCAGTGTACCCGTATTCCGCACTGTCGTCTTGAGGAATGGCTAGAAAGGTTAGCACTCCCTCATTTATAAGGTCAAGCACTCGCTTGTTAATCGCTAAATTAAAATTTCTTCTCTTTTCATAATCCTCAACATATTTTTTTGGTAATCTGGTTTGTATTTCATTTAGCTGGTCCATTTCGTCCCGGGATAGATCTTCATGCATTTCCTTATCCATTAGAAAAGCTTGTAAAAATATTTCCCGACCCCAATCTTCATAGTAACCCGGTTCCTCATCACTTGAACTATACCTCGGTGTACGCATTATCATATTAGATGCATAGATAGGCAAGTCCGGAAATGCCTCATGAAATGAACGGAGTCGCTCCATCCACATGGGACCCGACTCTTCTGACAAATAATGTAAACGTGACGGAAGCAATCCACCATATACGAGCATATCAATACTGAGAATGAGCGCATCAGACTTAATTGCTTCATCATTCATCCATTCCCACAATTTTTCCGTATCAGAAGGACGCTTTTTATGCCCAAATAAATCTTCCGGCGGTAAAACTATTTCGATTTCTGATACTGACCCTGCAATTCTCTCGACAACATACGTATTACAAGGTCTTTCGTCAATTGGAATATAGATAATTCTCATGTTTTGGCACCTCCTTATTTGACATGTTCTAGTTATAATTTTACAGTGAAGTCAAAAATCCGAATGAGCTCTCCTTCGTTTTATGCTTTTGCATTTCCTTGAATAAAATCTCGATTAAATATAATACAGACACTTCATTTACAGAACTTGTTACACTATTAGATTCATCGGTTGACGGTATCAAGAACGAAATCTCTGAGCCATCTGCAATCGGGGAATCCTGCTGGCTTGTAATTCCAATTGTGACAGCCCCCTTATCTTTAGCCATTTCCAACATATTGATAATCTTTGTGTCATATCCTGATAAATCAATTCCAATTACAATCGTCTGTTCTTTTAATAAATGACTGGAAATATCCATTTCATAGCTATTAGAGAAAGCATCTACGGGAATACCCAGTTTCATAAGTTTATATTTGATTTGATTAATAATGAATGATATTTCTTCTGAACCATATAAAATGATTTGTTTTGCCAAAAGAAGCTGATCCATAAAATGTGAAACATCTTTGGGACGATTTAATGTATCAAGTTTATTCAATATATTAATGTATTCCTGCCTGACTTCGACCAAACTGCTTGATTCTGCTTTATCATGAATACGTGTACCCACAATCGCTTCTTTGGCCATTAAGCGAAGTTTACTATATGAACCTATCTCCAATTTTTTACAAAAACGTGTAATCATTGATTCTGAAACATCTATTTTATCGGCCATTTCGGATATTGTGTGATTAGGCACATCACTTAAATTCATCATAATATATTTAGCAATCACGCTTTCACCTTTAGTCAATTTATGATTGTTCGATTCAATCATCGTTGTAATTCGATTAAAGGGCTGCATGGATTCCTGTAACAAAAAATGCCTTAACGCACCAATCATACCTGCATCATTAAGATTACCAGCAATTTCAATTTTAGTTTTTTCAAGAATAGAAGGAATCATATCTCTCTTTAGTTGTTCCATAATAAGCTGATATAAGTAATCTTTTTGATTGGTGATCCCTCCCCCAATAACAATCATTTCCGGATTCATCATATAAGCAATAGTAGCGATACCTTTTGATAGATAATAAACAAGCCGGTTAATTTCCTGAATACAGATATCATCGCCCTTATGAGCCAGGTCAAATATCTTTTTTCCACTTAGCTCATCTTCTGAAATATCTTTTTCATTTGCAACATTTCTAATTAAGATTCTGGTCGAAGCGAGTTCCTCCATTTTGCTGCCTTCTATAGGGATATAGCCAATTTCCCCGCCACTGAAACTGTGACCGGTATGCAACTTATTGTCAATAATATAACTTCCGCCAATTCCAGTACCGATACTTAGGCAAAACAAGCTTTTGGCATCTTTTCCTTTCCCTATCCATGACTCTGCCAAGCCAACACAGTTTACATCATTTTCGACCTCCACTGGTAAACTGAAATAAGCTTCTAAATCTTTCTTCACCTGCATACCTGTGTATTCAGGAATCAATGATGAAGCATATAGAATTTCACCTTTTCTTGAATCGACCTGGCCGGCTGTACTGATACAAATTCCACTTACGTTGTACCTTTCAATCAATTCATCGCCAAGTTGTTTTACCTTATTTAAAACTTCCATTCCTCCTAAATATGCTTCGGTTGGCTTCTCACTTTTTTCCAGGAAAACTCCTTTTTCTGTAAGTACACCATATTTAATTAATGTGCCCCCTATATCAAACGCTAAAAAGTTTCTCATAGTACCTCTCCTTGTAAAATCAATTGCTGGTAATTACCCTTTCACCGCACCATCTGTTTGCCCTGAAATAAAGTGTTTTTGCAACCAAATAAATATTAATAAACTTGGAATAGTTGTCAGGATGGAAGCAGCACCAATCAATTTCAAATTTCCACCATCAAAGTTTTGTGACATTTGAGCCAGACCGATTGATAATGTATACATACTGCTGTCGGTTGTGTTTAACAATGGCCATAAATAATCTCCCCAAGTAAACGTAAAAGTATAAATTGCTAATGAAATGAGCGTGGGTTTTACAAGAGGCATCGCAACTCTAAGCCAAACCTGAAACCTATTTGCACCATCCAAGTATGCAGACTCCTCCAGTTCTTTTGGTACATGTAAAAATGCTTGGCGCATGAAATAAATACCAAATGCAGTTGAAACTTGCAAAATGGTTAAGCCTATATGTGTATTTCTTAATCCCAGTTCACCGGCAATCTGAAATAGTGGCGCCATATAAAGCTGAAATGGTACCGCCATAGTAGAAATGATTAAAGTGAGTACAACGCTTCTTCCTTTAAAATCAATCCGAGCAAGTGCATAACCAGAAAGACTGCTAAACAACAGGTTTAATGGAACAGCAATAGCAGTAACAACCGTTGTATTCCATAAATAAATCATGAAATCTGTCTGCTTAAATGAATCGACAAAATTAATAAGCGTTGGATCATTTGGCAGTAATCCGTCATAAATACCTTGCGTTGGAGATTTCAATGCAATAAACAAGGTATATAAAAATGGCCCTACAGTAAGTACTGTAATAGCAATCATAAGTATATAAATCATAACTTTCGAATTTAGTTTCCTTGATTTCAACCTTTTCAACTCCTTTTATGCCCTCAAATCATCTTCACGGCCGCTCGTCAGCTTCATTTGAATCAAAGCTGCTATAATTGCTATCACTAATAAAACCAACCCGGCAGCAGAGGCAATACTAACATCCAGATTCATAAATGCATCATAGATGTACATAACAAGTGTTGTTGTTGCGCCAGCTGGACCTCCACCTGTCGTCAATGCAATTTCATCAAATACTTTTAAGCCATTAACCAACGTTAAGACCGAAACCAGTGTCATAGAAGGTACCAACATTGGCATTGTAATCTTTGTAAACTTTTGAATAGCAGAAGCACCATCAATACTTGACGACTCATATAGTTGATTGGGTATCGATTGCAAGTTAGCTAAATAAATAATCATATAATAACCCAGACCCTTCCAAACCGTGATAAAGGCGACTGCTATCAGAGCAGTTGTTTGATTTGTAAGGAAATTCATCGATTCATCCAAAACACCGATCCACACCAGAATTCTTGATATCGTACCATCCTGTGAATACAACATTTTCCACATAATCGCCGCAACAACAATTGGAGTAACAACAGGTAAATAATACAAAACCCGAAATACCCCAACAGCTTTAACTTTCTGATTTACCAAATTTGCTAAAATCATTGGGAGAAAAATATTAAGCGGAAGTACTATAGCAACATATAAAATCGTATTCCATAATGCCGTCCAAAACATTTCATCTGCAAATATTTCCTTGAAATTAGCAAGCCCTACATATTCACTCTGCCCGGATATTATTTGATAATCGAGGACACTCCATTGAAATGCTTCAATAATGGGAATGACAAGAAATGTTACTAAAATAGCGATAGACGGTAGTAAAAATAACCAGGGTGTAAATTTTTGCATTATCCCTTTATTTGATAATGCCAAAGGCTTTCTACTCATCTTATTCCCTCCTGAAATTATAGAGACTAGCATTTTATAAAAAAGCTAGTCTCTTAGTTTTTCATTAAAATGTTGGTTTTGCACCTGCTTCTTCAAATGATGCATCCCATTTTTCCGTTAACTCCTGTATTGCTTCTTCAGGAGTAATGTCTCCTTGAAGATTTTTTACAAAAGTCATTTTTGTGATTTCACGGATTTCGGAAGTATTGTCAAAAGGCGGAATCAATACTTTAGCACGCTCCAAGGATTTGGACGCCTCCAACATTCCCAATGCCTTTGGTGAATCACCCGGGTTTTGGAAATAATCATCTTCTAATGATTTTTTTGTTGATGGAAGTACAGTGCCTGCAAGTTCTGCAAACTCAAGCTGATTTTCTGCATTAGTCACAAATTTAGCAAGTTCTACTGCCGCTTCCGGGTTTTTAGTTTTAGCCGGGATGGAGAAGTTCATAACGGCTACATTCATTGGCGCTTCCGGATCATTTAAAGGAGGACCTGCCTTTGACGCTTTATATATATCAGGCGCACCTGATTCGATTGGTCCGAGGAAAGTAACCCCGGTTTCAAGAAATGAAACATTACCGGCCATGTAAAGTTCCTGCGCTGTTGAAAATGAGCCCTCTGCATTCTCCTTAGGCATTAATCCTTCTTGATACATCTTCTGTGTAAGTTCAAAGTATTCAAGAATTTTTTCATTATCCTCCAGTGATGTTTTTCCATCCTCAACAATAGGATTGCCATTTGCAAGCGTTACCATTTTATTTAAAACAACACCGCCTTCATTGATAACCTGGTAAAAGGAAGGTTCACCGGTTTCTTCAGTAACAGCCTGTGCAGTTTCATAGACTTCTTGCATACTGGAAGGTGTTTCTTCAATGCCGGCTTTTTGAAAATGGTTGTTATTGTACCAACTTACAGTAGTAGTTAAATACCATGGCAAAGAGTACAGTTTTTCTTCAAAATATCCTGAATTAAATGCCCCTTCCAAATACTTATTCTTCGTATCTTCACTAATGTAATCGGTTAAATCCAACAAGCCCCCTTGGGATGCAATGTTAATCGTATAACGAGGTGCCAGGTTGACAAGATCTGGAACTTCATCACTGGTAAGCGAAGTAAGCACTTTTGCTTCAATTTCACTTTGTGGAATGTCCTGGATTTTTACGTCAACATCCGGATGCATTTCCTCAAACTCTTTCTCAATGTCGGCAAAGTAACTGTCAAATGGCTCCCCGGACAGTGATGCAGTCCACATTGTCACTTCCCCTGACAGTCCTTCAGATGAATCTGATTCACTTCCTGCCTCATCATTATTACATGCCGTCAAACCAATAATTAAGACAGCAAAAAATGGAACAAATAAAAACTTTTTGAGTCGTTTCCCCATATACCCCAACCTCCTTTTAATTTTTAATACTTTTCTTAACTATAAGAAAAGTACTCTTGTATTAATAATAATCGTTAAAAAAGAATAAATCAATGTATTTTAAAAATTATTTTTAAAAAAATCTATATTATGATTATTATTTTTAAAAAGTCGCCTATTCGCTGTACTTCCAACAAACAAAAAAGGAAGCACCTCCAAAACAAACTTCAGGAAGGTACTCCCTATAACTATTAATTTCAACTATTAACTGTCTAATATGCAGCAAACAGGATAATGATCTGACAACATTTCAACGTCACTATCATTTATTATAGATACTTTAGGACGATAGGTAAGTAATTTTTCATTGACAAGTATATAATCAATGCGCAGATAGGATGGTTCTGTTAGCTCACCTTTAATTTTTGTAGGAAAGGAGTAGGAAAACGCATCCAAATCAGACACATCATATAACCCCGTATCTAATAAGTTTTCCATCGGTTTATAATTGATATGTCCACTTACAAGATGAGTACGTTTTTGTGTACTGTTCCGCTTAATTTTCTCTACAGTATTCATTTCCTTGTAAAAGGCTGCATCATGCGGGGAAAGCGTATTGAAATCCCCCATAACTACAACCGGCTCCGTTATACTGCGAACACAGTCAGCAATATATTCCGTCTCTTTCTCTCTGCTTTTTGATTCAAACGGAGTGAGATGGCTGATTAAAAAATGAATACCCTTAATCCTAACTTGCAGTAAACCGTGGTAAATAGGTTCATCTTCCACACATCCAATAACCTCAATCGGGTCCTTTGCCGCAATTCCGACATAATACGGGCTGAGTTCCGCCTCAAATAAATAACTGTAAGAGAAACCTATTTTTTTCATTTCCTCATCGAATTCACCGGATGTCCAATCGTTCAACTCATTAAAGCCAACTACATCACAATCTTGCATCTTCAACCAATTACTTAATCGTCCGTATCGCTCCTGATCTCTGCAACCATCCAGAATATTATATTGCATGATCTTCATAGTTAAATCACTCGTTTCTTCTTATCACTGTTTTATATCTGACAGTTCTTGCTTTTGCAAATGAACTGCACAATTATAAACCGAACATTCCCATGTATTTCTGCGCAGTTCAACCTTTGTCACAGATGTATTTTCCAGGTTTACACCTTTTGTTTCATCTTGAAACATCCCTTTTAACGTTTCACCAATCAATATTCCATGACTGACCACTAGCAAATTTTTACCTGCATATTGTCTTGCCATATCTTCAACGAATTCCAAACCTCTTTTACGAACGGAATCTTTGCTTTCTTCACCAAGATCCAGAGTGCGCCAATTTTCACCCCACTTTTGAACTCGCTCTTCCTCTATAGTCCCAGATATTTGTCCTCGATCAATTTCTCTTAAGCGTTGATCAAACAATATTTTCGGTGTTTTTATTTGCTCAACTATGATATTCAATGTCTCTTTGGCACGGAGAAGATCACTGGAAATAACCATATCCCATTCCTCTTTAGCCAAACGTTTAGCAACTGCATTTGCTTGTTTTATGCCTATTTCATTTAATGGATTATTTGAATGACCCTGTGACCGTTTCTCCCTATTCCAATGCGTATTTCCATGCCTTACAAAAGTAATCGTTGTCATTTTATCCTCCAAAGATCCCGTACTATACCTTACTAGTTGTGTTTGAAATTTATTAATTTTATTACACATTATACTATATCGTAACATAAAACTAGTATTTATGAGATAACTCAGAAATAGAATTGCGAGACTATTTTCCAAGTTTTTTACACCAGCCTGTACACCAGGAACCAAAATTCCAGAAAACCCGAAAGGTGTCACCTTTAAATAGCTATTGCGCTAGTTTGCTATGTTGTAGTAATCAAAAACGCCTGATCATGTCAAATAACAAAATAGAATAAGAGAAAACTATATTGACAAAACTGTTTAAATTTATCACTACCCAAAACCATCAAAAAAGCCACCAGTTATCAAAACCAGTAGCTTTAGTTAATATTTTATTCGTTATAATTCGCTAAACAAAAATTTGGAAGTGGCACACACCCAAAACCAAAAGGATAAGTTCGTGGTGAATCTTTTCTTATTCCACTATTTCATCCCATGGAGTCGCCGTCTCCTCAATGGCTTTCGTAACCTTCTCTAAGTTCCTTAAGCCTGTCGATTTTAACCATTTATAATAGTCATCTTTGCCATCCTTAGCAAAAGCTTGAACGCCATCTTTCCATATTGCTCTTCCGCAGAGGCAACCATTAAATCTGGAACCGGAATCTTTTGCAAAATGTAGTGTATCAATAAACTGTTCATTAGTTACTCCACCGCTTAAATAAATGAATGGAAGCTTACTTTTTTTAGAGCATCTTCTGTAGTATTCCCGTGCCTCTTCTTGTGTAAAAATAGGGGTATAATTATCATATTGTTCATTACCTTCTATATTAAAAATTTGTACAGGGACCTCAACTTTCAATAGGTCAATACTGTATTCTTCTTTTGAAAATTCCTCCATAAAATATTCAACGATCTGAGGCTTTCTTTTTGCAAATTCCTCACCTTTTGAATCCAGGTTAACTGCACTGTAGGATACGGGCTCCAGAATAAACAGTACATCATTTTGTTTACATTCATCCCCTACACGCTTAATAAATGCTTTCTTGATATCATTATATTTTTCTTCTTCATCTGTATCATAATAAATCAATAATTTAATTGCATCTGTTCCACGCTTCACGAGATCCTGCACAGCATAAAAATCTACCAAATTGGGAAGCCGACCTTTTTCTGATGCGTCATAACCTGTTTTCTCATACGCCATAATGAGGCCAATTGATTCTTCTAGTTTTTCTGCACCTTGCCACCCATATTCTGGATCTAATAATAGGGAAGAAGATTGATTACCCAGAATCTCGCTAACCCCTTCTTTGAATCTGGTTAGACCTTCTTCATAAGATATCGTTTCATTATATGATCTAATCATTTTTCCTAGAGAACCTCTTTGATCCATAGCAGTTGCCAAGACCACATTATTTTGATTGGATATCGCTTCTAACCCTCTTTTTTTACCGGGAGTTAATTTCACTCTTTAAATCCTCCTAACCACTCTCTTTACCTAACATCTATAAACTGACATACTTCTAATCTAAAAATTGTCCGATTGCTTTCGCTACCCCATGATCATCTTGACTGGGAGCTAAATATCTTGCATGACTCTGAACATTCCTATCGGCGTTCTCCATAGCAAAACTATTCGAGACCACTTTAAACATCGAAATGTCATTTTCGCTGTCACCAATTGCCATCGAATGATCCATATTCATATTTAAAACCTTAGCCAAGTAACGTAGTGCTTTCCCTTTTGAAGCATTGAAATGCTCTAGTTCAAAATTATATTTTGACGAGGAAACAAGGGTTAAATTTTTTGATTCCGCAAATTTATCCTGCCCTTTTTTTCGCTTCTTGTCATTAAATGAAAAGGCCAATATATTATGAACCTTCTGTCTGTCCTCGAATACTTTCTCATAGCTTTCCATAAAAACAAAACCATATTGACCTATTTGTTTTTCATATGCCAATTTCATGTTATCTAGCTCAGATGATGAACTTTTTTCTTCTAATGCATTCAATTCTGCCTGAAGAATTTCCTTACCTTCCTTGGGCGTATATATCCCGCTTTCACAAAAAAGTTCATAATAAAATTCTTCTTGATCCAACCATTCAATAATACTTCTTGTTTGTTGTTCTGGCATAGTAACAGAAAGAATATTAGTTCCAGATGGAGAATGTATGGTAGCACCATTTGCCCCAATCGTATATAAAGATAATCCTATTCCACTTAAAATCTTTTGCACATCAAAATGTGCTCGACCTGTTGCAATCACTACTTCATGTCCTAACTTTTGTGCTTGTTTAATTGCTGCTATATTCTCTTCACTGACTTTATGGTTACTATTAATTAATGTGCCGTCCAAATCAATGGCAATTATACTCATACACAATTTCCTCCGTTCTTAAAGAAGAAGCCTGTACTCAAGCTAATCCATATTTTCATTCAAGAAGTTATTTATAATGTCATAGATTGCCCCAGAACTTTTCGCATTTGACAGTTCCATTCGGACGTCTTCATCCATAAGCATTTTTGAGATAGTGGATAACATTTTCAAATGTGTTGAACCAGCTTCTTGATCAGGTATGAGTAAAGAAATGAAAAAGTGAGCTGGTTGTCCGTCCATAGAGTCCCACTCAATCCCCTTATCATTTACTAAAATCACAATTCCAGCCTCAGTTATAGAGGACTGTTTCGTATGCGGAATTGCAAACCCATCAAAGAAACCCGTGGTACTCTCCTCTTCACGCTTAAATAGTCCTTTTATTATAGCTTCTTTATCATTTGCAATCCCTTGCTCTATAGCAAGGGATGCAATCTTTTCAAAAATTTCTTCTTTTGAACTTAATTCTGTTTTGTATTCAATTAAATCTTTTGTTATTACTTGATTATGCTGCATCGTCAACCCTCTTTTCATTTTTTAGATAAGAACGTTTCATGTAGGATCCATATATGAATGCCGCAACAAGAGAACCAATTAATATTGCAACAACCCAAAGAATCGCATTAGTAACAACTGGTAATACTAAAAATCCTCCATGTGGTGCCGGTACTTGTACATTAAACATATAAGTCAAGATTGCAGAAATAGATGAACCAATCATTAAGATCGGAATCACAACAATAGGGTTCTTAGCTGCAAATGGTATGGCACCTTCCGTGATATGAGTCGACCCTAAAATAAAGTTTAAAATACCCGCATTTTTTTCTTGCTCATTAAAATACTTTCTAAAGAATACGGTTGCAAAAGCAGTGATTAATGGTGGTGCAATACAAGCTGCTGAGACACCTGCCATGAAATAAAAATTACCATCAGATAATAATGCAGTACCTGTTAAATAAGCTGCCTTATTAACGGGGCCTCCCATGTCAAAAGCACTCATACACCCTACAATTAATCCTAAAAGAATAGGATTCGAGTTTTGGAAGTTAGATAAGAATGACATCATGCCTTCATTGATAGCTGTCATTGGTTCAACAGCGATATACATAACAGCTCCAGTTAAAAAGATTCCAAATAGAGGATACAGGAAAATTGCTTTTAATCCTTCTAATGATTGAGGTAAACCTTTAAATAACTTTATGAGTAATACAATAATATAACCAGCAATGAAACCGGCTAAAATTCCGCCTAAAAATCCAGCTCCACCATCGTTGGCAATCACACCCCCGACAAACCCGGCAACTAATCCTGGTCTTTGAGCAATAGATTGGGCAATAAATGCCGCTAAAATAGGTACCATTAGTCCAAAGGCGACACTTCCTGTTTTATTTAGAAAAGCAGCAAATTCATTATAGGACTCATGATCAGGGTTTGCTGAATGAATACCAAATAGGAATGAAAGTGCAATTAGAACACCCCCACCAACAACAAAAGGCAGCATGTGTGAAACACCATTCATTAAGTGTTTATAAATTGCACGTCCGACTTTAGAACCTCCTCCAGATGACTCTTCCTCACTGTTTTCAGAACTTGTATTACTGTTACCACTACCTTTATATGGAAGTGCTTTACCATCAATTATTTGCTGGATTAACTTTTCAGCATCTTTTATTCCTTGTCCTACAGAAACATCCACCGTAGGCTTACCCGCAAACCTGCCAGCATTAACATCTTTATCAGCTGCGATAATGACACCATCTGCTTTTTGAATGTCTTCTTTTGTCAACTGGTTTTCAACACCCACTTGACCATGCGTCTCGACTTTAATATCTACTCCTAATTTTTCGGCAGCTTTCCTTAAAGCCTCTTCAGCCATAAAAGTATGGGCTATTCCTGTTGGACAACCTGTGGCTCCTACAATCTTAATTTGACCCATTTTCAATTCCTCCTTTTAAGTTATCTATATGAATTTTATTAACTAACTCATCAATATCACTTAGGTCACTAAGACCCTTAGAAAATGCTGTAGAAGCTCCTGCTGCTGACGCATAGATTAAAGCTTTCTCAATTGTAAAACCTGCTTGTACCTTTTGTATGAACATGGCTAGCATCGTATCTCCTGCACAGGCAGAATTAACAACATTTCCTTTTACGGAAGATACTTTTAATAGATGACTTTCATCAATATAAATAGCCCCTTCTTCTCCCAAGCTAACTAATACTCGTCGTGCACCTTTATTCAGTAAATCATACCCTAATTCAACTACCTCATCGTCCGATAATTCTTCCTTATTATAAAACTGAGCAAGCTCCTCCTTATTTGGCTTAATCAGGTATGGATGATAAGGCAAGCAGTTTAAGAGTTTATTTGAACTAATATCCAAAACCAAATCTATATCTTTTTGCTGTGAAATTTTAGAGATTTCTTCATATATTGATTCGTCGACTCCCTGCGGTAAACTCCCCGATACAAATAACATCGATTGATCAGGTAATTCCTTTATTTTTTGTAACATTTGAAGAATGCTCTTTTTTTCCACCTTAGGTCCTCTATTAACTATTTTATATTCTTGATCAATATTATGAACAAATATATTTACTCTAGTAATTCCATCTATTTCTACAAATTCAGTTTCTATGTCTAATTTCTTTAGTTCATCGTTAATATAGGTACCAGTAAATCCAGCTATAAACCCAAGAGCAGTACTATCCACACCCAACTTTTTCAGTATGATGGAAACATTAATGCCTTTTCCATTCGCCTGGTAGTCTTCATCAAAGGTTCGATTCACTTTATCTGGTTGAAAATCTTTAGTTGCAACAAATAAATCAATTGCTGGATTTAATGTACAAGTGTATATCATCCAACTACCTCCTTTTATCTTAATCTCATTATCTCACATAATTCCATGTAAAGGTTTTCAAAATATGTAAAGGTCTTATTTAAGAATACCTATCTAAAAAAGCATAAGGGATTTATCACTTAAAAAATGGAGTGATAAATCCCTTACTATTTTGTCGATTGATTTTTATTGTGTACGGATAACATAAGCATCTAATAAGATTCTTGAAATTACCTGTAAAGGAAGCCTGGAGCGAACTTCGTAATCCGGGAAATAGGAATGGGAATCTTTATAACCCAAAAAAGTTATTTCTGACATATTAGCAAGACTAGAATCCATTTTAGCTGTAAGTGTTATGGTACCAATATTATTGATGCGTAAATTCTTACAAGCCTCCACGAGTTCCTTTGTTTCCCCACTTAAAGATACAAAAATGCCTAATTCCTTCTCCTTTAATTTTTTGGATTTCAATCGAATGATATTTGGGTCATTGTGCATCTCACAACTTTTTTCTAATAATTGAAGTTTAGTAGTCATCTCAGATGCTATCATTTCAGAAAAACCACGTGCAAAAATATATATTTTTTCTGCATCACGAATTTTTTGGATTGCATCTTCAATCATACCAATCGATTGCATTTGTATGGTTTTAACCACCTCATGTTCATTTTTTATAATTGCTTGTTTAATTTTTCGATCAATATCCTCTAATTCCGTATGATCTTCAGGATCAGATAATTTTTCCCGAATACTATATTTGAAAGAGGTATAACCATCATAACCAATCTTTTTCATCAAGCGAACTATAGTAGCTGTTGAAACATTTGCCCTATCACTTAGGTTTACAATAGACATTTTGGATATTTCATTTAAATGATCATATATATACTTTAATAAATATCGTTCTGACTCACTTAGAGTGTTGTATTTTTCAGGCGAAATATCAAATATCATGTCTTGCATGGTAACGTTCACCTTCTCCTAATTTTATTTCATAGTACTATAGTATCATAAACATTTGAGTATTCTCCTTTAAAATCATCCACTTTTGAGATCCTTTATTTAATTCAGCTTACTTCCCTTCCCCAACTTTTCACAGTATTGACAGAAACACCTTCCTTATGCAGTTCATTAAATAGCAACCTTCCACACAATAATAATCATATTCGATAAACGCATTCGACATAATGAGACAAAAACCGGTAATTGACAGGCGCTCAACCCACCCAGAAAAAAAGATGACAGCCACCACCCAAAAGTGCTATAATATTCACCAAAGTTGTACTTGAGTGTAATTAGTTTTATATGATGGTAATAATGTAATTGATAATACAACACTGTGGCGGGAGGTTCCTGTATTGTTTGCAAGAGAGCGGCGTGATAAAATTATAAATCTGCTTAAAAAGGATAAGTCGGTCAAAGTCTCTCATTTAATTGACACATTTGATGTTTCCTTTGAAACTATCCGGCGGGATTTGGAAAGCTTGGAAAAGGGAGGATATTTGAAACGTGTACATGGCGGGGCTGTTCTTGATGAAGTGGACAGCCGGGAGTTAACCTTTACAGTCAGAAAAACCAAAAATGAAAATGAGAAAAAAGAGCTTGCCCAAACGGCAACCCGCTATGTGACGGAGGGACAATCCATAGCCATTGATGTCAGCACCACTAATACCGAGTTTGCAAAAGCGCTGAAATCCAAATTCAAGCGGTTGACGGTACTGACCAACTCCATGATGATTGCGCACGAACTCTCTGAAATGAAGGATTATACCATTCTCTTTGCCGGCGGAATTATCAGGAATCAGGAATTATGTTCCATTGGGGATTTCGCGGAAGAATTTGTGTCAAACTTTCATATTGATACGTTTTTTATGAGTATTAGTGGTATTTCCCTTATGAAGGGGTTGACTGATTACGGGATTGGTGAAGTGCAAGTAAAGAAAAAAATGCTCGAAGTTGCGCAGGATTGTGTTGTCCTGGCTGATAGCAGTAAATTTGATGTGATTTCTCTTGTAAAAGTATGTGACTATAACCAGATAAATCGGATTGTAACCGATGGTATGATCAGTGAAAATATCGTTGAGAAGTATCAGCAAAACGGAATTGAAATCATTTATTCCTAACATTCCCGGGTGTTTAACACCGCCACAAAGATGGTTCAGGCAATTGCCGTATCATTCAACACAATGTGAAACATACCGTATACGTATGCCCAAAAGCTCACGGTTCAATATAAGGAACCTGAGCTTTTTTTCATGAAATCGGAAAAATAATAATATGGCAATCCCCTTGTCATTACAGGGATTTAATCATTTTTCATGCAAATTTTAATACGAATGCGGTTGACATCAATTAAAATAATTGTAAAACTAGTAAATGACAATCAAACACATACAAAGACACAAAAGTGCACAAGTGTTTATGTGTGTTAATTGAACTCACTGCCTTGTCAATCGGCTGGCAGCTTGAAAGGAGGTGCCAAATGAGCAGAATCCGAATAAATCATCAGGAATACGACATAGAAGGAATCCTTTTTGACAAAGATGGGACGTTGTTGGAATTCGGCTCCCTTTGGTTAAATTGGACAGAGCAGTTGATTGACAGCATCTCATACAAAGTGGATAACATTTGTCAAAAACAAACGTTTGCTAATTCGCTCGGTTTTTCCTATAAATCATCTACATGGGACCCGGGGGGGCCGCTTGCAATTGGATCCATGCAGGATATCCTGACGATTCTTTCACTGGATCTTTACCAGCACAACATCCCATGGAACCAGGCTTTTCAAACCGTTAATGAAACTTACTGCGATTTGGAAAGCAGCCTTGGTGACGAACTGTCGCTAAAACCAATTAAAGGTTTGCACACCTTTCTTCAAAAGGCTAGCGAACAGTCGGTTAAAATGGGGGTTGTCACATCCGATAACTATCAAACTGCTAAAAACCATTTAGAAATCCTGGGAATTGATCAATATTTTACATCCGTTATTGGGCGTGATCTTGTAACGTATGGCAAACCTTTTCCGGAAATGGCACATATGGCGTTGGACCAACTATCACTTAATCCCGAAAAAACGTTAATTATTGGTGATTCCAACGGGGACATGCTTCTGGGAAAATACAGCAAAACCCTTGCAAGCATAGGTGTTGGAGAAAAAGATCAAACCCATTTAATTAATGCCGATCATGTCATCGAGGATTATACGCCGGAATTTATTTGTATCGACTAATGAAAGGAGACTGTTAAAACAATGAAAAAAATTATTTCATTGACAATTATAATGGCTTTTGCACTAATCGCAGCCGGTTGCAATGCCGATGGCGAGAGCAGCAGCGGAAGCAATGATGAACCAGTCAGCATCTATACCCACAATGACTCGGAGGAAATGCAGGCTTTTGTAAAAGGAATGGAAGAAGAAACCGGAATTGAAGCTGAGGTGTTACGGTTATCAAGTGGTGAAGCGTGGAGCCGGATGAAATCAGAAGCACCTGACTTTGGTGCGGACATGCAATGGGGTATGTTACATAGTTTTGCCATTAAAGCAAAGAAAAATGACTACCTCGCCTCATACAAATCACCTACTTGGAAAGATATTCCGGATAAATTTAAAGATCCCGATGGTAAATGGTACGGCTGGTCTTACTGGTTTAACATGCTGGCAGTAAATAAAGAAATCATTAAAGAAAAAGGCTTGGATGTACCACAATCATGGGAAGATTTATTAGACCCGCAGTATAAAGGTGAAATCGTACTGCCGGACCCGGGAACTTCAGGCACAGCCTATCTGTTCACCTCCACCATTCTGCAAATAATGGGTGAAGAAGAAGGATGGGAATACCTTGAAAAGCTGGATAAAAACGTTGGCCAATATACAAAGTCAGGGTCCGCACCAGCACAAATGGTTTCCCAGGGAGAATATGCAATCGGTATCACATGGGATCAGGCGGTTTATGAACGAATTGAGCAAGGTTATCCAATCGAAGCAGTCATCCCTGAGGAAGGCGTTGGCTACAGCCTGGATGTTGTATGGATGTTTAAAAATGCCAAAAACAAAGACAAAGTGAAGAAAATCATTGATTATATCGGTACAACTGACTTTATGAAAACAGCAGCAAAACACCGCTCAATGGTAACGAAACCTGGAATTGAAGGCGGTGTTGAAGATATCGAGAAACATTTAATCGATTATGATGCCGTATGGGCTGCAGAAAATCGGGATCGTATTATGAACCACTGGAAAGATAATTTTTAAAAAGGGGTGTCTTACTTGGAAATAAGCAGCACAAGCCTTGGTCTGCCAAAACCTTTTCTGCATAAGTGGAAAAGGTTTTGGTCAGAACCATTATTCGCAATAGCAACCATCATTCTTGCAATTTCGATCATCCTGTTTATTGTTGCTCCTGTCCTTGCTGTGTTGTTAAAAAGCTTTGGGCTGGGAACAGGGGAATTCACCCTTAGTTATTACAGCGAGTTTTTTCAATCATCCTATTACTTTGAAGCACTTTTCAACAGTTTGTACTCGGCTGTTATAACAACGATGGCTGTTATTGTGCTCAGTATAATTGTCTCACTTTATGTAACAAGGTCACAAAGCATTGCTGCCAAATCTTACAAAGGTATAGCTTTACTGCCCCTTGTCGCACCTCCATTTATTTTCTCATTATCGCTGATTATACTGTTCGGGCGTAACGGTGTAATAACGCAATATCTTAATGACCTATTCGGCTGGCAGTTCAGCATTTACGGTTTCTGGGGTGTTGTTATCGCACAGATTATTGGATACTTTCCAGTTGGATATATGCTGGTGGAAAGTACATTGCGTACAACCAATGCCAGTCTTGAACATGCTTCTTACGATTTAGGTGCCAATCAGCGGAAAACAATCTTTAATATTACGCTTCCACTGGCAAAATCGGGAATCATTAAAGCTTCATTGCTTGTATTTGTTATGGCACTGGCGGATTTTTCCAACCCGTTGATTATTGGCGGAGGGCTGCCATTCCTTGCATCTGAAGCATACTTACTAGTTGTTGGACAACAAAATATTGAACTGGCAGCCGTTTTGGGCGTGTTTTTAATTATACCGAGTCTGATTATTTTTGTTTTCCAAACGTATTTTATGAAAGAGACAGGCATGGAAACAATTGATGGCGAGTCAGGCGGTTCAGCCCCGCCATTAAAAGGTTATTTAAAAACAATCATCGTCTCGATTTCAACAGTTGTGATCGGTTTTATTTTATTAATGTTTATAATGGTTGTGCTTGGCGCATTTGTAAAAATTATTGGAATAAACAATACCTTTACACTGGAGCATTTCTCCCATCAGGCAGGGTGGGATTCCCTGTATACCAGTATCATTGTTTCCTTTTTCGGTGCAATTCTGGCTGCGGGATTGGGTATCCTCCAAGGGTTTCTTTTTGCCAGAAAACCGATACCCGGAAAAAAATTACTTGAATTTCTTACATTATTCGGTTTAGCAGTACCAGGCACCGTGATGGGAATCGGTTACATTCTTATTTTTAACGGATCACCTTTCTTCCTGACTGGTACCGTTATGCTGCTTATCTTGAATATGGCATTCCGCAAAATCGGCGTTGGACTGGAAGCGGGAATTAGTAAAATGCATCAAATCGACACATCGATGGAAGAGGCATCCAATGACCTTGGAGCAGGGCCTTACAAAACATTTGTAAAGGTTGTATTGCCTTTGTTGACGCCGGCATTTATGGCGGGTTTCGTTTACGCTTTTATGACCGCAATGGTTTCCATCAGTTCGGTTATTTTCCTTATTTCACCCGGTACCAGTCTGGCCGCGGTATACATTTTAAATCTCGCCAATCAGGCTCAAATTGGCGCAGCATCAGCAATGTCCTTTGTATTAATAGTGATTGTTTTATTATGTTTGGGCCTTCTGAAAGTTATCGAAAAACGAACAGGCGTCAAAATTTAGTACGAAAGGAAGAGATTGCTTGAGTTCAACTATTTTAGAATTAAAAAATTTATATAAATACTTCAATGATGTCAAAGCCGTTGATGATATATCCATTGACATTCAAAAAGGAGAGCTGGTTTCTTTTATCGGACCGAGCGGATGCGGGAAAACAACGTTATTACGCATTATTGGCGGCTTTCACGAACAGGATTCGGATGACGTAATTCTTGAAGAGGAAACAATCAGCCATCTGCCTCCAAATAAACGATCGACGGGAATGGTATTTCAAAACTATGCACTTTTTCCGCATATGTCCGTTTACAAAAATGTGGCATACGGTCTGAAACAACAGAAAGTCCCCAAAAATGAATGCGACACCAGAATCAAAAAAGCATTAGCACAAGTTCAACTGGATGGTTATGAATCAAGAAAGCCAAGCGAATTGAGCGGTGGACAGCAGCAACGAGTCGCTATCGCCCGCTGTCTGGTTCTTCAGCCTAAAGTTCTTTTGCTGGACGAACCACTCTCAAATCTGGATGCCAATCTGCGGATGGAAATGCGGGAAGAGATCAGAAGGTTGAAAGATGAGCTTAATTTGACCATCGTATTCGTAACCCATGACCAGGAAGAAGCATTGAGTATATCTGACCGGGTTGCCGTTTTAAATGGCGGGAAAATCCAGCAGCTGGATGTGCCTAAGGTTATTTATAATCGGCCGAGCAATGAATTTGTAGCTGATTTCGTCGGTCAATCCAACATCATAAAAGGAAATATTGAACCTGCGGGAGATGAGATCTCTTATTTTAAATCAAACGATATGCATTTCAAGATGAAAACACCGCAAAATGATCGGAGAGAAACATCGTTAACTTTGCTAATCCGGCCGGAGCGGATTCGTATTGATGAATCAAGCCCCATTAAGGGAACCATAACCAAAACGCTGTATAACGGAAGTTTCATCCGAATTTTTGTCCAAATTGGGAACGAAGAATTAAGCGTTGATCATTTTAATATGAATGAAAAATTCAACTATAAAAAAGGCGATACAGTCGGGATTAAACTTCCATCAACCCCGCATGTGTTGACGAATCAGAAAAGCGGATAGTGTGTATTTTAGACTGAAATAGTTTACAAAATGTACAGCACAGTTTAATAGATTGAATAGTAAAGGGGGTGGTAACTCGACTTTGAGGGAAAGGAGCCCCTCCAGGGATCACATTATTCGAAGTCACAGTAACATAAAACCAAAATTCAGGAGGTATTTACATGTCAACTGTTTTTCAGAAGAAACTTACAAAATTACTTGTTGCAGCAATTCTGGTTTTCTCACTGGGACTGACTGCACCTGCTTGGAACACACAGGCAGAAGATCATTCGGATGATTCAAATACCACTTCGGAAGAACCAAATCTGGTTTTTCCTGTAATCAGTGATACACAAATCGGTCGATCTGAGGGCGGTCCGGAGAGATTTGACAATGCTATGAATCAATTGAATCAACTAGCACCAAATCAAGATGCATTCGTTTTTATTGGTGACCTGACCAGTCATGGATATGAAGAGGAATATGACATATGGACATCTATTTTTAACAAACATATTCAGCCTCAGGCAGAGCAGCTTATTGGTATTGGAAATCACGAGTATAATTACAGCCTTACACCTGAAGAATCACAACAACGATTTTTTGAAGAAACAAGCATGGAATCTCTTTACTATCAAAAGAACATCAAAGGCTATGACTTTATCATGATGGGCGAAGAGCGTGGTTACTTCTATTCCAAAGAGCAGGTTCAATGGCTGGGAGAACAGTTAAAGCAATCGGAACAAAGAGATCCAAATAAACCAATTTTCGTTTTCTTGCACCATGGTATTAAAGATACAACATACGGCACGGAAGACTGGTATATCGAAAATGATAACCAAAGGCTGCTGCGGGAAACACTCAAAAAATATCCGCAAGTAGTATTGATAGCCGGGCATACGCATTATCCTATCAGTGATCCAAAATCTATCTATCAAGAAGACTACACCGCTGTCAATTCAGGTTCTATAGCTTATATGTGGACAGAAAAAGGTTACCTTCAAGGCGAAGTTCCCGAAGCAGAGGTTAGTAACGGACTTTTAGTGAAAGTCTATGATGATGAGGTTGTTATCAAACGCCGTAACTTTACCGGTGAACGATGGGTACAGGATCCCTGGGTTATTAAAACTCCGGTAAAAAGTAAAGAAGACTTTAAATACACAGACGATCGTGATCAGGAAAGCCCTTATTTCAGTAAGGATTCAATTCTTTCCGTCAGCGAATTTAATTCGAACAGTTTAGATTTATCTTTCCCGCAGGCAGTTGATAATTTATTGACACATTCTTATCAAGTGACTGCCATCAATCAGAAAACCGGTAAAATCGCAAATCAGTATAAGGCCTTTTCAGAATACTATAAAGGAGAGGTCCCTGACATATTAGAATTCCCTGTCAACAATCTTCAGCCGGCGACAGCTTATCAAATTAATGTACAACCTATTGATGCTTTCGGAAATAAAGGTAATAATCTGACTGCACATGCAACAACTTTAGCAGTAAGCGTTTCTGAACTGCAGGAAGTAGTCAAACAGTTTGAAGCTAACGGGGAGTTCACAAACCATGGCGTAGCACAATCATTAAATGCTCAATTAAACACAGTAAACAAATTTATACAAAAAAACGCATCAGAAAAATCTGTTAAACACATGACCAGCTTTAAGTCTTTATTAGAACAGAGGAAAGAAAACAGTCAAGTATCTGATTATGCGTACAACTATCTCATGATGAATGCGGACGATTTAATCAACAAATGGAAATAGTTTAATAAGGACAAATTCGGATAGTTTTTTGCTGCTGGAAGCATGGGGACGGTTCGAGGCCACTGAAAAAGTACTCTTTTTTATACAATATTTTTAGGTTTAAGCGCATAACTTTTCAGATTTATAATTTCCATCAAATATTTTAAAAAAAAGAGTAGTTCCATCCGGATTTATCCCTTTTTTAGAGGATAGTATGCTTGCTATCCTCTTTAAATTTACCGCGAATGCGGTAAGTTTTGCCTGTAAGGTCATGCTTTTTAGACCGTACCCCCTGGCACGATCTAATCCGTGGAAATTCTTCATCTCACCATTTTTCCATTCTTGGCAAGCTCTTTCTCTATATTTTTCTTTAAATTCTTCTGTTTTTTGGTGTTGGTTATACGTATAAAATTCGGGAGCGTTAATCCCTACCACTAAAATTCTTCGTACTGCTTTGCCAGCGCAAATTTCCCTTAATGGACAATTTCTACACTTTTCCTTATCAAAGTAATACCTGTACGATTCTCTCCCACGCTTATTTTTTGCGTATCTTTTTCTTTCTGTTTTATTACCTTGAACACAAAACCATTCATCTGAATCTTTGTTGTAACTAAAGAAGTCCTCATCTATCCTATAAGCCATCGCATTAACTGGAATGTATGGTGTTGCTCCCATTTCTTTTATTTTATCCAATATTGGTTTCTTGAAGTAGGCCTTATCCCCATAGACTTCTTTTATATTCAATCCGCTTTTCTTCGTTAATTCCATTAATTCATGGAACTGTGTTCCATCCACATAGGCTCCATTATTTACTCGAACTGCAGTTATGATTCTGTCTTTTGTGATGATGGCATATTCCGTTTTATAACCAAAAAAGTGGGAGGTTCTACTTTTATGTCCTACTCTAGCGTCTTGGTCTACAATGGAACGAACCCCTTTTTGTTCAATAAATTTAGGGTCTTCCAGTATTTCCTTGGCATTCTCCATTACCTGTTTTGTTTTAGTGGTATTCTCTATTTCTACACTTTCTTCGACTTGGTTCATCACTTCTTCTAAATAAGTTTTCATGGTAGCCTTGGCTTCTTTGGGATCATCAATCTCTTTACAATCTGGAATTTCTTGATTTATTGTGCTAGGCATTTCTTCAACTTCTTCATCCAGCGTTTTAAATATCTTTTTTGCCAAGCGCTTCATAACTCTTTCAGGTGTTGCTTTAAATGTATTAGCTTCTGAGTGTGTAGTGTCGACACTTACCCCAGGATCTTCAATGATTCCTTTTTCTACACATTGCCTTACAACCTCGGTATTAAGCTCGTCTACCGTTATATCATTATCATGTAATTTTTTCACTCTAAATTTGGCCAAGAGGCTTGAATCTGGTAATTCATCCTCTGGGTTTATATCAAGAAAATACATGTACGCTAGATTTAAAGAAGCATCCTCAATCACTCGTACATCTGATAAATCATAGAGATACTGCAGCGTTAAAAGCTTAATCATTAATTCAGGTTCTTTGGCAGGTCTACCATAATGCTTGCAGTAGGTGTCTTCAAGAAGTGTGTTAATAAAACTAAAATCAACTGCCTCTTTTATTCGTTTAAGCATATGATTTTCCGGAATTTTAAAGTATAATAATGAATAGATGCTTAATTGCATATCTTTGTCTTTAAGCATGACAAAACCCCCATTTGGTAATAGTTTCTAGACAATTCTATTATACCAAATCCTGGGGGTTTTTTCTTATACTATTTTCTTTTTTTATTCTCAATTTACATTTTTTAGGAAGCGTTTTTCAGTGGCCTCGAACCGTCCCCATGCTTCCACCCAGTCAAATAAGCTCCTCCCCCACTCTCGCCTGGGGCACCGTAGAATCAAACTCATCCGAATCCGAAGATGTTAGGGCGTTTGCCATTCGTAACCCGACCACATGCCCTGGCATAAGCGTAACAAGATTACCACCATAGCCCTTCATATTCGGCAGATAAAACTCATGTCCTTCTCGGGAGCGATAAGGCTCAATGTGCCAATTCATGGCATAATATTTTGGCCCAAATTCATTATTCTCTCCCTTAGGAACGGCTAAAGCAGGTGGTTCTTCTTTTGGCAGGACGCTGTCCACCAACTCGCGATGCAGTATCTGATTGTCATTCCAGTTGCCATGTTTTTCATAGAGCAAAGCGATTTTAGTCAATTCATCCAGTGTGGCGTGATAACCAAAATCCAGTCTTGGACAACCAGATGATCCGTTCTCCTCAATCGTATGATTTACCGGCCCCCAGTAAATGCCGATTGGTTCATACACTTCTTCCTTGAGCATCTTGTCCAAAGTCGCTTCCTCACCCTCCTTACTCTGGAGGTACTTTTCTAAAGCAACGCCAAGAAGGAATGCGTCTTGATCCCGGTAATTATATTTCGTTCCGGGCTCCCAAACCAGCGGGTAATCTAATGCTTCAGCAACCTTTTCATTCTTCGACGGTGCTAAATACCACCTGTGGTAATCACACAAATAACATGTTGGATCATCAGCGGTGGCGCCGCGTCCTGAAGCCATGTTTGCCATATCCAGATAAGTGACATCCTTCCACTCTTTTAGCGATTCGGGTATTTGGATATAGTCGGCGATCTTTTCATCAAGCAATCCACGCCCATACTTCTCAGCTAAACGTAACATTCCAACGTTCATCATCGCTGTTTTTGTCACTGACCAAACGCCGTAACGAATTTCATCGCTATATGGAAATGGACCGCCAGCGAAATGGCAAGGTGAACGATACAGCACCCCGTCGTAAAACAGGGCGGTCTGAAGAACGTGTTTTTCCTCTTCTGTGTTTTTTGCCCCATTAAACGCCGCTAAAGTTTTTTCCCCGACCTTTTGTTTTAATTCATCGATTGGTGCAGTTGGAAAGCGATTTTCGAGATGGCGACGATAAATATCTTTGTGATACTTCAGATTATCTATTCCGTGGGGCTCATATGATGCCTTCGTAACTCCCCAGGCGTTGAAGTAGCCCGATACATCGAAGGGGCCTGTCTGGGCAACGATTTGAAATCGAACATGTGAAACTTTATCTTCTTTATAAAGGAACATGGCGATTCCCATATGCGTTTCTCCTTCTAAGCGATTGACGAGAGAAAATGGAAATGACGCACGATTCCAGTCGTTATCCTGGTCAACATTACTCCAAACGCGCCCCGGCTGAACAATGATATCCCAGTAGCTTCTTGTGTTCTCCAACGTGCCATTTGGGATGACATCCTGAGTCACGGGAACCAGGTATTCGTCATCTACAGTAAAAAATTCTAAAGACACGTCTGGAAAAAAGGTAACATCTTTGCCGTGTACTATTTTCGTACTCATCTCTGGACTCATACCCATGTGAGTACCTTCAATATTCAACGTACCTTCAAATTCAGTAGAAGGATCTTGAGCATTATCGGGAGCGGCAAATAGATAATTCTGTGCTATGCTATTGACTGCTGTTCCCTCGATGAGTTCGTTCCACATAATTGGATCATTAGCTAATTTCATAATTTCATGGTCCTTTCTTATCTCTGTCTGTTTCATTAATCGTTCGCACACATTTCAATTTGGGGATTGTTATTCCGTCTTAGACTCGCTCCATTAAACTGACGATCAAGCAAAACGCCTGACCGTCATGTCCTTGAATAAACAACACGTAACTATTCCTTATTTTCCATTTTTCATTTTCTCAATCTTATCCTGATGGTTATCAATCCACGCTTGTGCGACGTCATCAGGATTCTTTCCATCGTCAATTTTGGCAATCATTTTTTCCATATCTTTAATGGATATACTCCAGTTGCTTAAAAACTTATATGCCTCTGGCGCTTTTTCTTCCAATCCTTTATTAACAATTATATTAACAGAACTTGTATCAAACAAACCTTTTTCTTCTGCTACTTTCTTGTTTGACAGTATTTTTAAATCGAATTTATCAAACATTGAATGCGGGCGCCATCCATAAAACAAAACAGGTTTTTCCTCATCCATTTTTGATTGTGCAGCTGCCAGCATTGCTGCTTCTGAAGAATTAATCATTTCAATGTCCAGGTTATAAAAATCGATTACTTTTTTCATATCCTGCATTGCCGGATCACCTTCACCAATGGCAAACATCTCATTATTTACTAAATCCTCTTTGCCTTTTAAATCGGCCACGTCGTTAATGTCCTTCATATATTTAGGAACAACCATTCCCGAATCGGCATTATCGTAACTGACCGAGATACTTTCAATGGAATCAGAATACTTTTCTATATACTGTCGTTGTGCCGGAAACCACGAATCCATAAATATATCAAGGTCCCCATTTGCCAAACCGGTATAAACGCTTCCAGCATCAGCATTTGTTTCTTTTACTTCATAACCCATATCTTCTAAAATTTTTGCAGCTATTTTCGTTGGCGGAACGGTACTTGTCCAATTTGTTACACCAAAATTTAATGTTGGTTTGGCACTATCGCCAGTATCTTCTGAATCACTGCCGGATGAGCAACCGTACATGGCAATTGATAATAAAATTGTTATTAGAATAAATAATGTTTTCTTCATTTTAACTCTCTCCTAACATATTTAATATCGTTTATTAGTAAGCACGCTCGTTTCAAATTCATTCAATGATAAAAAATCTTCCCACTGACAATCCCCTCGGCTGGCAAAGCAAAAGGTTATTTTTTAATCCCAATCCTTCTGCCCGCTTGTTCAGGTTGTGCCAAATGTTTATCCACATTCCAGATCGCCTCAACTTGAGATGCAACCTTTTCCGGAAATGGTGCCGGCCTTCCATCTTCTGTATCCATGCCCATCAGCATCTGTTCACTTGTAGCCAGCAATTGATTTTCGTTATTTTTCATCTTAAAAAGTACATGCAGCCGTTTAGCATCAGCATCCAGCAGTTGCATGGAAACAGTCAGTTGCTCATCCTGATGAGCTTCCTTTAAATAACAAATATGGTTTTCCAGTGTAAAAATCGTGTATGCTTGATGGCTGCGGGCTTCTGCATTCAGGCCGATATAATCCATCAAGTGATCAACAGCCAAGCTGAACACGGTTGCATACGCTGCGTCATTCATGTGACCATTATAATCAATCCAGTCACGGTGCACATAACACTGATAATGAAACGACCGGTTGGACATATTCACACACACTCCTTTTTAGTTTTTTGCAAGTTGCTTCGATTCTGGCCAATATTCTTCAACCAGATCAAGAAGCTTCACTAAAAACTCATCCCGTTTATCTTCGAGTTCGGCAACAGTCTTATCCCCTGCATGATTTTCACAGCCTTCAACCACTTTTTCTTTCAAGTCATCCGTTAAATCAGGTGCTTCCAGCTTCGTCCATGGCAGTTTCAATGCTGGACCAAATTGTTTCAGCATGTGGCGCATTCCTTGTTCGCCGCCTGCCAGATGAAAAGTCAGAAAAGGCCCCATTTGTGCCCAGCGCAAACCGGCACCATAAATAATCGCAGCATCTACTTCTTCAGTCGTAGCGATGCCATCGTTAACCAAATGTAAAGCTTCACGCCAAAGTGCTTCCATTAAACGATCTGCAATATGTCCTTCAATCTCCTGCTGTACAACCAATGGCTTCATTTGTATTGATTTATAAAATGCTGCCGCCTGACTAATTATAGTTTGCTCTGTGGATTGTCCACCGACAAGCTCCACAAGCGGCAGAATGTGAACCGGATTAAATGGATGTGCCACCAAAAAACGTTCAGGATGCAGCAGGTCTTCCTGCAGTATACTAGGCTTAATACCTGACGTACTTGAACCGATAATCGCATCCGGTTTAGCAAACTTATCGATTTGTCCCAATACACTTTTCTTCAAATCTTCACGTTCAGGGACATTTTCCTGTATCAAATAAGCATCTTTAACAGCTTCTTCAATTGTAGGTACAAACGTTAGATTTTCAAGTGAAGCATTCGCTGCAATACCTATTTTCTCAACAGAATCCCATGCACGGCTTATGCTTTGACGTGTCCGTGTTTCAGCACCTTCTGCCGGGTCAAATGCCGTCACATGATAGCCTTGTGCCAAAAATCGGGTAATCCAGCCATTCCCAATGACGCCCGTGCCGATGACGGCCACTTTCATTTTACCTTGTTTATGTTGCTGCATTGTTGTTTCCTCCTTAAGGTGTTCTCAAGCCATATTGCTTACGTGCTTCTTCCGGCGTCAATATGTCAATATTATGTTCATGCACCATATTCACTGCCTTTTCAACAAGCTGATCATTCCGTGCAAGCACGCCTTTTTTCAAATATAAGTTATCTTCCAGCCCCACACGGATATTACCGCCAAGCATGGCTGTCTGTGCGGCTATTGGAAGTTGCAAACGTCCGATGCCAAATGCTGACCAATGTGCATTTTCAGGCAATCGGTTTTTTAGATAAAGGATTGTCTCAACATCTGCCGCAGCTCCCCACGGTATGCCCAGGCAAAACTGAAACATCGGATCACCATCGATCAGGCCTTCCTGGACCAATTGATTAGCAAAACGGAGATGTCCTGTATCAAAACATTCTAATTCAGGTTTTACGCCGCTTTGCTGGACTAGTTTTGCTTGCTCTCTCAGCCAGTTAGTCGGACTCATATAAATCATATCGCCGAAATTCGTGCTGCCACAATCAAGTGTGCACATCTCAGGAAGCAGTTCCCCAACCGGCTCATGCCGTTCTTCCGGAGTTTGTATATCCGTGCCGTCTCCTCCTGCTGCCGGTGAGTTTAAGCTCGGGATGAAATCTCCCCCACCGCCTGAAGTAATATTGATAATCACATCTGTTTCAGATTCTCTGATACGATCAACAATTTCACGATAGTGGTCGACATTATGACTGACACTGCCCGTTTCCGGATCACGCGCATGAATATGGGCTACCGTTGCCCCAGCTTTAGCTGATGCAATAGCCGCGTCAGCAATCTCCTTAGGTGTCACGGGAACATGGGGGCTTTTACTAGTCGTCTCACCTGCACCCGTAACAGCTGCTGTTAACATAACTTTTTGGCTCATTGGTTAATCTCCCTTCATAACATTTAACGTCGCTTATTATTACTATACCATCCGGACGGTTAACTACATTTGATACTATACCATCCAGACGGTTAATATTCAACCTCTTATTGAAGAAATCGTAATAAATCGTTATCAATGAACGCATATAAACGAGCGTATTTTTTAAAAAAACCGGGCTTTTAAACGTAAAAAAATACCATCCCCTTCGATGGTATTTTTTATCCTTTAGTCTTCTGTATTAGCCCAATCAATCAGTTTTCGATAAACCGCATCCTTCTTTTCATCCCCAATGTGATAAATATCAAACAGTTCCGCCAGCCACATCCCGTCTGTCGCCAGCCGAATAATGGTTGCTTTTATCGGATCTAACCCATCGTTCTCTATTTCTTCCTGCCATTCAGAATAAAGATGACGAATTGGATCGAGCAAGGTAGCATTAACTGCCTTAGCTGCCAGTAAACCGGAGTTCATGTCTTTATTCTGATAGGTCTGGTTAAATGTGACATCCACGTACGAACGTGTCCACTTACCTTTGTCGTTAGGATCAATGCTTACGTTATGAGCTATTTTCCCCCTATAATTGTTTGTCAAATGTTCTACCATTCCCTCTACCAATGCTTCTTTGGATGGGAAATGATAAAGCAAACCACCTTTACTGAGGCCAGCCTCTTTCGCCACAGCATCCAGCGTTAAATTAAATATCCCCTGTTCACTGACAATCTTTGATGCAGCATTGAGAATTTCCATTTTTCTTGAACTTCGACCCATCTCAATCACCTTCTTATTAATAGACTACATATATCTATTACCATACTATCCAGACGGTATATATTCAATCCTTATCTATATAGAACTATATATTCATCGTGATACTTTCATTGATTCAGAACGCAGTGGGGGGTCTCACTTCTACAATAGGAACTTTTTTAATTTTTGTAAATAATGACGTTTAGGTTTAACCCCAAGTTTCCCGAAACCCCTGATTACACAGCTTTTTTTCTTCGTCAACCATTCTGAACTAGTATGACTTTTGTCCACTGTGATAATAATTTCATTCTTCAATTTCAGCAGTTTTGAATAAGTATCTTCCTGTTCTTGCTCTCTCTTTTATTTACGGGGAAGGTCTATCACGCGATTGCGGATAATGTAGTTAAAGTATGTTGAAAGCGGGCCGTTATCCGGTTGGTAATTTTCGTATGCATTCCACATAGCAACCAAGCCTTCCTGATAATACTCCTGATGCGGATCTTGTATGTTCAACCTATGAATGTAGTAATGAATTCTGCGCTCATTTATTTGAAAATTTCCTCAAACGTTATTTTGTTATTAGCCATGCCTGCATCAATTTGGTGGCATAGAAATTAAATATTATTTTATAATTTTTCGTCTGGTTATTCTAATCTACGTAACAACCCCCAAAAACCATCAGTTCCATCAAAACAGCTACCCCTATTTAATAAAAGTAAAATAAATCTTATAAATTTTCAAAAAGGTATTGAAAAATGCAAGTGAATTATATATTATGTATTTATACCGCTTGAAATATCGCTACATGATTATTTATATAGTATGTAGCATAATTACACAGATGTTCATTAAATAGCTATTGGAAGGGAGGGATATAAATGCCAGAGGTTGTCACGTTAGGAGAGACTATGGCGGTTTTTGATGGGAACAAAAAAGGTCCTTTAAGATATATTCAAAATTATGAACGTCATACTGGTGGAGCAGAAACCAATGTTGCAGTTGGATTAATAAGGCTAGGACATACTGCAGGATGGATAAGTCGACTAGGAGATGATGAATTTGGTCATAATATTCTTTCTGTATTTAAAGGAGAAGGGGTAGACGTATCCCAAGTTGAATTTGATGCTGAACACCCGACGGGTCTATTTTTTAGACAAAAGTTAAGTAATGGGGAGTGTGAAAATTTTTATTATAGAAAAGGTTCAGCAGCAAGCTTTCTTAATCCAGAGAATGTTGACGAAGGCTTTATTTCCCAAGCAAAAATCTTGCATATAACTGGAATTACACCTTTATTAAGTCCAACATGTAGAAAAGCTATAGAAAAATCCATTAAAATAGCAAAGGACAATAACGTTAAAGTATCTTTTGATCCAAATATTAGAATGAAAATGTTAAAAGACAAACAAGAATCTACTGAGATAATTTTAGATATGATGGTAAATGCAGATATTATATTCCCAGGCATTGATGAATGTAAGGTATTGTTTAATACCGAGAATATTGATGAAATTATTAAAAAAACTGAAAAATTAGGTGTTGAAACAACGGTTATTAAATTAGGTTCAGATGGTGCAGTTGGGTTTTCTAACAATATAAAAGAAGAAGTCTCAGGATTTGAAGTAAATGTAGTTGATGCATTTGGTGCAGGAGATGCCTTTGCTTCTGGTTTTTTGGCTTCTCAATTAAAAAAGTTCTCTCTTAAGGACTCATTAGTATTTGCTACTGCTATGGGGGCTTTAACTGTAACAATGGAAGGTAATATAGAATCAATACCTAATTTTCATAAAGTAAAAATGTTTATTGAAGGAAACGAAATTATAAATAGGTAGGATGTTAAGTATGGAAAGTTCAAAAATAAGAAAAGCAGAAAGTATAAGAATGGGTTGTTTAACAAGAATTAAAGGTGTTTATTCAAGTTTACGACCTTCTGAACAGCAAGTCGCTAACGAAATATTAAATAATCCTAATGAAGTCATATATTTTTCTGTAGGTGAATTCTCGAAAAAATGTAATGTAAGCGAGGCTACGATAATAAGATTTTGTAAAGCAATAGATTTTGATGGATTTCAAAAATTTAAATTAGCCCTTGCTCAAGATCTAACTATTCCCACTCAGTTTATACCTGAAGAAATTTCTAAAAATGATGATATTAAAGAAGTTATTGGTAAAGTATCTCATTCTAATTTACAAGCAATAAAAGATACGAATGAAATCATAGATAAAGAGTCAGTAGAACACGCAGCTGAAATTATATGTAATGCTAGAAAAATTGAAATATACGGTGTTGGTTTTTCTGGACTGGTCGCACAAGATTTTGGTATAAGATTATCCAGAATAGGCTTTTTAAGTTTCACCCATGTTGACCCTCATCTGCAAGCTAACTCAGCTTCATTACTGAGCGGGGAAGATGTAGCCATAGGGATTAGCCTTTTAGGGAGAACAAAAGATATTTATTACTCATTAGAGCAGGCAAAACGCGCAGGTGCGACTACAATTTCTTTAACAAAATATAATAAAAATATCATTTCAGATTTAACGGATGTTAATCTTCATACAACTTTTGAAGAAAAGGGGAATTTTAGAACAGGCGCTTCCCGTATAGCCCAACTTCATTTATTAGATATTTTATTTACGCGTATAACTATTAAGCGTTATGAAACTGCTTTGGAGAACATAGAAAAAACAAAGCATGTAAGTATAGATAAAAGGATGTGAGACTGATAAACCTAGAGCTAGGTATTTTGTTAAAAAGGAGGTTTATGAGGTTCTAAGGCAAACAAAAAATTTTTAATCAACATGTAGTTCAACTACATGTATTTACAAAAAGAACGAAACTAAATTTACTAAGGGAGATATGAATATGGAAAATACAAAACAAAAAACAAAAGAAGCAATTATGGATGTGAAAAAGTTTGAAGGCATCTACCCCGCTGTTATTACGCCATTTACACCTGAGGGAGAAGTTGATGAAGGGAAACTGCGTGCCTATATCCAATATTTAGTAACTCAGGTAGACGGACTGTTCGTTTGCGGTTCTTATGGGTCTGGACCAATTATGAGAATTGATCAGAGAAAAAAGGTTGCCGAGATAACTATGGAAGTAGTTGAAGGAGAAATACCAGTCATTCTTCATGTTGGGTGTCCTGATACAGAAAGCACAGTAGAACTTGCTAAACATGCAGATAGTATTAATGTAGATGCAGTAGCTGCAGTTACTCCATATTATTATAAACACCAGCCAAACCTCATAGTAAATCACTATAAATCCATTATCGAATCTGTGAATGTCCCTGTTATTATCTACAATAATCCAAAATATAGTAACTTTTCCGTACCCGGAGATATGTTAGCAGAGTTAGCAGAATTAGGAGTTAAAGGGGTAAAAGATAGTAGTGGTGATATTTCGTTGTTTTATGAATATATGACAAAAGTAAAACGTTCTGATTTTCTATTTCTTATTGGTTCACAAACTCACCTAGTGCCTGCTGTAGTTGGTGGAGCACATGGATGTGTGTCTGGTCTTTCTAATGCTTTTCCAAATTTTATTAAGGAAATTTACCAAGCATGTAAAGATGAGAAATTTGAAAAGGCGGTTAAATTACAAAAGAAAGCTAATAATTTACGTTCTGTCACTGGATCTGGTATTCCTGTCCCATTTTATCACGCTGCATTGCCAATGTTGGGAATAGAATTGGGAGTACCAAGGAAGCCCTTTCAACAATTACCGCAAGAAGAATTAGAAAGAATTGAAGAATCTCTCTCTGAAGCGAAAATGCTTCTTAAATAAAAGTTGGTTATAACCGCAAACATTTTTCATAGGAGGTCAAGTATGGAAGAAGCTTTGAGGAAAAATTTAACTAAGAAGAAAATGATGTCTTCCTATGTTAAAATTATGAAGCTTCTTCCTGGCTTAACTATGGTATCTATGGTTGCATATATATCATTATTAATCGGAAATAACATACCATTATTAAGATCAACTGTGGTGGCTATTGTATTAGGAATGCTTTTAAGAAACTTTATGAGCATACCTGATACATTTGAAGAAGGAATTCAATATTCTGCGAAGAAATTATTGAAACTCGCTATCATATTACTAGGTGTTAATTTGAATTTATGGCAGTTGTTAGTAATTAGTGGTCAATCCTTGATTGGTATTGTTTTGGTAGATGGATTTGGCATTTTATTTACCTTATACATTAGTAGGATTATGAATTTATCAGGTAATATCCCTTTATTAATTGGAGTTGGAACAGCTATATGTGGCGCTACGGCTATAGCTACAATATCTCCTAAGTAAGCGACAAATAAACCCCACCTAGTTTTTAGATGGGGGTTTCTAGTATGCTTTATTTAGATTTATTAGGAACGCGGCATTCTTGAGGGAGGGCTGCTGACCATGGCAGGTATTGAGCCAATTGCTCCTTATCCGTCGTATCCATATTGGGAAGTTCTTCAAACAAATAGCTGAGGTAGTTGAATGGATTTAATCCATTTTCCTTAGCTGTCTCCACAATACTGTAAATAATCGCACTGGATCTTGCTCCTTTTGCGGTATTACTGAAAAGCCAATTTTTCCTACCTAGCACAAAAGGCTTGATGGACCGTTCCGCACGGTTATTATCAATTTCCAGACGACCATCCTCTAAAAAGGCCTCCAAATGTTCCCATTGTTTACGACAATATTTGATTGCTTTGCCTAACGCACTTTTGGGTAGTACACGTGGTGTCTGTTCTTGAAGCCATGCCAAAAAAGCCTCCATTACAGGTTGGCTGCGTTCCAAACGCTGTTTATAGCGTTCTTTTGGACTTACGTCTTTTAATTTACGTTCAATTTCATAAAGTTGATTACAGAAAGCCAAGCCTTCTTTAGCTTTCACAGACGTAGTGGCTGCGGATTCAGGAAGTGCCTGAAGTGCTTCTGTAAATTTACGGCGTGCATGCGCCCAGCATCCAACCAAGGTAACATTGGTTAAGCCGTTGTAGCCAGGGTAACCGTCTACATGCAGATATCCCTTGAAACCTTCCAGGAATCGGCGGGGGTGTTTGCCAGCCCGGGTTTGTTGATAATCATACAAGACGATGGGAACATCGGTATGCCCGGAGCGATACAGCCACATATAGGATTTTGATGTTGCGGGCCGTTCCGGCTCGGATAAAACTTGTAATGTCGTCTCATCCGCGTGGGCCATGTCCAGTTCCAATAACCGGGCATGCATTTCTTTATAAATCAGCTCAAGCCAAGCATTGGCGCCGTACGCTATCCAATTAGCCAGAGTCTGACGTGGTATGGATATACCGAAGCGTTCCAAATGTTTCTCTTGCCGATACAGTGGCATCCCTTCCACATATTTTTGCGTCATGGTATAAGCCATTGCGGACGGGGAGGCCAAACTACCGGGAAAAACAGGCTCTGGCATTTTCGCTGTCACAATTGGTGTTTCAATTTCATAGCGTTCACAGTGGCGACAGCTGTACACGTGGCGCACGTGTTCCACAACTTTCACTTGTGCAGGAATAACCTTTAATTCTTTGCGCACTTCCTTGCTCATATCGTGCAATGCACCGCCGCAACACGAACAGAACTGTTCCTCATCGGATAAACAATATTCAATCGTTTCCGTAGGCAGGTTTTCAAGCTTTTGTTCGCGCTGTCCACGCTGTTTCTTGCGTTTATATGTAATCGTCTCAACAGTTGGTTCTTCAACTGTTGAATCAGCTGTGGTCTCTGCTTCATTGAAAAGCGAAAGCTGGTTCGAGTCGGTCTTCTCACTGGAAGATCCGAATCTGCGTTGTTGGCTCAAACGAAATTGTTCTTGGTACCATTTTAATTCCGCCTCCAACGCTTCATTTTCCATCTCAAGCTTTTCCGTACGCGCTTTAAAATATTCAATTGATTCGTTTGATGTATGCGCTGTATTTTCCATACGACAAGTATACGAAAAAGAATCCGACTTGCCTAGTCGAATTCCCATATTTCCATATTTCAAATTTTTATAGAATGGTACGTGCTTTGACTTCCCGGTGTGCCTGCTTTTGTTCAATGGATAAACCATCCAGTAGCCAACGAAGTTGGCGCGGGGTAATATTCATTGGCGCCGTCTCCTTTTCGGATGGCCAATGGAACGTGCCTCTTTCCAAACGCCGGTAATGCAACCAAAACCCATTATTCTCCCATTGCAGAATCTTTAGCTTATCGCGTTTTCGATTACAAAACACGAACAGGCTGGGGGAAAAGGGGTCAAGGTCAAAGCATTCTTTTACAATCACTGCCAACCCGTCAATGGATTTACGTAGATCCGTGCTGCCGCGAGCCAGATATACACGATCAAATTGAAAGTTCATCCGTTTTGGTTCTGCAAGATATGTATGACATCGGACAATAATTGGACATTTGCTCCCGGCCGCACTTCAACAGAAATGGTATCAACATGAATAAAGATGGGTCCCTGGTCTTCAGCGTAATCGTCCACTTGAACAGTAAGCCACTGCGTTTCCGTTGTCTCCGTTTCTGGAGAAATGACATCTCTTTCAAACCGTTGAACCCAATAATACATTTGGTGGACCTTAATTTCTTGGTCTCGACACCATTCAGCAATGCTTTGCCCGCTTTCTTTCCAGTCGTCATAGCGCGCTTTCCATTCTATTCTTTTGTCTTTCAGGGTCATTGCATAACCTCCCGAATTAATTTCTAAGAAGATTATCGCATGGTAACCCTGTGATTAAAACGTGTATTCTATTTGTCGCTTACGTACTGCCAGATTAAGTCCATTTAATAATAGTATTAGAATTGGTGGTACTATGGAATTTTCGGGAGACAATACAAATATCGATATGCGAAGAGTTGAATCTACAAGGAATATTATTTTTAACTATTTAAAACAACCATTAAAGGGAAGCAGTGAAAAAGTATGGGCAGGTGTAAGACCTATGACTCCTGATGGTATTCCTGTCTTAGGAGAAATGACTGGTACTAAAAATATTTTTATTGCTACTGGTCATGTCATGAGTGGTGTATCAATGTCTTTATCAACTGGTTACATTATGTCTGAATTAATAGGCAAAAATCGATCTGTAATTGACTTAGGACCGTTTTCACCAGAAAGATTCTTTATTAAGAGGTAAGCGTTAATTCCCGATTATAATGTAATGTCTGTTCAAGTGATTCAACATATTGCACCTAATAAAGAAGCAGAAAACCTAAATAAAATTAAGTTTTCTACTTCTTTCAGTATCTTATAGAAAGGAAACAAAGCTTGAAACCAACCTTCCGGCTCAAGAAGATTGTTCTTCCATAAGCCCCCTCTTAATAATCATATTAATAGGCCTGTCGTTAATAGATAGAACCTCTACATCTGCAACTTCCTGTCTAACTTCTTTAATCACTTCATTATATATATATGCTATTTTGTAAGACACCACCTAGCAAAAATAATTTAAAAGGTTTATCTGCAATATCTGCATTTTCTTTTACGGCCATAAATAAACGGAAAAGTTCTTGAACTGCGCAACTTAATATATCTTTCCTCACTTGATCTTCCAACTGATTTGCATGCTCAATGGCTGGCACTTATAAACCTGGACAAAGACCTGAACATTCAGGTCAATTTATCGAAGTTGGCCCCCGAGGGGGGGAAGCAAGGGAAAACTGAAGTAACTGGCATAGAAAACAAGTCCTTACCAGCTACCTCAAAACCAGGCAACCAATGGAAACAAGTAGACAAAACAAAACATAAAAATTAAAGAACATAATGTGATAGCGAACCAAATTTTTGACAAAGTGTAATAGTAAAACTAATAAAGAACAGCTTCCCCAATATCTAGTACTGGCACTCAGGGAAATAATCGTCCACCCATTGGGGGACGATTATTTTTTCTCACATACCGGAAGTCAGTGGTTTGTATACTGAATATAAGACTTCAAGCGTAAAGTCGAGACCAAAGTTCACCAGGGAGAAGTTTCAAAAATGTTCTAAAGGGTTAAACGCTAATAAGTGATTTTTTGTAAAGATCTACATTGTAACTGCTAAGAAAAATAGGGGGCATGGGGAATGTAAAAAAACGAAAATACACTTCCCCGGCATCTTATTGCCTTCTTTAGTAATCAAAATATTCAAGTAACCATTTTCTGTTCCGTAAAATGGGAATGGAAGTTATTTGAAATTAAGCTTTATGACATTGGATCTGACCCCAATGTCCGAGCTTTGAAGACCGCTTTTCATTGCTTGTCAATTTGGAACATTCCTGACGTAAAACTATCCTTGCCATAAGAAGTAACGATTTAACGTAAATCGTTACCTGCACAATACGTTCAACTACGCGCGCACCTTTAATGGATACAACATCGCCGCCTGAAGTTGTGAATGCATTTTGTGCAATGATTTCATCCATTACAGCTTTAACTGTTACAGGATTAACTGGTTCAATTGGGTTTTCCAGTGAGTAAGTCACTGCTTTGCCTTCCTGGTTCAAAAATTTAAGCTCTAACTTTTTCATCATGCCCCTCCTTTCTTACGTGCTGGCAATCGGAACTAAGCTATCCGTATTTGGAACACTGCCATGCTATGATATTGACTACTTCCCTAAGGATGCAAAGATTATTCAAGTAGATATTAATCCTAGGAACATTGCTCGTACACATCCGATTGAAGTGGGCATTATCGCAGACGCAAAAGCTTCTACAGTGGAAATTGCAAATCGGTTAAAAAGTGCAATACCGGATACCGCCAGAAATCAAGAACATCTAAGTGAATTAGCAACTTTGAAAGAAGATTGGGAAAAAGAACTTGTCGATCTCGCAATGGAAGATGGAAACCCTATTAATCCACGACGTGCTCTTTTAGAATTAACAAAAGTGTTACCAGAAAATGCAATGGTTTCAACCGATATCGGAAATGTATCGTCCACAGCAAACGCATATCTAAAGTTTAACAGTGGACATAAACATATTGCTGCACTTACTTTCGGTAACACCGGATTTGCTTACCCTGCTGCTCTAAGTGCTAAGGTTGCCGACCCGGATAGTACAGCTGTGGAACAAAATATCCCAGTAGTTGCATGTGTATTCAACAACAATGCATAGTGCCGAGAAAAAGAATCAGGTGGACTATTACGACAATCGCTTTATCGGTTCAGATATGAAGGTCCAGACTTTGCTGAAGTGGCAAAATCAATGGGCGCTTTAGGGTACCATGTAGATAAAGCGGAAGATGTTGGTAAAGTAGTGAAAGAAGCTATTCAAGCCAATAAACCATCTGTAATTAACATTCAAGTAGATGGAACACACTTAGCACCGCCATTTAGAAAAGATGCGCTAAAGATGCCAACCAGACTTCTGGATAAGTATAAGCACCTTGATTATGAGACTTGGGAGAAATAGCTTGGAAATATTCCTGTACCTTCAGACTGTCGAGTTTATGTCGACAGTCTATTTTTGTTTATATTTTGACTTTTTATCAGCATAAATACCGAAAACCGTGAATTTGTATTTCTAGGATTTCTTCATTAAATACCTGCTGTCCATGATACAAACTCCTATTTAGCAACTATTATATAGGGGGTTAAATTTGAATACAAACACTCTAGTAATTATGGACCCTTATTACTTTAGATTCAAAAAGCCCTTCGTTAAAGGGCTTTTCGTTTATTTCTCCATGAATATTTTCAACTTAATATATTTTAACTTTTAAAAATCATTTAAATCTTCAAGGGTTGGTAGCCCTGGAATAACATTTTGTTTAGTTACAGAAAAAGCTGCTACCTTGTTTGCAAATTCAACTGCTTTTTCAATTGTATGCCCCTCTGATAAAGCCACACTTAAAGCTCCGGTAAAAGAGTCTCCAGCTCCCGTTGTATCAATCGCAGTTACATTTTTAGCTGGTATCTCTTTTGTGAAATCCTTTGTTACCAACAGAGCTCCTTGTTCTCCTCTAGTAACAATTATTGATTCTGGGCCTTTAGTAAGTAAGTTTTGAGCTAGATCAATACATTCTTCAGTTGACAAAGAAGTGTTTATATTCCGGTTGTTTAGTGTAAGTAATTCTGTTTCATTTGGATTAACAATATCAGCATATTCAAGCAAGCTTATAGCCTCAACACTTGCTGGAGCTGGATTAAAGATAATTTTTTTCTTCTTTTCCTTTGCTTGTACCATTAGGGATTTTACGGTTTCAATATCATTTTCAAGTTGAAAGATAACAAAATCTGACTCGTCAAATTGTATAGTTGTTACAACATCAACCGGCTTTAAATCATTGTTTGCACCCGGGGCAACCATAATACAATTTTCGCCTTCCTCATTTAAAAATATAAAACCTACTCCAGTATGAGTATTTGAGCGAATAACTCCAGAGATATCTACCTTTTCTTCTTTTAACATTGAAACTCCATCATTACCAAATCCGTCATTACCGATACAGCCAATAAACGAAACTTTACCACCTAACCTAGAAGCAGCAACTGCTTGGTTTGAACCCTTACCTCCGTTACTTTCTGTGAAATTATCAACTGTTATTGTTTCACCCCATACAGGGATTCGATTAGTTTGACAAGATAAACCAACATTATAGCTACCTATAACTAATATTTTCTTTTTTGAGCAATTCTCCATTCTACTTCTCACCTCCTGAGTTAACTACGATGTAAGTAAGATGTAACCGGATATTTCTCAGATTTCAGCCATACATCAGATGATTCTACTGGAATCATTCTGTTCAGATATGTCGTTTGTTCCAAATGTAAAATTGGTGTTCCAGAGGATAAATCCAACAATTTGGATTTATCACTATCTAAACTGGTAGCATTGAAACTACGTACACCAAATTTAATTTTTTGATGACTTAAGCGTTCTATTGTTTTAAACAGTGCTTCTTTCTCAAAGTCTACTTCCTCAATTCCAGGACAAAGGGTTGTGTCTATAATGTTTTCAATCAAAATAACTGGTTCCTCATTGATATACCTCAATCTCTTTAGAAACATCATTTTTGAATGGTCAGAGGTTATGGAAAACCTCTTTCTAATATCATCATTAATATCTATATTGTATTGTTTTTCCAGAACTTTCGTTTTATAATCCTGTCCACTACGTTCCATTGATTCAGAAAATGATATTAATTCCTGACCAAAGCGATGTGAAATCTTCTGTTCTTTTACAAAGGTTCCTTTGCCGTGAACCTGCATAAGTACCCCTTCTTCAATAAGGGAGGAAATGGACTTTCTAATTGTTCCCCTACTCACACCAAGTTTTTTACAAAGTTGCTCTTCGGAAGGTAATTGAAAGCTAGTCTCCCATTCCTTATTGAATACTTTTTCTCTAATATCATTTGCAATCTGTTGATAATAAGGAAAAGGGGAACTTTTATCAACCTTAATGTCAATTGAATCCATTAAAACGCCTCCCTAAAGAAATAAGACCTTTTTATTCGTTAATAGTCACTTAAAGATTCACCTGTACCTGTAACAATTTTGACTCCTGAGCTAGTTCCTATCAAACTAGCTCCAGCATTTAAAATATTTGTTGCATCTTCAATGCTTCTAATTCCGCCAGATGCTTTAACTAAGGCTTTATCTCCTGCAATCTCTTTAAGTAATTGTACATCCTCTTCAGTGGCTTTACCACCTTTTCCCCAGCCGCTGGAGTTTTTTAAATAAGTAACTCCAGCATCCAAAGCTATTTCAGCTGCTTTTTTCTTCTCAAATTCAGTAAGCATACCGAACTCTAACATAATCTTTGTTACCTTTCCTTTAGCGGCATTAACAATTTGACTGATCTCTTGATAGTATTCATCGTACATTTGGCTTTTTAGAAACCCAATATTTGCCATGAAATCTACTTGGTCTGCCCCTAAATCAAATACATTTTTTGCTTCATTAACCTTACTTAAAGTTGTAGAACCACCCATTGGAAATCCTAATGCTGTACAAATCTTGACGTTGGAGCCACTTAGTATAGTCTTTGCCTCGTTGATCCAACAAGGCTGTAGCATAACCCCATCAAATCCATAATCTAGGCAATCACGGCATAATGAGCGAATTCCTTCTCTATCTAAATCTGGATTGACGTTTGTATGCTGTATTTTACTAGCAATTTGTTCTACAGAATATGACTTCATCTCTTAATTCCTCCTAAAAGTTTATCACATTTTATCTTTATAATAATCAGGTACAACGACTCCCTCTTTGTTAAACCAATTTGGAACATCTACACCTGATTGAATAACAACATTACCCCAAGGATTATAAGCTCCTGTTCTAACAATAGCTTTCGCTTTTTTTGCCTCTTCGGTTAAGATACTTTCATGGGGAATACCCTCAATATCAACATCTTTATAAATTTGTTTAATAGACTTATACAAAGGTTGATTATGTGTTATGACATCCTCTGCAATATAAATCTGTTCTGCAATCAATTCCTTCTCTATAATACTTAGAACAGTTTCTATGTCTGGAACATCTTTAGTTAGTGCAAGATCTACCCGATGTGCATTATTAGGAATTGGAAATCCGGCATCACAAACAATTAAGCGATCAGTATGACCCATTGAAGCTATAACATTACTTAACTCTTTATTCAACATTACACTTTTCTTCATAGTTAATATCCCCTCTCCATAAATTAATTACTATTCAAAGCATCTCCTACATTTTCTTGTGAAATAAATTGAGAAGGTAACTCAATAAATTCTGGTTGTTCCTCACCCTTAGCAACATCAATAGCTATTTCAACCGCTTTTTCTCCATAGGCGGAAGGAGAGACTGCCATTGTTCCTGCTAAATCTCCATCTTTAACTGCATTAAGTGCTTCATCAGTACCATCATTTGATACAATCACAACGTCTTCTTTATTAGCTGCCTGTAACGCTTGTAACGCACCAAGACCCATTTCATCATTAGCAGCATATAAACCCTTAATATCTGGGTGAGACTGTAATAGATTTTCTGTTACCTTCATCCCCTGAGTTCGATCGAAATCAGCCGATTGTGAAGCTACTATTTCAATATCCGGGTATTCATTCATTGCGTTATTAAAACCTTCACTACGAAGTCTAGCAGTATCGGTACCTAACGTTCCTTGTAATTCTATTACTTTCCCTTTACCATTTAATTGTTCTGCCAAAAACTTTCCTGCTGTTTCTCCATTTTTAACCTCATCGTATCCCATATGAGTTACGATTTCTCCACCTTCGATTCTTCTTCCTGTTGTAATCACAGGAATTCCTGCTTCATTGGCTGATTCAACTGCGGCTACCGATCCTTTACTATCAACAGGATCAATAATAAGAACATCTACTCCTTGTTGAATTAAATCCTCAATACCACTCATCTGCTGAGCTAAATCACTATTAGCGTTAACTACTGATAACTCAATATTTGAATCCTTAGCTGCTTGCTCTGCAGATTCCTTTACTTCTACAAAAAAAGGATTATTAAGCGTGTTTATAGCGTAACCAACACTAATTGTATCTGAATCATTTGAGTCATCTGTTGCACCTGCCTCCGAACCGCCATCTGATCCACATCCAACCAAAACAACAGCAAACATCATTAACAAAATAAAAAATATTATTCTCTTCAT
The DNA here is from genome assembly GCF_902806455.1 of Virgibacillus doumboii. Taxonomy (GTDB): domain Bacteria; phylum Bacillota; class Bacilli; order Bacillales; family Amphibacillaceae; genus Lentibacillus; species Lentibacillus doumboii. Next base: position 556,700 of record NZ_CADCWQ010000001.1, on the reverse strand, counting down.
TCTGAACCCTCCCTTATTTATCATTATTGATAAATCTATCAATAATTATCGCTACTAAAATAATTAAACCTTTTGCTACATCTTGATAGAAAGGGGAAACATCTATTAAGTTCATACCACTTGTTAAGATTCCCAGAATCATAACCCCTATCAAAGTTCCAAAAACATTGCCCCGTCCACCGAATAAACTGGTACCACCTAGTATAACTGCCGCAATAGCATCAAGCTCATAACCAGTCCCTGCAACTGGACTAGCTGAAGATAACCTTGCAGTCAATATAACCGCTGCTAAACCTGCTAATAAACCTGAAGTTGTATATACAATAATTTTATGAGTATCCACTTTAACTCCAGATAATATTGTCGCTTTTTCATTACCTCCAATAGAGTATATATACTGACCATGAACTGTCTTTCGTAAAATAAAAGATAAAACAACATATACTGATACGAGTAATATAACCGGAAATGGAACCGGACCAATATATCCTTGCCCAATAAATTTAAATACTGGTTCTGATACAATAATTGGATTACCATTGGAAAGTAAGCGACAAATAGAATACACGTTTTAATCACAGGGTTACCATGCGATAATCTTCTTAGAAATTAATTCGGGAGGTTATGCAATGACCCTGAAAGACAAAAGAATAGAATGGAAAGCGCGCTATGACGACTGGAAAGAAAGCGGGCAAAGCATTGCTGAATGGTGTCGAGACCAAGAAATTAAGGTCCACCAAATGTATTATTGGGTTCAACGGTTTGAAAGAGATGTCATTTCTCCAGAAACGGAGACAACGGAAACGCAGTGGCTTACTGTTCAAGTGGACGATTACGCTGAAGACCAGGGACCCATCTTTATTCATGTTGATACCATTTCTGTTGAAGTGCGGCCGGGAGCAAATGTCCAATTATTGTCCGATGTCATACATATCTTGCAGAACCAAAACGGATGAACTTTCAATTTGATCGTGTATATCTGGCTCGCGGCAGCACGGATCTACGTAAATCCATTGACGGGTTGGCAGTGATTGTAAAAGAATGCTTTGACCTTGACCCCTTTTCCCCCAGCCTGTTCGTGTTTTGTAATCGAAAACGCGATAAGCTAAAGATTCTGCAATGGGAGAATAATGGGTTTTGGTTGCATTACCGGCGTTTGGAAAGAGGCACGTTCCATTGGCCATCCGAAAAGGAGACGGCGCCAATGAATATTACCCCGCGCCAACTTCGTTGGCTACTGGATGGTTTATCCATTGAACAAAAGCAGGCACACCGGGAAGTCAAAGCACGTACCATTCTATAAAAATTTGAAATATGGAAATATGGGAATTCGACTAGGCAAGTCGGATTCTTTTTCGTATACTTGTCGTATGGAAAATACAGCGCATACATCAAACGAATCAATTGAATATTTTAAAGCGCGTACGGAAAAGCTTGAGATGGAAAATGAAGCGTTGGAGGCGGAATTAAAATGGTACCAAGAACAATTTCGTTTGAGCCAACAACGCAGATTCGGATCTTCCAGTGAGAAGACCGACTCGAACCAGCTTTCGCTTTTCAATGAAGCAGAGACCACAGCTGATTCAACAGTTGAAGAACCAACTGTTGAGACGATTACATATAAACGCAAGAAACAGCGTGGACAGCGCGAACAAAAGCTTGAAAACCTGCCTACGGAAACGATTGAATATTGTTTATCCGATGAGGAACAGTTCTGTTCGTGTTGCGGCGGTGCATTGCACGATATGAGCAAGGAAGTGCGCAAAGAATTAAAGGTTATTCCTGCACAAGTGAAAGTTGTGGAACACGTGCGCCACGTGTACAGCTGTCGCCACTGTGAACGCTATGAAATTGAAACACCAATTGTGACAGCGAAAATGCCAGAGCCTGTTTTTCCCGGTAGTTTGGCCTCCCCGTCCGCAATGGCTTATACCATGACGCAAAAATATGTGGAAGGGATGCCACTGTATCGGCAAGAGAAACATTTGGAACGCTTCGGTATATCCATACCACGTCAGACTCTGGCTAATTGGATAGCGTACGGCGCCAATGCTTGGCTTGAGCTGATTTATAAAGAAATGCATGCCCGGTTATTGGAACTGGACATGGCCCACGCGGATGAGACGACATTACAAGTTTTATCCGAGCCGGAACGGCCCGCAACATCAAAATCCTATATGTGGCTGTATCGCTCCGGGCATACCGATGTTCCCATCGTCTTGTATGATTATCAACAAACCCGGGCTGGCAAACACCCCCGCCGATTCCTGGAAGGTTTCAAGGGATATCTGCATGTAGACGGTTACCCTGGCTACAACGGCTTAACCAATGTTACCTTGGTTGGATGCTGGGCGCATGCACGCCGTAAATTTACAGAAGCACTTCAGGCACTTCCTGAATCCGCAGCCACTACGTCTGTGAAAGCTAAAGAAGGCTTGGCTTTCTGTAATCAACTTTATGAAATTGAACGTAAATTAAAAGACGTAAGTCCAAAAGAACGCTATAAACAGCGTTTGGAACGCAGCCAACCTGTAATGGAGGCTTTTTTGGCATGGCTTCAAGAACAGACACCACGTGTACTACCCAAAAGTGCGTTAGGCAAAGCAATCAAATATTGTCGTAAACAATGGGAACATTTGGAGGCCTTTTTAGAGGATGGTCGTCTGGAAATTGATAATAACCGTGCGGAACGGTCCATCAAGCCTTTTGTGCTAGGTAGGAAAAATTGGCTTTTCAGTAATACCGCAAAAGGAGCAAGATCCAGTGCGATTATTTACAGTATTGTGGAGACAGCTAAGGAAAATGGATTAAATCCATTCAACTACCTCAGCTATTTGTTTGAAGAACTTCCCAATATGGATACGACGGATAAGGAGCAATTGGCTCAATACCTGCCATGGTCAGCAGCCCTCCCTCAAGAATGCCGCGTTCCTAATAAATCTAAATAAAGCATACTAGAAACCCCCATCTAAAAACTAGGTGGGGTTTATTTGTCGCTTACATTGGAAATTACTAATGCCAATCCAGCATATAACGTCATAGCTGCGAGAGTCACAATTAAAGGTGATAATTTCAATTTTGAAATAAATACACCATTAATCACACCGACAATTGCGCCCGCCAGTAGTCCAGCTAAGATTCCCAGAATAGCATTTTCTGTACTTGAAACAACCAATGCTGACACAACACCCGCAAAGGCTACAATACTACCGACAGATAAATCAATACCGCCTTTAATAATTACAAGTGTTTGACCAGCAGCAATAATCCCTATTACAGCAATCTGTCTTAACATACTCATCATGTTTGAATAAGTGAAAAAATGCGGCGACAGGAATGAAAACGTTATAATTATGAGAATTAATATGATTAACATTCCAAATCTTTGTATAGCACTTAAACTTAAAACATTTTCTTTAGTAAGACTAGTCATATATTTCCACCTCCTCTCGAGTATTTTTTGCTCCTGATGCATACTCCATTAAAACCTCGCTTGTTAATTTTTCACTACTAAGATCAGCTACTATTTTTCCTTGAAAGAAAACAAAAACTCTGTCACTTAATCCAATAATTTCATCGGAATCACTGGAAGCAACGACTACAGCCTTATTTTCTTTTTCAGTTAAATTATTTAATAGACTGTAAATCTCTGACCTTGCACCGACATCTATCCCTCTAGTAGGTTCGCTTAACAAAAATAGATTGGGTTTCGTCGCCAACCATTTTCCCAATACAACTTTTTGTTGATTCCCTCCACTTAAGTTTTTCACTGGTTGTGACAATCTATTAAATTTAATATTTAACTTATCTGCAAATGATTGTGCTAATCCCTTAATCTTTTTATTTTCCTTTACATAGAACTTGGAGTATTCATTTATAGAAGGAATAAGTATATTTTCATCAATTCCTAAATCTAAAACTAATCCTTCTTCTTTTCTATTCTCCGTAACATATGCTATACCTAATTTCTTAGCGTCATTGGGAGATGAAATATTAACAGTTTCACCTTGAAAAAATATGTTACCCGAATTCGGCCTTTTGAGACCAAATAATGTATCCAAAATATTAGTATGACCCGATCCTACTAGCCCGAATATTCCTATAATTTCTCCCTTATGAACTGTAAACGAAATATTACTTATAAAATCATTAGATAAGTTATCAATACGTAGTATTTCCTCTCCATCTTGGTGATATTTATCAGGAAACATGTTATTCATTTTACTTCCAACCATATATTCAATGATTTTTTCATTAGTAAAATCGCCAATCTTTCCCTCAGCAACATTTCTACCATTTCTCATAATGTTGACATAATCACATATTTCTTGGATCTCATCCAACCTGTGTGAAATATAAATAATACCAATACCCTGTGATTTCAACGATTTAATAACTTCAAATAAACGTTTTGTTTCCTTAATTGATAGAGCAGCGGTTGGTTCATCCATTATCAAAACGCTAGACTCTTCAGAAATTGCTTTCAGAATTTCTACCAACTGTTGCTCACCTACACTTAATTCTCTAACACTCTTATAAGGATCTAAATTAAGTTCATATTTCTCAATTAATTGCTTTGTTTTTGATAACGCTTCCTTTTTAGAGTTAATAACACCTCCAATTCCTTTTTTAATTTCTTTACCTAGAAATACATTTTCATATACAGTTAAATCCGGTATCAAATTAAATTCCTGATGAATTATACTAATTCCAAACTTTTTGGCTTCCCCCGGATTACTAATTGTTATAGGATTTCCTTTAAGGAAAACTTTTCCTGAATTTAAAGTGTAATTTCCAGATACAATCTTCATTAAAGTTGACTTACCAGCACCATTTGACCCTAGTAAAGCGTGAACCCCCCCTTCATACACTGTAAAATCCACATCATATAATACTTGCACAGGGCCAAACGATTTGTTAATACCTTGTAACGAAATAAGTTCATTCATTATATACACCTCAATGCACAATTATATACGTCTATGTACGTCTGTAAGTATACAATATGTTATGATAATTGTAAACGCTTTAATTCAAAAAAATTAATAAAATACAATTTTTCTATATAGTTAAAAAACTTTTTAAGGAAATAACGTAGAGGGATTGTATGCGGTGTGGCTCGCGTACAAGAAATTACGAACCAGACAAAGGTCCACTTGCAATCGACTGATCGACATTATCCGGAGGAAAACAAGAGAAGACCTAAACCAAGACAAGATTACCCATGAAGAAATATGTCAAGTAGATAATGGCAACCGCTGCGGGCAGTGGAAGCATCCATTGGTTGAACCTTCAGGCGTTGAACTGGTGGATAATGCATTTTGGCAAAGCATGAAGTCGAAACTAACTGAAAATTAGTGGAAATGGGTGCAATTTTACATTATCGTAGGAATGCCATTGCAGGAAATTGCTGCAGGAAGCTGTTTCCACTGATGCGGTGAAAAGCTGGGGACGAGGGAAATTGAAGGATGAAGGGGAAGTTTTAGCAAAGCTGTATATATAAGTTAGAATCAGAAAACGCCCTCCTGGGTTGGAGGGTGATTTGTTCGGTGATCACACACAAAAGGAAAAGGGTGATAACTATGAATTACATAAAAGAAATCAATGCATTTTATGATCACATCGAACGAGTCCATTTTCAAAGTTTCTATAGCATACTTTCGATAGTAAATGTTAATGCATTAGATTCCATTCCATTAAAGAAATAGCCACTAATCTTTTTTTAAATAATTCTATTAGACAATCATTTTCAATATGAGAAATCCAGATTACGATTTTTCTTTTGCCCTTGTTTAGATAAAAATAATTTAATGACATATACTTACTTCAAAATATAAAAGCCCGTCTGCTCTAAAAGCTCAAACGGACTTTCATATTTATTCATATACTATAGTTTAAACTGGCGAACCAGTCGGTTTAACGTTTCAGCCAATTTTGCAAGATCATCTGAGCTGGCAGCAACTTCTTCCATTGAACTGGTTGTCTGCTGTGATGAAGCGGAAGTTTGTTCTATACCAGCTGCAGATTCTTCGGAGACTGCTGCAATTTCCTGAATAGAGCTGTTCATTTGTTGACTGCTTGCTGCGATGTCGGATAGATTTTCGGATACTGTCTTAATACTTGTTACTACTTCTGCAACAGCATTGTTTATTCCATCGAATTTTTCACCGGTTGATTTTATTTGAATGGTTCCATTTTCTACCTCTGTGTATCCATCTTGCAGTGATTCGGTAACCACACTTGTCTCATTTTGGATGTTTGAAACAATGCCTGTAATGTCGGTAACTGACTCGGATACTTGTTCTGCAAGTTTTCTTACTTCATCTGCAACTACAGCAAACCCTTTACCGTGCTCACCTGCTCGGGCTGCCTCAATTGCTGCATTTAATGCTAACAAATTTGTTTGTTCCGCAATATCATTGATTACGGATACCAACTTGGAAATTTCTTGTGACTGTGTATCTAACCCTTGTACTTTTTGAACTGCATCCTTAACAATTTGATTAATCTTCGCCATTTGTTCGATGGAAGTATCCATTAATTGGCTGCCTTCATCAGTCATTCCCAAAACGACATCAGAAGAATGCTCGATACGCTCCCCATTTTCATTTGCCTGCTCCACCCTTTGAGCAAATGTGCTCATCACAGATGACAATTCACTTGAGGTATTTGCCTGTGTCTCCGAACCGAATGCCAATTCTTGCATCGTAACTGCAATTTGTTCTGATCCGGCTTTTACTTCATTTGCTGATTGTGTTAACTCTTCGCTTTGGCTGCTTACTGTCTCCGAGACTTCATTTATTTGATGAAGCAGGTCGCGCATGCCGGAATTCATATCATTTGTCGCTTTGACAAGTTGACCTATTTCATCATTTGATTTAGTTTTGAGTGGTTCCTGACTTAAATCCCCACTGGTAATTAATTTCATCCGTTCCATAACTATTTTAAGCGGGTTAGTTATTATTCGGGTTATGAAAAGCGAAACTACTATTGCTATAATCAGAACAACTCCTAATGCAATAGCTATTGGAACAAGAATTGCTTGTGCTTTTTTATCAAATTCAGCCTGGTCAACTGTACCACCTATCACCCAGCCTGTAGTTGGATTTTTGACAAAAAACATGAGTTTGTCATGGCCTTCAAATTGATAATTGATAGTACCTGTTTCCCCTGAATTGACAATTTCTTGATAATAATTCTTATCGGATATATCTTGTCCAATATATTCTTCATCCGGATGGGCCAGGTAACTGCCTGATTGATCTATTAACACAGCATAACCGGAATCGCCAATTTCAAGCTGATTAATCATTTCAAGTAACGATTTGATAGATATATCAACACTCACTACACCTGTTATCGTGTTATGACTAAAATAGGCCTTTGCCGCACTGACTACTGTTTCACCGGACGCTTGATCAACATAAGGTTCTGTCCATATTGCCTCCCCATTTGCTTCTACAGCTTTCTTATACCATGTGCGTTCTTTTGGATTGAAGTCTTCACCCAAATCAGCATTAGGATAAATGATTACTTCACCTGTTTCAGCAATACCAGTATAAACATTTTTTATCGAATCATTGTAATCGACTATTTCTTCAAAGTATTGATATAATGCATCACTTTTGCTATCGTCATATTTCCGCAACAGTTCATTTGAAGTTAGTCGATTTAACGTATTTTCGATAGAGGTATAAAATAATTCAAATGAATCATTCATGCTATCCATTTGGCTTTCTACATTATCGGACAATGTTTCCGTTGTCGTGTCCACACTGGAATTATAGCTGACAAAAGCAACAACCCCGCCGGTTAGAATAATCAGGATTATAAATGGAATTAATATCTTATACTGTATGCTTCGGGTAAGTAACGAGCCTTTTTTCATACGCTCTTTTTTATTTTTTGACACCATTATATTTCCTCCTATATATTACAAAACCTTCTCCAGAGCTTCCTTAATACGTTCGGCATTAAAAGGTTTAACAATAAAATCACTTGCTCCGGCCTGAATTGCATCAACAACCATACCTTGTTGTCCCATTGCGGAGCACATTACAATTTTAGCGTTCGGGTTCAGCTTTTTAATTTCTTTAACTGCCTCCACCCCATCCATTTCAGGCATCGTAATATCCATTGTTGTAAGATCCGGATTCAACTCCTGAAATTGTTCGATGGCTTCTTTTCCATTTGCAGCTTCACCCACTACTTCATGGCCCAATTTGGTAATATTATCTTTTAACTGCATTCGCATAAAAGCTGCATCATCTGTTACCAGTATTTTCGCCATTATCCTGGACCTCCTCCTCAACTACTTCTTTCACTTCATTCAGTTCATCAAAATTTAAAATATGTTCTACATCCAAAAGGACTAAGAGCTCATCTTCCAGTTTGGCAACTCCCCTTAGAAAGGGCTTATTAACTCCACTTATCACCTCTGGGGCAGGTTCTACCGCATCTTTATTAATATCCATCACGTCCGTTGCTTCATCGACCATCAGGCTCACTTTAATATCATTTATACTTACAATTAAGTACCTGGATTGATCTGCATATGCAGTTTGACCAAGTGCAAGCCGTTCCTTTAAATCAATGACAGGTGCTATCTCACCACGAAGATTAATAACTCCTTTAATAAATTCAGAAGTTTGCGGCACCTCTGTTACATGGTGCAATTTTTCTATTGAAATAACTTCTTGAACATCCACACCGTAACGTTGATCATTCATACGAAAAACAATGACTTTTATCGACTCTTCCATTTTTTGACCTCCTCCATTACTTAATTAATGCATTGGGATCAATAATCAGTGATACCTCACCATTTCCTAAGATTGTTGCCCCGGAAATGGCATAAACATTCTTCAGATAATTTCCAAGTGACTTCAGAACGACTTCTTTTTTCCCGATAAATGAATCAACAATTAGTCCTGTCATCCTATCACCTTTGTTAATAATCACAACGGACTCATATTGCTCTTCTTTCAAATGGTTATTATCGGGGACATTAAATACTTCCTGCAATGAAAGAAGCGGAATCACTTTACCCCTGAAATCCATTACTTTTTGCCGGTGCGAGTACATGATTTCCTTCTCTTCCAATAATACTGTTTCAATTACAGAAGATAGTGGTATTCCATATGTTTCGTCCTGAACTTCAACAAGCAAGCTCGATAAGATTGATAGTGTTAACGGTAATTCAATGGAAAACGTACTGCCCTTACCAGGTTCCGAACTGATGGAAATATTTCCGCCAAGTGATTGAATCTTCATACGGACTGCATCCAATCCAACACCGCGCCCCGAGATGTCAGACACCTGTTCTGCAGTACTGAATCCCGAGGAAAGAATTAACTGATAAACATCTTCATCTTTTAAGTTTTCAGCATGTTCATTTGTAATCAGACCATTTTCGATTGCCTTATGAACCACCTTATCCCGGTTAATTCCAGCCCCATCGTCTTCTATTTCAATAAAGACATGATTACCACTATGAAATGCTCGCAGTATCAATTTACCTTCTTCTGGTTTACCAGCTTTCTTACGTTCCTCCGGTGATTCAATTCCATGATCAACAGAATTTCGAATCAGGTGTACCAATGGATCGCCAATTTCATCAATCACCGTTCGATCAAGCTCTGTATCCGCTCCGGCAATTTCAAGATTTATTCTTTTGTTTAAATCTTTTGCAAGTCCTCTAACCATGCGCGGGAATCGGTTAAATACTTGGTCAACAGGGACCATCCGCATCGTTAGAATTAAATCCTGCATATCCTTTGACACTCTGGAAATATGTTCAACTGCTTCATCCAGTTCCACATTATTAATCTGATTAGCAAGGTCTTCAAGTCTGCCACGGTCTAAAACTAATTCTTCAAATAGATTCATCAGATAATCGATGCGCTCACTGCTTACACGGATTGTTTTTGACGAAGCACCCTTGCCCGTTTGCTTTGGATTTTCCTGAGATACATCCCGTTCTTCCCGGCTATTGTTATTCACTGATTTATCTTCAGGTTTATCAATATCCTCTACTGAGAAATTGAGTGCCTCTACTTTTTGAACTTCTGAAACTTTATGTATATGTGTTTCAATTTCGTCAGTAGTTGAATTTGACAGGAGAATAACAGTAAATTCCTGTTCAAAGTTCTCTGCTTCCAGTTCATCCACCACAGGTACCGATTTAATGACTTCCCCCAGTTTTTCCAGAACTTCAAATACCATGTATACACGTGCTGCTTTCAACAAACAATCCTCGGATAAAATGACAGTAACTTGAAACGTGTTATATCCTTGTTCCTCGGCCTGGGATAATACTGTCATCTGATATTGGTCCAGATTCATATTCAATTCAGATGTTTCCTTTACTATACTTTCCTTTTGTACTGATTCAGTAGTTCCGTTTTCCAATTGTTCCAAACGGGTAACTAGTTCGCTGACATCTTTTTTTCCATCTTCACCCGAACTTATGGCACTAACCATTTCTTCCAAATCCTCTAGTGCCTCAAAAATAATATCCACAACTTTTTCATTTACTTCTAATTCCTGATTTCGAATTTTGTCTAATACATTTTCCATTTTATGTGTTAATGAAGCAATATCTTCAAACTCCATTGTTCCAGCCATTCCTTTTAACGTATGAGCTGAACGAAATATCTCATTAACGATGTCAAGATCCGCTGGCTGTTTTTCTAATTTTAAAAGATTATCATTAATTGCCTGCAAGTGTTCGTTGCTCTCATCAAGGAATACCTCAATATAGTCCTTTGTATCCATTTGAAGCCTCCTTCCAATGTCTATTAATCAAGTAATAAGTAAATATCCAAATCTCCAACACTATCAAGTGAAGTCATCACGTTAAGTCCTTGTTTAAAACCATATAGTGTTGTATCACCTTGCATCATAGTTGGAGAAGTAATATTAATGTTGATTCCATTTTCAACAATGTTCATTGATAGACCACCAGCAACCATGTTCCCCAGTTCACCACTAAAGGAAATAAGCATTTCACCTTCAAGCGGCATTCCATACATGACTTCACCAATCTTACTGAAAACGTGAGGATTTCCGGATATAACCAATTTCCCTTGAACATCACCGGTAATTCCAATTAGAACACCATATTTGGTACGGAAATCCTTTTCCAAAAGCTGGGGTTTCATCCTTGTTTGTTTGAGTGGCACCACTGTTTCTAAGGATGAAAAAGTTCCATTTAATAAAATGGTAGCCATTTTACTTCTTTCTTTTGTTGATATGCTCAACATCCACACTCCCTTAACACAGAAAAAGACTATTCAAGCACATTTGAATAGCCAAAGATTATAAATTAATACTATAATCTAAAACTTTGGCAGCCAGGCAATCATGTACAGCTTTCTGCATGTAGACCCTCAGCTTTGCGTCCTAATACTTCGAAAAGTTTGCCTTTTTCCATTTTATAGTTGTTTAATACTAGTTCATAAGAATTACATTTCTCGCATAAATAAAATTCAACCAAAATATTCATTCATAGTAAAATAAATCCACACTTAATCATCCCCAGTTATAGGAATCTCATAGTTTGGTAAAATAAGTACTTCAACCCTTCTGTTCATAGCCCTGTTCCCATCGCTTGTATTCGGGACTACCGGGTGATGTTCTCCATACCCTTTTGCACTGAATCGCCCAGGATCCAATTTTTCATTGTCAAGTAATAAACCCATGAAGTTAATCGCCCGCATAGAACTTAATTCCCAGTTAGATGAAAATTCACTATTATGTATTGGAATATTGTCTGTGTGACCACTGACCACAATTCGATGAGGCGGGTCTGTGTAAAGAAACGCAGAAATCTCTTTTGCAATCTTCCTGCCATATTTATTTACTTCGTCACTGCCGGAATCAAAGGATACATCATTTGATATGCTAATCATTAATCCTTCACCAGATAGTTGTGTCTGTAACACGTCAGATAAATTGTTTTTCCTAATATAATTATTTATTTCTTTCTGTATGGCCTGTAATTTCAATAATTCTTTAACACCTTGATCTTCCGTTCCTTTATCTTCTTCGTTTGCGGTATCGTCCATTATTTTTCCGGGAGTTGGTTCGATCGAGCCGCTATTTTCCTCCAACACCCCCGATCCACCACTGAATTCACTATGAAACACCTGTATAAGCTGTTGATATTTTTGCGCGTCGATTTCACTCATCGCGAATAAAACAATAAATAATGCAGCTATCAGCGTCAGCATGTCCGAATATGGAAGCAGCCATGACTCATTAATATGGGGTTTCTTACGCTGGTTTTTTCTCCGCATTTTCATCCCCCTCACCCATTCTCGCTAACTCATCAGAAGATAAATACGAGCTTAATTTATCCCTGATCACCGGTGATGATTCACCGTTCGCCAAAGACAATATCCCCTCTATGGTAATCTGTTTCAATCGAACTTCATTTTCGGACTTCTCTTTCAGCTTATTCGCAAAGGGGTGCCACAAAACATAGCCGGAAAAGATCCCCAACAATGTAGCAACAAAAGCGGCTGATATCGCCTTACCCAAAACCTCAATATCATTTAAATTACTGAGGGCAGCAATTAACCCGATCACAGCTCCCAGAACACCTAAAGTCGGTGCATATGTACCTGCTTGGGAAAATATGGAGGCCCCCTTTTGATGCCTTTCTTCCATTGCATCTATTTTTTCCAACAACACTTCCCGAATAAACTCAGAAGATTGGCCATCAACTACCAGTTGTAATCCGGAAGCTAAAAACGAATTATCCGTCTTATCTATTTGTCCTTCCAGCCACAGTATCCCCTGTTTTCGGGTTACTTCTGCCCATTCAGCGAATCCATTAACCATTTCGGTTGCATTTTCGTTTTTAGCCTCGGTAAATATAATTTTTAGCAGTACTGGTACTTTTTTAAGTGTACTCATTGGGAACGCTATACAGACGGAAGCTGCCGTTCCCAAAAAGATGATTAATAATGCTGCAGGATTGATTATGGCCAAAGGACTTACACCTTTTAAAGCCATACCTGCTCCAATCGCAATAATTCCAAATATTATTCCTATTATCGACCCTTTATCCATCATCGAACCTCCATAATCAACTAAAATCATCCGGATAAGTACCTGGAATATAATTCTTTATTGGCTTAGGTTTTCCCAAGAAAAATCCTTGTCCGAAAGATACCCCCAAACCTCTTGCAGTTTCCAGATCTTCACTTGACTCAAAACCTTCCACTACTACCTTTGTATCACCTCCAAAAAGATTGAGGAATAATTGAAGAGTTTTTTGCTTTTTTGAAGACACTGCTAAATTTTCAGTAAAATACTTATCAACTTTTACAATATCCGGTTCAATTTCCGATAACGACTTTAGTGAAGATTCTCCCTTTCCAATATCGTCCAGGGCAGTCAAGAAACCTTCCTTTTTAATCTCTTCTATTGCGTTTTTTATTTTTGATAAATTCGTTTCCTTTTCAGCTTCATTTAATTCAAATACGATATTCCCTGGATTTATATCTACGGATAATTCCAATCTTTGTAAAAGAGCAGTAAATGATGAATCTATAATTGTAGATGGAAACACATTGATGAATATTTTCATATCCTTAACGGGTGGATTGAACGCTTTAAATGTCTGAAAGAATTTAGATATAGACCTTATGTCCACATCAATTAACTGATGCCGTTCTCTAGCATATTTAAACAACAACTCCGGATTACGAAATTCCCTTGAACTAAGTAAAGCCTCGTATCCATAAACACTATTATTTGTTAAGTTCATAATTGGTTGAATAACATGATCCAATGATATATTTCTTACGGACAAATCCAAATTTGAATTCATTATAAAAACCTCATTCTATGTAAATGTATTAACTATATCTTTGAAGTTAATATGTAACTTCCGGCCCCATGACTCCTCCAATCACTCCCCCTTTCATCTCTGTCTACAAAAAATGGCTATCCAATAGAATTGAAATAGCCAAAACAGTGACAATAAAAACGAGATGATGCTTTGGTAACCAGGCGATCATAGTTTTAGGCATTTATACCTGTAAAAACATTAGACCCTTTGCTTTGCGTCCCATTCTTTCGAAATAGTTTGCCTTTTTCATTCATTATGCAGGTTTATTCACTTTTTATTTTTTAAATTTAACACTGAAAAATTCCCCTATTTATTGGTGGATGATGTGATAAAATTCACATTAATGATTGTCATAAAATCAACTTACTTCAAAAGAAAATACAAGTGATGAACAATTTGTAAACCGAAAAAATTATTAAATCCCTGAAAACCTTATGACACAAGATTTTCAGGGTATGTTAATTATTTTGCTTCTAATGTATTTTCAGCCATTTTCGCTAAATCCTGTGCATTTGTACTGATTTCTTGAATGGTTGCTGAAATTTGTTGGATTGCAGCTGCCTGCGTATCTGTCATTTCATGAATTCCGGAAAATGCGTCTTCTAATTCCGCAACCAGTTTTTGAATGCTTTTTGTTGCTTCATCAATTTGGGTTACATTATCTTTTGAATTATTTGCCAGCTTTCTGATCTCTTCAGCTACGACATTAAAACCTTTACCAAATTCACCGGCTCTTGCTGCTTCTATTGATGCATTTAATCCCAGTAAATTACTTTGGTCGGAAATACCTTTTACAACCGTTGAAATTTCGCCAATTTGATCTGCGCTGGTGCTTACCTCTTTCATTTGCGTAGACACGTTTGTAACATGATCAGCAAGTTGAGATACGGAGCCTGTAATTTCCTGAATAGATGCAGCAGATTGTTCCACTACAGCAGAAAGACCTTCAGCCACTTCATGTAATTTATTTGACTTTTCAAGGCTTGTTCCAAGGCCAACACCACCGATAACCTTTCCATTATTATCATGTAATGGAATAGCACGGGCAATAAGCGGAAAACCGAATAATTCTTTTGGAACAATTTCTGTTCTCGGACCATCTTCTCTTATGGCATTGGTTATAATATCTCCTTCTGCAAGTGGATCACCGGCTTTGACATTCAGTGAAAATGTCTCACCTGGAATATTGATGATCAGTTTTTCTGTGTCATAAATACCTATTGTAATATCATCATGGACCAGCTTATTTAAAAATGGGGCGACCTTTATAAAGGCATTCAAGATTTCAGATTCTGTTTCAGCTTGTACATATACTTCAGTCATCTCTTATATTCTCTCCTTCTAGTAAGGTAATTGACGTTGTTGATAATTGACAGAAATCCATTTCATTGTAGTAAATTCGTCCAAACTCCATTCACCATTCAAACGTCCAAGACCGGATTGTTTTTCTCCACCAAAAGCGACAATAGGTTCGTCATTTATTGTAATGTCGTTAACATGAATCATCCCGGTTTCTACTTTTTTAGCGAATTCAACGCCTCGCTCTACATTAGATGTATGAACTGCCCCGCTTAATCCAAAGCGTGTGTCGTTGGCAATATCAATTGCTTCCTCTTCCGTTTCAAACGGCATAATACCAACAACTGGCCCAAACAATTCTTCTTGTGCAAGATCCATGTCTGCACTAACATCGGTAAGTATTGTTGGTTCAACCATGTTTCCTGATATATCGCCTTTAAGAACTGGGTTAGCTCCCTGTTCAATCCCTTTATCAATGATTGCTTTAAGGTTTTCTGCCGATCTGTCATTCACTACTGGTCCAATAATGGTTTCAGGATCTCTTGGGTCACCGGTTTTAAGTGAAGATACTTTTTCTTTATATCTCGTAACGAAGTCATCATAGATTGATTTTTGAACTAAGATTCGATTAGCCGACATACAAATTTGACCCTGATGAGTAAAGCGGCTGAATGCAGCTGCATTTACAGCATAATCTAAATCTGCATCTTCCAGAATAATAAAAGCACTGTTCCCGCCTAACTCCAAAAGAGGTTTTTTAAAATTCTTTACAGCTAATTGACCAATATGACTTCCAACCTTTGTTGAACCTGTGAAGGAAATAATTCTTGGAATAGGATGTTCTACAAATGAATCTCCAATCTCTTTAATATCGGTTGCAACAACATTAAGTAATCCTTTTGGAATCCCAGCTTCCTCAAAGATTTTGGCAATTAGTGTTCCGCCCATGATTGGTGTTTCTTCATGTGGTTTTAATACAACCCCATTTCCAGCCCCAATTGCCGGTGCAACAGATTTCATTGATAGGAAAAACGGAAAATTAAACGGGCTAATAACACCTACCACACCAGCCGGCATCCGATATAGACGGTTTTCTTTCCCATTTTCAACAGAAGGTAAAATTTTTCCTTCCATTTTTAATGGAAATGTTGCTGATTCTTTAATCATATCTTTAACAAGCCCAATTTCAAATGCTGCTTTTAGCCGTGTTCCACCAAGTTCATCAATAATTATATTGACAATTTCCTCTTCGTTATCTTCTATGTATTTGACAGCATTTTCAAGAATGTCACGTTGTTTGTAGGGATTAACTTTACCCCATTCCTCCTTTGCTTCAAGAGCAGATTTATAAGCAAGGTCCACATCCGATACACTGGCCATTTTAAATTCAGTAATGACCTTGCCATTGTATGGGTTTTTATCAACAAGTAAATTTTTGCTTTGACCTTCTCTCCACTTTCCGGCAATATATTGCTTATTTAATGATTTTATGTCTAACATGATAGCCCTCCTTAGTATACTTATTAATATCGGCAAATTTTGGCAATGATTTAGATTATAGATAGAAGGCAAAATGATTAAAATTTTTAGAGTATTTCCTGTTTAGGCATTAAATAATCCCCACCTGTTTTAGATGGGGATTTCATATATACATTATTTAGTTCTTCAGTTTGCAACATACCATGGTATCTCTTCTATCACATTGTAAATACACTCCCAACAAGCCTCCCGCAACTCTTCACTGCATCAACAAAAACACTTTGCAACTCGGCAATATCCTTTAATTTACAGACATTTCGCTGATAAAGAAGTATTTCACCCATTTCCACTGATCAAACCAACAGCCTCTATTAATAATTATATTCAACATATTATTGTAAAGATACACATTATTCCAGCCAAAATCAGTGGTTTTTGTTCAAATTAAGGCAGTTTTTTCACAAAGTTTAAATGAATAATTCCCTGTATTTTATGTATATTTATACTAAAGTGGCTTGACATGGAGCCTCTGTGGGCATGCATCCCCAGCCAAGAGACCAAGCAGCTAGGGGCTTGGCTCGCCAACGAGGCTAGCATGACCACTTCTCCATGTAAAGCCGTGCAACGAAATTTATGCAATTACCAGGTCTGATTTAATTTGAAAATCACAATCCGAAATAAAGTGGATATTTACAATATTATAAGAATTTTAAAGTTTTTTCAAAAAAATGACACCTTTTCCTCCCCAAAAACGATTATAGTAATAGGAAGGACTTCTATTTCCAAAATACATAAAAAAATAGAATATCAGATTACTGAGCAACTAGATATAACAACCCCTCTACGGTACAGTTGAACAGAAACTTCCCACCTCCCCACCTACTTCATTATAAAGGAGCCAGTAATATGAATGACAAAATTACATTTGAGGAAATCTTTGAGCAGAATGAAAGGCGGATTCATTACCATTTGCAAAAATTAAATATTCATGATCCATACAACGAGTTTTATCAAGAAGGGTTGTGCGCAATGTGGAATGCTTATGAAACCTATCAGCCGGACAAGGGACCAATGTCAACTTACTTCAACTACATGATCCGCAATCGCCTCATTGACTTAATGCGACAACAAAACCGTCAAAAAGAAAGTGATAAGTATGCCTTCCAAGAGCAAATAACAGAACTCTCCAACGGCAATCACTACTGCCGAATTGGAGTAAACTATCAATTGTTAAGCGATTCCCACTTCCCACAGAGTAATCCCGAGCTTTGGAAAAATTTAAAATTCCATTTGACAGACAATCAATGGAAATGGGTCTATTGTTATATTATTCTGGACATGCCGTACAAGGAAATTGCCATTCAGGAAGAAACGACAATTAATGCTGTGAAAAGTTGGGGAAAGCAAGTGAAAAAGAAATTGCGGGATATAAATTTCGGTGAATTCTTGTTTACTGAAGTATAGCTAATTATAAGTGGGACTTCCTTCAGTGAGGAGGTAAGGATGTATTACTCAATTGATAAACTAGAATAATTGGTGGGTATGAATGAGAGGTTCTGGGTTCTTATAGAGAGGAAACCAAAAAAGATACGAGTTTTAGGTGATAGGCGCTAGAGTTATTTCAAACATCCATTCGAAAGAGAAGCTATTTAATTTACTCCCAAAAATAATAGCGTCATACAAACATTTTTAAGTAAAGGAATTGTATGACGCATACTTTATTAAAACCTTGGCAAACTAAGTAAGTTATCTTTAGTTGAACTATTTGCTTTTGTTCGAATATAGGGATTTCTACCAACTGGATGAACTGTTTCCACAACTGCCTTTGATCCAGTTGTTTTTGTATAGTAATACTCCATTCCTTGGTCAATATACTTAACTACTTGTGCTTTAGTTTCAACAGTTCCATCCGATAATTTAACATGAGTTATTGCTTCTGTAGAAGTAGCATTATTATCGGATAAACGAACATGAGTAATTCTATATGACATTTATTTCACCTCCTTGCTAAGTAGTACGAATCGCAAGGAATTTGGTTTCAAAATTATACAAAAAATCTAACTTTTCAACAAATTCAGGAAGTGACTAAGGACCCATCCACAATTGCTACTTATTATCTCATTCAAATAGCTTCTTTTATCAAAATTATCTTTGACATATTTTGGAAAAAATTAATAGTGAATACTGAAGCCCTTGCTGTTTTTTGCTTTGACTATCTTTCCTTCTTTGTAAAAACTCACTCATTTCTTCTGCTTCTTGTTTCGATTCATTTGATGCTTGATGTTCCAGAAATTTTTCCAACTCAAAAAGAATTCTTTGTAACTTTTTACGTTCAGCTTACTCTTCTTCAGATTTCTTGAGATAATTATCTATGTCCCTTTTTAATATTAAATAAATGAGGAAACCAAATCTAAGCGCACTTAACAACATGTATAAAAATGAAACTTATGCTTGAGTACACCCATTCTAAAGATACTAAAGCTGGAGATAATAATGCAACGATTAAATATGCAAAAGCAGCTACAAAGGCATAGGTATTTATTTTACGGCCTTTACTTTGCTGGCAACTTTATCCGGCAAATCCTCATTTACACTGTTAACAAAAGACCATCTTGATTCTTTGATAACTTATACATACCAGATACTTCATCAATACCACCATCCAAAATCAGCTGCAGGCGTGAACTAGTCATCGTTACTACTGCCATGTCAATCACCTCCTTTCACTACTACAATCGAAGTTCAGGTGAAAAAGGTGGCATGAAAAATAGAAAATATTTTTTTGCCACTTTTTTGTTCTGAGAAACGATAGTAGTAATGACAGGAGGAATTTTCTGCTATAGCAGAAAATGGGTAATTGAATAGTTGAAGAGTATCGGCATATGCCAATATCAGCAACATTCTTGGAAAGGACTTGTTGCGGGAATTTGATTGGCTATTACGATGGTTTACTATATGTCGAGCGAGTTAATCCGCATAATAAGATTAAAACCTTCCATCGCCTTTTAATCTTTAAGTAGAATATCTCACAAGCCTAAACTCACTTTAAACGTTTTCTTTAAATTGTGCTGCTTCGGTATAATTAGTAAATATTCTAAATTCAACAGTTAAAGAGCATTCATCTACTGTGGTTACTTATAGTCAATTCTTAACTTTTCGGATACTGATTTAGCTATTTCTTTTTCGATATTTGAACCAGAAATAGAAATGGTCGATGTAATTTCTTCTATAAAATCATCATCACTTGCTAATTCCTTTGAAATAGCGATAATCAATTGCTCTTTATCTATACTTTTCGTTAGTTGTTTCGCAAATAATTTATTAAATTTGCGATTAGCTTCAAATTTATTCATAATGGAGGTGCAAAATATACTTAAAATTCTCTCATCAGAAAGTAATTGACTGGCAAAGACTTCAGTATCATTCTTTGATTCTTTTAGTTGAGATTCTGTATAAATAACCATAGTTAAGCCCAGAGTTAAAAAAGTACTACCTAAGAAGGCTACATAGCTAAAATCAAAACTAAAATCTGTTGAAAATGGTTTAAATGCCAATAAACCGAATGAAATGATCATACCACCGGTAACTAGAATAATGAATAGAGGAAAATAGATAAATTTTCGAAGCTTATAATCTTTCTTTTTTTTATCGTGTCTATACTTGACATATAAGGATAAATGCAGACTGGCAATATAAAGAATTATTAATAAAATTATTACTGATAACATCAATCTAATTCCTCCAATTAACATAATGACCATATTATACCAAATGTATTTCCGCTTTTCCATAACACAAGTTCAACAGTAATGGGCATGTGTCCAAGGTAAGCGTCAAATAATCCCCACCTAGTTTTTGAGATGGGGATTTCGTGTATGCTTTATTTAGATTTATTAGGAACGTGACATTCCCGTGGGAGTGTTGCCGACCATGGCAGATATTGAGCCAATTGCTCTTTATCCGTCGTATCCATATTGGGAAGCTCTTCAAATAAATAGCTGAGATAGTTAAATGGATTTAATCCATTTTCCTTGGCTGTCTCCACAATACTATAAATAATCGCACTGGATCTTGCTCCTTTTGCGGTATTACTGAAAAGCCAGGCTTTGCTTCCAATCACGAATGGCTTGATGGATCGTTCCGCCCGATTGTTATCGATTTCCAAACGGCCGTCTTCCAAAAACGCCTCTAAATGCTCCCATTGTTTACGACAATATTTGATTGCTTTGCCAAGGGCACTTTTAGGTAATACGCGTGGGGTCTGTTCTTGAAGCCATGCCAAAAAAGCATCCAGAACGGGCTGACTGCGCTCTAAACGTTGTTCATAGCGTTCTTGTGGACTTTTGTCCTTTAATTTACGTTCAATATCAAAAAGCTGATTACAGAAAGCCAAGCCTTCCTCCGCTTTCACAGTTGTAGTGGCTGCGGATTCAGGAAGTGCCTTAAGTGCCTCTGTAAATTTACGGCGCGCATGCGCCCAGCACCCAACCAAGGTAACATTGGATAAGCCGTTGTAGCCGGGGTAACCGTCTACATTTAGATATCCCTTGAAGCCTTCCAGGAATCGACGAGGATGTTTGCCGGCCCGGGTTTGTTGATAATCGTACAAGACGATTGGCACATCGGTCTGTCCAGAGCGGTATAACCACATGTAGGAAGTTGAGGCTGCAGGCCGTTCCGGCTCGGCTAAAACTTGTAATGTAGTTTCATCTGCGTGGGCAATGTCCAACTCCAGTAGCCGGGTGTGCATTTCGTTGTAAATCAGTTCAAGCCAATTGGCACCATGCACCATCCAATTGGCCAATGTCTGGCGCGGGATAAAGACACCGAAGCGCTCCAGATGTTTTTCCTGGCGATATAACGGCATCCCTTCTACATATTTTTGTGTCATAGTGTAAGCCATTGCGGATGGAGAGGCCAAACTGCCTGGAAATACAGGCTCCGGCATTTTCGCTGTCACAATAGGTGTTTCCATTCCATAACGCTCACAATGGCGGCAACTATATATGTGGCGCACATGCTCCACAACTTTTACCTGCGCGGGAATAACCTTTAATTCTTTGCGCACTTCCGTGCTCATATCGTGCAACGCTCCGTTGCAGCACGAACAGACCTGTTCCTCGTCGGACAGACGGTATTCAATCGTCTCCGTAGGCAGGTTTTCAAGTTTCTGGTTGCACTGACCACGTTGTTTCTTGCGTTTGTATGTAATCGTCTCGACAGTCGGTTCTTCAACCGCCGAATCAGCTGTGTCTTCCGTTTCGTTGAAAAGCGAGAGCTGGTTGGAATCGGTCTTCTCACTAGAAGATCCGAATCTGCGTTGTTGGCTGAGGCGAAATTGTTCTTCGTACCATTTTAATTTGGCTTCCAATGCCTCTTTTTCTATTTCAAGCTTTTCATTTTGCGCTTTAAAATATTCAATTGTTTCCTTTGATTTATGCGCTGTATTTTCCATAAGATAAGTATACGAAAAGGAATCCGATTTGCCTAGTCGAATTCCTGTATTTCCATATTTCAAACTTTTATAGAATGGTGCGTGCTTTGACTTCCCGGTGTGCTTGCTTCTGTTCAATGGATAAACCATCCAGCAACCAGCGAAGCTGGCGCGAGCTAATATTCATTGGTGCCGTCTCCTTTTCCGATGGCCAATGAAATGTGCCCCTTTCCAAACGGCGATAATGCAACCAAAACCCGTTATTCTCCCACTGTAAAATCTTTAGCTTATCACGTTTTCGATTACAGAACACGAACAGGCTAGGGGAAAAGGGATTGAGGTCAAAGCATTCTTTTACAATGACTGCAAGCCCATCAATAGATTTACGAAGATCAGTGCTGCCGCGGGCCAGGTACACCCGATCAAATTGAAAGTTCATTAGTTTTGATTCTGCAGGATATGTATGACATCTGACAGTAATCGGACATTGGCTCCCGGTCGCACCTCAACAGAAATGGCACCAACATGAATAAAGATGGGCCCCTGGTCTTTGGAGTAAATTGGTTCGTCGTCCATTTGAACAGTAAGCCACTGCGTTTCCGTTGTCCCCGCTTCCAGAGAAATCATATCTTTCTCAAATCGCTGAACCCAATAATACATTTGATGGACTTTGATCTCTTGATCCCGGCACCATTCAGCAATACTCTGCCCACTTCCTTTCCAGTCGTCATAGCGCGCTTTCCATTCTATTCTTTTGTCTTTGAGAGTCATTGCATAACCTCCCGAATTAATTTCTAAGAAGATTATCGCACGGCAACTCTGTGATTAAAACGTGTATTCTATTTGTCGCTTACTGTGTCCAAGAATTAGTTATCCATAAATTCCAGTAAAACAACATAAAATTGAATACTTATTAAGACTGAGATTAATAGTTCACTCCGGAAACATATGATTTTATGATATTGAGACATAATAGAAAACTAAACACTCGTTTATTAAATTAAAGGAACAACTTTTTCGACTTACCATATCAAATCACCAGCAACAAATCGGCGACCTCGTAATCTTTGAGAGTAGATATAAGTGTGGAATCTATCTTGGGGGGACGGTTCATCCATACAAACACTAATGGAGGATAATTTTGAAACGAACTTTGAAATAGATGAAATTATAAAAGATATGTTACTATAAGAATCTGGGAAGTCGTATCAACTATTCAACATATACCTAAAAGCCTCCAATGATAGCCGCTTAGCGTTCTACTACTTGTAATCCGATTTCTACTGGTTAATCAGCCCGGCAAATATTCTTCATAGAACGGGCTGATTAATTTTTTATTAGTTCTTATCAAATTTTAACTTAAATTCTTTAAGAAATTCTTCAACATTAGTTACTTTCTTAATAAGTTCTTTCTTAATCTCTTTCCTAATAACTCCTAGTTCCTTCAGGAATTAGGAGTTATTTAGCATATCGCAGTTACTTCCCAGTTTCTACTATCTTCTCCCCCAACATATTAAAATCAGATAATTATTTCTCTAAAAAACCCTCGCAGCCTTAACAGCCTTCTTCCATCCCTTATATAAATTTGAACGTTGAACCTCCGTCATATTGGAAGTAAATGTTTTCTCTAACTTCAATTGTTTAGCAATATCTTCTTTACTATCCCAATAACCAACAGCAAGCCCAGCCAGATATGCAGCTCCTGAAGCTGTTGTTTCCTGAACTTCTGGCCGTTCAACAGGTACATCTAACAGGTCACTTTGGAATTGCATAAGAAAATCATTTCTTACTGCTCCACCATCTACTCTTAATGTTTTTAGGGGAAGGCCAGAATCAGTAACCATCACATCAACTACATCCTTAGTCTGATATGCTAAGGATTCCAAGGTGGCCCGTACAAAATGCTCTTTAGTAGTCCCCCGTGTTAAACCAAACACAGCACCACGCGTATCACTGTCCCAGTATGGGGTGCCCAGTCCTACAAAAGCCGGAACCATATATACTCCTTCCGTAGAATCTACATCTGAGGCAATTATTTCACTTTCAGACGAACTATCAATTATTTTCAGTCCATCTCTTAACCATTGAATGGCTGACCCTGCTACAAAAATACTTCCTTCCAATGCATAATCGACTTTTCCATCTACTCCCCAAGCTATAGTTGTCAGTAAACCGTGTTCTGATGAGATGGTTTTCTCACCGGTGTTCATTAGCATAAAGCAGCCTGTCCCGTATGTGTTTTTAACCATACCTTTTTCAAAACAACCTTGCCCAAAAAGTGCAGCCTGTTGGTCTCCTGCAGCACCGGCAATGGGAATCTCATAACCAAAAAAGTGATAGTCAACAGTCTTTCCATATACTTCTGAAGATTGTTTCACTTCTGGCAACATCGATTTTGGTACTGTTAATATATCCAGTAATTCGTCATCCCATTGGAGGTCATGAATATTGAACATTAATGTTCTGGAAGCATTGGAGTAATCAGTAACATGGGCTGTTCCGCCTGTTAACTTGTATATAAGCCAGGAGTCTATAGTTCCAAATAAAAGATCTCCTTTTGTTGCTTTTTCTCTAGCTTCTCGGACATTATCCAGTATCCACTTTACTTTAGTCCCTGAAAAATAAGCATCGATTAACAATCCAGTCTTTTCTTTGAATAATTGACCATAACCAGCATCCTTTAATTCGTTACAAATATTCTCTGTTTGCCTTGACTGCCACACGATTGCATTATGTATTGGTCTCCCTGTATATTTATCCCAAACGACTGTTGTTTCCCTTTGATTTGTTATACCAATTCCTGCGATTTGTCTTGGCTCTATATCAGCTTTTCGCAAAACATCCGCTATACATGCTAAAACTGAGGTCCAGATTTCATTAGCATCATGTTCTACCCAACCAGGCTTTGGAAAGAATTGTTCAAACTCCTTTTGAGAAATAGCTACTATCTCTCCGTCATGATTAAATATAATTGCACGGGAGCTGGTGGTACCTTGATCGATTGACATTATATATTTTTCCATTTAGTAATCTCTCCTTTTTTTGTCTCAAGTCTTCCTTAAATCTGTCAAAAACTCCTTAAACTCCTTTTCAATGGAACTTATGAAGCTATCTTTTTGCTTTACAAACCAGAGGTCTCTTTTAAAATCAACATTTTCAATAAAAATTTTTCTCAGGGAACCGTTTTTTAGTTCCCGCTCCACTACGATCTCCGATAGTAGGGCTATCCCTAAATCTGCTTCAACTGCACCCTTTATTGCCTGAGTACTTCCCAGTTCCATATATATGTTGATGTTTTCCAGCGCATCATTTTTCTCTAATATATCTTCTACGAGCAGTCTTAACCCTGAATTTTCCTCGCGCCATATAAATTTCTCACTTGATAAATCATCCAATGTGACCGAATCTACTTCTCCTAAAACGGAATGGTTAGGAGAACACACTAATACCAATTCATCTTCGGCAAACTTACTAACAGTTAAACTCTCATCTTTAACTATACCCTCAACTAATGCAATCCCTGCTTTATTTTCTTTAATACTTTCCAATATATTAGGAGTACTGCTAACTTCCAATGCAATCTCAATATCTGGATGAATTTTTTTAAACTCACCCAAAGTTGCTGGGAGGAAATATTCCCCAATCGTAAATGAAGAACCAATTTTAAGATTCTTGTTTTCTTCCCCTTTGAGTTCATTTATAATTTGGAATGACTGGTCGTATTGAAATACTATTTTTTTAGCTAGTTCATACAATTTTTCTCCGTTTTTGGTGACACGTAAGTTGCCGTTCACCCTTTCGAACAATTTTGTTCCATAAGTACTTTCCAATTGGCGAATCTGCTTGGTGATAGCAGGTTGTGTAATATAATTTATCTTAGCAACCTTACTTATGCTTCCTTCCTCGACCACCTGACAAAACGTTTCCAAATTGCCTACTCTCATGTTTAACACCTTTCTGCGTATAGTATAAGCCTTCCCACTAGAATCCTAACATCCGTGGTAACCACAAATAAATCTGTGGAACAAACGTTATAAGAAGAAGCACAACAAACATAGCTACTAAATACGGAATAGATACAACAAACACTCTATGCAGTTTGACTTTGGCTATACTGCTGGAAATAAACAAGCAAATTCCAACAGGTGGCGTTACAAGTCCAATTCCTAAAGCCAGAACGGTAAAGATACCAAAATGAACTGGATCGATACCATAAGTTTCAGCTAAAGGTGCAAATATTGGAACAAGCATAATCATAGCTGCTGCCTGCTCTATGAAAAAGCCTATGAAAATATAAAGTACTAACATAAATAGTAAAAATAATGCAGCACTATTAGTGAAGTTTTGGAAAAACATACTAATATCAGCCGGAATTCCCTGGATTGTGAGCCACCAAGTTGCCACATTCCCGACGGCAATCATAATCATGACGATGGCTGTAATGATTATTGTTCTGGCTAATGCTCTGTAGGTCTCCTTTAAAGTTAGTTCACGGGTGACAAAGAAACCAATAATCAAAGCATATAGAATTCCAATACACCCTGCCTCTGTAGGAGTAGCAACCCCTCCAACTATCCCCGCAACCATGATAACAGGAAGGATAGCTGCAATAATAAACCTGCCTAGTATACGAATTATTTGCCTAAATGTGTATTTTCTTTTATCACTGGGATAGTTTCTTTTTCTGGCAATAAAAAACGTAACAATCATTAGACTTAACCCTAATAATATACCCGGAACAATTCCCGCTGCGAATAATGCAGCAACTGAAACATTGGCTGCAGCAAAAGTATAAATCAGCATTGGTAGACTCGGAGGTATTATTGGGCCTACTACTGAACTGATAGCAGTAACAGCTGCCGCCATTTCTGGATCTTTGTATTCTTTTTTAGTGGCTGGAATTAACATGGACCCCACTGCACTTGTATCAGCCACAGCTGAACCATTAATTCCTCCAAATAACATACTAACAAGTATATTTATGTATAGGAGACCACCCTTAACTCTTCCGATAATTAATCGTGCAAAATCTAATAGACGGATTAAGATTCCTGAGCCACCCATAAGTTCACCTGCAAGAATGAAGAAGGGAATAGCTACCAAAGTAAATTTATTTAACCCTGTCCATAATCGCTGAGCGAATAAGTCCAGTGGGTCGCCGGTCATAACAAAAGCCAGCATAGTCGATATCCCTAAGGAGAATGCAATCGGAACACTAATAGCTATAAGTAACAGAAACACCGCTACATAAATGATCATTGTCATATTAAAAGTTCACCTCTTTCTTAATCTGGAAGTAATGATTTTTCTTTTACAGCTGGATCAGGATCTTCCTTTAAAACCCTTAATATAGTAGTTATATTAAGTTGAACCAGAATATAGGCAAATCCTACTGGTACAGACAAATATGGAATCATCATACTTATTCCAAACACAAAAGGATCATGTGAACCTTTTCCACTTAACGCGAAAATCCATCCATAATAAATAAGAAATATTAGGAAAATAGAAATTAGTACATCTATGATAACTAATAGGATTTTCCTGTTCTTGGCGTTTAACTTATCCATAAACATATCAACTGCAATATGTTCACCCGCTTTAATTGCTAAACCTGAACCAAGAAAGGCCATCCACATCATCATATATTTTCCTAAAGCATCCGCGAAGTTCAAGGGGTAAAAGATTACGAAGCGGGTAAATATGGAGACAGATATAGTTGTAACTGTAGCAATTAGAAGAAGGACGCAAATAATTTCTACAGTTTTCGACAGTATCTTGTCTATTTTCATTAAAGAATTGACAGTAGTTTGTCTACTCATAATTAAATTTCTCCCTGTATTTCTAATTGGAGGTATAATTCTATACCTCCAATTAGATTAGTTAGTTGTTTTTAATTAATTCAGCCATCAATTTGGTAGCCCCAACCACCTTCACCAACTGAACCTCTTTCTTCCAAAATTAAGTCCAATTTATCCTGAGGCATTCCTTCTTTTCCAACAAATTCTCCCCAGACTTTTTCCTTAGTGACTTCTTTTATTTTTTGAACTTCCTCTTCTGGAAGCGTATAAACTTCTACTCCTTCTGCTTTCATCTTATTTATATTCTCTGTAATATAGTCTCCGAGAAAATCAACATGCCATTCACGTGCCTCCTTTTCGGCCTCTGTCAATATCTTTTTGACATCGTCAGGTAATTCCGCCCACATTTCAGAATTAACTACCATTACAGATGCATATGTTTGGAAGTTTACATCTGCTATATAGTTGATTAGATCACCCTCATGAAACTTTGCAGAGTAAAAGCTCGCATAAGGAACAGTTAAACCGTCGACCATTCCAAGTCGTACTGCTTCAGGTGTTTCTGGCCAGTCAACAGTTACCCCTTTAGCTCCCCATGCCTCCTGACTTGCAATCTCAAGCGGGGACCGGGATGCACGGAATTTTAGTCCTTCCAAATCCTCCAGTGATTGAATTTTCTCTTCGGAAGTCCCAATAACCCGTGGACCACCAATTTCCAATGTTGTAAACCACTTTAAGTTAACTTCTTCTAATTCTTTATTGACTCTTTCTTGTACTTTTTCACTATTCATTGTATTTAAGAACTGATTCCGTGATTCAAACAAAAATGGTAAATGGAACATTTCAAAGGCTGGAGTAATGCTTGCCAGGTTTGCAAAAGAATCAGCAGCAAAATCTAAATTACCATTTTTTACAGCTTCAAAAGTTTCAACCCCTGATCCTAGTTGCCCACCATGCAATACATCGATTTGAATATTTCCATCAGACTTTTTCTCTACGAGTTCAGCAAATTTATCAAGCCCTTTACTGGTTACATCCTCTTTTGACAATACGTTCGCAATCTTAAAAGTATACTCTGCATCTCCTGATGAAGTTTCTCCGCTCCCCGACTGACTACAACCAACCAATACACCAACAAAAATCAATACCAGGAAAATACTAATTGACCTTTTAATCATTGAATAACTCTCCTCTTTACATACATTTTTATTCTTTATAGCCTACTTACTACCCATCTGCTGCACAGCGAAACCCCATATGACCTGTTGAACTATCCGGTGTATTAGAACTTCTAGCTGCCACACGATACCTATTACAATAAGAAACATGACATAAGTAAGAGCCACCTTTAATTACTTTAGTTTCACCCAATGGATCTTCAAAGTTGTTTTCTTCTCCTTTTGAATGAGTGCTGAACCAATCTGCGCACCATTCCCACACATTGCCTGAAACATTATAAAGTCCATAATTGTTAGCAGGAAACGACTTGGCCGGAGCAGTTGACAGGTATCCATCCTTAGCAGAATTATGTTTCGGAAAATCACCCTGCCAAATATTACACATGAATTCACCTTTAGGATGGAGATTGTCTCCCCATGGAAACCTTTTACCTACCAAACCTCCCCGGGCAGCGAACTCCCACTCCGATTCAGTAAGTAAACGCTTTCCACTCCACTCACAAAACGCCTTTGCGTCATTCCAGGATACATGTACTACTGGATGGTCCATTCTGTCTTTAATAGTTGAGTCCGGACCTTCCGGGTGTTTCCAACTGGCTCCTTTTACAGCCCACCACCATGGTGTATCCCTTACGACTTGGGCCACATTTTTCTTCGATTGTTCACTAACCAAAGAATAAAAAACAAAGGACCAGCCAAACTTTTCTGCATCTGTCGTATACCCCGTCTGGCTACTAAATTCTTCAAATTGTTTGTTTGTAACAGTACATGGATCAATATAAAAAGGTTGAACTGTTACTTCCTTTACGGGGCCTTCCCCGTCTGTCGGAAAACCTTCTTCACTTTCAGTCCCCATTAAAAAAGTTCCGCCTGATAAATAAACCATGTCATTGGTGTTAACTTTTTTACTCTTTGTAACTGTAGAGGTATCTGAAATGTATACGCCAGAATTTCTACTTACGCTGCAACACCCAATTTGCTTCTCCACCTAAAACCCCCTCTATTGAAAAAAATTAATCTTCTTCCCAGAATGCCTTATTTGTTCCGCTTGATTCCATTATGCTAAGAATTTTATCTCGCGGAACAACCCGGCATCTGTTCGCCCATTTTTCGTATTTCAATGCCATTTCTTCCACAAATTCCGGATACTGATCAGCTAAATTATTTAGTTCAGTTCTGTCTTCCTGCATATCAAACAATTCCCATAGCTCAGGATACTTTTTGACCAGCTTCCATTTCCCTATTCTGATAGCGGCATTTCCTTCATGTTCCCAGAATAAAGGAGTTTCATCAGCATGATCATCCTGTATAATCGGAGTCAAACTTCTGCCTTCGAGTGGTAAAATTTTATTTCCGTTATAAATCTCCGGGTATTTCGCCCCGGTTATCTCCACAATGGTTGCCATAATATCTGTCAACTGACCTGGTGAGTGTCTCAATGAACCCTTATCCCTAATTCCTTCAGGCCAATGGAAGATTAATGGTGTTGATATTCCCCCTTCATGGACCCAGTGCTTATATAACCGGAAAGGAGAATTTGATAGATTAGCCCATGCTGTACCATAACTTTGATAGGTGTCTTCAGGGCCAGGCATTATTGAAGGTTCATTACCAAATCTTACTTCCTCTCCATTTCTGGTATGTGACTTTGCAATCATCAGATTTTCTGTAAGTTCATCTACAGAAACATTTAATGGGATATCTTCCGCACAGGCACCATTATCGGAAAGAAAAATAACAATAGTATTATCAAGTTGATCTGTTTCTTCCAGAGAATCTATAATTCTGCCAATCCCCTGGTCCATACTGTCTATTTGAGCTGCATACACTTCCATACATCTTTGCAGCCATTCTTTATCATCAGCATCCTCCCATGCAGGCTGGCTCGGATCACGCTCTGTAAGTTTCCAGTTCTCATCAAGAATTCCCATTTCCACTAATCTGTTTAACCGTTCTTCTCTAAGTGTGTCCCATCCCTTGTCAAACCGGCCTTTGTATTTTTCTATGTCTTTTTCTTTTGCGTGCAATGGCCAGTGTGGTGCGGTATAGGCAACATATTGGAAAAATGGAGTATCATTTTCTTTATCAGCATGGTTCTTTATGTACTGAACTGCCTGATCACTAATCGCATCTGTATAATAAAACTCTTCATTTTCTTTCGTTTCATGTTCAATATTTTTGTTGCCCCTGGTCAGCGTGTTAGGGTCATAAAAGCTTCCCGCACCGATTATGGTTCCAAAAAAATCATCAAATCCTCGCTGCAGCGGCCAGTTTTCTGATGGCTCTTTCAAGCTCTTGGCTATATGCCACTTACCGCTCATATATGTCTTATATCCGTTATCCTTCAAGACTTCCGCAATCGTTACACATTCATTGTTCAGATCACCGGGATACCCTTCAGGACCATTATCATATGTCAGGATTCCAATTCCTGTCTGATGTGGATGCAACCCTGTGAGCAAAGATGCTCTCGAAGGACTGCACCGCGCTGTATTATAAAACTGGGTAAAACGAACACCATTCGCTGCTAGTCGATCCAGGTTGGGCGTTTCTACTTCTCCCCCATAGCACCCTATATCTGAATAACCCATATCATCATTCAATATAAGTAGTACATTCGGTTTCTTTGCCATTCTAATTCCTCCTGAAAAAGTGATAGTCTGTATAAATGATTTTTATAATCCTTTTCTCGATAGTTTAATTAGGTACTGAAAATGATCAGGTCGATATATTGCTTTTAAAAATTCAATTGGCGTGGAATCGGAAGAGTAAGTAATCCTTTCTATATACAATAATGCATCCCCCTCCTTTACTTTCAGTAAGGCTGCAGATTCAGCATCTGCATTTACAGCGCTTATCATCTGCTTAGCTTCATTCAGGTAAACATTAAGTTCTTCCTCAAAGTATTTATAGATCGCAATACTTTTTAAATCCTGCTCTTCTAATGAAGGGCCATACTTAGCAGGATAAAATGCATGTTCAACAGCAGTGGGATGGGTATCTGCAAACCGTATACGTTTTAACTCCCATGTTCTCTCTGTATTCAGCTTAGATTTTAGTTCACTTTCCATTGCTTCCTGTACTCCATATCCCTGTTTGGTGATTTGGGCATCTGGAACAAAACCTGACTCTTTAATAATTTCAGTGAAGCCCAGTAGTCTGCCCGTCCAGTTCTCCGGATGGTTTATTCTTAAAAAAGTGCCTCTACCTCTTTCACGTATAATTACTCCTTCATCAACCAGCATTTTTAATGCATTCCTGATTGTTACGCGACTGACTCCAAACCTTTCCATAAGTGCATGCTCTGTTTCCACTTTTCCATTCTCATCTACTAACTTCTTTTGAAGAACTTCTTTTCTGATAATGTCTCTGACTTGGATGTGTAATGGAATTCCACTGTTTGTATCAAGAGACTGTTCAAGCATATCCAGTTTACTTTTCAAATTAATCTCCGCTTTCTAAGAATTTTCTTAATAAAAGTTGTATTAAGATTTGTATTATTATTATAACAATTTATGAAAGCGCTTCAAGTGTTTTTTTACTATTTACACTATAAAAAATATTCATATGTTATTAATAAAACTCATAAATGTTATTCATGATTTTTTCTTATAGGATATAAGTTTAATTGATTTTACTGTCATTTCCCCCTCTGCTAACGTTAAATATGAGAGGAGGAAAGACGTTGGAAGTATCATATGCATTGTTACTCCTATCATTAGGTATTCTATCGGGGTGCTATGGAACAATTGTTGGAGCCGGCGGTGGATTCATTTTCGTTCCAGCATTACTTCTCATATTAAATATGGAGCCTGCACTTGCTGCTGGTTCAGGTTTATTTATTGTTCTAATCAATTCTTTGGCGGGGATAGCGGGCTATGCCAGGCAAGGGAAGATTAAATTTCGTTTGGGATTAAAAATTGCAATAGGTGCATTTCCCGGCGCACTTATTGGAGTTTGGCTTTTACAGCGTTATTCCTCACAAACATTCTTTATTATCTTTGCAACAACTTTACTGATTCTTGGACTATTCCTGTTAATAAAGAGTCGTCCCAATTCCGATACGAGATCATCTTCTTATAATGAAGTTTCCTCCACTGTGGATACCACAGGAAATACCAAGTGGATACTTCTATTAGGTTTATTTATGGGGACCCTCTCAAGTTACCTGGGAATAGGCGGTGGATGGCTGTTGGTTCCGGTTTTGATTTACATGTTTAAAGTTCCGACACATCTTGCCACGGCAACTTCAATCTTTTCATTATGCTTATATTCCACGGTAGGAGTTGTGACACAGCTTATATATAATCATATCGATTGGATGACGGTACTGTGGGGAGGAATTGGGGTTATTCTTGGTGCACAATTAGGGGTAATCTTATCCCAAAAAATACCCGGGAAAATAATAATTCAAATGCTCTCTTTGTTATTAATAGTAATTGGTATACGAATGTACTTTCAGTAATCAAAAATACTTATTAGGCAGGAGTGAACCTAATGTCGAATTTCTCAAGTTTCATGAGGGAAGATATCTTTTTGGAAATGGAAGCATATAAACAGGATATACTGGTTATTGGTGGGGGGATCACCGGTGCAGGAATTGCCCTGGACTCGGTAACCAGAGGATTAAAGACTACAGTTCTGGAAATGCAGGATTTTGCAGCCGGTACTTCCAGCCGTTCAACAAAACTTATCCATGGAGGGTTACGTTATTTAAAACAACTGGAAATAAAGGTAGTTGCTGAAGTTGGAAAAGAAAGAAAAATTGTTTACGAGAATGGTCCTCATGTAACCACACCAGAGTGGATGATGCTTCCTTTTTATGATGGTGGCACATTTGGTAAATACACTACAAATTTAGGATTGTTACTTTATGATTTTCTCGCGGGAGTTAAAAAGACAGAACGACGTAAAATGTTCAGTCCCAGGGAAGCGATGGTGAAAGAGCCTCTTATTAAAAGAGATGGCCTAAAAGGGGCAGGCTATTATGTGGAATACAAAACAGATGATGCACGCCTAACTATAGAAGTTATGAAAAAGGCAGCTGAGCTTGGCGCTCATTCGATTAACTATGCTAAAGTAACGGAATTTATTTACAAAAGCGATAAAGTAGTAGGGGTTGTTGTAGAGGACCAAATAACAGGAAACCTACATAAAATTTATGCTAAAAAAATAATTAATGCTACTGGTCCATGGGTTGATAACCTTAGAGAAATGGATAAATCAAAGCAAGGAAAATCTTTGCATTTAACCAAGGGTGTCCACTTAGTATTTCCAAAAGAAAAATTTCCTTTACAGCAGGCAATCTATTTTGATGCACCAGATAATAGAATGATATTCGCTATTCCACGGGGGGATAAGACTTATGTGGGAACAACAGATACAACGTATAATGATGAGATAGCTTCCCCTAAAGTGAAAGCCGAGGACTATGAATATTTGATAGACACAATAAACTTTATGTTCCCATCGTTGAAGATTGACCTTAAGGACGTAGAATCCAGTTGGGCTGGCATACGGCCGTTAATCGCAGAAGACGGTAAAAATCCAAATGAAATTTCCCGTAAAGATGAGATCTTTATATCAGATTCCGGTTTGTTCTCTATAGCAGGTGGCAAACTTACCGGTTACCGCAAAATGGCAGAACAAGTAATCGACAAAGTTGTAAAACAATTTAAAGAAGAAGATGAAATTTTACATTCCGATTCCAATACACGAGGACTACCCATTTCAGGAGGAGAAGTTGGCGGTTCTCAAGGTTTTAAGAATTTCAAAGAAAATAAAGTTGAACAAGGAATTTCTTTAGGTTTAGAAAGAAAGGACTCTCTAAACCTTGTTCAAAGATATGGTTCTAACGCAGAAAAGGTTTTTAATATATATAAGGAAAAGGCAGATGAGGCTAAACAGCAAAATGTTGATCCGGTCGTTTTTGCCCAAATTGTTTATGGACTGGAACATGAAATGGTTTTTAAGCCTGCAGACTTTTTTATAAGAAGAACGGGGGCTTTATATTTTGATATAAGTTGGGTAACAAAACACTTTAGCTCAGTAATATCATACATGGGTAAGAAATTAAACTGGAGTAATAATCAACAAGAAGAATATACACGAGAGTTGAATGCATTGATAAAAGAAAGGAAACCCACCGAGGTTGAAAAATCTATGATTTAGAGCTGAATTTTACCATAACTATTCAGATTATTTTTTGTATAAATTAATGACATAAAAAGTGAATGTTATCGATCTATTTGTCATGAAAGATGATTGGAAGGGTAAGATTGATTTTTTAGAGGAACATTAAATATTTACTGAAGACAAAGAGACTTTTTACCCCAAAAACTATATCCCAAACAATAATCAAAGATAATTATTTGGGATATAGTAAATTAATTCACATTATGATTGATCAGCAATAAATCTCTCTATAATTGAAATCACGTTATTTTGTTCTTTAACCGTCATGTTAGAACCCGATGGCAAACACAATCCATACTCAAACAAATAATCCGACACACTATTACCTTCTTCATGTGGATAATACACTACACCTTCAAATAAAGGCTGCAGGTGCATTGGTTTCCATACCGGGCGCGCTTCGATATCATATTCGGCAAGTTTCTCTATAATTTCATGACGGGAAATTCCAGTTTGCTTAGGATCAATAGTTAGTGCCGTTAGCCACCGATTAGACTTCGTACCTTCAAGTTCCGGCTGAAATTCAAATCCTGGAACATTACCAAATGCTTCAAAATATCTCTCAAAAACTGCACGGCGCTGTTCCACACGTTTATCCAAAACTTCTAACTGCCCACGGCCGATTCCGGCAACAATGTTACTCATACGATAATTGTAGCCAACTTCACTGTGCTGATAATGTACCGCGGGATCACGTGCTTGAGTTGAAAGGAATCTGACTTTTTTCAAAGATTCCTCATCATTTGAGACTAGTGCGCCCCCACCTGAAGTAGTAATGATCTTATTTCCATTAAAAGAAAATATGCCAAACTTACCAAATGTGCCGCTTTTTCTACCTTTATATTCACTTCCTAGGGATTCAGCTGCATCCTCTATAACCGGCACTCCGTACGAATTACAGATGTCCATTAGTACCTCCATACGTGCGCTTTGCCCATATAAATTAACAATAACAACAGCTTTGGGAAGTTCTCCATTTTTTTCGGCGTCTTCAAATGCACGTTTCAATGCTTTTGGTGACATATTCCATGTATCCATTTCAGAGTCAATCAAGACTGGATTGGCACCTTGGTATAATATTGGATTTGCACTGGCAACAAAAGTTAATGATGAACAAAATACTGTATCATCTGTGCCAACGTTTAAAAGTCTTAATGCTAAATGAATAGCTGCAGTTCCAGAAGTAACTACAGATGCACCATTAATAGAATTATAGCTTGCAAGTTCACATTCGAACCCATCGACATTATTACCAAGTGGTGCCACCCAGTTTAAATCAAAGGCTTCCTGTATATATTTTTGTTCATTTCCGCTCATGTGTGGTGAGGATAAAAACAAACGTCCCAATTTACTCTTCCCTTCTTTCAGCCAAAAACCAACCATTCTTCAAGTTCTCGCGATTGTAGTAAAAACGTTTATTGTCTTCATGACGAAGTACTTTCCCACCAGCTGCTTCGACAATGGCCTGTCCAGCACCTGTATCCCATTCCATTGTAGGGGCATAGCGAGGATAATAATCAGCCTTTCCTTCTGCTACAAGGCAAAATTTAAGTGAACTTCCAGCAGATACAACATCGACTTCATAATCTTTGTGCAACTCTTCGATAAATTCTTCTGTTTCCGCTGACATGTGGGAGCGGCTTGCCACAACATTAACCACTGTTGACTCTGCAGTTTCTGGCAAGCGTACACTTTTACTCATCAAATCCTGGTCATCGGCAATTGCAGTTTCTGAAGCATTTTTCAATTTAAATGCGCCTAAACCTTCCTGACCATAATAAAACGTATCCAGTATCGGTGCATAAATAACACCCATTACAGGATATTTTCCATCAATCAACGCAATATTTACCGTAAATTCGCCATTCTTCTTGATAAATTCTTTTGTTCCATCCAATGGATCGACTAAAAAGAATTGCTTCCAATTTTTGCGCTCCGTAAACGGAATTTCCGCACCTTCTTCACTCAGCACAGGAATATCCGCATATACCTCCTGCAATTCCTTCATTATGGACTGATGCGAACGCTGATCGGCCTGCGTTAACGGTGAATTATCTTCCTTCGTTTCCACTTCAATACCCTTTTCATAAACATCTAGGATCTCGCGTCCAGCTTCCAAAGAGATTTCCAGCAGCTTCTTTAAACTCACATCAGCCATTATTCCAGATATCCTTTTTCTTTTAGGTACGCTACAATTTCCTGAACGGATTCTTTGAGGCTCAACTTGTCTGTATCTACTGTCACTTCCGGATTTTTTGGCTCTTCATATGGTGCATCAATTCCAGTGAACCCTTTGATTTCGCCGGCACGTGCTTTTTTATATAAGCCCTTTGGATCACGGGATTCACACGTTTCAACACTTGCATTCACAAAAACCTCAATAAATTCACCATCTTCCAGCAGTTCACGGACCTCATTACGGTCTTCACGATATGGGGAAATAAACGCAGTTAACGTAAACAAACCTCCATCGACCATCAGTTTGGAAACTTCACCGATACGGCGAATGTTCTCTTTTCGGTCTTCCGGGCTGAATCCCAGATTTTTATTTAAACCGTGGCGAACGTTATCCCCGTCGAGACGATAAGTACGAATTCCCATCGCATGCAGTTCTTTTTCTAATTCCACAGAGAGGGTCGATTTACCCGAACCTGATAAGCCGGTGAACCAAATAACCGCACTTTTATGGCTGTTCAATTTCCGTCGTTCGGCTTTTGTTACCTTCGATTCGTGCCATACAATATTATCTGATTTTGCCATTTGTTTTCCTCCTTAAAACCACACATTATAAATAATTGTAACTGATGTAATCATTACTAAAATACTTAGCGGTGTACCCACTTTTATATAATCTTTGAACGTGTATCCACCGGGACCATATACAATTAAATTGGTCTGATACCCGATTGGTGTAATAAAACTCGATGATGCAGCAATCGCAATGGTTACGGCAAATCCCATTGGTTCCACACTTAATTGATCAGCAAGCGCAATCCCAATCGGCACCATCAAAACAGCCGATGCCGTATTGGTGATTAACTCAGTAAACAGATTAGTCAAAAAATAAATCATAAATAAGATCACAAGCAATCCCAATGGTTTACCGAAGCTGACCATTCCATTCGCGATCCATTGAGCCAGTTCCGTCTCCCGCATGGCAACACCAATACCGAGTGCACTGGCGATTAGCAAAAGAACATCGAATTTAATGTACTGTTTGGCTTCCTGCGGGGTAATGATTTTTGTCACCACAAGAATCAGCACAGACAACGCCATTGCCTTAAACATGCTGAAAACACCAGCAGTAACAAGAGCAATCATGACCAGCAATAAAGCAATGGAGAACCAGCCTTTCGAAGGATTCTGCTTTAGCTTATCCGGTGTATCTAGTGACGATACGACATAAAAATCGTTGGATTGCTGATTTTTTTCCAAAAAATCAGTACCTGCTAGTAACAGCAACGTGTCGCCGGGACGTAAAACAATATCACCGACCTTGCTTTTGATCCGTTCGTTATTACGATGAACCGCAATAACACCAGCATCGTATTTTGAACGGAACTGTGACTGTTTGATTGATTTTGTTGTCAAGGTGGAATCGTGTGACACAACGGCTTCAACTAAATTCGACGTTCCATTTTTCAGGTCATTCAACCCAATGTTCGTACCCGTCTCAAGCTCCAGACCTTTAATCTTTTCTAAATCCGCAATTGTGGAAATCAGGCCGGTAAAAATCAGCCTATCCTTTTCCTTAATAACCGTTGTCGACTTAACTGGAGAGATGTGCTCATCCCCTCGAATAATTTCAACCAGATAAAGGCCCTTAAGATCACGGAGACCAGCATCTTTGACGGAATTACCAAGATTCTGAAACGCCTCAGATACATGCATTTCTGCAATATATTCCTTAGAATCCTCTTTTACACGCTGACTGAAACCTTTATTGTCAGGCAGTAACCTATGGCCAATCGTGAACAAGTAAATCATGCCGATTACCGCAATTGGAATACCAACTATCGCCAGTGTAAAAAAAGAAAACCCCTCCAATCCATACGTACCCGTCAGCATTCCATGAACAACCAGGTTCGTTGATGTACCAATCAGTGTGATCGTCCCACCCAAAATTGTTACATATGATAGTGGAATTAGGAACTTGGATGGTGCAATCCCCCGCTCTTCACACCAATTTTTAATTATCGGTGTGAACGTAACAACAATTGGTGTATTGTTAAGAAATGCCGAGAAGGCCGATGTCGGTACAAAAAACCGCAGCATCGAACCTGTCTGTGTTTTACTGTTCTCAAGCCACTTCTTCATCATCTGATCAATCAGTCCGCTTTTCTGAACAGCACCGGCAACGATGAACAGCAGTGCAATCGTCAGCATTCCTTCATTGGAAAAACCGCTTAACGCCTCTTGAGGAGTCAAAATCCCGGATATTAATAAAATTACCAAAACAGAAAAGACAACCATGTCCGGCCGTGCTATATCTATGAGCAGCGCGGCCAACATGGCTATTATCAAAATTAAAACAAATATCATTTGAAAAGTCATGGGATATTTACCCCTTCTAGTTTTGCTTCATTCCTTTAATAAGGATATCAGCAACTTCCGGACGTGAAAATTCTTTTGGAGGGCGTTCACCGTTACGAAGTAGTTCACGAACTTTTGTGCCGCTCAAATGCACATGTTTTCCTTTGTCATGCGGGCATGTTTTGGCACTGGCCATGTTGCCGCATCCTGTACAGTAAAAAGCATATTCGAATTTGAATACCTGAATGCCAAGCTCTTCTTCAAACTGGGAAATGAATTCCTGTGCTTCATATGTTCCGTAATAGTCACCGACACCTGCATGGTCACGACCAACAATAAAGTGTGTGCAGCCGAAGTTTTTACGTACAATCGCATGCAGCACAGATTCTTTCGGTCCAGCATAGCGCATTGCTGCCGGGTAAATCGCCAAACGTGTACGATCTTCAGGATAATAGTATTTCAGGATAGTTTGATAGCTTTCCATGCGGACATCAGCCGGAATGTCGTCTGCTTTTGTCTCCCCAACTAATGGGTTTAGCAGCAAGCCATCAACAGCTTCCAGTGCACATTTTTGGATATATTCATGTGCACGGTGTACTGGGTTACGTGTCTGGAAGCCAACAATTGTTTCCCAGCCAAGGTCATCGAACATTTTGCGTGTTTCGGTTGGGTCCATGTAGAATGGGTAGAACTCACCATGATCTGGGCGCTGCAACAATGTAATTGGTCCACCCAGGTAAACATTTCCACGTTCATAAAGTTTTTGCACACCAGGGTGTTTATCCTCAGTTGTTCCGTAAACATTTTGCGCTTCCAGTTTACTATCGTATGTGTATTTCTCTTCCAATGTTATTGTTCCATAAATAATTTCATCTTCGCCTTTAAGGGCAACCTCATCACCGATGTTTAGCACTTCAGCTTCATCTTCAGTGACAGGAAGTGTGATTGGAATTGTCCAAACAGTTCCATCAGCCAATCGGTAATTATTGACTACACTCTCATAATCATCTTTTCCCATAAAACCATTCAATGGGCTAAAGCCACCAATACCAATTAATTCGATATCTGAAACCACCCAAGGGTTCACCGTTAGGGATGGAAGTGTTTCTGCTTTTTTAATTGCTTCTTTTTTTTTGTTTCCTTGTAGTTCACAGTTAACTAAGGTACCGCCATGTGGTTCATTTGCCATTGTATTACCTCCAAAATCTGTTTTCATACACTATTTTAGTATATCATTATTTTCCTTAGTGTTCTATCGCATTATGACAAAATGTGATAATTCGACAAAACCTACTAGTATTCTTTGGGGAAAATTTATTATTTTCCCAAAAAAATAACATACGCCATCTACATCAGCACCTTAAGTTTGATTATTGCAGACGAATTGAGCCAACCATTTGCGAAATAGAGAGACACTAAGAGAATAGCCTTTTGTATAATTAAGCGGCATGCGAAAAGGTATGACACTATTATACAGGAGTTTTTTTATGGTCAGTTGTCGTAAGATTCTGGAACTGTATTTGGAAGGGGGCAGTCAGAGAACGATTAGTTCTAGCACTGGGCATTCAAGAAATACAGTTTCTGATGTCGTTAATCTTGCCAAGAAACTTGGTATTGATCTCTTTCCAGAGAAACAAGCTATTGAGAAAGGTTATTTCCCGGTTGACTGGGAAGCAGTGCATAAGGAACTGCAAAAAAAGAATGTCACCTTGACTTTATTGCATCATGAGTATGCAACGGAAGCACGAGAAGGTGGGAAAATCCCCTATGCCTACCGAACTTTTTGTGAAAAGTATGGGAAATATGCGAAGAAATATAAACTAACGATGCCGATTCGCGGAAAACCAGGTGAAGTTATGGAGGTGGATTGGGCAGGTTCTACACTGCATATTATGGATCGTTCAACAGGCGAAACGATTCCAGCGTACGTTTTTATTGCGACGTTGCCTTACAGTCAATTCAGTTACGTAGAAGCATTTTTGGATATGAAATCAGCTAATTGGCTTATCGCTTGAGTATTGCGGACAGTTTGAGCCAGTAGTGCGGAATTTTGAGCCACTGTATACGGACATCTGAGCCAGTAAGTGCGGAAAGGAAATCCACCAATGCTTTGCCATAATTAGTGCAAATTCTGTTGTCCGCCACCATTGACTTAACTTTTATCCGTGTTGAGGAACAAACGCAGGCATGTCATAAATAATGCCAAAGAGGCACGCCTGCTCAAGTATGATAACACGGACAATCCGATTCTAAGCATTCGCTGG
This sequence comes from Virgibacillus doumboii, assembly GCF_902806455.1. GTDB lineage: Bacteria > Bacillota > Bacilli > Bacillales > Amphibacillaceae > Lentibacillus > Lentibacillus doumboii. Next base: position 514,656 of record NZ_CADCWQ010000001.1, on the reverse strand, counting down.
TGGGGCCCCGATCCCTTCCAGCAAATACAAAGAATCGGGCATTACAGTCAATGGCAAGCAGCTCCTCTGTGGCTGTGGCTCTGACTCTATATTTTAAAGAGTGTTTGATCATTAGTGGCTCTCAGCTCCGCAAAGGCTTGGCTCTATTTTCCGCAATTGGTGGCTCAAAACTACGCATAAGTGGCTCAATTCATCCTCAATATTCACCGCTCACATCCATGCATTGGAGTATTTTGGAAGAGTTCCTGAAACATTGGTTCCGGATAATTTGAAAACAGGGGTTACGAAGGCACTTCGAGGTGAACCTATACTTAATGAAGCCTATCGTGAACTGGCAGACTATTATCGAACAGTCATTATTCTGAGCCGTGTTCGAAAGCCAAAAGATAAGGCAAGTGTCGAAGGAACAGTCGGATATATTTAGAGACAGATTATCGCACCACTGAGAAACTATCAATGTTTTCATATCGAAGATTTGAATCATCAAATCTTTGAAAAGCTAAAAGAAATCAATACCATTGAATTCCAGAAGCGACCTGGTTCACGTAAAAAGGTGTTTGAGGAAGAAGAGGAATCCCATTTTCAACCACTTCCTCAAACACGGTACAAGCTTACGGAATGGAAAACAGCAAAAGTTCAACTGAACTACCACATCCAAGTTGAACGAATGTATTATTCCGTTCCATATGATTATGTCCGAGAGCATGTCGATATTCGACTAACCTCGGATTTAATTGAAGTTTACTTCAAAGAAGTTCGAATTGCATCCCATAAACGATTATATGGCGAAATCGGTCAGTATTCTACAAGCACAGATCATATGCCTGATAATCATCGATTTTAGACCATAATCCAGAAAATAATCGAAAATGGGTAGAAACAATTGGGTTATCAATGACACAATTTGTTTCTTATATTTGGAAATGAATACGGAGAAAAAAGCATTAAATATCCTTAGTACAAAAAGAAATTTATCTACGAAATACACAAAAAAAGAAATGGAAGAAGCAACCGAAATATTACCGCATTTGGAAACGGAAAAACATGGATCTCCAACGCCTTCGGGATTCAAGCATGTCGTCATTTTTACAAAGTAAAATACATCCGGCTACCCGAATTACTTGATGAATTAGCTGTAGCAAAGTATGAAGCAGATAGCAGTTTCCGTAAGCTAATACAGAAAGATAGAAAGATTGATTTATTAATACTAGATGAATGGTTATTAACCGAGTTCTCGGAAGAAAATGTACTCCATGTGTTGGAAATCATTGAAGCAAGGTTAAAGCGGGCATCTACTATTTTCTGTTCTCAATTCTCACCAGAAGGATGGCATTCAAAATTAGGTCAGGCACAGGTAGCTGATGCGATTCTTGATAGAATCGTTCATGATCTTATAAGATTCTGGTTGATGGAGAAGTCTCCATGAGAGAACGTCATGGATTGAGAAGATCTAAATGATTCCAATACAAGTTGAAAATCGTGTAGCTAAGTTTTTTTTCATAGGTATCTACCTGATGAGGTGATGATTGAGGTCGAGGACAAACTATTACCCGCTTGCATATGGACCGAGGAAAAGGATTTAAATGATGATGAACTTGTTCGTTGAGTAATAGAGATTATTGATAGTCAACTAGAGAATAAAAGTTTTAGATAAGATGTAAGCGACAAATAGAATACACGTTTTAATCACAGGGTTACCATGCGATAATCTTCTTAGAAATTAATTCGGGAGGTTATGCAATGACCCTGAAAGACAAAAGAATAGAATGGAAAGCGCGCTATGACGACTGGAAAGAAAGCGGGCAAAGCATTGCTGAATGGTGTCGAGACCAAGAAATTAAGGTCCACCAAATGTATTATTGGGTTCAACGGTTTGAAAGAGATGTCATTTCTCCAGAAACGGAGACAACGGAAACGCAGTGGCTTACTGTTCAAGTGGACGATTACGCTGAAGACCAGGGACCCATCTTTATTCATGTTGATACCATTTCTGTTGAAGTGCGGCCGGGAGCAAATGTCCAATTATTGTCCGATGTCATACATATCTTGCAGAACCAAAACGGATGAACTTTCAATTTGATCGTGTATATCTGGCTCGCGGCAGCACGGATCTACGTAAATCCATTGACGGGTTGGCAGTGATTGTAAAAGAATGCTTTGACCTTGACCCCTTTTCCCCCAGCCTGTTCGTGTTTTGTAATCGAAAACGCGATAAGCTAAAGATTCTGCAATGGGAGAATAATGGGTTTTGGTTGCATTACCGGCGTTTGGAAAGAGGCACGTTCCATTGGCCATCCGAAAAGGAGACGGCGCCAATGAATATTACCCCGCGCCAACTTCGTTGGCTACTGGATGGTTTATCCATTGAACAAAAGCAGGCACACCGGGAAGTCAAAGCACGTACCATTCTATAAAAATTTGAAATATGGAAATATGGGAATTCGACTAGGCAAGTCGGATTCTTTTTCGTATACTTGTCGTATGGAAAATACAGCGCATACATCAAACGAATCAATTGAATATTTTAAAGCGCGTACGGAAAAGCTTGAGATGGAAAATGAAGCGTTGGAGGCGGAATTAAAATGGTACCAAGAACAATTTCGTTTGAGCCAACAACGCAGATTCGGATCTTCCAGTGAGAAGACCGACTCGAACCAGCTTTCGCTTTTCAATGAAGCAGAGACCACAGCTGATTCAACAGTTGAAGAACCAACTGTTGAGACGATTACATATAAACGCAAGAAACAGCGTGGACAGCGCGAACAAAAGCTTGAAAACCTGCCTACGGAAACGATTGAATATTGTTTATCCGATGAGGAACAGTTCTGTTCGTGTTGCGGCGGTGCATTGCACGATATGAGCAAGGAAGTGCGCAAAGAATTAAAGGTTATTCCTGCACAAGTGAAAGTTGTGGAACACGTGCGCCACGTGTACAGCTGTCGCCACTGTGAACGCTATGAAATTGAAACACCAATTGTGACAGCGAAAATGCCAGAGCCTGTTTTTCCCGGTAGTTTGGCCTCCCCGTCCGCAATGGCTTATACCATGACGCAAAAATATGTGGAAGGGATGCCACTGTATCGGCAAGAGAAACATTTGGAACGCTTCGGTATATCCATACCACGTCAGACTCTGGCTAATTGGATAGCGTACGGCGCCAATGCTTGGCTTGAGCTGATTTATAAAGAAATGCATGCCCGGTTATTGGAACTGGACATGGCCCACGCGGATGAGACGACATTACAAGTTTTATCCGAGCCGGAACGGCCCGCAACATCAAAATCCTATATGTGGCTGTATCGCTCCGGGCATACCGATGTTCCCATCGTCTTGTATGATTATCAACAAACCCGGGCTGGCAAACACCCCCGCCGATTCCTGGAAGGTTTCAAGGGATATCTGCATGTAGACGGTTACCCTGGCTACAACGGCTTAACCAATGTTACCTTGGTTGGATGCTGGGCGCATGCACGCCGTAAATTTACAGAAGCACTTCAGGCACTTCCTGAATCCGCAGCCACTACGTCTGTGAAAGCTAAAGAAGGCTTGGCTTTCTGTAATCAACTTTATGAAATTGAACGTAAATTAAAAGACGTAAGTCCAAAAGAACGCTATAAACAGCGTTTGGAACGCAGCCAACCTGTAATGGAGGCTTTTTTGGCATGGCTTCAAGAACAGACACCACGTGTACTACCCAAAAGTGCGTTAGGCAAAGCAATCAAATATTGTCGTAAACAATGGGAACATTTGGAGGCCTTTTTAGAGGATGGTCGTCTGGAAATTGATAATAACCGTGCGGAACGGTCCATCAAGCCTTTTGTGCTAGGTAGGAAAAATTGGCTTTTCAGTAATACCGCAAAAGGAGCAAGATCCAGTGCGATTATTTACAGTATTGTGGAGACAGCTAAGGAAAATGGATTAAATCCATTCAACTACCTCAGCTATTTGTTTGAAGAACTTCCCAATATGGATACGACGGATAAGGAGCAATTGGCTCAATACCTGCCATGGTCAGCAGCCCTCCCTCAAGAATGCCGCGTTCCTAATAAATCTAAATAAAGCATACTAGAAACCCCCATCTAAAAACTAGGTGGGGTTTATTTGTCGCTTACAACTAGAGAATAAAAGTTTTAGATAAGATAAACAGCCATTAGAACTATGTTCTAGTGGCTCTCTTTCGCGCAATTACCGGCTCAATCTATCCGCAATACTCATAAGTTAATCCGTCCGCTGAATAACACTACCCGATTTAATTAGTGTGTTATAACTTTTCCCCTCTCTTTTAACCCACTCATATTCCAATATTAATAATATTAATTATAACAAATGACAAACATAAAAAGACCTACGCATCCCTTCAACTATGCATAGGCAATCATACAATCTTGATTTCATTACCATTCATCATGTAGGTAACACCATTATTTATAACCGAGTGGTAATTGAAAATTAATTTAATCATATCAGCTAGACCTATCAATTAAACTATTAGTTTATCTTTATCTTACTTTACGAACAATAAAGGAATTATTTAATGGTATTGTCATTTATGTCTACATATCATTGTTAGTTTCACATGTAATTTTTCCTAAACTAATAGTTAATCTGATTTACTATATTTATCATTTCTTCAAATGGTATATAAAATCCTATTTTCAAATAGCGTTCTAAAAAATATATTTAACCTAATTTATATTGTTTTTTAAAGTAATTCCGATAGCCCTGGGATATTTTTTCATTCAACCATTCTACATTTTCTAAATACCACTGAATAGTCTGCGCAATACCTGTTTCAAAATCGTAAGTCGGTTGCCAGCCTAAATTCTCTAACTTAGTAGGATCTATCGCGTAACGTTTATCATGGCCTTTCCTATCTGTAACAAATTCAATTAATTCATTTGATTTACCTAGCAATTTAATAATAGATTGAACTACTTCCAGGTTAGTTTTTTCGTTATGTCCACCCACATTATATATCTCACCATTAGCCCCTTTATGAACTACAAGGTCGATAGCTGAACAGTGATCATATACATGCAACCAATCTCTAATATTTTTTCCATCACCATAAACAGGTACTTTTCTGTCATTTAAAATACGAGAAATAGTTAATGGTATTAATTTTTCTGGGTAATGAAACGGACCATAGTTATTTGAACATCGGGTTATATTTACTGGCAATTGATATGTCTTATTATATGATCTAACCAGCATATCGGAAGATGCTTTACTTGCGCTATAAGGACTATTAGGTTGTAAAGGTGTCTCTTCAGTAAAAAAGGTAGATGGATCAAAGTTAAGTTCTCCATAAACTTCATCCGTTGACACATGTACAAATTTTTCCACATTAAACTCTTTTGATGCATCCAAAAGCACCTGAGTACCAATAACATTTGTCCTTATGAATATGCCAGGATCTGTAATAGATCTATCTACATGACTTTCCGCAGCAAAGTGAACTACATAATCAAAATTAATCTTACTAAACAAATCAAAAACTGTATTTCTATCTGTAATATCCACTTTAATAAAATTATAATTTTTGTTTCCTTCAATATCTTGGTGCTTAGTTAATTCCCCTGCATAAGTTAATGCGTCCAAATTATAAATTTCATATTCTGGATATTTGTAGACAATATGTTGAACAAAGTTTCCTCCTATAAATCCAGCTCCACCAGTGACTAATACTTTTTTCTTTGACATTTAATTCACCTCATGTATTAATTCTTCCAGAAAATGCCCTAGAGCATGTTTCCAATGTGGTAATGGTTCAAACCCATTTTCAATTAATTTTTTTTTAGACATCCTTGAGTTTTTTGGTCTCTCAGCCTTAGTCGGGAACTGCTCAGTTGTGATTGTATTTATTTTCAAATCCTTTTTGCTTTGCTTAAATATCTCTTTGGCAAATTCCGCCCAATTACAGAAACCTTCATTCGTTGCATGATAAATCCCATATCTATCTGTTTGGATCATTTGCACTAATAATTTTGCTAGGTCAAATGTATATGTAGGAGAACCATACTGATCACCGACAACATTTAATTCATCATGGGTCTCGGATAAGCGTAACATCGTTCGAATAAAATTATTTCCGTTTTTACCAAATACCCAGGAAATTCTAACAATAAAATAATCATCTAAAAGTTCTTCTACTTTTTTCTCACCTTCAAACTTTGTAATCCCATATTGTCCAATAGGATTAGCCTCATCAGTTTCTGTAAAAGGTAATTTACCTGTACCGTCGAACACATAATCCGTACTGATGTACATAAAGATAGCATTAACCACCATGGCAGCTCTTGCAATATTCATTGTACCATCAACATTTACTTTCCAACAGGTTTCTTTATCGTCTTCTGCATTATCGACAGCTGTGTATGCCGCGCAATGGATAATAGCGTCAGGATTTAAATCGTAAACATATTGTTCAATATCATTTCTTTTAGTAATATCTAAGTCCTCTTTTCCAACTCCATGCATTTCCAATCCATGTTTCAATCCTTCTTGGACAACATCAAACCCTAGTTGTCCAGTGTATCCCGTTACTAGAATTTTCATATTTATCCCTCAAATGTGAAGTTATTTTCTGCCTTTTGTAATGTTGTCGCATTATTATCTTTATCTGACAGAACTGGTTCAGTTATAATTGGCCATTTAACTGCAATCGTTTGGTCATTCCAAATGATACTTTTGTCACAATCAGGGGCATAGTCATTATCCACCTTATATTGAACCTCTACATCTTCAGTCAACGTTACAAACCCATGAGCGAATCCTCTTGGAACTAATAGTTGCTGTTTATTTACTGCAGTCAATTCAACTCCTATCCACTTCCCATAGTTTGGACTTCCTTTTCTTATATCTACTGCGACATCAAAAATGGAACCTTTTGTACACCGGACCAATTTGGTTTGAGCTTTTGGATTTAATTGATAATGCAAACCCCGAAGAGTACCTTTTAAGGGGGAATACGAGTGATTATCCTGTACGAAAGAAATTTCAATCCCAACTTCGATTAGTTTGGTGTAATTATGTGTTTCCATAAACCACCCACGATGATCACCAAAAACAGTTGGTTCAATAATTTTTACCTCAGGTAAGTCAGTGTCTTTTACCTTCATAACTTTCACCCCTAATTAATACTTGATTTCCCCATTTGCTACTTTTAATAGATATTGTCCATAACCAGTTTTCTTAAATTGTTCACCTGATGAAATAAGTGTATCTTTAGTTATCCAACCATTCAGGTAAGCAATTTCTTCAGGTGCAGAAATTTTAATTCCCTGATGTTCTTCAATCGTTTGAACAAAGTTGGTTGCAGCAACTAAACTTTCATGAGTCCCAGTATCCAGCCACGTATATCCCCGGCCTAATAGCTCTACTTCAAGTTCTCCTAAATGTAAATAAGCCTCATTAATCGAAGTGATTTCAAGTTCTCCTCGGTCAGAAGGTTTAACATTTTTGGCAATATCCACAACACGATTATCATAAAAATATAAACCCGTAACTGCGTAATTTGATTTTGGTAACTCAGGCTTTTCCTCGACACTTAAAACCCTTCCATTATCATCAAACTCAACTACGCCATACCTTTTAGGATCTGGTACGTGGTAACCAAAAACAGTCGCCCCCTTTTCTTTTTGTGCAGCCCTTAATAAAATTCGTCTGAGACCACTACCATAATATATATTATCACCTAAAATCATCGCAACTGAATCTTCCCCAATAAAGTCTTCACCTAGCGTAAATGCCTGTGCTAACCCATCTGGTTCTTTCTGAATTTTATAGTTTATCTTAACCCCAAACTGGGCACCATCTCCTAATAGGGAATTATATCTTGGCGTGTCATCGGGAGTAGAAATTATAAGTATTTCATTTATCCCTGCCAACATTAATGAAGATAAAGGATAATATATCATAGGTTTGTCGTAAACAGGCAGTAATTGCTTACTTGTTACCATGGTTAGCGGATAAAGTCTGGTGCCGGAACCCCCCGCTAATATTATTCCTTTCATATTACCCAACCCCTTCTGTAAATTAATAATTCATCAACAATTTTGACATATTATAAAGATTACCTGATATACTTTTAATTGGATGATTTATCCATCATAGAACGCATTGAATTTAACACTCAGATATCAATGTTTTTTAAATGATAGTGTTTTTTTCAACGCATTTAAATAATCACTTATTGTGTTTTTTTCTCCTATGGTTAAACCACCGAAAAATAATAGTGCGCAAAAATAGGATATAATTACAATTATACTTACTAAAGTAACATTCAGAATATCATTATTAATAGTAAAGAAATTAATATAAATAAAACCTAAAATTAATGATATAATTGTACAGGGTACTAACCGCCAATATTCTTTATTATATGGGAACAAGTTTAATTTCTTTTTAACAATAATTAATTTTGAAATATTGATGATTATAATCCCTAAACTAACGGAAAAAGCTGCACCAGATAATTCAAAGTATGGTACCAATATAAACATTAAAATCATACTCAATACAATAGTCATAATATTAGTTAGTAGATTAGTTATCTTATATCCCGTCATCATTAAAAGAAAGCCTACCGAACCAACTATTACATTAAAAAACTGCCCAATCAACAATATGATTAATATATTTTGATAATCTTCATAATAGTCACCAAACAAACTTAGCAATTGCTTACTGCTTAACAGTAGTATGAGAGCAACAGGCATACTTATTGATATAATCCATTTCGTGGATTTCTGGTATAGTACACCAAGTTGTACCATGTCATTATTTTTATATGACTTACTAAATAAGGGAGCTATAACTCCAGTAATCGATGTTAAAATAAATGCTGTGAAAATAGCTAAATTCATAGAAATTTTATATATTCCTACACTTTCAGTTGAAAGCAAAATACCCAAAACAATTAACAAAACAGTATTAAATGACTTATTAACTATGGATGTAGACATATAAGTGGGTGCGCTTTTAATTACATCAAAATACAACCTTTTCTTATAGCCACCAAGGTCTATTGACTTATATTTTCTAAAGCTCCCTCTATACAACATATATGAAAGCAACCCGCTTATAACAAAACTACACAAATATATCAAAGAAGCTATAAGGAGCAAATTATTACCAGAAAAATTATATAAATAACATAATAAAAACAAGAAAGTTAAAAATATGAAATATATTCCTTTGTTTGTTACTAACGGTATGACCGATTGCTTATAATTAAGAAGGGCTCTGTTAGCACTTAAGGTTAGATACATAATGGCTTCAAAAAAAATGCTTATACTAAGAATTATCATAATAACAGTTATATAGGGAGTAACTTTTATCCCAAATATTGCATTTAAATCAATAAATAAAACTATTGTAATGGAAATTAATGAAAGAATTGTTACCCATAAAAATGATGTGCGTAAAATCATTCTTATTGTTACCTTATCATCACTATTTCTGGGAATTAAATATAATAATGTGTTTTCAATGCCCCCTCGTCCAATTACAGCACCAAACATTATAATACTTGTGAGTAATGTGAATAAGCCAAAGTTTTCTGGGGATAGAATATTTGCAAGAATTAATAACGCTAAAAAATTTAATGCAGTAGTACTCAAATTTCCTAACAGTAAAAATGCTCCTCCATTAACCAGTCCCGTACTTTTATTAGTCACCAATTATAATTTTCTCCAATCAACTTATATAATTCTTCGTTAAAAGGCGCAAAAAAACTTTCTAGTTTCTTTTCTGTAACTACATTCATTTTATTGCCAGGATTACCTGAATTATGGACTTCAAAAGAATAATTCTCCCATTTATTTACTCCGATAAATTCCTCTATTTTTCTCATATGACTTTCAGTATTTTCATAAAAATTTTCGCTATTTAAAATCAAAAAGTTTTCTTTCGGAAACAAGGTCATCCATCGTTCTAGTTGACTTACATATATTCCCCTGCTAATATACGAAAAATCCTGAACGAGGGAACTATGGTCTATTTCGCCTTTATTTAAGGCTTCGAATTCATGATGTATTCTATTGTCTTCCTCATCAATTGCATTCTCAAAAGACAAAGGTTCAATTCCTCTTTTAACCATCATCTTATAATGGGAATAGGCTCTATCTACCGGGTTTCGCAACAATACTATAAACTTAATATTTTTTGAGTCTTCTCTAATCCGGTAGGGAACCTTAGGGTGAAATAAATAATATGGAGTTGCCTCACCCTTTATAGTATTAGTAATACTAGGATGAAAATGGGCCTTATACCAATTTAGACCTTTTTCATAATTGGCATCGTAATAATGTACCTCTTTAGCTATCGATCCAGAAATTTTCGGATGTTGGATTAAATATTCATATAATGATGTAGTCCCCCCCTTTTGAGCACCTATAATTATAAAATCTGGGAGCGCTAAATCAGTACTGAAATTTGATCGAAGCACAAAATTAATCTTTCTTTTAATTCTTTTTATCAAACTCAATACCTCCAACTAAATATAATATCTTAAAAGTCTCCAACACAATTCCATTATTAGTTTTACACTTTTAACGGGATGCATTAAAGCCTTTTTATAAACTTTTCGTTTTTCTTGCCTTTTTAATTTTTGTCTTTCTTTATTTATCTCATTAACAGGCATTATTATTTCACTTGCCTTTTGTATTTGTTCTATAGTAGGTTGAATTTCCAAGAAATTAATAATATCAGTTATAACATCTTTATTCGGATTGTGAAAATCACTGTAATTTATATGAATTACATGGTGAGGATTACATGTTTTCAAGAAGTTTTGTAATGCATTATTATATCTATCAATTAATTTAAAACTTTTTCTAATAGGCATTAAGTTTCTTTTTTTTAAAGACTGTGAGACTTCCATATCATTACGATGAACACAAATATAATACGGATTTTTTAATAATTGATGATAACACCCTGAAAACAATGTAGTCCTTGGCTCTTTCCAACCCCATATTTTCTTCTTATTTTTGTTAGTAATTATATTTTCAATTTCATCATAGTGATTATTAAACGCTTTTTCCAATGCAGTTTTATCAGGCGGGAAATCCCATGAACCATTTGATTCCTTTAACATTAATTCGTTAATATTCAAAAAGTCCTCATCCTCGGCATGTCCATATGGATTTCCTGGTGTTGCACCAAGTAGTTTTTCACCCATATTAATGCCAATCGCCTGAAGAATTAATGCTATAGTAGAAGTTCCAGACCTATGCATTCCTAATACAACTATTTGCTTATTCATTTTGCCACCTTCTTATGAAAAAATAACTCATAACTATAATAACAGTAACCATCAGTGTCTTTACCATTGTCAGTTAAATATCATTGGCACTATTTCAAACGAACAAAATATGTAACGTATACATCACCTAATAACATTTTTAAACTAAGATAGTATTTAGAATATTTAACTAAACTTATCATATGGATAAAATTTTTACTTTCAATAAACTTAAGTCTTTTTGACAAGAATTTAATTGTGTTATTTAAGATTTTTAATCTTTTTTTGTCCAAAACGTCTTCATCAATCAATGTTTTTTTAATGTTATTTAACCAATAAATATTTTCACGAATATTTTTTGCTCTACCACTATTTTTCACTTTATATAGCATTGATTGACCTGACATCGTGGCATTTGAATCGTGCACTCTATGTTTAATCACAGGAATATTAACTGTATATGTACTATCCATGATAATACCCATCCTAAACAATTGTTCATCATGTCCTAAATTATAATTATTCATGCTATATACTGTATTTGCAAAATTCTTTTTTACGCACATTGTACATCCCAATGCATTTGTATGAATGAATTTTTTGGTAAACTCATTTTTTTTGACCGTACCACCAGTATTTACACTTTGTTTTTTTGAATTTTTATGCCTTAATGTGCCCTCAGCATCAACTATATCTGCCATACCGGATAAAACTTGAATATTCTTATTCGATTCAATTATTTGTGACATATTTTGAATTTTATTCCGATACCAAATGTCATCTTGATCTGAAAAAAATATTAACTCTCCATTTGCAGCTCTTGCCAAATCAATAAAATTTTTTCTCCAACCTTTATTATATTTATTTTTTTTCACTTCCCAATTCTTCAAATCATGATGAATAATAAACTTTTTTATTTTGTTCACAGTATCATCAGTAGATAAATCATCTCTAATCAACACTTCATCAGGCTGTCGCGATTGATTCATAATAGATAGCAATTGTTCCTCTATATATTTTTCACCATTATAGGTTGCAATTACTACAGATATCCTCATTATTTATCACCATCAATCATCAAATTAATTTTACTTAAAAAGTTTATTCTCTTCGACAACTATTTCCAAAATAATATAGTCCCCTCAAATAGCTAAAGCATCCTTATGTTCACCATATTTGTTGGAATTCCTATAAAAAATATGTGACTTTAATATTTACCTGATAATTAAATTGTTTTTTATGTTTCTACGTTTTTTGAATAAACCGGGTAACAAGAAACTATATATCAATAATTCCCACGTCATTGACAAAGAAAAATAATTACCAAAAAATAATAATAAACAGAAGGTCATAAATACAGAAGCGAATAATTTTAAGTTTTCCTCTTTTCGATAAACCGCCAAATTAAATATAAATTCAGAAATGAAACCTAATAAAAACATTATAAGTATAAATAACAATATATTTTCTAACGCATAAGTCAATCCAATAAAATTCACTACGTTGGAAGAAATCGGGGATTGTCCATAATAATTTCCTATTTGCCTAAACCCTAATTCAATATACTCAGGATTTATTGAATGACCATAAAAATAGTTTATAAACATATTTGGTAGCGCCATAAAGGAATTGATTAACCAATCAATTATATTGTAACCACTCAATCCTTGAGTTGTTATTAAGTTAAAATTAATAGTTCCTCCTGCAATATACCCCCAAGTATGATATGGATAGAACAGAGCATCTACATTAGAGTCTTTTATAAGGAACGAACCTAAATAACCTAATATAAATAAAGCAATGACACTTACAAGTGTAATTATTCCACCTTTCAAGAAATAAACTTTATTTTTAAAAGAAATATACAGATATATTAATAATACCATAGAAATTACATGGTATTTTGTAAAACTCAAAAAGGCTAGAAAAATCCCAAGAGAAACAATTAATATATTTATTTTATTTTTTTCCTTTAACCCATTATAAAATAATACAGCTAACAATGGATAAGCCGATATAAAAAGATGACCAATAGGACCATTAAGCCTCATAGTCTCAAAATCATTTGAGGTCATGTAGGCTAACCCGCCTGTAAAAAATTTTATTAATAGTTCAACAAGTCTAAGCAACAAAACAATAACGACATATACTTTTATTAGCTTTATATTTAATTGATAATCCTTATTTATTGATTGTTTTACAATAGATTGACCTAAAATAAATCTACAAAATAATGATCCTGTATAGAAAAGAATTATTACAAAAGCGGTTATAGTAATGACATCATTATTTATAGTATAAAAGCCGTATCTTGCAGCAAACCAATTATTAATAACTATAAGAATTACAAATGGGCCCATCACCAAAAAATTCACATTAAATAATCCATTATTGGTATTAAGCAAGGACGTAATAACAAACAAAAACAACAGTATTAAAAACCATTCCATTTTATATCCCCTAAAATTTTATAACTTATACACCATGTTTGTTAATAATTATTGATACGTTGAATAATATTTTTTAATCAACTATTTATGATTTTTCTACTTATTCAAAAAGCATCTTCACTAATTTATAATGTTTGACTTATTACTGGCAGATATTGTTATATAAGTAAGTATACTGATCAACAGGGTTACTAATAGCATACTGATAATGCCTATAGCTTTTAAATTCAAGACAATGTCTAATTTTGTCAACAAAATCATCAATGTTTCTTGAATTAAACAAAACCGTGCCTTCTTCTCTGATGCAAACGTCTGAGGCAATGGCAGGTATTCCGCATGAAATGGCTTCAGCAACCGATACTCCAAAACTATCTGTTGATGTTGGTCTTACAAAAACATCTGTATATTTAAATAAAGATACCAATGAAATATTTTTGTTATAAATCAGGAACCTTTGCTCAAGATTATAATCCATTATTTTATTTTTACATTTTCTAAGGTAGTTATTGTCTCTTATTTCAGGTACACAAAAAACAAAAATAATTTCTGGAATTCTAGCACATGCTTCAATGCACATATCTAATCCGTAAACATCTGTATTACTTTCATCTAGATATAATTTATAGGCATTTGCTACTACAACTTTTTTTGGCTTACTAATAAAATCAATAATTTCAGCTGGCAACGTTTCATTTAATTCAGATTCTGAAGGTGGTAAATACGTGTTCAAAACAGTGATTTTTGAATCTGGTATTTTGTTTTGCAATAGCAGTGTTTTAATTGTACTGGAGGGGGCAATTAACATGCTAAAATTTTTCCGTGCAATGTTGAAAAAAAATTTACTAGTAACAGATAACTCTTCTGGCCTAAAACTATGAACGGTATATATCATTTTCGTATTCATAAATCTACATAAAACTGACAAGATACAGCCCTCCATCCAGTTATTTAACTGGTAGTGCAAAATGCCATTTCTTGATAAGCTTACACAACCTAATAAATTGGTAAAATACTGCTTTATACTGATACCACCTTTGTTTTTTTGTGGGCGTAAGTTTATAAGTTCAATATTGTCATTATTTTTTAAAAGCGAATATAACCTTTTAACATGTACGGTGACACCACCAATCGGAGGTGGTATAGTACCAGCTATTATAACCTTTTTTTTCATACTTGTTTAAATTCTCCTTATAAGCCAACTCTATATTTTATTGCACCAATTAATAGCCTATGGTTTTTAAAAGCATCATCAATAGCTGTATTTTGTTCATTGTCATTTAAGATACTATTAATATATTTATACTCATCCTTTATTCCTTTATCTTGTCTAAGCTTCATTTTATTTTTTTTCATACTTCCGTACTTATTCAATTTAATATAACTATCCATTTCATAAACTACACCATTTGAGAACACACGTAGTTGCTCCTTTGGATATTTTTTTGATCCCATTGAAGTATAAATAATATTACCTATTGCTCCTGACTTAAATTTTACAGTTATAATTGCATTATCCCGTTTTGGATAAGTATCGTTCTGAGCAAAGGAAACGTCTACCGATAATAATTCACTTCCATCTAAAAATTGTATAACATCAACAAAATGGCAAGCTTCCCCAATTATCCGACCTCCACCGACATTTTCATCTTGAGTCCAGTGGTCAGTGGGAATAAATCCTGCATTACAAATATAATCATAAACTGCTGGAATAGTATCAGTTGATAATTCTTTTTTAATTTGCTTGATTAAAGGGGCATGTCTTCTATTCATACCACAAAAAAGCTCACCTTTTGAATTCTTATAAGCTTCTTCAATTTTATTAAGTTCCTCAATCGTTATACATAAAGGTTTTTCACAGTAAACATGTTTCCCGGCTTCTAATGCTTCGATAATAAAATTTGCATGACTATTATGTTGGGTAGATACGATAATTAGGTCAATAGACTTGTCCGCTAATAACTTCTTATAATTATTAGTTATATAATCAAAAGGGAATACTTGTTTTGCTTGGCCAGCTCCCAAACCACCAGTAGTTGCTAGTCCTTTAAACTCATATAAAGCAGTATCCTTCATAATTGGTAATAAAGAATTTCTAGCAAAATTTCCCGCACCGATTAAACCAATTAAAGTTCTATCATTTTGGTGTATACTATTTTTTTGAATAATTGTATTTTTCCATTTTAAATCATTTTCAGTGTACTTTAATAATATGCCAATATATCTTTCGTTGTTTTTATTTGTAGTAATCATTTCGTATGCATCAGCCGCTTGATTAAAATCAATTTCATGTGTTATTAAATCCATTAAATCAATTCTATTGCTAACAAGTAATCTTATAAATTCTTCCATATTACGTCCCTCAGTAAACCTAACATGACCTATTGGATAATCGACGCCTTTATCCTCATAATTCGTATCATATCTTCCAGGACCATAAGATCTAGCAATAGTAAAGGCTAACTCTTTTTCATAATAAGGTCTTCGGTCAATATTCATTTGAGTAACGCCTATCATACAAACTGTTCCTCGATCTCTTGCTATCGCTGCAGCTAGATCCATTGGTGCATTACTATTTGTAGCAGCGGTAATAATAACCTTATCTACACCTCGTCCCCTTGTTAAGGCTTTCGTTTTTTCTTCAGCATTTTCATCATTGGAATTAATAAATGCTTTTAATTTTGATTTATCCAATGATTTATCTGCTATATCATACCCAATTACATCACAGCCATAGGCATTAAGTATTCTTGAAGTAATATGCCCTAGTAAACCTAAACCAATTACCGCTACAGTTTCCCCAGGAACTACTTCCGCTTGATGGATGCCTTGTAGTGAAATAGCTCCCAGCGCGCAAAAAGCTCCTTGCTTATAATTATCAAAGTTATTAGGTATTTTCGCGAATAAATTCTTATTTACTCGGTTAACTTCGCTATGATAAGCCTGTCCAGCCATTGCAACGATGTCATCGGGCTCTACTCCTGTAACACCGCGTCCACAAGCTACAACTTTCCCAACTGCAGAATAGCCTATTGGCATTGGTTCATTCAATCGAGCAAAAGCGGAATCTACAGTTGTAAGAATACCATCCGTTGACATTTTTTCCAAAACATTTTTGACTTTATCGGGGCGATCCATGGCTTTTTGGATTAGGTTTTTACTTCCAAATGATGTTAAACCCCGCTCAGTACCCGCACTAATGACAGAATAGTGTGTTTCTACTATTATGTGATTATCTTTCACCTTTGGAGGTGGAGTTTCTATTAACTTAACTGAACCATCATTTACCATTAAAAATAATTGTTTCATTGTTTTCCTCATTTCATTTCTTCTATTTCACTCAAGTTTTAAGAGTATTAACCGTTATTTCAAAAAGGTATTAAGTTTACCTATAATCATAACAGACATTCAAGATGATATTACATAACTATGATCTCACATCACTTTAAACTTGTATAACTTGTTCCTATTTTACACTAAAGGAATACAATTTAATGTCACCCTGGTCTTATTCCACATAGTTCCAGTACTTGTTTTAATCATATTTTATAACTATCATAGGCACAGATATTCTTTGTATCAAGAATTAACTTGTTCTTAATAAGTTCCATTTTGTTTTTTATATGATCATGTCCTACCATTATGACGAGAATCTCTATCTCATTTAAAAAGTCTTCAAAATCCAAAAATTGATGGTCTACAACTCGTTCCTTTATAAGCGGGTCATATACTTTAACTCCAAAAGCTAAGTGTTCATCCATTCTTTTTAATAATTGAAGTGTTGGGCTTTCACGTATATCGTCAACATTTTCTTTATATGATAATCCATAAAGACCAATTTTCGAAATATCGTTAATACCATGTTCCCTCATAACATCCCTTATTCTGCCCAAAACATGTTTTGGCATAGAGTCATTAACCTTTCTAGCTGTTAAAATTAAGTTTGTTAAATCAGGATAGTCTCCAACTAGAAACCAGGGATCTACCGATATACAGTGTCCACCAACTCCCGGTCCTGGTTGCATGACATTTACTCGAGGGTGCATGTTAGCTATTCTAATAATCTCATGTACATCCATATCATCCGTTCTACAGATTTTAGCTAATTCATTAGCAAATGCTATATTAATATCCCTATAAGTATTCTCAACAACCTTTGACATTTCTGCCGATCTAATATCCGTAACTACTATCTCTGCGTTACAAAAGTTCGAATATAAGCCTTTTATTTTATCTCCAATTTCAGGATTATCTGCACCTATTGTTCTTGAATTATGCTCAAGTTCATAAATCATATTCCCAGGAATAATTCTTTCGGGTGCATGCATAAGATGAATGTCCTCACCAATTACAAACTCCCTTTTCTCAATTTCCGGTCGAATAAACCTATCAATTGTACCTGGTGAAATGGTCGATTCGATTATTATTACAGCACCTTTTTCACAAACATTCAGAACACTATTCACTGCTGTAATAACATACTTTGGATCAAGTTTCTTATTTTCTTTTGTAAATGGTGTTGGAACCGCAATGACGTAAGTATGGGCCCTACGATACTCTGTTGTAAATTCAATGCCATTAGCTTGAGCCTTACGAAAAACATCCTCTAAACCATCTTCTTCAAAAGCAAGCTTGCCTTCGGTTAACGAATTAACAAGATCAAAATTAATATCAGTTCCTACTACTTTCAGTCCACTTTTTGCAAACATAAGAGCTGTGGGTAAACCAATGTATCCTAATCCAATTATATTAATCATTCAAACTCCCCCCTATTAGCTCTATATCAAATTTAATATTACATATTTTCTCATTCATATTGGCTCTAACAGTCACACGGTTTATTTCCTCTTTTTTTAAGTAATACAAACTCCTGTAGTTCTTGTCTATTTCCACATTTCCGATGGTTTTTACCTTGCATATAATTTTTCCTTCATTGTATAACACAAATCCTGTATCATTTATTCTCACCTCACAAGGTGTGTGAAAATTAAATTCGCAGTAATCAGCATCTCCTACGACTTCATCACTGATTAAATAGCAATTTGCTAATTTCTTTATTTTTCTCGTATGGCCATATCCATTTCGGGAAATCATAGTTCCTGTAAAACTACCATTGTCATGTATAATGTTTTCACGCTTTGTCCAATCATAAATCAGAAAAGGTTCACGCTTTTTCATCTGTTCCCTTCCCTGGACCACTACAGTATTATGACCAGACGTTAAAGTAAGTTTTTTACCGATATCGGTTGCATAGGAATATGTCCCGCTATCGCAAAAAACATTTATACCTTTATGCCATAAATCAATATGTAGCTGATCCATTTGAAACGGACGTGTTTTAAAATCTTGTAACATGGTCAATAAGAAGCCATCATTATGTCGCAATGTATAATAACCTGAATTATTAAACGCTGAGTCCTTGCGTTCCATTAATGTAATTGGAATTTGATCCAATCTCTTTTCACCAAACCAAATTAACTCTTCATCATACACACCAGGCTTGTAAACTCTTTTATTATCAATAAGGTAGAAAATCGTATTTACCACTGGTCTAAAATCTCTGTAGCCACATGATGAAAGCGGAAATATTAATGCACCATCATTTGAGCCATAGTTAGGCATATCACCAGTTTCATCTTGCATCTGATATAGCAAGTAAGCACTTTTTTTAATTAATTTTTTGCTTTTGTCAGATAGTTGAATGGTTGTTTGTTTACTTATTTTCATTACAAATTCCAATAGTTGAAGTGCAAACCTTTGATAGTTAAAAGAATATTGAATATATCCCCCATCTAAGAAAAACTGTTTTTCAATTTCCTTATCAAGCAAATCATACGCTTTTCTAAGTTTTTTTTCATTCTCGCTTATCCAAGCTCCGATTATGAGGCCTACTATCTCTGATAGTGTATGATTGTTTTTAATACACTTATAAGCATAGAAAAAATTAGATAATACTTTTTTATAACTACCTTCTATTAGTTGTCGTAAGTTTTCTTCATCTTTTTGTGTTGTTAGACCATAGGAACTAAAAGCTGAATAAGCCATCATTGCATTAATCATTCTTAACGTTGCTTCTTGACCACATTTATAATTAGCTCCATAAGAATAGTGATTTTTTTGCAACCATTCATTTAATTGATTTCTAAAAGCATAAAAATATCTCCTATCTTTAGTAACAATATAGGCTCTTATGAAAAAATAAAAATGTGTGAACCTTGACACTTCCCAAATGGCCTTAATATCTCCCCGTTTAGGGTCAAAGTCTGGGATTTGATACCATTTTAAATTGCTATTCACTTCTTCCTTTGAAACAGGACTATAATGCCAATTTATAGGATTTCCATAATTTAATTGAATTGATGAAAAACCTATTATCTTTCCTTCTATTGCATTATCAGCTATTGTCACTATCTCATTCTTTTTTTCATAAGGTAACTCATTTAAAAAGTCTTCAATTTGCTTTATATTTATATTAATAGTTTTCAATCTTTTTAAATGGGTATTTTTTTCAAACAATTTATCACTATTTGGTATTACTTTCATCATTTTCAACTTTGCTGAATATAGTGATCTATTTACCATCCATGGTAACCCATATTCATTTATTAGTGATTTAATCATTTTTATACCCCTTTTTTCAGGATTATTGCACTACTTCAATAACATCAATTAATTTTTTTGTTAATTGCTTAATATCGAAATCCTTCGCACCTTTTTTAGCATTTCGAGCTTGGTATTCATAATGATCTTTAGGCATGTTTTTAATCGACATAATTGCCTCAGCCAATTCTTGGGGTGTACTATTTTCCAATTCTATTCCACACTTGTACTTTTCTATAATTGAATAACCCATCTTCACAGTCGAAATAATTGGTTTTCCCGATGCCATATATTCGAATAATTTATTAGAACTATTACCCCTAGCCCAGTTATATTCTGTATTTGAATAATTAAGGATGTTTACAGAGGATTTGCTTAAGATATAAGGTATGTTTTTTTTGTTTATAAAACCTTTCATGCTCACATTAGTATGATTTTCTTCAACAACTCTTTTCTCAAGTATCTTTTTTTGATTACCATCACCGTATATTAAAAACTGGATGTCTTTTTCGTTTCTTAGTATTGAAGCTGCATCTAGAATTTTCCCTACATTATTTACTGGACGAATTGCACCAACATAGACTACATTAAACTTATCTACGATTAAATCATTATCTTCAATCTTATTTTCAGAAAAAGATTTTTCAAAAGATTCTATATCCACACCATTGTTGATGTAGTAGCATTTATCAAGGTTAATCTTACCACCTTGTTCAGTATCCCATTTCTTTTCTTTTATATAGTCAATATCTCCCTCTTTTGTAAATACTAGAGCATCTGCGTTTTTATAAATCCAATACTCACCGGCTGTAAGAACCCGTCCTAGTATGCTTTTTTCTTTAATTTTATTAAATGAAAAGATAGCTTCTGGCCACAAATCTCGAACCTCACAAATACACGGAACCCCTATCTTTTTTGCAATTTGAATTCCTGCAATCATGGTTAAAGGATGAACGCTAGAAGCAAGAATCACATCCGGTTTACCGTTAATTTTCATATAATTCTTTGCAGCAGAAAATATATTTAAATAAAACAAACCCATATTTTTAATTCTATCGAAACCATTACCTAATGCCGTCGAAGTCTTAACAAAAACAAAGGGTATGTTGTTCAATGTATCTATAATATATTTTTTATTTTCCGTATCAATAAATTCCGATTTATTATGAAAAGTATTTGCACAAAATACCGTTGTTTCATATCCTTGTTTAATTAGATTTTCAGCAAACCAATAGTGCCTACCCCCGTGGCTTTTATACATGTCAGTTGCGTAATGGTTCCATAACCAAATTTTCTTCAATTCATACCACCCCAGTTATAACCTTTAATTTATAATCTATCTAAAAACTTACACTTTCTTTGCCGGTATTCCAACGTAAGTGCCGGGTTCTATTATATTATTAATAACTACTGCCCCAGCACCGATTTTTGAGTCGTTGATTATAAATAAGTTATTACTAACTACGGACCCAATACCTAACCAGGTTCGGCGCCCTATTGTCACAGCACCCGCTAAATGAGCACCCGGCGATATATGAACAAAACTTTCTATTAAACTATCATGGTCAACGGATGAACTGGTATTAATAATGCACCCTTTTCCGATTTTAGCACAACTATTAATGACTACCCCTGCCGTAACAACCGCACCTGATTGTATATCAACTCGTTCTCCAATAACAGAATTAGGGTGAATTAAAGCAGGTATGCTTGCCCCTTTTACTTCAAGACTATTTTGAATTTTTTCTCGAACATAGTTATCGCCTATACCAACAAACATATCGTAATCATTTATAAACGCGCTGACATCCCTTGCCTTACCAACTACTTCAATTCCAGTTGAGGATTTTATTCTTTCGTTATCATCTAAAAATGCAATATCCTTCCATTTATTCATTTTTAAAGCGATGTCCGCTACTACCTTCCCATGACCACCGGCACCTATAATGAGAAGCTTCTTTTTCATGTGTTATTCATTCCTTTTTGACCCTTTAAATGGTTCTATTGTTGCCGCGGTTTCCGAGTTTATACCCTCTCGTAAAATAACTTGTCTTATAGTAAAGATAATTATTTTAACATCCTCGATAAAACTGACATTATCCACATATTCAATATCGAGTTTAAATTTATCTTCCCAGCTAATCAAATTTCTTCCATTCACCTGTGCTAAACCGGATAAACCTGGCCTAACTTCATGACGACGTTTTTGGAAATCATCATAGAGCGATAGATACTGAACCAATAATGGTCTAGGGCCAACAATGGACATGTCCCCCTTAAGAATATTATAAAGTTCAGGAAGTTCATCTAAAGATGTTGAACGTAACAATTTACCAAATTTTGTTAACCTAAAACTGTCAGGGAGTAATTTTCCATTCTTATCTTTTTGGTCTGTCATTGTTTTAAATTTATACATTGTAAAAATCTTCTCACTAAGCCCTGGTCTAATTTGTTTAAACAACACTGGCTTTCCAAGTTTAATTCTTACAAGGGTTGCTACTATCAAAAAGACTGGACTAAGAACTATAATAGCAATCAAAGAAAACAAGAAATCTATCGACCTTTTTATATACCTTTTATAAAATCCACCTTTGAAATCCATTATTTAGAACACAGTCCTTTATATAGTCTTATAATGCCTTTAAAACTCTTATTTGTCTTTTTGGTAAAGTCATGTATCTCCATGAAGTGTGCTCGTGCGATCGTAACTGTAAGGAATCTATTACTACTTTCAAAGCCAATTGGTTTGCTTTTAGATTTTTCATAGAGGAATCCTTTAAATCATTTACCTATTAGAGGAAGATTACTACCTTTCACCTTTTATATATTCCCTAAGAAACACTACACCTACACCAAGTATAAAGCCTAACACCAAGGATATAGTCAAATTCAACATTTTATTTGGAGAGACTGGATTGGTAGATACAAATGTGTCTGACAATACATTCGTACTAATATCAACAATATTCATCGTACTAATACTTCTAACTTCATCATATTTATTACTATAAAAATTATATAGTGACGTTAGACTCTCAATTTTTTTATTTATCTTTTCATATTTAATTTGATCAGTTTTTTCCATATCCTTTAACTGATTTAAAAGATCTTCATTTGCTTCTAGGACATATTGACCTTCTGTTGCGTTTTGTTGAAATAAAATTATTGTTGGTAATCCCTCACCAGCACGAATATTATTAAACTCTTGTATTGCTTCTGTAATATGTTTATCTTCTTCTTCCATTTTTGATTGATACTCTTTTTCCAGTAATGCTAATCTTGATTGAATACTTTCACCTAGTTGATTCTTTGTTAACGATATAGCACTATCTATAATAGTTTTAATTTGTTCTCTATCTGAACCTTCCATAGAAATAGAGATAAGTGAAGATGTTTCTTCCCCTTCTGAAGTAGGAACTTCAATATTTATTTTATCTTGTAGTTTTCCAACTGATATGTCTAAGCTTTCTTTTTTAATAAGAGTTTCGATTACTGCAGTTGATTTCATAGTCTGTTCAAAAATTTCCGGTTTAGTTACCTCACTTATATATGGCTGAACAGTTTCAGGTACGGAAGCAACATTATGAACTGTCACCTTTCCACTGCCTTTATATACAGGATCAGCGATGAAAAAACTATAAATAAAACTAACTAATAGTGCAGTAATAGTTATTCCTACAATTATCCATTTGCCTCTCCATAATTTATCAATAATTTCTCTTAAGCTGATTTCCTCTTCCAAATTGTTCACTCAAGCTTCCCCCGTTAAGTTAATTTCAATTACTTATAATTTCTTTAAATTTAGGTGTCCTGCTAGCAATAGTTATTATATCTTCCTTCAAATCCTCCTTGGCTAAATACTGAAAATCTTTAATAAAATTCTCTACAATTTCTTTATTAACTCCATTCGTCTTCCCAATATATATTTTCTCAAACACCTGTTTAGGATTAACTTCATCTTTTCCTAAAAGCTCCTCATACATTTTTTCCCCGGGACGTTTACCTGTATAGTTTATCGTAATTTCGTCTTCAGTAAAACCCGATAATTTGATAAGGTTTTTGGCTAAATCGACAATTTTTACCGGTTCTCCCATATCAAGGACAAATATTTCTCCACCTCGAGCCAATGTGCCCGCTTGAATAACCAATCGGGAAGCTTCTGGGATGGTCATAAAATAGCGTGTCATTTCAGGATGTGTAATTGTGACTGGACCACCATTTTGAATTTGTTTTTTGAATAATGGAATAACACTACCACGACTACCCAAAACATTCCCAAAACGAACGGCAACAAATTTCGTTTTACTACGCTGACTTAAATCTTGAATCACCATTTCTGCAACACGCTTTGTTGCACCCATTACATTCGTAGGGTTAACCGCCTTGTCAGAGGAAACCAAAACAAACGTATTTACGCCAAGCGTATCCGCCGCTTCTGCGACATTTTTCGTACCAAGCACATTGTTTTTAACCGCCTCATGTGGGTTATACTCCATTAGAGGAACATGTTTGTGTGCGGCAGCATGGTATATAGTTGCCGGTCTATGTTCTCTAATTATGTCAAGCATGCGTTCACGATCCTGAACATCGCCAATAATAGGCACAATTTCACAGCCTACATTCCCGTACTTTTCACGTAGTTCCATTTCTATTTTGTATATACTATATTCGCCGTGACCAACTAGTGCTATTTTACTAGGTGTAAACCTCATGAGTTGCCTGCATATCTCGGAACCAATCGATCCACCGGCTCCTGTGACCAGGATTGTAGCGTTTGTTACACTTTCAGAAATGGCGTCAATGTCTAGCTCTACTGGATCTCTCCCTAAAAGATCTTCAACCTCGACATTTTTTAATTGACTGACTGATACTTTTCCAGTCATAATATCCTCAATTTTGGGTATCATTTGTGTTTTTGCATTTGTTTTATTACATTCAACAATAATTTTATTTAAAGCACCGTTTCGTAAAGACGGTATCGCAATTACAATATGTTCAATGCTCTTTTTTTCTACAATCTTCGGGATATCCCTTACCATTCCCATTACTGGCAGATTGTACAGTTGCATCCTCTGCTTGGAAAAATCATCATCCACAAAAGCAACAGGTTGTAATTCAGAAGTGTTATGATTATTTTTTAATTGACGTACAATCATTGCACCTGCAGAACCAGCCCCAACGATAAGTGTACGTTTTTTGTTTATGCTATCCGTTATATAACGATCCCTGACAATTCTCCATAAAAAGCGTGAGCCACCAATTAATATTACGTGCAGCATCCATGTTACAAGTAATGCTCTACGGTAAAGCGAAAAGTCGTTTACGATGTATTGTACGATGCCAGCTGATATAATAGACAATGTAATTGATTGGACTATAGCGATTAGTTCGCCGACACTGGCATATGCCCATACCTTATTATAAAGTTTAAAAATAAATGCATATAAATGATGAAAAAGTAATAGTGCAATAGAACTAATTAATAATGCCGGCATTGCAAAAACGGATATACCCGGATAAACAATCCATGATGCAACATAGATTGCCAGACTGACAATTAAAGAGTCCATCAGGATTAACAGAAACATTCTTGTACGATATGTCAATTCGCTGCTCCTCTCTATGTATTTTCATTCTTGTTGCAATAATATTTCCATGAAAATGAGTAATTCAATTTTAAACAGGCTAAAGACGAACCTTATCTATCCATTTCCAGAAATAAGATCCTGATAGATTTCATTTTTATAATACTAAAGACCTATTTAAATTCGTCGAATACTGTCTAATAGTATACGCTTCTGTCAATTATTTAGCAATAATATTAAACGCAGAATATTACTTGAAATACTATGATATAGAATGTATATAACTACTAGTTTAAAGGCTTATCTATACAAATATTTGTATATCCTCACCCAAATAACCCTAGTATTTTCTTCTTTTTCATATATGATGGTTGATTTTTATTAATCGTTTTTCCATTAATTAAGAGTTGGCAATTCTCCACAAATTGGTGATAACATTCATATCCATGTTCAGAAAGGAGCGCTTGGTAAGCTTCGTCCAAATTAAACCCCCTTGTCTTGGTATTATGGGCGTCCGACGCGATAAAATGCGCTAAGTTAGCGTTGATTAATTTATTCGAGAATTTTTGAAGGTGTTTTCCATGATGGCCAATAAGGCTTGATGCGGTAATTTGGGTTAGTGCCCCATTACGTACAAAATCGTATAAAATAGATGTATTTTCAAGTAATTTTTTATTTCGTTCAGGATGTACGATAATAGGAATGTATCCTGCCAGCTGCGTATTAAATAACAATTGCCTTGTATACAAAGGTATTTCATTTGCAGGCAGTTCAATAAATACATACTTTGTAAAACCATTTAATGGTGATATTCTGCCATTTTCTATATCGGTTACTAATTCCCCGTAAATTCTGGGCTCCTGTCCAGGTAATATTGTTAAAGGCATATTCTTCTTTGAGAGCTCTTCATTCAACCTTTCTACTTCTACGAGAACATCTTGCTTTTCGTTGTTATATCTACCATTCCTATGATGCGGTGTAGCAATAATCGTGTGTATTCCATGGTCAACAGCTCTTTCAGCCATTTCAATACTTTGAGTTAATGTTGTTGGACCATCATCAACACCAGGTAATATGTGACAATGAATATCAATCACGTTGACCACCTCACTTTTGTATTTTTAATTTCCATAGTAATAGTAATACTGTGAATCCTTTTGTTCCCGATCATTCAGTAAAATCCCAAGTATTTTTGCACCGGCAGGATCTAATGATTCCTTTGCCTTTTTTGCTGCTTCCATTTCCGTTCGTTTACTCCGAACAACCAATATTAACCCATCACAAATGTTGGCTAAAACTTGCGCATCAGCAACTGCTAATACTGGTGGGGTATCGAATAATACTTTGTCATACAGTTGAGAAACATCATTTAAAAATTGTTTCATTTTTTTTGAAGCCAGTAGTTCAGATGGGTTTGGCGGAATCGGGCCACATGATACCACGTCCAATTTATCTATCTCAGTTACCGAAATTGCATCCCCCGTAGAAATTTCACCTACCAGCACATTGGTTAGGCCACGTAAATTATCAAGTCGAAATGTATAGTGCACCGTCGGCTTTCTTAAATCAGCGTCAATAAGCAATACTTTTTTTCCCTGTTGTGCATAAACAACTGCCAAATTAGCTGTTGACATCGACTTTCCTTCACTAGGACCTGAAGAAGTAACCATAATAGATTTTAACTCATCATCAACTGATGCAAATTGAAGATTTGTGCGGACAGTTCGATACTGTTCAGATATTGGTGATCTTGGGTCTATATTCGTTATCAAATTTCTGATTTTTTTATTTCCAGCTTTTTTCCGAGCCATACAGCCGCCCCCTTTTTGCACGTTTTTTTGTTGTCATACGTTGTTGGTGAACATCTTCATCTTTTATATGTGTAATCACACCAAGTACAGGCAAGTGTAATTCCCTTTCAATATCTTCTTCAGACTTTATCGTATTGTCCAGGTACTCTAATAAAAATGCGAGTCCAAATCCAACAATTCCTCCCAGTACAATTGCAATAGCAATATTTAGCGTTGGTTTCGGACTAACGGGAGAAGGATTCGCTACTGTTCCTGCTTCCGATAAGATATGTACATTATCCACATTCATTAAATCAGGAATTTTTGTCTTAAAAATCTGCACAGTTGTGTTGGCAATTTGCGCAGCTAATTCAGGGTCTGCATCAGTTACCGAGACTTTTACAACTTGTGAACTGTTTTCATTTGCGACTTGTATTTTATTTTGTAACTGAGTAACTGAATAAGATAGATTTAATTCATTTGCAACACCTTCAAGTATTACAGGGCTTGTAAGGATGACCTTATACGTATTAATCAGTTCAATACTTGATCGGATTTCATTAACATTGTAATTTGCCTTTTGGCCTTGTTCACTTTGATTAACAATGAATTGAGAACTTGATTGGTAGGTTGGGGTAAAGAATATATAAGTAATGACGGCACTTATGATGGCCGCCCCCATGATAATTGAAAAAATCAATCGAAATCTTTTCCCGATTATATTAAATATTATTTTTAGTGATATCGATTCTTCCATGATATTCCTCCCACACAAAAATAACTTTTTTTTATCTATTCCCTTTTATAAGATTAGTAATCACTTGTAATACCATAGAGATTTTCGTTATGATGGAAAGATTTCTGGGTAACACATCTGGATTTTCTCTTATTCACACATAGATTATCACAAAGGGAGTACAAAAACATGCTCACCCTTTAATAAATAATAGATATATAGTCCTAGTTAATTGTATCAGATAGAATCATATTTTTATATAAAAGAAACTTAGATCAGTAATAAGTGCTAATCTGAGTTCCTGATTAATTAAACTAATTCAACTTCCTGAACATTACGTTCAACAACGCGTGCGCCTTTGATTGATACAACATCACCGCCTGATGATGTAAATGCATTTTGTGCAATGATCTCATCCATTGCAGCTTTAACAGCTACAGGATCAACTGGCTCAACTGGCTTTTCCAGTGAATATGTCACTGTTTTGCCTTCCTCGTTCAAATATTTAAGTTCCAACTTTTTCATCATGCTCCCTCCTTTATTTCCTTCATTTATTTTTTGAGAGGAAAATTCGGCTCTCTCTAAATTGTTTTTTATCAATTGCCCAATTGTTAGCCGATTTCACCCTCGTACTTTCCCGTGAAAATTATGCCTGGCTGATTTCAGAGTCGTCTTTACGCTCGATACTGTCAAGTGGACGCTGCTGAAATGGTGAAACTGCGGATACTATTGCATACAACTGATCGGCTGTTGCGGTTGTTTTCACATTGTTGAAGCCTTTTGTTTTGAAAAGCTACTTACCGGAAATTTCATCAATGCCTTCATCCAAAATCAGCTGCAGGCGTGAACTAGTCATTGTTGCTACTGCCATGTCAATCCCCCCCCCTTTCACTACTACAATCGAACCTCACGTAAAAAAGGTGGCATAAAAAATAAAAAATATTTTGCCACTTATTTGTCTTCAGAAACGATAATAGTAATGAATAGAGGTATATTCCGCTTTGCAGAAAATTCCAAATAAACCCTACACTTTTATGTAAAATAAATGTAAAATAGGACTTATGAACCTGATGCAAGGAGTTAGTCCTATGTTGAAGAAGAAATGGGTTTTATACAGTGGAATTGTCATCGCTGTACTTATTATTGCCGGAGTTGGCTATGGTCTTCATCTATACAATAAAACAGAAGATATTGTTAAGGATTCGCAAAAGGATATAGGTCGGGAAAATAAAACGTCCGAACTTCGTGAAGAAAAAGTGGATCCTGTCGAGGATAATGTTTCGGTATTATTTATTGGTGTAGACAATAGTGAAAAACGGGATTACGACCTTGGCAGCCGCTCTGATGCGTTAATACTTGCCACATTTAATAAGCAGGAAAATTCGGTTAAGCTTTTGAGCATCCCACGTGACTCATATGTTTATGTACCAGAAGTTGGCTATAAGACAAAAATAAATCATGCCCATTTTTATGGTGGACCAAAAGCCACCATTGAAACTGTAGAAAACTTATTACATGTGCCAGTTGATTACTATGTGAGATTGAATTTTGAAGCTTTTATAGAGACAGTTGATTCGTTAGATGGTATTCATTACGATGTACCATTTGAAATGTATGAACAGGATTCCGCAGACAATGCAAATGCTATTCACCTTTTGCCTGGACCACAAACACTTACAGGTGAGGAAGCATTAGCTTTGGCCAGAAGTCGTAAATATGATGATGATCTTGAGCGAGGCAAGCGTCAACAGCAAATTCTCAAAAGCATTAAAGAAAAAGCTACTTCCGTTACAAGCCTTTTCAAATTGGATAATTTAATTGAAGCTGTGGGATCCAATATGAAAACAAATATGGCGTTTGATGATATGAAAAGTTTCTTATCGTATGGGATTGATGAAAACATTACGATTGAGTCGGTCGGTATTAATGGACATGGTGAATTCTTGGATGATGGATTATGGTATTACATTCTGGAAGAAGATAGTGTAAACAGTATACAAAATGAATTAAGAAGTCATTTAGATTTAACAACTAATTTGGAACGTTTTGCTGATGACGACGAGCAAGACAATGCATTTTAAAGGGCTAATTCCCTATGGAAACTAGCCCTTTTTCATTATTATACGTATCATAAATTCAAATACTTTTAGAATGCGTTTAAACCGAAACGGCTGCTTCAACAATCTGTACAGCCACTCCAGGTTCAGCTTAATCCAGAATTCCGGGGCACGCTTCACTTCGCCAGCAAGCGTATCAATGCTCCCACCTACACCCATGAATAAACCCTTGGAAAATTTGTCATAATGGCTGGAAATCCAGAGTTCCTGTCTCGGCAGACCCATTGCTACTAAAATAATATCTGCCCCCGATGCTTGAACTTTCTCAACTATCGCCGGATCGTTCAGTTCAAAAAAACCATGATGACGTCCTGCAACAGTTAATTTCGGGAAACGTTTCTTAGCTTCCGACACAGCTCTTTTATTCGTTTCCTCTTTCGCCCCGAGAAAATATACACTCAATTCTTTTTTATTTGCATACTCTAGTAAATCAAACATTAAGTCAAACCCGGTCACCCGCTCTTTTATCGGTTGTTTCTTGTATTTGGCTGCCAATAAAATCCCTGCACCATCCGGAATAACATAATCTGCAGATTGTACAGCTTGTTTATATTTTTCATCTTCACGGGTTCGCATAACAATTTCCGGATTTCCAGTAACAATATATCCTTTTTCTTCGTTCATCAAGACAGGATAGATATGATTTTTAAGAAAATCCTCTTTTGTTACATTTAAAAAATCAATATCCATAATTCGTACTTTACTCATTTATTTTGCAACCTTTCCCCTTGTTCATTCGTCTAAAAGTATCAGGATGAAAAAAATTCTTACAAGATTGTAACAAAAATCTAATTTACTTAAATGTAAATTCATAGTAAAATAAAGATTAGTTTTTCGCCCAATAAGCGTAAAATTTTTATATGACTTCTGAATTATGATATCATTAAATGTTTTTATGAACTAGAGGAGAAATTATTTATGTCTGAATATACAAGAAAAAATTTAAGAAATAAAAAAAGAAGAAAACTGCGTAAAAGAGCAATTTTCGTATTAATACCAGCCATTGTTGCATTTATTGGTTTATCATATGCTGCATATTTATATGTAAAAGCGGACTCCGTTTTGTCTGATTCCTATGTGGATCATGGCCGGGAAAAATCAGATTATCGTGAGGAACAAGTTGATCCTACTGAGGACAATGTTTCCATTCTGATTGCCGGTGTTGATGCAAGTGACGTACGAAATAATTCGGAACATTCCAGAACCGATACACTGATGCTGGCAACACTGAATAAAGAGGATAAAAGTGTCAAAATGGTAAGTATCCCACGTGATTCATATGTATATATTCCGGAAGTCGGATATAAAACAAAAATCAACCATGCACATGCATATGGCGGTATGCCGGCAACAATTGAAACGGTTGAAAATTTATTGGATATCCCGGTCGATTACTATGTAAAACTCAACTTTGAAGCATTTATAGATGTAGTTAATGCTGTCAATGGAATTACTGTTGATGTGCCATATGAACTGTATGAGCAAAACTCTAAAGATGTTGAAGGTGCAATTCATTTACTTCCAGGTGAACAACAGTTAAATGGTGAGGAAGCACTTGCCCTCGCACGAACCAGAAAATATGATAATGATATCGAGCGTGGTAAACGCCAGCAGGAAATTATCAAATCTGTCGTTAGTAAAGCACTTTCGATGGGCTCTATCCTGAAATACGATGATATTATCGAAGCTGTAGGTAAGAATATGACAACAAATATGAAATTCGGTGAAATGAAAAGCTTCATCTCATATGGAACAGGGAGTGGAAGCCTAGACTTTGAAACGATCACCCTTAAAGGACACAATTACCAGCCAAATGACACGTATTACTGGCAATTGGATGAAGTAGCGCTTTCCGAAACAAAGCAACTGTTAAAACAGCATTTAGAACTTGAAGGCACGGCGACCGCATCCGACAAAGATGAGACAACGACAACAACCGGAGAGACACCTTCTGCCTATTAGATACAGAGGCTGTCAGCTATATTTTAGCTGGCAGCTTTATCATATCCCCAAATTTATGAAGAATTTTTTCATTATAGTGTGTTGCCATTCCACGATCAGGAGTGAACGTCATTTCACCCAGAACCGCTTTGCCATTAAAGTCATAAAAATCAACACGAACAAATGGAAAAGGTTTTGCTAATTTCCCGGCGTAATACACCATATCGCGAAAAGATTGAGGTTTTTCAATTGTTACCTTATCGGTTTGTTCCTCCACTTTTTGAAAATCAAGGCTTTTCCACTCCAGGTCAAAGAGAAATCGTTTAACCTTAATCCCTCTATCCATTGCCACTAATATAAATTCAGGCTCTCCATTAAAACAAAAAAATTTATAATCAATGGGCAGTTTGCCGTCGTTTGTTTCAATAAACTTTTCACACAGTATTCTTGGCGTCATTTTTGAATAATGTATCTCTGCACGTTCCAGACCATAGTCGACTTTCATCCATTTATTTAAATTAGCAATAGCTGCTTTTTTATCCAATGTCTCTTTATCTTCACAAATAATGTTAAAGCCACAACCGCTCGTTACTTTAATAGCAAATTTTTGAGGCAGCATATCCCAATCAATTTCCGAAGTATCGTCGTAAACTCCATATGTTTCAATTAATACATCGTAACAGCCCATTTCCTCTGCAAATTTCCTGACTTCATATTTGTCACCACATTTGGGTACAAGCGGATGCTCCCAGTATAATTTAAGCCACTGTATTTTTTCATTAAAATCCCTGGGGTTCTTTAAATCAAGTCTTTTTCCGGTATTCTTTTTGTACAGGTATTTCGTTGCTGCATATGGAGAAAGCTTTACGAATAAAGCAATGAACTTTGCCTGGACGTTTTTTATAACACTGATTTTTTTCAATTTCTTTTTAATCGTTAACATCCCCTCGCCCCCTACCAACCTTTTTGCTGATCTGAAGTGTTCCTAAAATAAGCCCCATACTTAATAAGGCGGCTGCAATGCTGAAAAAGGCTACGGCGGTAACATCATCAGCAAAGAAATAAAACCCTGCCAGCAAAGCCCCGGTACGTATAATGATGGTTACAATTGTGTACTTGAGATGAAAGGCTTGCGCTGCCAAAACTGGCAATGCGTTAATACTCGGCTGGTTGATGAACATAAAAAATACCCATAAGGACATCCATCTTGCATATTCACCTGCCGTAATCCAATCAGAACCAAAAACAAAGCTGAATAACCAGGGTCCAAAAACTATAATGGTTCCAAATGGAATGATTCCGATCGTGCCAAGTGCCAACGTTGCTTTCATAATTAACCCTGTCAGATTTTCATTATTATTCCCTGCTTCCGTAATTCGTGGATAAAATACATCACCAACAGCTTTTCCAATCAATTGAACCGGGAGACTTAAAACTGTCCTTCCAATCGTATAAAAGCCTGCCGAGGCAGGACCAAATGCTGCAGATAAAAATAACACAGGGATGTTTTGGGAAATACCATTTATGAACACTTGTGGTGCCCTGTATATAGGAAAGTCTCTGTATTTTTTCATTAACTCTCTGAATGATTTCGTGCTCTCATTTTCTTCATTATGCGATCGCTTTGTAAACAGCATCATGATAAGTGCTTTTACACCATTTCCCAAAGCAGTTAAAACAACTAAAACGGTTGCGGTTGGATGGAAAAATCCAATCCCTGCCTTACTGCCTTGTATGATCAATGCCTGAAGAAATGACGCCTTGGCATTAATTCCGAATTGTTTCGTCCTGATAAGCCACTGCTCTGCAACTTGCATGAGTGCAGAAAATAGTATTACAAAAGGGATTAGTAACAAAAATGGGGCAATATCACCCAACTGAAATAATTGAATAATAAAATCGTTAACAAGTAACAATACACTACCTGAAGCGGCCGCAATTCCTATTGCAATGTACAAAGAAAGCCGCATTAATTTTCTGGCATCGTTATCCTGCTCAGGAAGCACAACAGCAATTGGATATGTCAGTGCTGCAATAGGAGCAACCGTCTGGATAATCGCCATAAACACACCCATTAAACCATAAGCTTCTGGTCCATATAACCGCGTGATAATTGGGGTTATAACTAATGATATAACCTGTGCTGCAGCTGTACCTGAAGCCATGATAATTACATTTCTTACAAACGGCTTTTTCAATAGTTTTATGATTCTTTGTTTCAGCATTTTTTACCCTTTATTTAAATATTTTTGTTCACGCCTTTGTTTTCTGAATACAAACAATGCTTTTTTGATAAACCAGATTGGATTTAAAAGTCTTGGCTCAATCAAGCGAACTTTATGCCGTTTCAACGTTAGAAAAACGGTGATTACTTTTTTTAGCCCCAAATCTGAAGACTTAATCAATAGTGGCCTTCCGGTTAATCGCAATTTTTTAAAGTCCGCCCTGGAAAGGTGTTCCTTTGTAAATTGATACTGATTGATAAATACATTCAACCTTGTATCAAATACGTCATTATTTATTGTCATCGTCAAACTTCCTTTATTCATTGTCACACAATAAATAACGTCCTCCGATAGTTCAAACTTATTCATGTGGTAACCCGCTTTCGTGGAAAACATTATATCATTGGCTGAGATTACTTCATCAAAAAAAATTTGATTATCTTTTAAAAAAGCTGTCTTATATAACTTTGACCATGGAACAACGAATTTATATCGCAAGGAAAGTTCCGCTTCCCTCGGCCGGCTACCGTCAAGCACATCATCAATTAATTTTACAAGCGGCAAATGCCGGGAAGAAACTACCCCAGAGTCCGACTCAACACTGGTTGGTTTGAAAAAAATAACATCTGCTCCAGACTGAAAATATCTCTGAAGAATTCCATAAAAACCTTCGATAAAATAATCATCCGCATCTGCAAAAACTATCCACTCTCCTTTTGCATGTTCAAGGCCTATATTTCTGCATGCACCGGCACCCTTTTTGTCAGAAGCATTCTCTAACAATTCCATATTGTAATGAAGACCAATTCTCTGTAATTCTTTTTTATGGTATTCATCACTATGATCGTCTATCACGATCGTTTGAATTTCCCCGGAATCCGGTATCGTCCTTAAGAGTCTGTTTAATGAAGCTGTCGAATTATAATGCGGAATGATTATCGTCAATATGTACATTGAATCGTTCTCATTTCTCAATTAGAGTCCCTATTAGTATTAGCAAAAAGCCTGGAGGATAAAACAGGAGATATAAAAAACTGCCAGCCTGTATATTGGCTGACAGTTTTTATGATTTATGACGTATTCCTTTGAAGAAGTTTGTTAGAGGTTTAAATTCACTATTGATCATTTCCAGATTTTCAATTAAAAATTGTATTGCAAGTATCGATATAGAGAAAATCAGGATTGATCCCCATACCGTCGTCATTGAGAATAGGATTGCTGCTAAACTAAACATCGCACTAAGTGAATAGATGAAAAGTACTGTTTGTTTATGTGTAAAACCTGATTTAACTAGGCTATGATGCAAATGCGAACTATCCGGACTGGATAATGGCTGCTTGTTTACAAAACGCCTAGCCATCGCAATTAACGTATCAGAAATTGGTACTCCTAATATAAAAATAGGGATAATAAAAGAAATCACCGTTACATTTTTAAACCCGAGCAAGGCAAGTACCGAAATCATATACCCGAGAAACAGTGCACCGGTATCACCCATGAATATTTTTGCCGGATAGAAATTGTACCGCAAAAATCCGACCGTACTGAAGAATAAGATAAATGCCATCGTCGCAACATATACATTCCCCATAATCACAGCCATTCCAGCCATTGTGAGTAATGCAATGGATGAAACACCAGCAGCCAAGCCGTCGAGTCCATCCGTCAAGTTAATGGCATTGGTAACCCCTACTATCCACAGAATTGTTACAATTGAACTCAAGAAGCCGAATTCGATTTGTCCACCAAACGGTAAATTAATAAACTCAACCTGCAAACCGCCCCAAAAGACAACAAGAGAGGCAACCCCAAGCTGTGTTAAAAACTTTACTCTTGCCGATAAATCATAGACATCATCAAAGAAACCAAGCACAATGATGATAAAAGCACCACTAATAATGGCAAGATGGTATTCATCTGATGGCTGAAGAATTAAAAGCCCCGCTAAAAAACTTATAAAAATCGCCAAGCCGCCCAATGTTGGTATTGGATCACTGTGCACTTTTCGGTGATTCGGATTATCTATAGCATTCATTTTTAATGAAATTTTTATTAATAACGGCGTAATAAATAAAGAAATCAGCATAGTTAAAAAGGCTAATATCACTATTTGTATCATTTAGCCCACCTCGATTTTATTTCCTGTATATTAGACGACAACTGTATTGATTACGTTGCACTTTTTTACTAACTATATATTATAAACGTTTTCTTAAAAGGATTCTACCATAATTAGCAATTATTATGTATAACCTGCCCATTAAAAATATTTACATGCACATCCCAATATAGCGTTATGTTATCATAAAACAATAAGGAGTGAATCACTAATGGTACAAAATTTTGCACATCGGGGATCAATGACAGAAGCACCGGAAAATACGTTTCCATCGTTTCAAAAAGCGATAGAGCATGGAGCAACAGCACTTGAATTGGATGTTCAGCTGTCAAAAGATAATGAGTTGATTGTTTGTCATGATCATAAATTTTCCCGCTTTAACAAAGATGTTGATGGTCTGATAAATGACTATACGCTTAAAGAAATAAAACAGATTGATGTCGGATCTGCATTTAGTGAAGAATTTATAGGAATAACTCCGTCCACGCTTGAAGAAGTACTGGATATTTCCCCTGAAGGTTTGCTTTTAAATATCGAAATTAAAAATATCCCTGTTATTTATGATGGTATTGAAAAAATATTGCTTGATACGCTTGAAAAGCATAATAGATTAGAAAACCTGATTATCTCCTCATTTGACCATGTTGCTCTGGAAAATGTACAAGAGCTTAATCCTGAAATTCCCCTTGGTATGTTATTTTATTATCGTATTTTAAATGCATGGGACTATGCCAAAAACTGCGGTCTAAATATCAGTAGTATTCACCCAAATCAAGTATATACTGACCAAAAATTTGTTGCGGAATGCAAGAAACTTGGGTATGAGGTATATCCGTATACTGTAAACTCAATGAAGCGATATGAAGAATTGGTTGCCTATGGTGTCGATGGAGTGTTTTCGAATGAGCCTGGGATTTTCGGTCAATTTAGATCTAATATATAAAACATCTCGGCAAACATAAATATAGCCCTGCCAGAACAGGGCTTTTTTTAAATATGTTATGTGAAAATAAAAAATAAATAAGAAATCCCTATGCTGTATCTAATCTTTTATATGACTGAAATGAATCCACATTTCTTTCCCATTCAATATACCTCTATACCAAATATTATTACCGATTTTTTCTGTCTTATTTACGTTAAATTCAGCTTCCTCAAAAGGTTTTAAATCATTAAAGATTAGGTTTTTTCTTCCGCCCCACGGACGATTATATCCTTCTCCCGACCCTTTAATTTTAAACTCCTTTCGATCACTATCGATTGGAACATGAAGATGACTGGACACATCCGAAGCCTTCATCCAGCCAATAACGCCCTCTTGGGCACTTGGATTGCTACTCAATAAATAGAATACTTCATCATAATAGGTCGCTTGCTTCTTAATATAATAAACAGCGTTTTTATACATATCAGAAGATTCTCCCACAAACTCCCCCTCAATATTACCAGGGGTTGAGTAAATATATGACTTTCCACCCCTAATATGACCAACTCGGCTAATTGGCTCTTCCTTATATATAGGAGGTTTTATATCGTTATCAATCTCTTTATCGTCAGAAAACCACTCATCAGGGAAATGACCATCCATTACTCGCTGTTTATACGTTTCACGTTCATTATGGGTTAACTTCTTCCAAAATGATAAAAACTCTTCATACTTTGGAATAACTTCATCAACCGTCCCAAAGTCCCTTACCCTTCCAAATTCCAGCCATAAAATTTTTTCACAGAATTTCTTCATTTGTCCCAGTGAATGACTTACAAAAATCATCGTCTTACCAAGTTCTTTAAAATCCATCATTTTATTATAACTTTTTTCAGCAAAGGCCTTATCGCCTACTGATAAGGCTTCATCTATTATTAAGATATCAGGATCTACATTAACGGAAATGGCAAAACCTAATCTGGATTTCATTCCGCTTGAATACGATTTAACTGGTTGATCAATAAAATTCCCAATTTCCGAGAACTCTATTATATCAGGTTCTAACCTTTTGATAGCATCTTTATCAAAACCTAACATAAGCAATTTTAATTCAATATTATCTCTACCCGTAAGATCTCCCTTTAAACCTGATGCTACTGCTATAAGGGATGTCTGTCCATCCACATCAACAGTTCCGGATGATTCAGGGACTATACCTGCAATAATATTTGACAAGGTAGACTTTCCTGACCCATTAATTCCAATAAAGCCAACAACATCACCTTTTTCAACTTCAAAGGTAACGTCTGTAAGAGCATAGAAATCTTCACCAAAGCTTTTTGGTGTTAATAAGTCACCCAATCGTTCTTTGTCGCTATTATACAACTTATACCTTTTGAATATATTTTTAACGTCTATTGCCTTATTCATGTTTATCACTAGCCTTTACAAATAATCAATAAAGTGTTTGCGAAACTTCATATGCAACATGGATCCAATTAGGAAAAGTAAGATAACTAATCCCCAAAAATAAAGTGTATATTCCCATTGCTCTATGGCATACCAACTAACACCAAATAAGGAATGCCTGTATCCTTCAATTAAATAAAATAACGGATTTAATTTCATTACATTCATGAGTACTTCCCACTCACTCAATATTGTAATTGGCCATAGTACACCTGATAAATATAAGAGCATGCGCAGTGTTGAATTCAAAAACATATGCACATCTCTAATTATCGTTGAAAGCGTTGATGTTATAAGAGAAATAGAAAAAATTAACACCAAAGATGCAACAATAAAATAAATAAGTTGCAAGTAATATATATTCACATAAAATCCATTAAATTGAAAAATTACAATTGTAATCCCTAACATGAATAAATGAATGTAAAACCTGGAAAAAATTACAAAGTTGGGTATAACACTCATTGGAAAATTCATTTTTGACAATATTCTTAATCGAGTATATATAGATTTAGATCCCTGTATTGTTGACTGATAGAAAAATATCCACAAGAAAA
This sequence comes from Virgibacillus doumboii, assembly GCF_902806455.1. Lineage (GTDB taxonomy): Bacteria > Bacillota > Bacilli > Bacillales > Amphibacillaceae > Lentibacillus > Lentibacillus doumboii. The sequence continues at coordinate 474,896 of NZ_CADCWQ010000001.1, read as the reverse complement.
AGGCAGCCAGAAGCCAAAAGAAAAAGGGTACTTCTGTTCCTCCTACACTAACCGGCTCTCTATTACGTAAGGTGCCAAACACAAACCAATATATTAAAATTTGAATGGACGGGTTAATAATTTCCCATGTCATACCTAAATAGTTATTTTTATTTTGACTTTTAATTTCGTATAGTGAGAGCCTTCTGACTAAGTAAAAATGATCTATTTGTTCTTTAATAACTTTTATGGCAGATTTCATAATAATATCCTTTCGAATAATCTATAAGAACATTAAATGCAATAAATACATTATTGAATTATACAAGTAATCAATTCAAAAGACAATATTTAAAAAGGCTTATACCTATAATCGGAATAAGCCTTAGTATTTAATCATTAAATACTCCTTTTACAACTCGTTCGCTCGCATGTCCATCTTCTAAATAACAGAACCTCTCATAAAAAGCTTCAGTTGTATTTGTAGGTTGAAATCCATCTTTTTCAATGTTTTTTACTACTCTTATTATTTCATCAGTTGATTTAACCAACGGGCCTGGGGCTTTAGCTTCGAAGTTGAAATAAAATCCACGAAGATTATCCCGATAATCATCAATATCATACACAAAGAATATCATTGGACGTTTCAAATTTGCATAATCAAAGAAAACAGAAGAATAATCTGTAATCAGTATATCAGAAATTAAATACAATTCTCGTATATCCTCATGAAAGGAGAAATCATATACAAAATCTTGGTAATCCTGTAAATCCAGTTTCTCGGCAACTAAATAATGTAGTCTCAACAGAATAACGTACTCATCCCCAAGTTCCTCTTTCATTTGATCTAGCTCCATCTGTAAAGAAAATCTATATTTCCCTTTTGCATAGTATTGATTGTCTCTCCATGTTGGTGCATATAATATAACTTTTTTATCTATTGGCAAATTACATCTTTTCTTAATCCCTTCTATCGTTTCTTTATTATTATTAATAAAAAGAAAGTCATTTCTTGGATATCCACTCTCAATCATTTTACCATTAAATTGAAAAGCTCTTTTGAATATTTCAGACGAGTAAGCATTCGGTGAAACAAGAAAATCCCACCTACTAGTGGCTTTAACAAAGTTTTGTTTGTATTTCGCAGCATTTGTTCCGGGCATATGAACTTCTTCCATATCAGTAGCTAATCGTTTTAAAGGGGTTCCGTGCCAAGTCTGCAGATAAGTGGTGTGCTTGGGTTTTGGGATCCACAATGGTAACCGGCTATTGCATACCCAATATTCAGCTCTGGACATAAGTAATAACCACTTAATCGAAAATCTTCTGACATGGTTCACATTCTTCCCCTCAAAAAATTCCATATACCGCCTATCGGCGCTCCAGTACATTTTATACTCGGGATGATGCTCCAAAAGATATTCATATATAGCCCTTGGACTGTCACTGAATTGCTTACCAAGGAAACTTTCGAACATAATCGTATTATTCTTAGCTGGTAACTTTCCAAGCGAAGAAAAAATAGTTTTGTATATTTTCAGTAACATGTCACTTCTTCGTAACTCCACCCATTTAGATTTTACTGTTTTAAGCGCCTCATTTTTAAAACTATATTTTGACATCTGAAAGGAAAGATATTTCGATTCACTTGTGGGTTTAATAAATAACTTTACTTTTTGACCTTGATAATTGATTATTTTTTTTATCGGGTAGTTGTTAGAATGGTGATCCATTCTAATTCTTGAGCTTCTCATCTGCATCAATTCATTGTCTTTCTCATACTTCATTTCCAAATAAAATTTAAAGTTGTGCCTTTTGTCTATATTTAAATTCGGTGGGATTGCAAATACTCCCTTAATTCCACACTCCATTAGTTTTTCATTTCCTTCATACTTTTCACTCAAATCATTGCGCCGGAATCTTTCTATTGGCACCTCTATTTCATCGTTAGAAATACTATCATTAACAATTAATTTTAACTCTTTAATATTATAATCATCAGTTTTATAATGTGGTGGAAAATTAAAATATCCCGAGAAAGAAATGCTATCTTCAGATAAATTAACTGATTCAAATTTTGAATACAAAAAATAATTATTTAATCTAAATGATAACTTACCTTTTTTTGTTGTATACGGGTAAAACATTTTACTTTTATCTGGGATAACAATTGTTGAAAAACGAATGTTACCATAATTGCTATCTATCCTGTGTTTTTTCATCTCCTCATCATTTTTTATTTTTAAATATAAATCCCAAATATCACTTTCTAAAAATGTGTGTTTTAGTTCATTAAATGATATTGCTAATTCGAATACACAAAAATCTTCTAAGTGTTTTAGAACAGTGGTTTTAACAAGTAATTCTTTATTGGTATATCGTTCTTCTAATGTGAAATAATATTCTTCAGTATTATGTAGAAAGCTTTCCTTTACAGGTAATGTAATAAAAAAAATATTATTTTTAAGGGAAATATCCATTATTCGGTTATTTTTCACATTGTCTACCCCCATTGGAAGTTACTCCTTTCATGTTGCAAGTTTATCCAATATTATATTGGTATTAGTTAATATTATCAATTTTAAAATTGATTTTATTATATATCAGACTTATACTAAAAGAAGACTTTTAGTAACAAGGAGGATAATTTATGAATTCATTAATCAATCGTTTAAACTCCACTATAATGAGCGAAAAAAAATTTGCCAATAAAGTTAAATATAACAAAAACGGATATTACATTCACAATAAAAGTAAAAATACAAGCTTTATAGTGACTGTTATAATCCCTGTTTATAATGCAGAAAAAACAATGTCTAAGACAGTTGACTCAATTATTAAACAAACAATTGGATTTGAAAATATAGAATTATTATTAATAGATGATAAATCTGAAGACAACTCGCGTACCCTTTCTCTAAAATACTCTAAAAAGCATAACAATATTATACCAGTATTTTTGAAAAAAAATACTGGATCTCCTTCAAAGCCCCGAAATCTAGGGATTGATTTAGCAAAAGGAAAATACATTATGTTCTTGGATTCCGATGACTGGTTACATGAGAATGGAATTAAAGTGCTGTATGACCTTTTAGAAAAATCCAATAATAATTATGCAATTGGAAAATCAATAAAATTAACAGATAAAGGACAATCCATTGTAGGAGAATATAATAATTGGGCGGACAGAGAATCAGTTAACCCAATTGAAATTGATCGATTATTCTATCACATGTCACCAACAGGAAGAATGGTAAAAACTGATTTTCTTAGGAATAAAAACATCAAATTTCCTGACATGAAATTTGCTGAGGACAAACAATTCTTTTTTGACGTTTTAATAAATTGTGATTTTATATCAACCAGTAAAGATGTTATTTATTATATAAATCGTTTTAAAGATAATGCAAGTTTCACTACCACTACGTCAATATTTGAAAAAACAGACACTAACATTTCATTGATAAATTATGTTATCGACAAAGATTTACCTGTGAAAATAGAAAAAATGATGTTAAATCGATTATATGAGTTCGATTGTATTACACGTTTGTTTGACAGAGGGCACTTCTTAAAATCCCAGGAAAAGGAAAAGTATTATAAGAAATTTAAAGAAGTGTTAGCTACAACAGATAAATTAAAATATAATATTAAGGACATTTTCTGGGAAGAATGGCATAAAGTGCTAGTGGATTTATTCCTTGAAGAAAGATACGAGGATATTGTTAAGCTAATTAATTGGAACAGATATGAACCAATCAAAGATTATTGTATCAAGGATAACTTGCCTTATTATCGCTTGCCTTTTGATGATAAGTACAGTTTGGCCAGAATCAACACTTTAGCAGTCCATCAAACTTCTGTTAAAAAGGATGATAAATTAACTATAAATTTTAGAATGTATGGAGACAATTTAAATAAAGTTGAAAACCTAGTGGCGAGAAAAAGGAATAACGATTTGATCCAAATTGAATTTTCAATTAACCACTTAGAAGAAAATTTATTTGAAGTCGATATACCATACCACCAATTAGAAAATCTGTCTGATTTTAGCTATGCTATATTTATAAAATACGATCATTACAAAAAAGTACCTATTAAAATGAATTCAAGGAACATTGTTAAGTATAAAAGGAAAAATATAGACTTTTATACGACAATTGCTGATAACCTTGGCATAAATATTAAATAGGAATATGTAATCCAACAAAACACCTTTATCCCAAGCAATAGTTCACTAAAAATCTTCGTCAGTCAAGTGAACTATTGCTTTATTCTATTTCGGCTTAAGTTTTTTCTTTAGCTGAAGTTGCACTTCCAATTTAAATATGGTCATAATTGCTTCAATACCTAATAAATACCTTAATAATCCTATATACCCGATATAAAAGAAATGCTATAATAACCTTGTAACTTCGGAATCTCTTTTGACAATAATTAAAAAATCAGATTGGTAAGATTTTTACTTATTTAATCAAACTAATAAGGAGCGAAATTTATGAAAGTCAATAAACGAATAATTGCTGTTATTGGCATAATACTTTACACGTTATTAGTAGCCGCTGTTACGTATTATGTCACCGATTCAGGTTCTCAACAGGCTCAGTCAGTCACAACCGACAAAACAAATAATCAGCAGGATACGAATAACAGTGGAGAGAACTCGTTTCCTAAGGATTACAATTGGATTCCTCTGCCTGAAATAGACTTAGAGAATTCAGAGAAGGAATATGAAATTAAATCATTAACAACTGAGGCAAGTAATGTTATTGACCTTAGGACGTTATCAGATCATAACGTTCAAATAAATGGTCATGACGTAACTGGTAAGGATAAATACGAATTAGAACTTAATTCTATTAGTGAAGACAACTATATTACTCTTACAGTGGATGGTACGGATTACCAGATAAAAACTCTTCCGGACTTTTTGTCTGACTATGAATATGAGAATAATGGAGCTTCAGATGGTTTCTACTATTTTTCTTACGGTGACTACATTGTAAAACTAAGTACAAATGGTCAAATAGTTTATTATAAAAATGTAGGTACAGCCTTTTCATTTGACTTCAAATTAAATAAAACAGATGAAGGCGAAATATATTATAGTTACCTTGTAAGAAACAATGGCCACGAAAAAGTTCCCGGAATTGGCTACCATCCTACAAAAGCAGTAGTAATGGATGCCGATTATAATGTCGTCGATGAAGTGGAATCAATTAAATCTACCAATCTTGTTTCAACAAATCCTTTAGAAAGTCACGAATTTGTATTTATTGAGCTTGGCCATTATATTATTAGTTCTTATTATCCTGAAGAAGTTAATAATATCCCTTCTGACATTAAACAAAACCAATTTGGAACAAGAGTTATAGCAACATATTTACAGGAAATTAAAGATAATGAGGTTGTCTGGGAATGGAAAAGCACAGAGCATCAAAAATTATATGGATTAAGTACTGAGCATAATGATTTTACTAATACACATTCCAGGTATGCAGATTACATGCATTACAACTCATTAGCAATAGATCCAGATGATGGTAATCTTATAGTCTCTTTTCGGAACTTAAGCTCTATAGTTAAACTTAATCGTGAAACCGGAGAGATAATGTGGACTCTCGGTGGTAAAGGTGATCAATTTGGATTAACTGAGGAGCAATTGTTCAGCCGCCAGCATAAATTATCATTTCTGAGTGATGGTACAATATTATTCTTCAACAATGGTAATATTTTGCCCGCAGCACCATACCCAATAGTTGATGAAGATGATCCTTTACGCGATAAAGAGGCGGAAACTTCTATTGTAAAGATTAAATTGGATGAAGAAAATAAGGAAGTAGAAAATTACGAGGAATATGAAACTGGAGAGTTTTCTAAAACGCGTGGATCAGTTCAAATGATTAACGAGGCTAAAGACACTATTTTAATTGGCTGGGGAAGCGGTGATAATAACGAAGCCCACTTTACAGAACTGAACTTCTCTACAGGCGAAGCTTTATTTACCTTTTATCCACATGATGAGGACCTCATTAGTTATCGGGCATATAAATTTAAACAGTAAAGCCATTTATTAAAGTTGGATTATTAAATTTGAGCATCTATTTAATTAGATGCTCTTTTTAATAAAGTGACGAACTTTAGACTGTTTGATATAGTTAATCTACACAAAATGATTCATTGAAGCTTGTTCAAAGGAGGCAATAATGTGACGAAAAAAATAGCTTCGCCGTATACCATTAACTTCATCGATGTACAAAAAAACGATACCTTAACAATACGAGGAATAATAAGATCGGAAATTTCCAACAATGATACAATACTACTACTTATTAAAAAAAGGAAAACTGAAGTGACATATACATTCCCTTTAAACTGGATTAGTTCAAATTACTGGGAATCTACTATCAATTTCAATAGTAGTGAATTTTCTAAGGGCACATGGGACTATTTTCTGTTGTATAATAATGACAAAAAATACCGGCTGAAAATTGATGATGGAAATATTTTTGATTGGACTCGTTCATTACTATTCAATAATAACAATTTAACTTTTGGGGTAAAATGCTATATTACTGAAAAGGGTTCACTCTCTTCAAAAATATATACACCAACTGTAAAAATCTCTAACCTCAAAAGTGGTCTTAGCGATGACCATACAGCCAACTTAACAGCTGGCCTTGTTGAAAGTGAGTTTATTGATAGTAAAAGGTTGTCGGATGCAAGGTTAATTATTAAACAGAGAAATTCCGATAAGGAACTCACAACACCATTTTCATATACTAAGTCACCCAATAATATTTTTTATATTACTATTAACTTGGATTATAATGATATCATTCCAAAAAAGCTAACAGGTACTAGGTGGGATCTATTTATACAGGTTCCAATTAATAACAGTAACTATTTACTTCGTATAAAGGTGAATGACTCAGTAAATTTAGAAAAAAATACTTGCATCGAATTAAATGGTCCAGAACTTTTTCAAACTTATTTTTATCAAACTATTAATAACAACCTTTCCATTTCACTAACTGGTTTAAAAATAAATAGAAATGTTCTTTCTTATTCAATCAACGACAAGAACGTTAACTTTAAGGGGTTTGCCTACTATAATCTTGTTAATTTTAATACTCCAAAAAGCTTGCAGCGTAATATTATAGTAAAAAAGAGAAATTCTGGAAAGGAAATTAAGTTTGCTATTGATAATATAGAGATTCCTGATTTAATTGAAGACGATTACAGGTATTCCGGTTTTGATATTAGTATTCCTCTAAAAGAGATTTTCTCTCTCCAGGGCACTCAAATGGAAGTCTTTGATTTTTATATCCAACTTATATATGGGGATCAAATTAAAGAGAGAGGTTTAGGTTGTAAAGAATATAGTTATTTAGTCGATGACCCACTTGATACTAACTCATTAATGTATAATAAAAAAAGCATGCGGAGTTTTTTACTTTACACTCCAGGAGGGAACTTTAAACTGGAAACTTATGCTTACTCTTTAAGTAAAATGTTATACCTTAAATATGGACAAACTTATGATAGAAAAATTAACGCTAATAAAGATGTATGGTTGATTGGAGAAAGACCAGATACAGCACAGGATACAGGATTTCATTTTTTTAAATATTGTAGAGAAAATTTTCCTGAAAAAGATATATATTATGTTGTAAAAGAAAATTCCCCAGATATGAAAAATCTAAGCGGCCTGGGAAATGTGATTACATTCGGCTCAATGAAACACTTTAGAATTGCTGCTATTGCAAAAACTTTCATAGGATCCCATGATTTGGAATACATTTTGCCAACAAGAGGCATTGATTGGTTTAACTATCAGGAAAATTCACGAGTGTTTTTACAACACGGTGTACTTGGACGGAAAAAAGTCGACTATTATAAGAAACATTACCAATACCCTTTTAATTTATTTTGTGTCAGCTCAACCCCTGAATTTGAACTTGTAACTAAACAAATGGGCTATAACCTAGATGAAGTGAAAATTACAGGTCTATCCCGTTTCGATCAGTTAAAGAAAAGTCATCAGACTGAAAGGTCAATTATAATAATTCCTACTTGGAGAGATTGGATAAAAGAAAACGAATTCCTTGACTCTGAATATTTCAATAGATATAGAGAATTATTGGTAGATGAACGACTATCCGCTATATTAGAGGAAAACAATATAAAACTGGACTTCTATGTGCACTATCGAATGCAACCATATATTCAATATTTTCAAGAACTTAAATCAGACCATACTAGTATCATCAAATTCGGTCAATCAAATGTCCAAGACCTACTAATTAATAATAATTTACTAATAACTGATTATTCCTCAGTTTCTTTCGATTTTAACTATATGAGGAAACCAGTCCTCTTTTATCATTTTGATTTTGATCGATTCTTTAAAAATGGAATTCTGAGGCCTATTAATGAAACATTTCTCGGTGACATATGTAATGATAAAGAAATGCTTATTGATTCTATTGAAAAGTATATTACCAATGATTTTACAGAAGCACCTGCAGTAAAAAAACGAAAGAATCTTGTTTTTTCCTATACTGATAACAATAATAATAAGAGAATTTTTGATGCAATCATAAATAAAAGAGTCTAATCCATAATCTAAACTAAATACAGACGGTATCTCTTAGCGAGAAACACCGTCTGTATTATTTTGTTCAGTTTTATAACTGAAAGTAATACCTATAGTTATAATCAGCCACTGAAAAAATGCTATTGAGTAATTATTTTGAAACAGTGTTAATTCAAAGTTTTCATAGACTAATATCCCTAAAAAGAAACAAGCTGACCATTTAGCCGTGAAATTATCTAACCTTCTAATTAATAGTTTCCAAATACAAAATAACAAAAATACAAAGACAGCAAAGCCAATTAATCCAACTTCCAAGAATGTTTGTAAATATTGATTATGCGCAGTTAATTTAATTTCAGTAACGTCACTGGCATTAATGCCTACTCCGTAGCCCATAACCGGTTTTTCAACACCCGCTTGCAATACCCCTTCCCATAAATCACTTCTACCAGAAAAAAATGACTTATTAAATAACGTACGGCTTATATTATCGAGGAATATTCCAATACTAGTGTCCTTTAACCTAACATACAAAATTATAAATATAATATTTAGTGTAACTATAATATGAAGTAAATATGGATAAATACGGGTGAATTGCCTTAAAATTATCCACGTTATAAGAATTACCCCTATAGCCACCACAACGGATCTACTACTCGTATTATATATCAACACTAGGTTTAATAGAATTAAAAAGGAAAAATATAAGCGTTCCAGATTGCTTCCATACTTAATCGCAATAATTTTAAAATAAAGCATACAAAATAAAAATACTGCGAGATAATTAGGGTTTCTAAATATACTTTTAAATTTGTAACTAGGAAAGTCCATTTTTACCCAATGAATGAATAAAAATAATAACACGATTCCCAATAAATAGGCTATAGCTTTAATATGTCCAGGTTTCCATTGGATTTTCATAGATCCTAAAATAAATAAGAATAATAATATTAATTTTGTAAAATATAGACTATCAGCATTATCACTAATTATAAAACTGATACTATAAATTAAGATAAGCAAGAAAACTGCAATGTAAACATTCAGCAACTGAAAATCAAAATTACTTCCCTCTAAAAAACTTTTAACTAAAAAAACAAACATAAAAATCAAGGTGAGATTTATACTTATATTTCCGATGTCATTCAAGACATCAAATTGTGTCCGAATCATCGTATTTAAAATAAGCAAAATAAATAATTGAATTAAAAAATTGATTTATTGTTAAAGGACTGATTATTGCTTATCATATAAAACTCCTTAAATTAAAATAATTACATTGTAATATTACCAAACTAGTTATATATTAAAAAGTTTTTTTGATAATTTACTACAAATTTCTACAATAACCATGAAAAAAGAACGATATATTATAAAATATATTTTATTTTACAACATTCTCTTAACATTTTTGTTATTTCCTGCGATAATATAAACATTCAGTAGTTTGTTAGGAGAATCTAACGATCTGTTGATAACAAGTTAAAAATTATTGAAAGGAGGAACAACATTAAATTGGAAAAATATCACCTAAGAAAGTTTTTACTAATTAGTTGTCTTTTAGGCTTAGTCTTATCCTTAGTAGCCTTTCCAATGAATAACAATACAGTTCAGGCAGCTACTGTTTATGAGGGTGTGGCATTAAAGGATCCTACAAATGTTTATAGTAATACTTCAAGGTCAGATGTTATAAAATCCTATAGAAAAGGATCTATACTATTATACATGCCTCATTCATCCAATTGGTATCGTGCTATAGTTTATGTGAATGGAAAAAGTCAGAACGGATATATTCACAAGTCCGATGTAGAAAATTCTGTTAAAAATCAAAAGGTTATAAAGGGAGTCGGAAATAAAAATCCTACATCCGTATACTCTGAAGCAACTACAAATTCAGGTAAACTAAAATCCTATGATCAAGGCTCAATTCTTTACTATAAAACTTATACAAGTGGTTGGTATGAAGCTATAGTTTATGTGAATGGAGACAGAAAAACAGGATATATTAACAAATCACATGTGGATAATATAATAAATGACCAGAAGGTTTTAAAAGGAATCGGATTGAAAAGTCCAACAGCTGTCTATTCAAAAGCTTCAACCAATTCTAGTAAACTTAAAACCTATGGTCAAGGTTCTGTGCTTTATTACAAAACCTTTACAAACAGCTGGTATGAAGCACTTGTTTATGTGGATGGCAATCCTACTACCGGATATATTCATAAGTCACATGTGGAAGAAATCGTTGATAATCAAAAGGTTTTAAAAGGAATTGGGTTAAAAAGTCCAACAGCTGTCTATTCAAGGGCTTCTACACATTCTGGCAAACTAAAAAGTTATAGTCAAGGCTCAATCCTTTATTATAAGACCTTTACTAGTAATTGGTATGAAGCACTTGTTTATGTGAACGGAAAGCGTAGAACCGGTTACATTCACAATAACCATGTTGAAGGTATTTATGATAAACAAGAAGCTTTGAAAGGTCGCGCAATAGCAAATCCTACTAACGTTTATTCCAGGGCTTCCAGAAACTCACGCGTTGTGAAAGATTACAGTGAAGGCAGTATACTATATTTTGATACATTCTCACCAAATTGGTATCAAGGTTTTGTGTACGTAGATGGTATTCGTAAAACCATTTATATTAATCGGGCTGATGTAACAATTGGTGATGTAACAAACGTTACAAAGTACAACTATACATTTGAGACAATGGTAGATATCCAAATGACTAAAACACCTAAGGCTAATGGTGCGGGGACTATACCAGCTACTCGCGAACAAGTAGAGTATTATGCTAATCCGTCTAATTTTACCGAAAATACAGATGCTTATTTTCAATTTCTGGATCTCTCCCAATCTGCTGGGTTAAATGCGAAAGAGATTAATAGGAATATACTTAAAGGTAAAGGTTCACTAGAGGGAACAGGACAAGCGTTTATTGATGCTGGAAGAAGATATAATATTAATGAAGCTTACTTAATTGCCCACACCCTACATGAAACAGCTAATGGGACATCTACATTGGCTGCAGGAGTACCAGTTGATGGAAGTGGAAATGTAGTAAACCCAAAAAATGCTGTTCATACTGTTTATAATATGTATGGCTATGGTGCACGTGATGAATGTCCACTTGAATGCGGAGCAAAATACGCTTTCGAGAAGGGTTGGTTTACTCCATCAGCAGCTATATTAGGTGGAGCCAGTGGAGTTTCAACTTATTATATACAAAAAGGGCAAGATACGTTGTATAAAATGCGTTGGAATCCAGCTAATCCCGGGACGCACCAATATGCCACACACGTTGCCTGGGCGGTTGCACAAACCAGTAGAATAAGTGAAATTTACGATTTAATAAATAATTACACACTAGTTTATGATGTACCCCAATTTAGTAGTCAACCAGATTCGAGTGGTACATTTGGTGTTACAGACTCTGGAAATGAAAATCTGAACTTAAGAAATAGCCCTAATGGTACTATTATTGGCAAAATACCAGACGGTTCCACAGTCAAAATAATTGGTACTGATGGTGAATGGTACAATGTTAAATATAATGGTAAATTTGGATGGGCTCATGGTGATTATATAAATAAGTTGAATTCATCTAAAGTACAGGCTCAAGTAACTAGTAACAGTGTGAGCAAAACAATGAATGTGGTTAAGCCAGAACTCGACAAGGGTTATCCAAGTGGCGTATTTGGTCTTACTGATACTGGAAACGATAATCTTAACCTTAGAAAAAAACCAGATGGTTCTATCATTGGTAGTATACCAAACGGATCTACAATTGAAGTAATTAGTACTAATGGTGCTTGGAATAAAGTTAGGTATGATGATAATACCGGTTGGGTTCACGGTGACTATGTAGAGATACAAAATTTACTTCAGATCACAGCTACTAACTTAAATGTCCGTGAAACTCCAGGTGGTAATACCTTGGGGCAAGTAAGTAACATTTTCATGAAAGCTGTTATAGACAACAATAACAACTATGTTACAAATAACGAATGGTACCAAGTCTATTACAACGGAAAGAAAGCTTGGGTTAGTGATGGGAAAGACGGAAGTTATATTCAAGAAATTAAATAACCTTAAGTAATCTTTATTTTTTCCAACACCAAATGCTAGTTATCTAGCGTTTGGTGTTTTTTAATTAGCAAAAATTGTAGCTTTATATTTTTGCAGTTTCATAGTATAATTTATGTCAGTGATTATTAAGAAACTGAGAAGTATTTGTAAAGCTAATGTAAAATCAATATAGTATTATAAAAATATCACATCATCAGATGGAGGTAACTTAGATGAAGAAAGTAATCACATACGGAACTTTTGATTTACTTCATACTGGTCATATTAATATATTGCGCCGCGCAAAAGAACTGGGCGATTACCTGGTTGTTGCTATTTCAGCAGATGAATTTAATGCACTTAAAGGAAAAGAAGCTTACTACAGCTTTGAGCAACGTAAAGCAATTCTTGAAGCGATTCGTTATGTTGATGAAGTAATTCCTGAGTACACATGGGAACAAAAAGTTGAAGATGTTCAAAAACATGATATAGATGTGTTTGTAATGGGAGACGACTGGACTGGTAAATTTGACTTCCTTAAAGAATATTGTGAAGTTGTTTATTTGCCAAGAACAGTTGGGATATCAACCACTAAAATCAAAACGGATTTGAATAAAACGAATAATGGCTAGAGAACTGATAATCTCAGTGTACCTTACCTTTTTTCGTGTGTTCTTTTATATTTTTAAACTATTTCCCCAGAAGAAGAAAACAACATTCGTTGCTTCATTTGGGGATAATATTTTGTACACAGTAAAAGAACTTGAAAAACAGTCTGATTATCAGGTTGTTATTCTTAAGACCTCCCATTGCAAGGTCAGCTTTGAAGAATCATCGAACAGGACAATATTAAACTTTGAGACTGTTAATATAATAGACTGGATTCAGTCCATTTATCACCTGGCAACCACTCAAAAAGTTATAGTTGATAATTATTATGGCTTTTTAGCTGTGACCGATTTCAAACCTAATGTACAATGTATTCAGTTGTGGCATGCTGCTGGGGCGATTAAAAAGTTTGCCCTAAAGGACCCTTCTATTCAAAAGAGATACCACCGGGCATATAAACGATTCCAAAAAGTGTATAGCCGGTTTGATCATGTTGTCATTGGTTCTGAACGTATGGCAACTATTTTTAAAGAAAGCTTTGGTATTTCAAATGAGCAAATATTGCGAACCGGAATACCAAGAAGTGATTTCTTTTTTGATGAAGAAGCTAAAAACAAAGCAGAACAATCTTTGACACAAGACTTTCCTATTATTATTGGAAAGAAAGTTATTTTATATGCACCAACCTATCGTGATAACGAATTAAAGAAGACTGACATTGAACTGAATATTGATAAGATGTACCGTGAGTTCAAGGATGAATATGTGTTGTTCCTACGTCTTCACCCGGCAATAGAGGAAGCATACCAGAACAGGTATCCTGATTTTGTTATCAATGTTTCTAATTATCATGATATAAATCATTTATTGGTAGTTTCAGATATACTAATTTCTGATTACTCGTCTATTCCATTTGAATTTTCATTATTGGAGAGACCTATGGTATTCTTTTCCTATGATTTGGACAAGTATGCAAAAACAAGAGGTTTTTGGGAAGATTATGAACATCTTGTCCCTGGTCCTGTTGTCAGAACAACGGACGACTTAATTGATGTAATTAGAACCAACAATTTTGACATGATTCGTATTCGTTCATTTGCAGAACAGTGGAACCAATACTCAAAAGGACTTTCAAGTAAAAAGTTGATTAAAGCAATCTATACTGAAGAAGAACAATATAAGGAAGTTGTCGATCAAGTCTAAAGGCCTGGAGAACAGTTATACTGTAGTCTCTGGGTTTTTTAGTTTGTATCGCATTTAATTTTTGATTAACTTTATATATATAATGCATACTATTATATAATATAAACCTTTTTGAAATGGAGGTTTTATTATGAAAAAAGTAATCACATACGGGACATTCGATATCCTTCATACTGGTCATATAAATTTATTGCGTCGTGCCAAGGAATACGGCGACTATCTAATTGTTGGTATTTCATCTGATGAGTTTAATGATTTAAAAGGTAAAAAAGCGTATTATACTTTCGAACAGCGCAAAGCCATCCTGGAAGCCGTCCGCTATGTAAATGAAGTGATTCCTGAAGACACATGGGAGCAAAAATTGGATGATGTGATCAGGTATGATGTTGATGTTTTTGTAATGGGCGATGACTGGAAGGGTCACTTTGACTATTTAAAAGAACATTGCGAAGTTATTTATTTACCCCGAACCATTGGAATATCAACAACAAAAATTAAGACAGATTTAAATAAAAATGGTTAGAGAAATTATCATTGCTTTATACCTTTTGGTATTTCGAATGCTTTTTAACCTGTTCAAATTATTACCTCAAAAGACAAAAACCACATTCGTCGCTTCATTTGGAACAAATATTTTATATACTATTGATGAACAGGAAAAACAAACGGATGACAGTATTGTAATACTCAAAGCCAATCAATGCAGCATGGATTTCGGAAGTGGACCAAGACGAAAAACTTTGAAGTTTGGATTCCCACACTTTCTTGATTGGGTTCGATCCATTTATCATTTGGCTACTTCTAAAAAAGTTTTTATTGATAATTATTATGGGTTTCTTTCTGTGACAAAATTTAGGTCCAATACCCAGTGCATTCAGTTATGGCATGCATCTGGAGCAATAAAGCAGTTTGGCCTGAAGGATAATTCAATTGAAAACCGTCACTCTAATGCATGTAAACGAT
Source organism: Virgibacillus doumboii (assembly GCF_902806455.1). Lineage (GTDB taxonomy): Bacteria > Bacillota > Bacilli > Bacillales > Amphibacillaceae > Lentibacillus > Lentibacillus doumboii. Next base: position 459,469 of record NZ_CADCWQ010000001.1, on the reverse strand, counting down.
TTAAAAACGTTTACGATCGATTTGATTTAGTTATTGTCGGTTCAGATAAAATGGCTGCTATCTTCTCTGTTGCTTTTGATCTGCCGACTAGTCGTATTCTTAGAACTGGAATACCACGGACAGATTTCTTTTTTGATTCGGCAGCGAAAAAAGAAGCTGAACAAACACTAAGAAATGCTTTTCCTGTCATCAACAACAAGAAAGTCATCCTATACGCTCCAACTTATCGTGAGCATCAATCTGCATCTCAGTTGGACATTGAAATAATGCATGAGGTACTTAGTGAAGAATATGTATTGTTTTTAAGTCTTCATCCTAAAGTAAAAACTGAAATGGAAAATAACTACCCAGGATTTGTCTTTGATGTATCCAATCATTTTCATATAAATCATATACTCGTCATTACTGATATTTTAGTTACGGATTATTCGTCAATTCCTTTTGAATTTTCATTACTGAATAAACCAATGGTGTTTTATGCATATGATTTGGAAGAGTACGCCCAAGTGAAAGGCTTATGGAAGGATTATGATAAGCTTGTTCCAGGACCTGTGGTGAAACATACGGAAGACTTGATCCATGTTCTGCAAACAGGTGAATTTAATATGGCCACAGTTAGAGATTTTGCCGAGGAGTGGAATCAGTATTCTGATGGAAAATCAAGTGAACGTTTAATCAAGACATTATACAATTAACCCCTTGCTCTTTTGCAAGGGGCCTATACTTCCTTAATAAAGTTTTCTATTATTTGATATATCTGTTCCCTGCCAGAATGAAAAGGTTTGGGCTGAAAGGTTTCTGCCTGGTTCATAACATCCTCAAGCGGCGTACCATCTTCCCAACTTAAAATGTGGCCCTGGTTCCTCATTGCGGAAACAATCTGTAGCTGATGATCATCATTATGCTCCCGGTATTTTTTTAACCGTGGACATGCAATTACCCTCTTTCCTTTATTTATTCCCATAATTATTGAACCTGTACCTGCATGGGTAATAATCAATCTTGCCTGCTCATACAAAAGTTCCATTTCATTGTAGCTGACAAATTGCTTAAGAATCATGTTGTCACTTTTATATTTTGTATGACCATGCTGGACAACAATATCTTCTTTAATAATATTATCACTTTTCAATCGTTCCACTTCATTCAGTAATCGGTGAAATGGCAGTTCATGGGTACCTAACACAACTAAAATCAATAGATGGACCCCCCGTTTACGGATTTTGGATAAATTCTTTTCATTGATTCCCATTGAACAATGAACAAATCGGCAATCGGGTAAACCATTCTCCCTGATAATGTTGGGCTGGTGGTCTTGGCAAAGCTTTCAATAAATATTACTTTTTTTCGAAACAGCTTTGCAATGTAGCACATGGGCACCGCCGTGTGTGCTCCTGTTGTAATAACTACGTCAGGTCTGCGGTATATAAATATCCCGAATGCCCTTAACAAATTGTACGAGAACTTAAATATGTAACGCAGCATGTAATTTCTTGCACCATAAACAAGCAGAGATACCGGATATTTGTCCTTTAACTCTTTGGTGATTGCACACTTTTCTGTAACGATGTGGTATTGATAATTTTTAAATAGGGGTTCAAGCTGCAGCAGTTGTGTTAAATGACCGCCTACAGACGAAATAAGCAGTAGTTTCTTTTGGTCCAACTTCAATTCGCTCCTATCCACGGTGATATAGTTTAATAAGTTGACCGATTAGTCTTTCCTGGTCATACCTCTGAGCTTTTACTTCCCCATTTATAATTAGCTCGTTGCTTAGTGAATCATTATTAATTACCGATTCGATTCCTTTGCTTAGTGATTTTTTGTTTTTTGGTTCTATTAATACTCCCGCTCCGTCACTTAGTAAATAATGTAATCCACCAACATTACTCCCAACTACTGACGTGTGGCAGGACATGGCCTCCAATGCTACAAGACCAAAGCCTTCGATATGTGATGGAATAACAAAAACATCGGCAGCTGCCATCCATTTGGCAACCTCTTTCTGGTTCATTGGTGGATGGATGTTGAAGTCGTTATATTTACTTTTAAGTTCCTGTACGAAGGCTGGCTCTTTTTGAGGGCCGATTAAATGAAGCTCTATATTAGGGTGATTTTCTTTTAAACCGCTGTATGCTGCAACGAGTTCGGTTATTCCTTTGGCTTTGATGATATTGCCGACAAACAGGATTATTATTGAATTTTGAGAGATGTTAATAGCATTCCTGGCATCCGCTCGATCCATTGGAACGAAAATCTTCCTGTTAACACCCATATTAAGAACCGTTATTTTCTTTTTCCCAACTCCGAACATTGTCACCATGTCATGCTTAAGTTCCTCTCCAACAGCGATAACATGGTCTGCTTCATGTAAAATCTGCTTTGTCCGTTTGAAAAAGAATGGTCCTTTTTTTGCCATCTTGTCCAAATCGCCGCCATGTGCTGTTGCAATGACCCGGGTGCGAAAGCGTTTTTTGAACAGTAAAGCCAGCCATCCACTTGGAAATACGTAATGAGCATGGACAATATCATATTTTTTTCCCTTAGTAAGCAAAATGAGGATGATATGGATCATCCATAAGAAATATTTTTTCACTACAAATAGTGTGCCCATTCGTGGATCTTTTATTGCAGCAACATCCACTTGAAATCCTCGTTTTATTAGTTCTTCCACCTGATTTTTAACGAAAATGCCAAAGGTCGGATTTGTTTTATTTGGGTACATAGTACTTATTACCAATATTTTCTCCACTTTCCCCACAGCCTTATACATTTTATTTTTTCATGATGTTCTATGTTTGGTTAGTACGAATAAGTAACCAATAAAGATTGCCAGGTATATACCAGATGCGGGCGATGACAGAACATGCCCCGCCACGAAAGCACTTCCCAACCCTAAACATACGGATAAACCAGTAAATATTATAGGAACACTTATTTTTCTTATATGATATTTGAATAAGTTAATCAAGATACGATAGCCAATATAAATCAATGGCAGCATGAGCAGTACAAAGCCTATGACACCAAAGCTGAAATACCAGTCCAGAAAGTCCATTTCAATTAACTTTGGTGAATTGGTATAATTTCCACCATGGCCCATACCAAATAGCTTTTGCGATATTGGCGCTTCTTTATATTGCTTCATTATATTTTTTAAAAAATCACTTCTGCCGCTTAAGATTTTTTGATCTATTTGCATCTGCTCTTCAGGAGTTGTTTCTGTATCTGGTGTGACGTTTTGCTGATTTGTAATATCCAAGCCAAACGTAAGGTGCAAATTATTTCCTACAGGAGTACTTGGCGTTATGAAAATTGTCGCGGCAAGCATGGCTGCTAGGGTTGTAAAATTAACCCAACTTCTCTTGATAATGAGAATTAAGATTGCTGCGGTCAATACAATGATAATTGAACCAAAGCTTACTTTTGTTCCAACTGTAAGCATTGCCCAAATTGTTAGTCCAATAAAAGGTAACAATTGCACCTTTGTCACTTGTGATTTTTTTTGAACCATGTATAAAATCATCATGCTGAATCCCATGCCTAAAATAATGCTAAGCTCATTCGCTGAAAAAAACCAGCCGGTGTGGCCTTCCTTGGCAAGTGAACCATAGCTTCTTTTTGCAGTATCTGTCAGACTTGCCAGCAGCATGACTCCTGAAATAAATGCCATATTAATAAAAACGCACTGTTGAATAATTTTTTGCCAGTTTTCCTTAGCAGAAAAAGACCTTATTACAAACAGATAGACAATAAGTAATTCCATAAAGAAAACTGTTTTTATTATGTAAGTCAATTCAGACGTTATGATGAATTGATATTTTACTATGTAATTGTTGATAAGGTTAATCCCCATGAAAAGACCCAGTATTAGAAAATATATGAGTACTGTCTTCTTCCCTTTTTTATCCGGAAGCAGCAAGGTGTATATAAATCCTGCGCCCATCGCTAAAACTCTAATTACAATCGAAACTGGTATGTCGAAATACGCTAGTACGTCTAAAATGGGCTGCAACAGCAGAAAATAAATAAATGCAGATTCCATTCCACTTATTAGTTTATTTTTTTGTAAATCTGATGTCATGAAGGGGCTCCCCTTTTCCTATATCTTCCACTATTATTAGACATTCTTGCTGTTTTTAAACAATAAGAAAAGATGCCTGTTTTGTAAGGCACCTTTAGCTATTAGTATTTACCGATGGACGGCCGATGGATTGGTATTCTATGCCACTTGCTTCCATTTCATCTAAAGAGAAACAGTTTCTTCCGTCGAATATAATTGGATTGTTTAGATACTTTTTGAAGTTATTAATCGGATATTCCTTTATTTCTTTCCAGTCGGTTAGAATGACTGCACAATCTGTATTGTCAAGTGCTTCCTCCATTGTTTCTGCATATTTTATTTCTTTCGGCAGGATCCTTTTTGCATTTGGGACTGCGGCTGGATCAAAAGCTTTGATTGTTGCACCAGCATTTAATATCTTTTGAACAACCGTAATAGAAGGGGCATTCCGCATATCGTCCGTCCCAGGTTTAAATGCCAACCCGAGTAGTGCAATCGTTTTATTTTGCAGATTGCCGAACCTGTTCATGATTTTTATTATGAGTAATTCGTGCTGCTTTTCATTTACATCATTTACGCTTTCCAAAATAGGCATATCGCGTCCCAAGTTCTTACCAAAGGTGATTATCGCGCTCGTATCCTTTGGAAAGCAGGAACCTCCATATCCAATACCTGCTTTTAAAAAGTGCTTTCCGATCCGTTCGTCCATTCCTATTCCGTTTGCAACATCATCCACATTCGCACCCGCATGTTCACAAAGATTGGCAATTTCGTTAATGAAACTGATTTTCGTTGCCAAAAAAGCATTGGATGCATACTTGATCATTTCCGCACTTCTTGTGTCCGTTTTAATAATTGGAATTCCAAACGGCTTGTAAAGTCTCTCCACCTGTTGTAAAGCACCTTTATCTTCTGATCCTAATACAATTCGATCACCATAAAATGTATCATGTACTGCTGAACCCTGGCGCAAAAATTCAGGGTTAGAAACGATTTTGACGGAAATATTGGCTGGCGAATTGTGTTCGATCATTTTTTTAATTTGTTCGTTTGTACCAATTGGAACGGTGCTTTTGGTTACAATTACTGTATCATTGTGTAAATAATCGCCGATGTTTTTGCAAGCCGTATGTAAAGTGGATAAATCAGCAGAACCATCTTCACTTTGTGGCGTACCAACACTAATCATAACAATCTCTTTATCAGCCAGACCTTCTTCATAGCTCGATGTGAAATGCAGTTTATTTCGATGAATACCTTTCTGCAGCAGTTCTTCCAATCCTTCTTCAAAAATGGGAGAGTTTCCGCTCCGTAATTTTTCGAGTTTCACCTCATCTATATCGATGCATGTAACGTCGTTGCCGATTTCAGCTAAGCACACACCTGTAACAAGACCTGCATAACCGGTACCAATTACAGCAATATTCATGGTGTTATCCCGCCTTATGATTTATTCCGTAACATTAATACTTATGATTTAATTCACTGTTTTATCATTAATTTGAGAAAAACGGTTTTTTAGCAATAAATTATCGCAAAATATCAAAATATGTAAATATTCTTCCTTATTTATGTTATATTGGTGTTGTGAGTAATATTTCCTATAACATTAATAGTTAAATAGTCTGATAATTTGACAAATTACAGGGGGAGAGGTTTTGGCAAAGAAACTACTTATTGTCTTTTTATGTTTCGTTTTACTGGGCAGTTTTTTTGTATCAGAAGGCAGGAAAGTATCAGCATCGAATAAAAAAGTAAAAATCAAGGGAGTACCTGAATATCATCAATTTCCTCAACTGCCGACAGGGTGTGAGGCGACATCTTTAGCTATGCTGTTAAGCTGGGGCGGTGAGGATTTTGGTAAATATGAGGTGGTGGACAAGCTTCCTAAAGGGGACAAAGTTAGATTAATAGATGGCGAGTTGAAGGGTGCCAATCCGAATAAAGAATTCGTGGGCAATCCCTATTCCGATGAAGGCAGTTTTGGTGTCTTTGAAGGACCGATTTTGGAAACGATTGATAAGTTCATGCCGGGAAAAGGTGTTGATTTAACGGGACAGTCGTTCGATTCACTATTGGATATCGTGCGGTCCGGAAAACCAGTGATGGCCTGGACGACCATCGAGCAGCGGCAAACGTTTCACAGTGCAACATGGACGGATGATGAAGGAAACGAAATTAAATGGAACCGCTTTGAGCATGCGGTTGTCATTACGGGAATAGACGGAGAAAATGTGATTGTAAATGATCCGTACACAGGTCAGGAAGTATACTATAATCGGGAGTTATTTGAGAAGAATTGGGCTTCTATGGGCAAGCGTGCCGTAACGCTGGATGTCAGTACATCTGCTGAATTGGTCAATTTAAGCGGGAAAGATGGTAAAGTTGAGAAGAAAAAATCGCTTCTTGAAATAGAAAATGGTGTTAACATGTTTACGAACGCTGTAGGAAAGATTTTTACGGAGATTGAAATTATTAGGTATTACCCTACTAACTTTTCGAAACTGTGGAAACCATTTTCATATTTTATGCCTCAAGAAAATACATAAGTAAGTAATAACCCCGGAGCAGATACCACATCCGCTCCGGGGTTATTTTTAAGCCCGATTCTTCGCTTCAATCTTCTTATTACCCAAAATCAAATAATTCAATTCTTCTTTTGGAATCTCATTAAATTCGGACCGTCTGGCCATATAGAATATAAGACCAAGTACAATCCATGCAGCTAATGCAATCAGTGATTCGATTCCAAGTGCTGCCGGTGATCCTGGTATAAGCAGCAATCCGAGGAATGTAACACTTGCAAGCATACCCAGTCCTGCGATAGTTTTTTTAAACGGTGCGACAACGTGTTTCTTCGGATTGAAATCTTTGCCTTTTGACCATTTAAATAAAGTAAACGCGGTATAACATGTATAGAAATAAGCTATAGTTACACCGATTGATGACATGTCGACTACCCAGCCCAGTGCTTGGCGGCCGAACCATGGTGCCAGCATTGCTGCGATAACGGTGAAAATAATGCCTACATACGGTGTTTGATGTTTTGGATGGAGCTTGGCAAAGGCTTCAGGTAATATTTTCGCACGGGCCATGGCAAACATCAGACGGCTTGATGAAATAATGAATCCATTCAGGCCGGTGAAGATCCCCATTGTCAGTGCGGTAACAATAATTACCAATCCCATGTTGCCAAGTAGCCCTTGAATCGCCGCTCCTGTTCCCCAGTTTCCGCCTTGTGCTACAAGATTCTGCCACGGCTCAATCATAGCCGTCGCAATAATCATCATGCTGTATAATAATGCTGCGAAAAATATAGCAAGAATAATTAATGTAAATGCTTTTCTGGATGAAAAGTGAAATTCTTCTGCTGCCTGTGGTACATTGTCAAACCCGACATATGCCCACGGTGCAATCGCCACAATTGATATAATCGCTGCGAATGCAGTCGTTTCTGTCGGGAATAGTGGTGCTACATTTGATAAACCTGCACCAGGTTGCATCCCGACCATAAAGGTGATGGCGATTACGCCGATGACCATGATCGAACAGAATACAAACTGCATGCGTCCTGAAAGACCTGAACCTTTTACATTAAAATAACCAAAAATTCCTAATACCGCTGATGCAATAATTACTTCTGTAAAATAAACGTCCCAGCCGGCGATTGTATACATATGCATATTCTCCAGCAGTGCCGGAAACACAAATTTTACCATTAGTGCAAATGCAGATGCGTTCAAGGCAACAATACAAATATATCCTAGCGTAAGGAACCATCCGCTGATAAAAGCGTGCGTGCGTCCAAGACTAATAAATGCGTATGCAAATTCCCCGCCTGATACCGGGTAACTTTTAATTAGATATCCATAACTTACGGCGATCAGCATCATAAGTAACGCACCGATACAAAAACCGATAATGACACCCAATGGACCTGCTGTGGACATCCAGGTTGTCGGCTGTACAAACGCCCCCCAACCAATCGATGAGCCTAACGCGATAGCCCATACCCAGTGTGGCTTCAGTGTTTTTTTCAGTGTCTGTCGTTCTTCCATGCTTCGTCTCCTTCTGTGTTCTTTTTTTATACACTACCCTTTTATATCAAAAATCGTCTTTATTCGCAAAATTCATATTACTGGCATTATGCAGGTTTGCGGGATTATTTTGGCGATATTTGCTGTTGGTTTTCTGTGGTGATATTTTTTGGGAGGATTTGGCGATATGTGATGAAATGCGGTGTGTGTTTGGTGTCGGATTTTGCTCAGGGGTAACTTGTTAGTTAGTGTTTACAGATTAGGGTGTTGTATACGATTTACTTTTAACTAATAAGTTTACATATTATAAATCAGGCTATAATACATTAATAAATACATAATATAATCACATTTATATGTGTAATAATATGATATAATGGAGGTGGTAAAGTTGAAATTTAAAGGAGGCGTACATTCTATGTCAAACCAAATGCTACAGACTGTTGGAAAAGTTCGTGGCGGTTTTCAGATTGATGGCTATTTAAATGTGACCCAGCTGAGCAGGTCGACAGAATGGAAGGAAACACTCAAAAAAATGGATTCCATGCAGGTGCTTGACCGTAACAAAACTGCTGCAATATTATTGTCCAAGGATGCCTATATAGCTGTAATGGATTACATTGATGCTTTGGAAGAGGAACTGGATAACGCCCATATATCAACTCTGATGTCGGAACGTAAAGAAATGGATAATTGGTCAGAAGGTGATGATCTGGCAGAAAAGGGAAAGAATAGTTTTCGGAAACGCGCTAACTATCTTCAACAATTATTAGACGATGAATAAGGAAATAATTATTAAATGGATCAAAGAGGTTTCTGCTGTCAAAGGGATTCAAATGGACCCGGACGCTCTGGCAGATGATGTTTTTCTGATGACTTATGTTTACAGGGATTCTTTAGAATTTTAAATGGCAATGGAAAATGTTGTGAAGTCATTAAATCTTTTGGTGACCGACCAGGTAGACGGTTCACAGCTCGTTTCGAATTATACCGGCTGGGATTCGTATCATTTTCAAAGCAAACGAGTGCAGGGGCAGCGGGCTGACCTTAGAATTGTTTTTCAAAGGAATTCGGGATTGATTCGTGTAAGAGGTTTTGGAAATAGATGGGTACCGGTGGATATTTATCAGCGGTTGCGGCCGAGGGAATAGTCAGGAGGGTTTAATTTTGCGCAAAGCCCTCCTGTTTATTTATTTAGAGCAGCAAGTTTCCCCTTTTACCTCCGTGATTTTCACTTCACAGCAGCTTTCTTTATTATCTCCTTTGAAGATTTTTACAATCAATTGCTTCATTAACCTCACCTCCCTTATTAAACCAGGTAAAAGAAAAATCCGGATATTGTTGCCATGGATATGACGGAGACAACGAATGCGGCTACCAGCTGTTTTTGGAAGATGGATTTCAGTAAAATAAGTTCCGGCAGGCTGGCCCCGGCTGAACTGATCATCATTGCCATCACCGGGCCAAGCGCCATTCCTTTCATGATGAATACGTGTGAAATGGGGATCATGCTTGATAGGCGGATGTATAGTGGAATTCCGATAATAGCGGCGATTGGTACGATCCACCATATTTCTTTTCCAAGCCACTGGGTAATCCATTCGGTCGGGACCAGTCCATGAATGATGGCGCAGATTGCTGCCCCAATAATCAGGTAGGGAAAAACACTTTTCATAAGTGCTATCGTTTCGTCCCACGCTCCTCTCCAGTTAAATTGTTTGGTTTCCGCTTCGTATCCCGTTATCACAACATTCTTTACATAACGTTCAAACTTGAGCTTGCTCAGGGAAAACCCGATTATGACGGAAGCGATTGCTGTCACGATGGTATAAATCAATGCAACTTTCCATCCAAGGATGACGCCCATCAGCGTGAGGATGGTAGGGTCGAGAACTGGTGACGCAAAGAGAAATATCATGACAATCTGGAACGACAAATTTTTTCGCAGCATGGTTACCACGACCGGAATCGTTGAGCAGGAACAAAATGGTGTGATGAAGGCAAACAATAATGCTGCAAGGATTCCGATCAGCTGATTGCTTTCGGACAGATAACGTTCTATTTTTTTGTACGGTATGTAGGCCTGGAGTGAGAACTCGAAACTATGTGGTTAGAGCTGCAAAATTAGCGCTAGAGCTCGAAACTAGATTTATTAGAAATATTATAATGCATTATCGCAGAACATTACTTATCTTTCTCCCTTCGTTTAAATATTTTTTTCATCGTATCAAGAATCGGCTTCTTCCCACCCATAACGAGACCACCAATCTCAGCAAAAATATGCAACAGTACGAGTACGAAAAATGTAATAATGAATGATGTAGTCAGGCTTGCATAGGAAAATAATACAGCCATCGTTCCGAAAAGCGCACTGAATGCGTAGATGATCAGGACGGTTTTCCGGTGGCTGAAACCTGCTGCGAGCAGCTGGTAATGAATGTGCTTGTTGTCAGGCATCATAATATTTTCCTTATTGTAAGCACGTCGGGCAATCGCGAACAAGGTGTCGAAAATCGGCACGGCCAGGACAATAATCGGAATGATGAAACTGAACAGGGCGATATTTTTGAATAGGCCGACCACTGACACGACAGCAATCGCGTAACCAAGAAAATTTGAACCGGAGTCCCCCATATAAATTTTTGCCGGGTAAAAATTATGATATAAAAAGCCAAGATTGGCACCGATTAAGATGATACATAATGAAGCTGCCAGGATTTGCGTGTCAATGAGTGCCATGATGAACATGCTCGTCAGCGCAATCGTCGTGACCCCTGTTGCGAGGCCATCCAGTCCGTCGATCAGGTTAATTGCGTTCGTTATACCAACGACCCATAGTACGGTAATGAGAACGCTAAAAAAACCGAGTTCAACCATTCCGATGAATGGGAGTGTGATTTTGTCAATGATCAGTCCGGATGAGATCAGGAATGATGATGCAATCAACTGACCGGAGAGTTTGATGACGGGCCGTATATCGTATCGGTCGTCGAGGGCGCCTGTGATGAGAATGACGATTGCGCCCAGGATGATTTCCGGCAGATGCTCATGGTGCGGCTGCAAATAAAGGCCACCCAAAAAAACACCAAGAAAAATGGCTAGTCCGCCTAACCTTGGTGTCACTTTTTTATGTATTTTGCGATGATTCGGCAGGTCAACGACGCCCCACTTGATCGCGAGTTTTTTTACCGGATATGTTAAAAGAAACGTGGCGATAAGCGCGATGAAAAAGGCAATCGCCAGGTCGGTATAATTTATCATAAATTTTCTCCTATATATACTTCTTGTCGGACTTTGCTGGGTAATTGTCTTAAATTATATCGAATGTGTGGTGGATGGAGCAAATCCTTTGTTGAAGGGTTTGTGTTGCTGTCGTATAATTTTAGATGGTAAATATTGAGAGGAGGTAGTTTTATGGGGGCTTACATATTTGTTGCAGCGTCCGTACTTGCGCTTATTCCGATCATGGTTCTTTTTAAAATGAACCTGGAAAAGATCCGGGAAAATCCGGATCAGCTGGAAAAAGTACAGACGAAATTTTTTATCGGGGTTGCGATCAGTGAGGCGATTCCGATTCTGCTAATCGTTTTTGGCATGGTGAACATGACAACGGTGGATAGCACGAGTGAATTGTACATACCGGGGTTGCTTGTCATCGTGTTGATGGTGATTGCCGTTTTCTTTATGACATTGCAACGGGCAGTGAATACTGATGCGGAGTCAAAAGCTGCAGTCAACAGTTTTGCCAGGATCGGGACACCGATGGCTATGGCCATTCCGCTTGTTTCGATTGTGGGGTTGTTTATGATGGCACCTTGATTTTTTCGAGAGGAAGAATGGCGCGCCGGCTGAGGTCGGTGCGCTTTTTTATTTGTTTGGGGAGGCGGTGCTTGTCCCCTCGGGTTGTCGGGCGGATGTTTTCTCTGTAGGGATGATATTCTTGCTACCGGGCTGATGTTTTTTCTGTGGAGCTGATGTTTCTGCTCTCGGGATGATGTTTTGCCTGTGGGGCTGATGTTTCTGTTCTCGGGCTGATGTTCTTACTGTCGGGATGATGCTTTCTCTCTGTGGCGGATGTTTTGCAATCGTATGTCGCAATATCTGTCCTCTGCTACAGATTTTTTATGAATGAGACACGATTTTCCTTCAGTGATAAATATTGTCAAATTATTTCCCGGGAAATGACAAATTGCTTTATCATTCGTATTATCTGCTGCAGTCCGTCGATTTATCGGCCATAAGATCCGCTGATATCAAAAATTATGCCTCAGACTATATCCTAATCTCCATTCATGGTACAATATAAATGAAAAATCGCTTATGCCTAGATACATATTTTGCCTTAAGCGGATAAAGGTAATTTTATTACAATAAAGGAGTGTCTTAAATGAATCAAAAACACTTTGAACAAATGAAAAACGGAGATGGATTTATTGCAGCGCTGGACCAGAGTGGCGGGAGTACACCAAAAGCACTGGCCCTATATGGCGTTTCAGAAGATCAATATTCCAGCGAGGATGAAATGTTTGATTTGGTACACGGAATGCGCACGCGAATCATCACATCCCCTGCTTTCAATTCCGATCGTATCATCGGTGCTATTCTGTTTGAACAAACAATGGACCGCGAAATTGAAGGAATGTACACAGGTGATTATTTGGCTGAGAAAAAAGGCGTTGTTCCATTTCTGAAAGTGGATAAAGGCCTTGCCGATGAATCAAATGGCGTGCAGCTGATGAAGCCGATCAACGACCTGGATGATACATTGAAACGCGCAAATGAGCGTCATATCTTTGGAACGAAGATGCGCTCTGTTATTAAGGAAGCAAATCCTGAAGGCATCAAAGCCGTTGTCGACCAGCAATTTGAAGTCGGCAAAAAAATCATTGATGCCGGTCTCGTACCGATTATTGAACCGGAAGTGGATATTAACAGTCCGGAAAAAGAAAAATGTGAAGAACTGTTGAAGGCAGAAATTCAGAGCCATCTAGATAACTTAGGACAAGACGAGTATGTGATGCTGAAGTTGACTATTCCAACAGTTGCTAATTTGTATAAAGAACTGATTGAGCATCCGAAAGTTGTTCGTGTTGTTGCACTTTCCGGTGGTTATGCCACAGAAGAAGCGAATGAAAAGCTGAAAGAAAATAATGGACTTATCGCAAGCTTCTCACGCGCGTTGACGCAGGATTTGAATGCCAACCAGACAGATGAGGAATTCAATAAAGAGCTTGACGAAGCAGTGGAATCTATTTATCAGGCTTCGATTTAATAAATATAAATGAATGGCGCACCGGCTAAGACAGCTGGTGCGCTTTTTTTGAACCATGGGGACAGGAACCCTGGGCCGCACTATGGTGGACCGCGGGCCCTGTCCCCTTGGACCACCCCTGGACCAACCCTGGTCTTATGTCCCAATTCCGTTCATAATCGTTTTAATCGTTTGCTTGATTTCCGCTTCGTCGTCCCAGTCTTTATCCGGTTGAATGATGAAGCGGTTTATGATGAATCCCATTGCTATGGGGGCCATTCCACGAATGATGGTTTCGTTCGGCAGATTCTGCAGTTCCCCTTTTTCTTTATAAAAATCAAGTGTCTTATTGAGTGCAGGATATACGTTTTCCAGAAAAGCACGCTTGAAAGCTTCCTGTATCTCCGGATGAAACGCCAATTCCTGCAAAAGAATTTTCAGCAGCGGGATATTAGCCTGTGCAAATTCAAAACGATTTTTAATAAACGCGTAAAGCAGGTCCTCAAAGTGTTTATAATCTTCCTGGAAAACCTGATCAACGAGTTTTTTTGCAAAGAGAGGTGCTGTAAAGTTCACGATAACCGGTTTGACTATCGTAACGAGCAGGTCTTTTTTTGTACGGTAATGGCGAAAAATTGTCCCTTCCGCCACCCCTGCCCGCTTGGCGATTTCACTCGTTGATGTGTTGTAGTAGCCTTTTTCGGAAATCAGTTCAATCGCTGCCCTGACGATTTCGATTTGTTTTGGCGTCATATTTCCCTCATTTTGTAATGCATCGATCATATCTGACATGGTGGCTGCCCCCTGTATTTATAATGTGCGGTGGCGTTTCAGTGCGATGATATTCAGCAAAATAAATGCTGCTGAAAAGCCGATTAAATAAGCGATGTTTACGATAACATCGGACAGTCCTTCGCCTTGTATCATGATTGCCTTCAACGCTTCTGCTCCATACGTCAGCGGCATAATTTGTCCGATGGCATTAATCCACTCTACCGATTCGGTCGGGAACAAACCGGAAAAGAATACCTGTGGAATAATAACAACCGGGATAAACTGGAACATCTGAAATTCGTTTTTGGCATAGGCTGACAGCAATGTGCTAAGACTTAGTGCTGTGATTGCGAGCAGGAATGTGATCACCAGCACCGCGGCGAACGACCCTTCCATGTAGATGCCGAGCACATAAATGGAAAAGGCTGCGATAATGATTGATTGGATGATGATAAAAATACCGAATCCGAGCAGGTAGCCGGCAACAATTTCCCAGCGCTTCAGCGGGGTTGCCAGCAAGCGTTCGAGCGTTCCCTGTGTTCGTTCCCGAAGAAATGATACACCGCCGATGATAAATACGAAAAAGAATACAAAAAATCCGATTAAAACAGAGCCGGTCTGGTCAAATAAATTCAGGTTGGATGAACCATGGAGAAAATTCACTTCTAGTTCCGGCGCATTCGGGTTGATTTGTTTAACGGCCTCGCTTATAACACGCTGCACGGCCGATGTTGCGCTTGGGCTGCTCCCTTCCATTGTCAGTTCTGCCTGCTTTTTTTCAAATACGAGATGTGCATCAGCCGTTTCATGCTGCAGTGCCCATTCCCCATGACTTTCATCGGTTTCAAGAATGGTGGCGTCCTGCTCCTCAAGTGCATCTTGCATTGGTGCCGGAATGTCAGTGACTGCGATGGTTGGTTCGTATTGATCCATATCGAGTACAAGCCACAAAAGCGTCATGACCAGGAGTGGTGCGACCATCATTAGCGCGATGCTTCGTTTGTCGCGTTTAAATTGCTGGATGATGCGTTTAATGATTGCTTGAATGCGCATGCTCGGCACCTCCCCCATAGTGTAAAAATGCTTCCTCCAATGTGTCTGTACTGCTTTTTTCTTTTAATGCGTCCGGACTGCCCTGGGCGATGATGCGGCCATCTCTCAGTAGTGCGAGATTATCACATTTTTCCGCTTCATCCATGACATGGGTAGTGATGATAATCGTCGTACCCTGTTTCTGCATGTTCCGCAGTTCATCCCAAATGGACGCGCGCAGAACCGGATCAATCCCGACTGTCGGCTCATCAAGGATAAGCAGGTTGGGCTGATGCAGGATGGCGATGGCCAGTGACATACGCCGCTTCATCCCCCCTGAAAATTTCTCCAGTGTTTTGTCCAGGTGGTCGGAGAGATCGACGATTTTTGCTGCTCCCTCGATACGTTCCTTCTGTTGCTTTTTGGGAATCTTATAGATACTTGCAAAAAAATGCAGATTCTCCCTTGCTGTTAATTCACTATAGAGTGCGTCGGACTGAGCCATGTAGCCGATCTTTTGCATCTGTTTGAAGGATGGCATTTTTTCTGATTCGATGCGGGTTGTTCCGTTCGAGGGAGTGAGCAGGCCTATCATAATTTTCACCATCGTCGTTTTCCCCGAGCCTGATGGTCCGAGTAAGCCGAACAGCTGGCCTTCCGGAATGTTGAGGTTAACTTCTTTTAATACGGTTTCTTTGTTGTAGCTGTGCTGGATGTTTTCCATTTTAACGAAGGTGGACATGGTGTGTGGCCTCCTTTTCAGTAATATGAGTGATTACTCACTTTTATCTTAGTTGACTATTCCGTATTTGTAAAGCTTTAATTTACGTGCATAACCTTTTTATCTGTAAATTGCCGCGGCCAAATTTAATATTTAGAAATATGTGACACCTGAATATTACAACAATGGTTTTTTTATGATATATTAAATATAGGCACGTTAGTTTCATGCAAAAAAGATAATTTCCGGTTAATACCTTTACGCGCAGCATGCACATTTTCACATTTGCAGCTAATCATGTGCTTCTTTTTCCGTGCCATCATTCAAACAGATGTCAGCACACAAGACCGGCTAAACACTGATATTCAGTTTACTATATTTTTTTACCATCTATGAAAGCGCTATCATTTTATGATATCCATCACCAAGCATTGATATTTTTTTATCCGGAAAATACAAATGGAATAAGGGGGGTCATTGTATGAGAATTGGAATACCGAAAGAAAGTCTTGCCGGTGAGACTCGCGTTGCAGCAACACCTAAAACGGTCAAGCAATTGATAAAACTGGGATTCCAGGTTTATGTTGAGTCCGGTGCCGGCAGCCGGGCCAATTTTACGGATGAACAGTATACAGCCGCGGGAGCTGTATGCATCGAAGCGGATGATGTCTGGCAGTCTGATGTCATCTACAAAGTCAATCCTCCAAATGAGGAAGAAATCATGAAAATCAAGGATGGCGCGACGCTGGTCAGCTTTGTCAATCCCGACCAGGATCCGGATTTACTTGCCAAACTTTCTGAAAAAAATATCAATGTGCTGGCTATGGATATGGTGCCGCGAATTTCCCGTGCCCAATCATTGGATGCACTTTCATCCATGGCTAACATTGGCGGATACAGGGCCGTAATGGAGGCGGCGCATACGTTTGGGCGTTTCCTTAATGGACAGATTACTGCAGCAGGTAAAGTTCCGCCAGCCAAGGTGTTTATCATTGGTGCCGGGGTAGCCGGGTTGGCGGCAATCGGTGCAAGCAAGTCACTTGGGGCAGTCGTCCGTGCCTTTGATGCTCGTTCCGAGGTGGCGGAACAAATTGAATCGATGGGCGGGGAATTTTTAGAAGTGACTTTCGATGATGAAGAAGATGGTTCGACGTCCACAGGTTATGCCAAAGCGATGTCAGATGAATTTATCAAAGCTGAAATGGCGCTGATTGCCGAACAGGCTAAAGAAGTCGATATCATTATTACAACCGCACTTATTCGCGGCAAGCCGGCGCCTAAACTCGTTACAAAGGAAATGGTCGACAGCATGAAACCCGGCTCTGTCATTGTTGATATGGCTGCAGCTACTGGGGGTAACTGTGAATATACAGTTCCGGGTGAAGTAGTGGTTACCGACTCAGGGGTAAACGTGATCGGCTATACGGACCTTCCCGGACGGATGCCGGCCCAAACATCAGACATGTATGGAACCAATCTGGTAAATCTGGCAAAACTGCTTTGTAAGGAAAAAGACGGAACCATAAACATCGATTTTGAAGATGTCGTCCTGCGCAACATGAGTGTTATTTGTAAAGGGGAAATAACCTATCCGCCGCCTGAAGTGAGTGTGTCCGTCCCGCCGAAAAAGCAGGAACCTGAAAAACAGGAGGAGCCTGCAGAACCGGAAGCACCTGCGAAGTCTTCCAATCTGAAATATGTATTTGGCGGAGCGGCTGTTTTATTATTTGGCTGGTTAGGCTATGTTTCTCCGCCGGAACTTTTGGGGCATTTTACCGTTTTTGCGCTTGCCATTGTCGTTGGCTATTATGTGATTTGGGATGTAACCCATGCGTTGCATACACCGTTGATGTCCGTCACCAACGCCATCTCGGGAATTATTATCGTTGGCGCATTATTGCAGATTAACAGTCCGAACGTTACAGTCCAGATCCTGTCTTTTCTTGGTATATTGATAGCTTCCATTAATATATTTGGCGGCTTTACTGTCACACAACGCATGTTGAAGATGTTTAATAAAGGCTAAGAGAGGTGAGAAAAAATGTCTGAAGGTTTAGTAACAGCAGCATATATTATTGCAGCCATCCTTTTTATCTTAAGTTTGAGCGGTCTTTCCAAACAGGAAACGGCGAAAAGAGGAAATGTCTTTGGTATTTTCGGAATGGCAATTGCAGTAATTGCCACTATTTTAAGTGTCAATTTGGATGTTGACAGCTGGATTTACATTTTAGCTGCCATGCTGATAGGTGCCCTGGTAGGCGTTCCTTATGCAAAAAAAGTTAACATGACCGAGATGCCGGAATTAATTGCTGCGCTGCACAGTTTTGTCGGGCTGGCCGCGGTATTGGTTGGTTATAATACGTTTATTGCGATGAAAACTGGAGAACCTTTACACGGGATTCTTTTAACTATTGAATTGACGGAAATATATCTTGGTATTTTCATTGGTGCGATTACCCTTACCGGATCTATTGTAGCTTTTGGAAAATTGCATGGCATGATCCGCTCCAGGCCATTGTCTTATTCATTTAAGAATGCCGTCTTTTTTATGGCTTTACTTACTTCAGCTGTTCTTATGTTTTTATTCATCCTTGATGGAGGTGCGGCAAATTCGCTGATTTTCCTTGCTGTCATGACCGGTATTGCCTTGTTCATTGGCTGGCAGATGGTTATGGCAATAGGCGGTGCTGATATGCCGGTTGTCATCTCCATGTTAAACTCTTTTTCCGGCTGGGCTGCTGCGGCATCCGGATTTATGCTTTCAAATGATCTGTTAATCATAACCGGTGCTTTAGTAGGGTCTTCAGGTGCGATTTTATCCTACATAATGTGTCAGGGGATGAACCGGTCATTCCTTTCCGTGATTGCCGGTGGTTTTGGTGATAATGGAACAAGTTCCGGTGATGATGACGCGGCGGTCGGCGACTATCATGAAGTTAGTCTGGATGATGTGGCAGAACTGCTGAAACAATCCGATTCGGTCATTATTACACCAGGTTACGGTATGGCAGTGGCCCAGGCACAATACCCTGTAGCAGAGATAACCAGGAAACTCCGTGATCAGGGTATTAAGGTACGGTTTGCCATCCATCCTGTGGCGGGACGGTTGCCGGGGCATATGAATGTACTTCTGGCGGAAGCAAATGTACCATATGATATTGTTTTGGAAATGGATGAAATTAATGAAGATTTTCCTGAAACAGACGCAGTACTTGTTATTGGTGCCAATGACACAGTGAACCCGTCCGCACAGGAAAATCCATCCGGCCCCATCGCTGGCATGCCGGTGCTTGAAGTATGGAATGCAAAAAATGTTATCGTTTTAAAACGCTCCATGGCATCCGGTTATTCCGGCGTGCAAAACCCATTATTCTTTAAAGAAAACACACACATGTGCTTCGGGGATGCTAAAACGACAACGGAGGAAATACTTAATAAGATTTCAAGTGATGGCAGCGGATCTTCGCGTAAAATAATCTAGAAAAAACTTCAGCAAACTGTGCCTGACTCCTATTTGGCTTCTGTATTTGTGCTTTGTGGCTTGGGGGCCCTTTTACGTATTTTCCAAGCATGAACGACCTGTTTTCAGCATAAGTATTATTGGACATATTTTTTTACATCAGGGGGAGGCAGGAGAGCATGCAGTTTTACTATGGGAGTCAAATGCCGCTTCGAATCTTGGATGAGGCGGAGTTTTGGAAGATGCAGGAGTCGGAGCATACCGTTGTGATGCGGGAGCTTGTTGCGGGTTTGGAAGATGAATATGTTGATGCGCTGAAGCGATGGGAAGAAGTGCTGAACACGACACACCAGCATACGAAGCGGTTTGTCGAGTCCGTAATCAGGAGCAAAGATGCTCTTTCTCCGGCATTGTATCAGCAGGTGTTGGACCTTGTGTCATTTTGCCTGCAGGAGAGTGTTGCGTTTATTCAGTTCTTCCGGCAAATTAAAAATGAAAGTGAAGCTGTTCAAGGTAACAATACTGCCAAAGTGGTTATCGACCATATCGTTGATGAATCGGAATATTTCATTGGAATTGCTCAGACGATTTTGTATGAGAAGCAGCAGTAGAATTTTGGAATGGGCGCCCTGTTGGGTGTCCATTTTTTTGGTGCTTGTTTGGGGGGGGTGCCTGTCACTTCCCGGATTTTGTCGAATTTTGTCACTTCCATTTAAATTGGAAGATTTTCGGCAGACGCCGAAAATCAACACTTTGAAACCGCACTGCTTTTGCGCGAGTTTGGGGTGGGTGTCGCGCGAGTTTGGGTGTTGTCGCGCGAGTTTGGGTGTTGTCGCGCGAGTTTGGGTGTTGTCGCGCGAGTTTGGGTGTTGTCGCGCGAGTTTGGGTGTTGTCGCGCGAGTTTGGGTGTTGTCGCGCGAGTTTGGGTGTTTTGCACCTTCGTATTCACTCGGTGCAAAACATCAAAAAGCTCCCCGCCAAAGCAGGGAGCCTTCATACATTAAGCTTTATTCTTTTTCCGTCCTACAAATTTTCCAGCGAGATCATCAAACAATGTATATACTACCGGAATCAACAACAGTGTAAATATACTTGAGATTCCGAGTCCGAAGATAATCGTAACTGCCAGTGGCTGCTGCATTTCGGCACCTTCACCTAGTGCGAGTGCTAATGGAACCATTGCCAGGATTGTTGTCAGGGTTGTCATCAGGATTGGGCGCAGTCGGCTTGGTCCCGCTTCCAGGATCGCTTCATAGCGGTCCATGCCTTTTCGCCGCAAGATATTGATGTAGTCAACGAGCACGATTGAGTTGTTGACGACGATACCGGCGAGCATGATGATCCCGATGAACGCCGGGATGCTTAATGGCAATCCGGTCACAAATAATCCTGTCATGACACCGACGACGGTTGCGGGCAGTGAAAACATGATGATGAATGGGAACAGGAAGTTTTCAAACTGCACGGCCATGACCGCATAAACAAGAAATATCGAGAACACTAAGGCGATTGCTAAATCGGTAAATGATTCAGCCATGTCCTGTGCCTGGCCGCCGATTTCATAGCTGTACCCTTCAGGCATATTCATCGCTTCAAGCTCTGCTTCAACATCTGCAACGACACTTGCCAGGTCACGGTCGACAACTTCACTTGTCACATTCATTTGCGGCTGCTGATTTTCACGCAGTAATGTGACTGGTCCCTGGACTTCTTTAAACGTAACAACCTCTTCCAGTGGGATCGACACACCAGTTGGCGACTGAATTTTCATGTTTTGCAGGTCGCTGATGGTGCTGCGTTCTTCCTCTGGGAACATCAATGTTACGTTCATCTCATGGCCATCTTCACGATACTGTGATGCGATCTGACCAGTGAATCGCAGCTGAATCTGGCTTGTTATTTGCTGCTGATTCAATCCGTACGTAGCCGCTTTTTCCTCATCGATCTGGATGGTCATTTGTGGCACGCCTTCTGATGCGGCAGATGTCGCGTTGTAAACCCCATTGACTGTGGATATTTGATCAACCACACTGGATGCCAGTTCACGCAGTACTTCATGTTCCGGTCCGTTCAACTGAATTTGTACGGGATCTCCCATACCCATTCCGCCACTGACTGCAGCTACAGTAATTTCAGCACCAGGAATATTTTGTACGTCTTCATCGATTTCCTGGACAATTTGCTTTGTTGATTTTGTCCGGTCCGTTGATGGGATCAGCTGCATGGTGTATGTTGCCTGGTTGCCGCTTGAGCCCATCATTCCCATACCGCCGCCACCGACACTGACATAGTTCGTTTCGATGACATCTTCATATTCGGTCAGTTTTTCATTAATCTGCTCTACAACTTCCTCGGTATGTTCCAGTGTGCTGC
This sequence comes from Virgibacillus doumboii, assembly GCF_902806455.1. Lineage (GTDB taxonomy): Bacteria > Bacillota > Bacilli > Bacillales > Amphibacillaceae > Lentibacillus > Lentibacillus doumboii. The sequence continues at coordinate 437,758 of NZ_CADCWQ010000001.1, read as the reverse complement.
CTGGTGCCGCTTCAACCCGGATTTCCATTTGGCCCTGGTCTGAGGCAGGGATGAATTCCGCTCCGATTAATGGTATCAGCGCCAGGCTGGCAACGATTGCGATAAGAGTACCGGACACGGTTGTTTTCCGATGCTTCAGCACCCATCGCAAGACTCCGCGATAGCCATTGTTCACACGGCCAAGGAACCGGTCAAACCAGTAGCGGCGTCCCTGTTCTTTGTCCATTGCTTTTGACAGTAATTTTGAGGAAAGCATCGGTACCAGGGTTACTGCTACAACAAGTGACGCAATCAGCGAGAACGACACGGCCAGTGCCAACGGTGTGAACATGTCTGACGCAATTCCTTCTACATAAATGATTGGTAAAAAAACCACCAATGTTGTTGTTGTCGAAGCAATGACGGCCGGCGCCAGCTCTGATGCACCTTTAGTTGCCGATTCAAATAAGGTGTAGCCGCGCTGCCGGTACGAGTAGATATTTTCCAAAATAACGATCGAGCTGTCGACCATCATTCCGAGGCCGAGTGCAAGACCACCGAGCGTTAGTACGTTCAGTGTTTCGCCGGTAAAATACATTAATGTAAATGTTGAGATAATTGCGATTGGAATCGACAATCCGATTACAACCGTTGCCCGAACACTTTTCAAAAATAACAGCAAAATAAAGATGGAAATAACGCCACCAATTAAGATGTTTTTGACTACAGAACTGATTGACATCTCAATAAACTCGGATGTATCGATAATGACGTCCAGATTTGCGCCGTCAGGTAATTCGCTTTTAATTTCCTCCATGCTGTCCTGAATATTGTTTGCGACTTCAACGGTATTGCCGTCTGTTTTTTTCATAATCGACAGTACGACAGATGATTTGCCGTTGACGAGTGTTGTTGTTGATGATTTTTTAAACGTATCGTTCACTTCGGCTACGTCGTCAACGTGTATCGATGCACCTGATTCCGTTTGAACAATCGTTTGTTTAATATCCTCAACAGACTCAAATTCGCCTGTTATCCGAAGCTGAAGGTCCTTGTTTCCTTTTTCAACCGAACCGACGGATGCAGACTGGTTCGTGCTGTTGAGCGACTGGACAATCGTCTGCGCTGAAACGCCATATTGCTGCATTTTTGCCTGATCCAGGGTAATTTGAATTTCCCGTTCTTTTGCCCCTTCAACGGTTACGGATGCTACACCGCCTTGGCGTTCAAAGAATGGAACGATTTGATCTTCGGCTATTTGCGTTAATGCTGCAGGGTCATCCCCGGTCAAACCAACCCACATAATTGGCATCTGGTCAGGACTGAACCTGAGCACACTCGGGTCCCCGGCTCCTTCAGGCAGCATTCCTTTTACCTGGTCAACTTTTTCCCGGACATCAAGCAATGCCTGGTCCATGTCGACCCCATTGTTAAACATCATCATAACAAGTGACGATCCCGATTGTGACTGGGATTGCACGGTCTGTATCCCTTCAATCGACGCTACTGACGACTCAATCGGCCGGCTGACTAAATTTTCTACTTCCTGTGGTGCGGCATCTTCATAAGACGTTGCGACAACTGCGACTGGCAGATTGATTTTCGGAAATAAATCAATCGGCAAACTGCGCAATGAAACAACGCCCAGCGCAATAATTGCCAGTACGATCATGATGACGCCAACAGGACGTTTTACAGATGTATTTACTAGCTTCACTATTTATTCCCCTTTTCCACAACGTTGACAAGGCTTTCGTCCGATAGTGTCAGCTGTCCGTTTGTAACAACCTGATCACCCGCTTTTACTTCTCCTTCAATCGCCGATTCAGCCGATTGGGTTTCTTTTACGGTTACTGTTTTTTTGACAGCTTTGTTATCTTCAATTACATAAACAAACGTTTCACTGCTCTCCTCGACAATCGCTTCCGTTGGTAAAATAATCGTGTCTTTAATGCGGTTTTCCGGAACGTTCATGATGGCAACCATTCCGGCTAAAATGGCGTCATCTTTATTCTCAACCGTTGCCTCTACCGGATAGAGCCCCGTGTCGTTTGGCATCGTGCTGATGGAAGTGATTTCCGCGTCGTATTTTTTGTCATCTATTGTTGCGGTGAATGTGTCTTCTTTTTCAAAAAGATCCAGTGTGTCAGCAGTTACGGTGAAATTGAGTTTCATGTCGTTGAAATCGGCAATTACCGCAAGCGGCTCGGAGTTGGATGCCATCGCGCCTTCTTGCCCATTTAATTGTGCGATTTCCCCGTCCGTCGAGGCGTAAATATTCTGGTTGCCCCGTGCTGTTTGGATGGTTGCGATCAGGTCATCCTCTTCAACCATTTCGCCGTTTTCCACTTCCAGTTCGGTGATTTCCCCGGGATTTTGAAGGGTTATCGGCGTGGTGCTCGCCGGTGCCGTCCGTCCGTAAAGTTGTTTTTCAATCACGAGGTTTCCTTTTTCCGCTTTAACCGTTTCAACCGGTGTAGCCGTCTCCTCCTGATTATCCCCGCTTGATTCTTCATTCTGATTACATGCAGCAAGGACGCTGACTAAAGCTATTGCTGCCAACATTAAAAGCAATTTTCGCATTGATGTTACTCCTCTTCATTTATAATTTAGTCCAGCAAATCGATATGTAATAACTGTGCGATTTGCTCACATTCTTTTTCCAGTTCAGGAATCCGCTGGAAATGTACCAGCAGCCCCTGAATCATCGTGTATTTCGGTTCTTCGGCAGTCACTTCTTTTAAAAGAATTTCCGTGACCTCATTGAGCTGCTCTGTTTTTTCCTTTGGCAATTCGATTGTGCTGATTTTTTCCTTGGTTTTGAGCAGAATTTCAGTTACCTGCTGATTTTGCTTATAAAGCTCCGGAATGTTTTTTTCCATAATTAATGGGGTTTCACGCCGCTCCAGCATGCCATTAACAATATCATCGATGCGCCTTGTCAGATATGCGCCTATTTGCGTTCGGTCAATCTCGATGTCATCAATTACAATCCATTTAAAATAACCACTCATGATCCCTTCCAGCTGGATGACAATATCAACTGCATACGGCTCAATTTTTTCACCATAAATGTCAGTAATATTTTGCCGCAGCCAGCGAAAATTTTGCATTTTCATTTGCTGCAGAATCATATCGGTATTTTCCCCGGCCGAAATATTTTCCCGTACCTGCATCGTAAGGAAGTCCTTGAACTCATAAAGGTACGAAATGACAACATCTATCTGCTTCGCCAGGCTTTCCCGTGGATCCTGATGTTGCGTGCTCACTTTTTCGATGTGATCGGCGATTTGCTGATGATAATAGTAAAACGCCGTCGTGATAAAATCTTCTTTTGACAGGAAATGTAAGTAGAATGCCCCTTTGGAAACACCCGCTTCAGAAGCAATTTCCTGAATGGACGTGCTGTGGTAGCCCTTTTCGGCAAACAACTTCATCCCCGCTTCGATGAGCCTTAATTTTTTTTCATTCATTTAAACACCCGCTTTGTATTACGACTTAATCGGTGATGGGTTTCATGTATTTTTTGTGGTGTACTAACCAGTCAGTCATTTTTCTATTTTACATGGGGAGGGGGGAATTTGGCAAGGAGTTGGTTACGAGGATGTAATTGATGAGTTTGCTTGTTCTGCCGATGTTGCGCCTCTTCACCGTTATCCTCCCCCAAAAAAACTGTAACCACAGCACCTCAGCACCGTGGTCACAATCAATTTCAAAGCAAATTCCATGGTTCTCTTTTTGGAAAAAAAGCGGAGCGGTTCAGCCTGGCGATAAGCTGGCTTGTCCGCTTGTACTGCAAATCAAAAGAACTTTCGGATGTGTTTACATACAGGCCAGTACCATCGCCGAATGTGACATATGTTTTGTCATCACGCTGTTCGTAGTCCTCGATATGGTAATAGGAAATCCAGACGCAATCTTTATTTTTTGTCGACGATGTTGGCAGCATGTAGACGCCTTTATCGGGTATTACCGGGACCGGCACCTTGCTGCAGATTTTTAACGTGCTTTTGACCGCGTTCCTGCGACCTTCCAGTGTCGATCCGTAAAGAATACATGAATGGTCAATAATTTGCTCCGGGCGGTATGTCGAATGCCGTTCGCGCTGGCCTTCGATAATAAGTGACCGGTAATACGGTGAGTCCTTCGATAAAATTGCTTTCGTTTGCTGTGTAATTATGTATATTGCTGACCTTCCATCCCCCATCAACTTTCCCCCCGTCAAGTATAAGACTATTTTACTATGTTTCGGGCGGATTAGCTATTCTGTTTTACATTTCGCCGATTTTTGTCGATAAAAGAAATGAATGGCTATACTTATGAATTAGGAGGCTCATGTGTATGGATGTAGCAGCGGCGTCTGTGGTCATGGCGCAAAGCCAGGTTCGCGCTGATGCGAGCTTGGCCGTCATGAAAAATGTAAAAGGTGTCATGGAGCAGCAAGGCCAGCAGTTAATCGAAATGCTGCAGCAGCCTCAAGCAGCTTCCGCACCGCACCCATCACTTGGTGGGTCAGTAGATATGAAAGTATAGTAGGTTGAAAATCCTCTGTTGTGGCAGGGGATTTTTGCTGTTCTTTATGGATTGTGAAATAATGAGCAATTCAAAGGGGATTTTTTTAAAAAGCTGTTTTCTAAATGATTGTTGCTATTTGTGTCATTCAGAGAATGGAACCTTACTCAACAATCTTTATAAACTGCAAACTAGCTAGAAGAACAAGCTCTCACGATGAAAAAGGTCTCGAGTTGGCTATGAAACCATCGTGAGACGAGCGCTATCGATGAAAAAGGACTCGAATTGACCATGAAATCATCGTGAGACGCACTCTATCGATGAAAAAGGACTCGAATTGACCATGAAATCATCGTGAGACGCACTCTATCGATGAAAAAGGACTCGAATTGACCATGAAATCATCGTGAGACGAGCGCTATCGATGAAAAGGGGCACCATTTGGCCGAGTAATCATCGTGAGGTGCTCTTACATGATTAAAAATGGTGATGACTTAGGATATCCCAAGTCTTTCATGTTGCTATAGGCGCGTTCAGAGATTCCCGCTGACTGTAACGAATCAGAATTATTTTTAGTTCGCAGTTTATGTCAACTGTGGAATAACAGCAACAGCCTTTGCGAAAAGAGCCTTTTAAAAAGAACAAAAAGCCACTCCAAAAAAAACGCGAAACGAAAATCCCCTCACGATTAAGGGGATTTTGCTGTTGATGTGAACTATTGGTTATTGTTTTCTTCATCCAGGACCTCGTCATTGTTATTATCGGTGCCCGTTCCACCGTTGCCGCTTTGATCCTGATTGCCGCCGTTTTCACCGTTGCCGCCATTCGTGCCATCATCATTATTCATGTCGCCATTTCCGTCGTTCATGTCTCCATCCTGATTATTCTCGCCGCCATTCATATCACCATTATCCTCTTCCTGATTTAGCGGAGCATCTTCCTCCGTAGGGGCTTGTTCATCAGCCGGAGCTTCCTCTTCCACCGGATCCTGCTGGTCATCATTTCCGCATGCGGCTACAAGTGACAGTGCCAAAACCGGCGCACCGAATTTTATTAACATTTTCCTTCTTTTCATGAAGATATCCTCCTTTAGTAGTTCACTATCGCTCATAGCTTAACCATAATTGGAAATGTGATACTTATTTTTTCGAAAAAAATAACGGACGAAAAGCTCGCGGTATACATAAAAAAATTCTCCACATACTAAGTGCGGAGAATCCTTTGAGTCTGAGTCGCGGGGACAGGCTCCTTGTCTCATCGCCGTTAAAACGAGTGAACCAGCGTCCCTGTCCCTCTGGCTCATTTGATCGCAAATGTGATTTCACCTTCACAGACAACTTCACCATCAACTGTTGCAACGCCTTTTCCTTTGCCGACAGGTCCTTTGATGCGGATTATTTCAACTTCCAATTTGAGCTGATCGCCTGGCTTTACCTGACGTTTAAAGCGGCACTTATCCAATCCGGCCAGAAAACCGATTTTACCTTTATTTTCTTCAATACCAAGAACTGCAATTGCTCCCGTTTGTGCAAGTGCTTCAACAATCAGCACGCCGGGCATAACCGGATAATCCGGGAAATGTCCCTGAAAAAAAGGTTCATTCGCTGTCACATTTTTCAGTGCAACAACTCGTTTTCCTTCTTCTATTTCCGTCACTTTGTCGACGAGTAAAAATGGGTAGCGGTGTGGAATTGTTTCTTTAATTTGTTCGATTTCCATGCATATCTCTCCTTCGTTCGATTCATTTATGATCATTATAGCAAAAAAAGCACGCCCATCACGAGTGGGACATGCTTATTGTTCGCGTTTGATTACGATATCGATAATGTGCTGCCATGTTTCTTTCTCCAATGCGTCACTTGGGGTGCCCTCACCAATTACGCCATAACCAACCATCAATCCGGCTGCCAAAGCAACAACGCACAGGACAAGAACGACAATGATTCGCGCCCATATCGGGAAGATGCGGCGACGGGGTTTTTTATTTTTTCGCTTTTCTTCTTTCCGCTTCCGCTTCTGTTCTTTTCGGGTTGCTTTATCTGTTTGTTCATTTTCTTTCTGCTGTTGAAGTTCTTTCTTCTGATCGGCAGCCTGCTTTTTGCTTCTGGAGTCTTTATCCTGATCCGCAGTTTTCTTGCTTCTGGTCTGCTTCTTTGGCTTAGCAGTTTGCTCTTTTTCTTTTACAGCAGTCTGCTCGCCTCCAGTCTGCTTTTCTTTCTTTTCAGCAGCCTGGTTTCTGGTCTGTTTTTCTTCAACAGGTTTATCCGTTTTTGTTGGCATGGTATGTTACTCCTTACATCCTTTTGTTACTTACCTGAGCTGGTTGACGAGGCCCGCCATCTGATCGCTCATGGAAATGGTTCGCGCATTGAACTGATACGAACGCTGTGTTTTAATCAGGTCCGTCATTTGCTGGGCAAGATCAACATTCGACTGTTCCAACGCACCACTTTTCAACACATCTGCATTCGGATTCACACCCTGAATGATCTCGGCAAATTCGAATCCCAGCTCGTCAAGGTTTGGCAGACGGAAGTTATTTTCCCCTGTCGCTTCCAATAATCTTGGACGGACCGCTTCTACTATTGCTAGATTACCAGATTCTTCGGTTACATTTCCACGGGTAACGGTTATTTGCCCATCTGGATTGATATTTATGGAATCAAATCCTTCCGCAATAACAATCGGACCGTTTTCACCGATTACCGGATTGCCGTCCTTTGTTGTCAGCATAACGTCCTGATTATTGTTAATCGGGCTCAGATAAAAAGCACCATCGCGGGTGTACCTTGTTTCCGTAACACCATTTCCAGTCACCTGGACCTGGAACAGGTGATTTTTTTCAAGTAAGGCAGTGTCAAGTGTACGGTCTGTTTCCTTAATCGTCCCCGGTGTCAAGTCAATGTTGATGGATCCCAGTTTGGCACCTGAACCAACGCGCACGCCATCAGGGGTAAGGCGCCCCTCGGCATTGGCAGGATGTGTCATGTTGTCGATTTGCTGAAATAATAATGAAGCAAAATCCGCCTGACGTGTTTTATACCCGGTCGTTTGGCTGTTTGCCATGTTATTGCCAATCACATCAAGTTTATTTTGCAGCTGATTCATTGTTACTGCCGCTTGAATCATCGTTCGTGACATGTTATCCCTCCTAGCGCAGACGGGCGATTTGATTGACTGCTTTGCCCAAACTTTCGTCATATGCTTTCAATACACGCTGGTTCGTTTCAAACAGCCGGTATGACTCCATCATTTGTGTCATGGACTGGATGGCATCAACGTTGGAACGCTCAAGCGCCCCTTGTTTGACGGAAAACGTTGCTCCGGCCGGTACAGCGCCGGCATCACCATTGAAAAGTCCATTTCCTTCTTTTTCAAGTTGATTGGCATTTTCAGTATATGCAATGCCAAGCTGGATATTCTCACCGCCAGCCTGTAAGATGCCGTTTTCGGTTACATTGAACTCCATTCCGTTCGTCTGAATCGGGTTCCCTGCCGCGTCAAGCACGTAATACCCTTGCGTCGTTACGAGAAAACCCTGTCCATCAACGGTAAAATTCCCGTTTCGTGTATAACGTTCTTCACCTGCTTCACTTTGCACCGTGAAAAAAAGACTACCCGTTTCATCCGGAAGCTCACCATTTATAAGTGCCAAATCAGTTTGCATACCTGTTTGCCGGACATCACCTTGGCTGTAATTCGGCACGTTTTCATGGACATAAACACCGGTATTCAGACTCCCGACCGGATCCTGGATTGGTAAATTCAGCCCGCGTGTGGTCGGTATATTTTTTTCACCCATCTGATACATGAGTAGCTCGGGAAATGCACGCAATGTCGGCTGATCCGCTTTATAGCCGGGTGTATTTGCGTTGGCAATATTGTTGGATAAAGCTTCCTGCCGGCGCTGCTGGGCAACCATCCCGCTCGCTGCCGTATAAAAACCTCTTAGCAAGACGTTCAACCCCCTTAAAAGGTGATTTTCTCAAGAAGTTATATAGTGTTATGTTTTATTTTTAAAAATAAGGGTATTTCTTAGTTAGACAATTTTTTTCCGTTCAATTTTATCGATGTTCTCCAGCATGATGCCTGTACCTTTAGCAACACAATTCATCGGTTCCTCTGACAGAAATACAGGTACCTTCAGCTCTTCGGCCAGAAGCTGATCGATGCCATGAATCATTGCACCGCCGCCTGTCAAAATAACCCCGCGGTCAATAATGTCTGCGGATAATTCTGGAGGTGTGCGCTCAAGAACCTGCTTGGCACCTTGCGTAATCATGGATACAGGCTCTCTCAGCGCTTTTTCAATCTCGTCTGAGTAAACTGTGATTGTGCGCGGCAGGCCTGATACCATGTCACGGCCGCGGATATCCATTTGTTCCTTGCGCGAATTTGGGAATACAGTCGCTACATTAATTTTGATATCCTCAGCCGTACGCTCTCCAATAAGCAGTTTATATTCTTTCTTTATGTATTGAAGAATTTCCACATCAAATTTGTCCCCGGCCATTTTGACGGATTCGGCTGTAACGATATCCCCCATTGATAGAACCGCTACGTCTGTCGTTCCACCGCCGATATCAACAACCATATTACCGCTCGGCTGATAAATTTCCATTCCGGCTCCAACTGCCGCAACTTTTGGCTCCTCTTCCAGATAAACCCGCTTACCGCCGGATTTCTCCGCCGCTTCCTTAATCGCTTTTTGCTCGACTTTTGTAATATTCGTCGGGCAGCAAATCAGCATTCTCGGCTTGGAAAGAAACCCTTTCACATTAATTTTATTTATAAAGTGTTTTAACATCGCTTCTGTCACATCAAAGTCAGCAATCACGCCATCTTTCAATGGGCGAATGGCCTCAATATTTCCTGGTGTACGCCCAACCATGCGCCGCGCAGCCTCGCCAACCTCAAGCACCCGGCCAGTGTTGCGATCCATTGCGACAACAGATGGTTCATTCAAAACAATTCCTTTTCCTTTTACATGAATCAACACATTGGCGGTTCCAAGGTCGATTCCGATGTCCCTAGAAAACATGAAATAAGATCCTCCCTGCTACAATAACTTTCTCGCATCTGTAAGAGAACACAATGCTACTAATATTATATTTTACCACAAAATGCAACATATAACTGCAAATTTTGAAAAAAAGTGAGCGGGAATTTTTGGGGTGGGGGTGGGGGCCACTCGATTTTGATCGGCAAGGTCTTGTTGTGCTGTCGGGATGCTGATACTTCTTTCCTCGGGTTGATATATTTGTTTTCGGGTTGATATATCTTTCGTCGGGTTGATTTTTTCGCTGTCCGGTTGATATGGTCACTGTCGGGTTGATATATTCACTGTCGGGTTGATTTTTTTCTCCTCGGGTCGATATATCGGTTATGGGGTTGATATGTAACCTGCCAAGTTTATGGTGTTCACAGAATGTTCAAATCTATATGCAGGAATTACTCTTTTTTTGCCGAAATTATTATTAAATACATAGAAGGAGTGATTCCACTGTTCATCAACAATAGAAAAAAACCGTACGCGCTTCTATTTTATGAAGCTTTATTCAGGAACCTCAAGGAACAATACCGCGAAAATAACGCGATCATTTCCGGTTACAAAAAAGAAAAAGCCGGATATGACGGTGAATGCAATGTTGACTACAAACTTGCTACCTACCCTCATAAAAAGGACTTCTTCCCTATAAAGGGTATCCGCCTGGAAAATCCACCGTTTCATTTCCAAACCGACACGTTGCTACCGACAAGAAAGTTCTTCTCCATTTTTGAAATCAAAAATCTCAAAGGAAAAGTAACATATGATTCAAAACAGCATCAATTTACTCAGGAATATAAGGGGGAAACAACTGCTTACAAAGATCCTATATTGCAAGCTGAAGCTCAAAAAAGTCACCTGCAGATGTTGCTGGAGAGTAAAGGTATATATGGCATACCGATTGAAACCGTTGTCGTGATCGCTTACCCCACAACTATTTTCGAAAATTTCCATCAAGATCCATATGTCTACGAAAAGATTATTCACACCGAAAGTTTGCACCAGCATTTGGATAAACTGAACAATAAATACACTAGGGAACATCTTACGTTTCCAGCTCTGAAAAAAATCCAAAGTTCCCTTCTAAGGGCGAATACACCGCTTCGCTCAAACCCGCTCAATAACTTTAATTTAGAAGATAAGCACTTCATCAAAGGTATCGCCTGTTCGGTGTGCAATCATTATCCCTTACAGCGTGTATATAAAAAATGGCTCTGTCCACGGTGCAAACATATTTCCTTCGATGCTCACGTGCGGAAAATTCTCGATTATTTTCTTATTCATGGAACCACTATTACGAACCGCCAGTGCAGAGAACTCTTGCAGATTGGTTCGGGGAGGACAGCTAATGTATGCTTGAATTCTATGGACCTTAGTGTGACAGGCGATAACAAGGGGCGAAAATATCATTCCCCAAGAATAAGTGATTTTCCTCAGGATTCTGTTTTTCCATATATAAAAAATATCACTAAAGAGATTGACTAGGAATGACTTTGCCCTTTAGACAGTTCTTCGTTCATGCTTATATTTTTACTGCTGAATCATATCGTCTCGGGGCGATATAATTGCTGTCGGGTTGATATTCTCGCTATCCGGTTGATATATTCACTCACGGGTTGATTTCCTTGCTGTCCGGTTGATATATATGGCGTCCGGTTGATATCCTCGCTGTCCGGTCGATATATTCGCTTACGGGTTGATATCCACTATCCTAGGCATACAATATTGCTAGTTCACCACCTCACCACACCAAAAAACCCGGCAACATAAGCCGGGTTTTTGGAAATGACACAATGTGGATAATTGTTGCTGGGGAATATCAGTTGGTCGTGCCACCACCTCCTTTATGTTGGGAAGTTTGGCCAACAGTAAGACTCCATTCCTCACCTCCCCTGCAGAAAAATAAGAATTGCGTTTCTTCCAAGGGTTGGTTATCCGACTGGTTTGGCTGTTGTGTCTTCTTTTGGATCGATTCTGTATTTTTTGCGGGTTGCTTCGCCTCCGCGAAGATGGCGGATTGATTTGTGGTGTTCGAGTACGTTTTTCACCTCGTTGTAGAGCTCCGGATTTATTTCTGGTAAGCGTTCTGTTAAATCTTTGTGGACTGTGCTTTTGGAAACACCAAATTCCTTTGCTATCACTCGGACGGTTTTCCTCGTCTCAATGACATATTTACCTATCCTGATAGTCCTTTCTTTGATGTAATCGTGCACACCGTTCGCCTCCCTATGTTGGTATTTCCGAGGTGCGGTTAGAGACAAGGTGATACATTTACAGTGCTGCTCACTTATCTACTGGTCATTTCATGCTGTGCAGCCTGGCAGTCATTTTGGTTGATTGAAACATATGGTTTTTTTGTATGTAAACGGGTTACGGGTGAAATGGATGGATGGAAAGCTACACAAGCTCTCACCTCAGACTTTTCTGTTTGCTTGGTTTGTAACATTTTATTACTTTACTGAGATGATTATGATTAAAATTACATCTTTAGGAAATAGGGACAAGAAGTATTTTTCTTGGATAGGGGTAGTCTGGTATTTGAATTGGAAGTGAACTTGTATATAAAGTGCGGGAAGTATTATTTGACAGTCGCGTCGTTTGCCTGTCATTTGTACTGGTAGTGAACCTTGCATTAAGATAAAAAAGAAAAAATAGGGTTGAACTTCACTTATTAAATAGAAGTAAAAATGTTTCTTCGGTAATTGCTTCTTTATCTAGGATAATTTGAAAAAATTTCGCTACAAAAGTTCTGTATTAATCTGGTTCACCTGGTATTGGATCTAGTACTTGCAGCAATGGCCCCTCTGTTTCTGCTGACACAGTTATGGAGCCCATCATCAATAGCGCGGTGATGCCTAATACAGCCATTAATTTTTTCATATTATACCTCCTTTCCACATTTTTACATGTAAAAGTTCAGAAAGTACAACCCTATTTTATACAAATATTGGAAAGGGACTTATCACTCGTCCCGTTTTCACGAGGTCAGGCACCTAATTGTTTAAGTGCATTAAGTGGCAGTCTGCTGAAGAAGTAATCGCTTCGCTGTTCGATGAAATTGTTATAAGCTTGCAGTAGTATGCTTTTATCCTGTTTGGCCATTCCCAAATAATAGATTCGATATGGACTGTTGATCGGTATTTCATCCAGAATGGCCTCCGCTTGCCGAAAATTCCCTTTTGCGATTTCAAGATGTGCCTGTTCACTTTTATCTGTTGAAGTTATGCCATCGACATTTTTGAAATGGGCCGATATAAAAGGGATATTATTTTGCTTCATACATTTCATCCTACGATGTAAATTAAATTTTTCGGATATTTTCAGAGCTTCGGTCATGTGATACATCGCCTGATAATACGTATCAAACAAGTAGGATAACCCAAGATTTATATGCGTCCTGGATATTGTATCCGGGTTAGTCGATTGGTTTAACATACGAAATGCATACTTTCTCGCCATAATCACTTCATTTCGGACCAAATAGTACATAAATAAGTTTTGATATAAACGCAAATTGTAAAACGACAGAAGATATTGATCTTCCACCTTTTCGAAAAGTCTTTGCTGTTTTTCCAGAAAATTACCGAGTTTGCCATATTCGCTCAGACTGTAATAAATTGATATTTTAATAAATTCAATGACGATTTTCAGTGCGGGGTCATCCGTTTTGATTCTTTCCGCTCGCATTAACAACTCGTTAAGTGGATACCGATTAAGCTTTCGGTCCATTGTCACCTGATAAACCTTCGCCCACTTCTGGTTAGAGCGATTGATCGATTCCTTATTCTTTTTAATTAACAGTTCCAGATCCTCGTAATACCCATTCATGTACAAAAATTCCATGCCTGTTTTTTGGACTTCATCGGAACTTGATTGCAGGCAAAATTTCCGCGTCAACTCTTTAGCGGTCTGTACCTCATGTTCATAGGAAAGCATTTGTGCAACCTGTCCCAGTGTCAGTCTGTCGTTATTTGAGATTGTAATCATCGAATCGGGCATTAAATCTGCTTTTGAAAAGTGCATTGATGTCGCCGCTCCTTTCTACTATTAAGCAATGCCACCGATTGTTAGGAATCTAGGACTTTTTTCCTACAATTCCCGTCATTTTTCAACAAAATTAACTATTACTTGATATATTACCATACATTTCAGAAAAAAAAACCTTAATCGTTCGACAATTTCTGCATAAAGTTAAAAAATGGCATTGAATTCCTAACAATCTGTATTTTCCAACATACCACCGTTTCTGAAGTTGTACGAGGACATATGTCCGATGCAATGGTTTAAATGCAAAAAAAATAACCCTAGTAAAATTACTAGGGCGTTATACCAGCAGATTATGCATTTCCGGATGTGTCAGATGAATCGGTTGTGCCACCGTCTGAATTTTCATCTGATTGCTCATCCTGACTTGTGTCGTCCTGACTTGTGTCATCGCTCTCTTGTTGCTGGTTTGGATCTTCTGTTGTATTGCCGGATTGATCCGAGTTTGCATCTTCACTTTCCGCATCACTGGATTCGTCTGTGTTTCCTTCTTCAGTGCCTTCAGATTCGGTACCTTCAGACTCAGTGCTTTCAGATTCAGTGCTTTCACTTTCTGAAGATGCTTCACCAAGTGCGCTTACCGGCTGATTGAAAAATTCTTCCGGATTTACTTCGTCACCATTTTTCCTGATTTCGAAATGGACGTGTGTACCGTTATCCTTGCCAAAGATGCTTTCGCCGGCAGTACCAAGAACGTCGCCTTGCTGAACCTTGTCACCATCTTTGACATTAACTTCTCCCATGCTTGCGTAGTACGTTACCACATCGTTTCCGTGTGATAATGTAACGACATTGCCGTACAGCGGATCTTCTTTTACCTCTTCAACGGTTCCGCTCAGCGATGCCAATACATCAAACGTTTCACCATCAGCATGTGCGATGTCAATACCTGTACTTTGATAGAATCGGTTGTTATAAAGGATCAATGCACTTTCTTTATCCTTCTGATCTGCGTTGTAATCATAAAATTTAGTTACGATTTCTGCTTGTTCCTGATCAACGACAGGCATCTTAATGACTTCCTGCTGGTCCATAACGGGTTGCGCATCTTGATCGAACTCTTCTGGTGAGTAGTTATCTGAAACTGGCTCATCACCTGTTTCCTGAATCTGGTTGTCCAGGTTCTGATACCAAATCACCACCGATAGAAGAAGCGCAGCAATCGTCAGGTACACTGCTGGAAAAAACCACTTCTTGCGGAAAATGCGACTCCACTTATTTTTTGGAGTACCATTGTTTTCTTCTTTCATAATGTCATCACCTCAACAACCATTCTGAGCAGAAAAGTCAAAATATATACATTTTATAAAAAAAATTTCCACTTTTTATGTATTTTTTGGCTGATAGAGGGAAAATTAAGCATTTGGACCAAGAGGACAGGGATGTTGGCAACTGGAGAAACGGTTAGGCTGGCTGACAGATTTGCAGGCTGGACCGCGGTGCCTGTCCCCATGAACCGCATCCATGAACCGGCAAAAGCCCTGAGCGAAATAAGCTCAGGGCTTTTGCATTTATTTTGCAACCAGTGTCGGTGCGGTATCATTCAAGGTGCTGACTTCCACACCTTGATAATAATGCTTAACAATATCCTTATAACTTTTTCCTGCTTTCGCCATGCCGTTTGCGCCATATTGACTCATGCCGATTCCATGGCCGTAGCCTTCTGTTGTAAAAATCAGATGGTTGTTTTTCTGTTCAATGGTGAAATCACTTGAACGCAGTTTCAGCTTCTCACGCACTTTTCGGCCTGAATATGTTTTGTCAGCTACTTTTAATTGATCCACCCGTTTCCCTTCTGTCCGTGTAATTTCCATTGCAAGTGTTTTCTGATTTGGCAGGTCAACCTGAAGCTTTTCCTCCACTTCCCCGATTGTGAATATTTTCTGGTCAAGGTATTTTGGTGTATCAACATCCCAGGGGCTTTTCACACTGCGCAAATAAGGGACCTTGTTTTTCCAGTAATCCTCCGAGTTTTCGGTGTATCCGTTACTTGTTGAAAAAAATGCCGGCGTGATTGGTGCACTTTCATAGGTTACTATTTCTCCTTTAGTTGCAGCGACTGCCTTTTTGATTTTGCTCATTTCCTCTTCGTATTTATCACCCTTTATTTCCTGCAGTTCCTGTTTATTGTGGTAGACCTGGTCATATATGGTATCCCCCACATCCGGTTTTTTTGAATCACCCTGATGCAGCATGCGGTTGACAATATATGTTCTGGCAGCAAGCGCCTGGGCTTTTAGTGCTTCCATTTCAAACTCTGCCGGTGTTTCAGAGGCTACAACCCGTGCGACATACGTTTCAAGGGGAACATTTTCGACTTTTTCGGTGTCCGACCGCATTACCGCGACAGAAAACGGTGAATCCCCCATAGCAATCTCGACTTGACTGCCGGATTCTTTTTCCTCTGTCACATCCTGCTGTTTATCATCCGAAACATACGGGACAACGATTACTGACGGAATGACTAGAATGATTGTTATTAAGCTTGCCAGAAATACAATCCCCAGTATTTTCCATGATGCGGATGAGCTATTAAGGTTGACTGGTCGTTTATTTTTTTGGAGTAAGTGCATTTTTTCGCCTTTTGACTGCTTTTTCTTTTTCCATGCTTTGGGTAGATTTTTATTGTTATTCATTACCTGCCTCCTTACCATCATGTTTATGTTGTGAGCCTTTCTAGCATTCCTACTATTAAATTTATTATGGTAATGAAAACAATAGAACCAGAGATTTAAAAAACCTGTGCAGTATTATTCGTGCACAGGTTCCTCGATGACTCTATTATTTTTAACGGACTGGCGCTCACTCTCCTCCAATGTCTCATCGTACAGGTGACAGGCAACGTAATGATCTTTTTCAACTTCCTGCCATTGGGGTGTCTTTACTGAACAAACTTCCATTGCCATTGGACAGCGGGTACGGAACACGCACCCGCTTGGCGGATTGACTGGACTCGGCAAATCGCCATCGAGAATTATCCGCTCTCTTGAATCCTCGATATCCGGGTCGGGAATCGGAATCGCGGATAATAGAGCTTGTGTATATGGATGGAGCGGGTTTTCATAGAGTGCGTCGCTCGTCGTCAGTTCGGCCATGTTTCCCAAATACATGACACCAATCCGGTCGGAAATCTGCTTGACCATTGACAGATCATGGGCGATAAATAAGAAGGTCAGTCCCTTTTCATCCTGTAATTCTTTTAATAAATTGACGACCTGGGCCTGGACGGACACATCCAGTGCTGAGATTGGTTCATCGGCAATGATGAAATCCGGGTCGAGTGCCAACGCACGGGCGATGCCGATCCGCTGACGCTGTCCACCGCTGAATTCGTGTGGATAACGATTGGCGTGCTCCCGGTTTAAACCAACTTCCTCCAACAACTGATAAACGCGGTCAAGCTGCTCCTTCTTTTTTGGAAACATGCCATGGACTTCCATCGGCTCGGCGATAACTTCTTTAACCGTTGACCGTGGATTCAGCGACGCATACGGGTCCTGAAAAATCATTTGCATGCTGCGGTAGAATTTAAACCGCTCCTTGTCATCAAGGTCATGAACGTTCCTGCCGTCGTAAATAACATCGCCAGCTGTTTTGTCATAAAGTCCCATAATTGTGCGGCCAATCGTCGTTTTCCCGCAGCCAGATTCGCCGACAAGACCGAATGTTTCCCCTTTATTGACATGAAACGTGACATCATTGACAGCCTGAAGGGTTCGACCTTTTCCCATATTAAAATATTTGCGAAGCCCGCTGATTTGCAAAATTTTATCATCCATTGTTTTTTTCCCCCATTTGCTGCCAGTAGCGTGTGGCCGCACAAAGCTCTTTTTCGTACTTGGTTCCTTTTATGTCGATCATTTCAATTCCTTTTCCTGTTTGCGGGGAGTGGAGCATTTTTCCGTTACCATAATAGAATCCGACATGGTGCAGTCTGCCTTTCCCCTCTTCATAGGCAAAAAAAATCAAGTCGCCCGGTTCGAGCTGGTCGTAGGGGATTTTTTTGCCAGATTGTGCCTGGTCACCGGCGTCACGCGGAATCACGTATCCGTTAGCTTTATGCATGTTGTAGACGAATCCGGAACAATCATATCCGAACGCACTCATGCCGCCCCAGAAATAATCGAGTCCGAGGAATTGTTCGGCATCGTTGACGATTTTGGTGCCGGGATGCTTGGCGGGTCCTTTGTCGGTCTGGTAGGTCATCGCTGCTGATTTTGGTAAAAAAAGTGCGCCGTCCGGGGTGTGGACTTCTATTTGATCAGGATGCTCCGCGATTACCGGCAACGTCGACATGTAGCTCAGTTTGATAACGTTGTCACCGGATTCTGTCTGGAGCCATGTTTTGTCACTGGTTACTGCAGCTGCGTAATCCGTGAGCCAGTCCTGTGTGCGTTCTTTTTTAAGCTGCCTTAATGGAACCCAGCCCGGATACCCGCGCCCATCCTTTTTGGAAGGCTGTGATGGAATGACAACGTGTGCCCAGTCATCTTTTATGTCGGTTACGATTACCGGCTCACCGTACAGTAGTTGCGTCTGCACACGGTTTTCATCACACAGCGCCACATTTGTTTCGTATGTGAGACCTGCAATCCATTTATCGATGTCTGTTGGGTTGGTTAGGCTTGGGGTATCCAGTTCACGGGCAGATGATGGCGATGTCCACACTGTCGCGACCTGTACGGCGGCAACCCACAGTTCATCGGAAAATTGTTCAAACGTTTGTTCAGTCATGTTATGTTCCCCCTTATGGTTGTAGAAGTTTCTTTTTGTAAGTTTTGATGCTCTTTTCACTTCGTAGTTGACACTAAATACGAACTAAAAATAAATCTGATTAGTAACAGTTGGCGAGACTCTCTGACCACGCAACTGGAAAGCTTTCCTAGCCATAGTTTCTGTATGACCTCCTGAAAAAAGCAATTTTGTACCGGGATTTTCATTTCTTATTTGGTCACTGCAACCTTATATAAGCCTATTTCGATTTTCGTTTATCCTATTCATACTAAGAACACGCACCCTTTACATTATTTCGGGGTATCTATAGCAGAATGATACTATGGCTAGCCTAAATCAATCTCTTTTTCATAGAGGGAACGCTCCTCATGGGGATTTCTAGTTTAAATTGGACTCCTTTTCTTCGTGAGAGCGTTCCTCACGAGGATTCCTAGCTTAATTCGGTCTCCTTTTCTTCGTGAGAGGGTTCTTCACGAGGATTCCTAGCTTAATTCGGTCTTCTTTTCTTCGTGAGAGCGTTCCTCACGAGGATTCCCAGCTTAAATCGGTCTTCTTTTCTTCGTGAGAGCGTTCCTCACGAGGATTCCTAGCTTAATTCGGTCTCCTTTTCTTCGTGAGAGGGTTCTTCACGATAATCTCTAATCCAACAATAGCAAATTTAAGCAGAGAGGAATACATACACCTTAATTAGGGTATGCTGATGCCCGCTTTTAGTCGGCCTTCCTTCTAATGGTAGCTAAGACATCGGTGAGACCCTGCAGCCCGATAGCAATCTTTTCTGGGAGCATGAAACTTTTTCATAGTAGTTAAGCAGGTTATATCTTTTATGCATTATAAAAATAAGCTTAGCAATCTGGTTACTTCACTCCCGCTTCGATAGTCAATGATTTATTTACCGAAGACAATTCAGCCGCTGCACCGAGGGGCACGCAAAAATGCGGGAAGCAGTGGCCAATTTTAAATCCTGACAGAACTGGACACGGCAAGTCGGCAAAATAATGATGAAAAACCTGTTCCAATGTCAGGGACGGCTTTTCTTTTATCGGTTCGGCCTTGGCAAAATCACCGACAATAATGCCTGTTGCTTCATGTAACTTACCAGCTAGCTTCAGTTGATTGAGCATTGCATCGACCCGGTAAGGCTCCTCGCCAATATCCTCCAGTAAAAGAAGTTTTCCGTTTGTATCCAGCTCGTAGTCGGTGCCAAGTGTGCTGACCAGTAATGACAAGTTGCCGCCAACCAACTCCCCTGCCGCTTCGCCTGAATTTATCTCGTTTAGCGGCGAAATAGCTTCGGTGTAGGTTAGTTTAGCGGGTCTGAACAGCTGCTGAAATAATTGGGCGGATAACTGATCGAAATCATCATCCGCAATATCGGATGCAGGCATTGGCCCATGGAAAGTGATGAGGCCTGTTTCCTGCCGTATTGCTGTATGTAAATAAGTAATGTCGCTGTACCCCCACATAATTTTAGGGTTCTGTCTGATCAGATGGTAATCAATATCATCAGCAATTCTCCCTGTGCCATAACCACCCCGGGCGAAAAAAATCGCCTTAATATTGGGATCGGCAACCATATAATGAAAATCGGCCAGGCGCTGTTCATCTGTTCCTGCTAAATAACCGTGGACTTGATTAATGTGTCTGCCGAGCTTTATATTTAGTCCCATGTTTTTAAAAAAAGGAATGGCGCGATTAAGGCGTTCCATCCTGATAGGGCTTGCCGGAGCAATAATCCCAATCGTATCGCCAGTCTTCAGGTGTTGCGGTTTCATCATGACTAACCCTCTTTTCTATATTGATAAAAATGTGGAAAGAAGGACTGGCCTTGTCGTGAGCCATTCCTTCTTTATAAATGGATGCGGTGTCGCGCGAGTTTGTGCGGTGTCGCGCGAGTGGGTGCGGTGTCGCGCGAGTGGGTGCGTGTGTCGCGCGAGTAAACCCGGTTATTGCGCAAGTGTGTGTGTTGTCGCGCGAGTTGGCCCGGTTATTGCGCGAGTTGGGCGTATTGTCGCGCAAGTGGGTGCAATCTCGCTCGTTTTGATGCTAATCCGCACATGAATTTTAATGCGCTTCCGCACCGGGCTCCTAAATCCCGCTACTCCACATCCGCCCACTTCAGCTCAACATACCCAACCGGGTGGCGCACAACACCCTTCACATAATCCTTATATATGAAGACCTGGTTATAATAATGAATCGGGAATATAGGCATTTCTTCAGCCAGCAGTTTTTCAGCTTCATACATCATTTCCCAGCGTTTTTGTTCGTCTGTTTCCTGTTTGGCCTGGGAAATCAGTTTGTCGTATTCCTCGTTTGACCATCCGGTGCGGTTCATGGTGGAGCCTGTGATAAAGCTTTCCAGGAAGTTGACCGGGTCGCCGTAGTCAAAGATAAATGAGCTTCGTGAAAGCTGGTGCTCAAGACCTTTTTGTGCTTCCAGGAAGACGTTCCATTCAGTATTTTCCAGTGTCACATCAACACCGAGGTTTGTTTTGTACATATCCTGCATCGTTTCGGCGATTGCTTTGTGTGATTCACTTGTATTATATGACAGGGTCACTTCCGGCAGCTTATCATAGCCTTCTTCGGCCATACCTTCTTCCAGTAATTTTTTTGCCTTCTCCGGATCGAACTGCACAAGGTCGCCATTTACTTCGCGGAAGTCCTTGCCATTCGGTCCGACAAAACCTGGTGATACAAACCCTTTTGCTGCCTCTTCTTTATTCTTCGTTACGTAATCAACGATATCCTGCTGGTTGATTGCCAGTGCGAATGCTTTGCGGATTTTCTTATTCGTGAATGGTTCTTTGTTTACATTAAAGCGGTAAAAATATAATCCCGCCTGTTCTTCGATTACGACATTCTCCCCATCAATCAGCTGATCAGCCATGTCAGACGGGATTCCGGTCATATCAAGCTCGCCGCTTTCAAACATCTGGTATTCCGTGTTTGGATCATTGACCATTGCCCAGTGAATTTTATCAAGATTTACTGCATCTTTATCCCAGTATTGATCATTCTTCACCATGACCATTTCACTTTCATGCTTCCACGATTCGAGTTTGAATGGACCGTTGGCAACAAACGTATCTGCTTCGGTATGCCATTCCGGATTTTCCTTGGCAACTTCTGCGTTAACCGGGAAAAATGCCGGGTTTGTGATTACGTGCAGGAAAAATCCTGTCGGTGCTTTAAGTGTTACTTCAAATGTTTTGTCGTCCACTGCTTTTACCGCTACATCATCTGCTGAACCTTCACCGGTGTTATACGCTTCGCCGCCTTCAATAAAATAACCTAAAAATGCTGGTGCTGCCCCTGTTTCAGGATTCAAAAGCTGTTTCCAGGCGTACACAAAGTCCTGGGCGGTTACCGGATCACCGTTTGACCAGTTTGCATTATCCCGAAGATAGAATGTGTATGTTTTCCCATCCTCGGAAATGTCCCAGTCTTCGGCGATTGCCGGCTGTGGCTTATCATTTTTTCCTAAACGTGTGAGACCTTCCATCAGGTTGTTCAGGGCATTCCATGAGACCGTATCAAACCCAATCGGCGGGTTTAGTGACGTCGGTTCTTCCCCATTGTTCATGCGTAATACCTTTTCTTCCGTATTGTCTGATCCTGAGTTTTTTCCATCTTCACTGCCCTCTTCACCGCCACCGGTCGTTGTACATGCTGCCAGCGCAATGATGGTTAAAATAGAAATGAGTAACAAAAGCCATTTCTTCATTCTTTTACTTCCCCCTTGTCATTAGTTTGCTGTTGTGCTTTTCAAAAGCTGTTTTGCCCGTTCATCCTGCAGCCAGCAATCCACTTGATGGGACTCACTGAGCTCGGTATGAGCAGGGTAAACTTTATCACACACCTCCATGACAAATGGGCATCTTGCTGCAAAAGGACAACCCTGTGGAGGTGAGAATAAATCTGGTGGTGTTCCGGCAATCGGGGTTAATTTTTCCCCTTTCACATCGAGGCGCGGAACCGATTTTAATAACCCTTTTGTATAGGGGTGTTCCGGATTGTAAAAAATCTCCCTTCTTGTGCCAACTTCAACAATCTTTCCTGCATACATGACGGCAATCCGATTGGCAATTTTGGCAACCACCCCCAAATCGTGTGTAATCAAAATAATCGATACCCCCGTTTGTTCCTGAATTTTGCCAAACAGCTCAAGGATTTGTGCCTGGATCGTTACATCAAGCGCGGTTGTCGGTTCGTCGGCAATGAGCAGTTCCGGCTCACAAATTAATGCAATCGCAATGACGATCCGCTGCCGCATCCCGCCGCTGAACTGGTGTGGGTATTGCTTAAATCGTTCCTCGGGATTTGGAATACCTACCAGCTTCATCATTTCAAGTGCTTTTTCTTTTGCGTCAGCATGTGAGGTTTTATGATGCTGCTGCAGTCCTTCAATTAACTGAGTTCCAATCGTCAGTGTCGGATTTAATGCGGTCATCGGATCCTGGAAAATCATGGAGATATCAACGCCGCGGATCGACCGCATTTCTTTTTCCGGAAGGCGGGTCAGTTCTTTTCCATTAAATTCGATCGTTCCATTCGAAATTTTGCCAGGCGGATCGGGAATCAGACGCATAATCGCGTTGGATGTAACACTTTTCCCGCATCCGGATTCACCGACAATCGCGAGGGTTTCTCCTTTATTTACATGAAAATTCACCCCTCGTACCGCTTTGACCGTTCCGCCATATGTAGAAAATGTAACGTGCAGATCTCGAACATCGAGAATTTTTTCCATCTATGTCACCTACTTCCTCAGCTTCGGATCAAGTGCATCCTGAAGCCCGTCACCTAGTACGTTAAAAGCAAACATCGTAAACGAAATAAAGAAAGCCGGGAAAAATAATGTCCACCAGTAGCCGGATAAAATTGCCCCCAATGCATCATCTGCCATAACACCCCAGCTTGCGTATGGTGATTGGATTCCTAGCCCAAGAAAGCTCAGAAACGCCTCCGCGAAGATAGCAGTCGGTACCGTTAACGTCATCTGAACAATAATCGGACCCATTGTGTTTGGCAGCAAATTTTTACGGATAATCCGCCATGTTTTTGTCCCAAATGATTTGGATGCAAGAACAAATTCAAAGTTTTTAATTTGCAGAACCTGGCCGCGGACTATCCTGGCCATGCCGACCCACCCTGTCACGGAGAGCGCAAGAATAATGGTAAACAGGCTCGGTCCCAGGACAACGAGCAGTAAAATAACAACGAGCAAATATGGCAGCCCATACAACACTTCAATAATGCGCATCATAATTTCATCCGTTCGACCGCCTTTATAACCGGAAATGCCGCCATAAATAACCCCGATAAAAAAATCGATTAACGCAGCCACCAGCCCGACGGTCAGCGAAATTCGTGCACCGTACCATGTCCTGGTAAACACATCGCGCCCAAGCGAATCAGTGCCAAACCAATGTGCTGCTGATGGGGGCAGAAACTGGTTTGGTCTATCCTGTGCCCCTACAGAGTACGGTGACAGCATTGGGCCGATAATCGCCATAACGCCTAACAAAATTAAAAAAATCAGCCCTGACATCGCTATTTTGTTTTTCCTGAGGCGCTTCCACGCGTCCTGCCAGTAGGAAAGGGATGGTCTTGCTACGGTTTCCGCTGCCCCACGTTCTTTTTCCTTCCATTTAAACCATTCATCAGGTACATTGGTCGGAGAGTAGACTGCACGAGATTCGTTCGTTTGGTTCATCGTTATTCTCCTCCCTTTTTATGAATTTTGATGCGGGGATCAAGGATTCCATAGGCGATATCGACCAGAAACAATGTAACAATGAGAAATGCACTGTAAAACACCGTTGTCCCCATAATGACCGGGTAGTCCCGCTGGTTGATGCTTTCGATAAAATATTGACCCATTCCAGGGATGGCAAAGATTTTTTCAATTACAAACGTTCCGGTTAAAATACCAGCGAGTAATGTCCCCATAATTGTCACCACAGGCATTAACGCATTTTTTAACGCATGCTTAATAACGATCTTCCACGGAGAAAGTCCTTTGGCACGCGCCATTTTTATATAGTCCTGGGTCAGCACCTCAAGCATTGTCGACCGAGTCAGACGGGCGATGATTGCCATTGGCCCGGTTGCGAGTGCCACAATCGGCATGATCATATGTTTTGGACTCGCCCACGTTGCCGCCGGTAGAATATCCAACCAGACCGCGAACGACTGAATAAATAATGTCGCCAACACGAAGTTGGGTATCGATATGCCAAGGACGGCAACACTCATGGCAAAATAATCAATGAAACCGTTATGCCGTAATGCTGCCAGCACACCAAGAATTATTCCGGAGATGACAGCAGCGAGTATTGTATAAATACCGAGCTCAAATGAAACCGGGAAGCCCCGGCCAAGCAGGTCGTTTACCGTATCATTGGGCTGCTTAATCGACGGACCAAAATCAAGCGTTACGACGGATTTAAGATAAAGCAGATATTGTACATACATCGGTTCATCCAAATTATAATGCTCCATCAGGTTCTCCTGGACGGCTTCGGTTGTCGTACGTTCCTCGTTCAATGGTGATCCTGGTAAGGTGACCATCAAAATAAAGGTAAGCGTAACGATGATCCATAGTGTCACTGCCATAATAGTGAACCGTTTTAAAATATATCGAAACATGTCTTCCCCACTCCTTTAAGAAAAACTCGGCATCCGCCTCGTCTTTCCAGAGGTCAGAGGCCAGAAGTCGGTTTGGTAGAAATCGGCGAATGAGCCGTTTTCAGCATTTAAATATCGCCACAATTTATACTTTCTTACCCTATGAAGAAAAGGTTGTATTCATCGCAAGCTCGGTCATCACCAGCATAGCCTGATAGGCTTCGAGAATATCTTTTGCCTTGAATTCCACTACTGTTGTGCCCGGTCTTAATTCTGTTCCCGGCATGAGGTTTGCCCATTCGGCCTGACCGTGATTATTAAACTCGATTCCAAGTGTCGGAGTCACAGGCGGTGTCAGCGGTTTTACATGGTAGCGGTTCTCCAGCGCCTGCGTTACTTTTTCGGTCAGAAGTTCTCCTGCATTTTTCGGCGTCAGACTTTTCACCGATGAGCGGGAAATCGTTTCTTTTACCGCTGCCGTCGTGACATTAGGAATCAGCTCCTCAGCTTCTTTTGCCGCCTGATCATCGCCTGCAACCATTAAAATTGGCACCCCAAAATGCCCGGCAACATACGCGTTGAACCCGAGTTCCCCGATTGGATTATCATTTATGTAAAAATTCCTTACCGCATGTATCATCGCGTGCGACATCACGCCAAATTGGCCTGCACGGGCATGGTATCCGACAAACATCGCCCCCGCATATGTGTCGTCCAATCCCTGCATCATTGAAAGCGGTTTCACTTCACCGGTAATTAAATGTGCATCAGGGTGCAGCCGGTCTATTAAAATATTATTCATTTTGGAATGGCTGTCATTTACTAGAATTTCCGTACAGCCGGATTTGTACGCGGCATCGATCACGTAATTCGTTTCATCGGTCATAATTTTCCGTGCGCGTTCATAGTTATGTTGTTTATAATCGACATAGGTATAGTCCGGAAGTCCTGTTATGCCTTCCATGTCTACAGATAAATAAAGTTTCACAGTGTGTCCCCTTTTCGGAATTTTGTAATTTTCTTTCAATTCTAACATAAGAAATCTGAAATTCAATGATACATTAGTAGGATATTGTCGGGGTTTTTGCCTGACCATCTAGTTGGGTTTGTTGAGAGGAATAGATTGATATAATTGCGGATGTTTAAGTTGACTTTGACTATTTTGCTTTAAACTTTAGCGTTTTTGCGTTTATCTTTAGCGTTTTTGCGTTTATCTTTAGCGTTTTTGCATTCATCTTTGACGTTTACCATTTTGCAGGATATATCACATCATTTATTACCAGCACTTCATTTTCGAAAAAAGAACCAGCCGGCAGTCTATTTGTGGGGGCGTGTTCCGGCATATGGTACCCGTATTTTTTTCCAAAACAAAAAACAGGTGCTGTGGAACACCTGTTTTGTATGTTTCATATACTATTAATCCACTTGTCAGGAAAGTTCGGCGATGATGCTGTCGTCCTCGAGGGCGACTTCCTGTGCGAATGGATTTACGGGATCGCCGTTTTCATCGACGCGTTCGATGTCGGCACCTAATGCAGCTAATTTGCCGGCAAAGTCTACATATCCGCGGTCAAGATGTTTTAAATCAGTTACACGGGTGAATCCTTCTGCCCGCAGTCCTGCGAGGATAAGTGCGGCAGCTGCGCGCAAATCAGTTGCAGCGACTTCAGCTCCCTGCAAGTCTGTTGGGCCTTCAATGATTACACTGCGACCCTCGATTTTCATTTTGGCATTCATCCGGCGGAATTCTTCGACATGCATAAAGCGGTTTTCGAATACCGTTTCTGTTATAACACTTGTGCCATATGCGCAAAGCATTAATGACATCATTTGTGATTGCATATCGGTCGGAAACCCTGGATGTGGGAGGGTTTTAATGTCGGTGGCCTGTAATTTATCAGGTCCAATCACACGAATGCCGTTGTTTTCTTCAATAAAGGTGACGCCCATTTCTTCCAGTTTGGAAATAACGGAGCGTAAATGTTCGCTCACTGCATTTTCAAGCAGAATATTTCCTCCGGTTATTGCGGCTGCTACCATGAATGTTCCGGTTTCCACACGGTCCGGAATAATCGTATGGTCTGTGCCTTGAAGCTTTTCGACACCTTCAATGCGGATTGTTTCGGTTCCGGCACCGACTACTTTTGCTCCCATTTTATTAAGGAAATTAGCTAAATCAACAATTTCAGGCTCTTTTGCACAGTTTTCAATAATGGTTTTGCCTTCAGCGAGTGCAGCAGCCATCATGATATTTTCTGTTGCACCCACACTCGGCATATCCAAATAGATCTTGGCACCCTGGAGACGCCCATCTACTTCTGCTTCCACAAATCCGTTGCCAACGTGTACACGTGCGCCCATCGCTTCGAAACCTTTTAAATGTAAATCGATTGGGCGCGATCCAATAGCACATCCGCCCGGCATGGCGACTTTTGCATGCCCATAGCGAGCCAAAAGCGGTCCCAACACAAGTACAGATGCGCGCATTTTACGCACATATTCAAAAGGAGCTTCTGTTTTTATTGGCATTGATGCATCAACTGTTACGGTATTATTTTCAAAATTTACTTCTGCATTCATATTTCGTAGTACTTCATTGATTGTATACACATCAGCAAGGACAGGAACGTCGGTAATGACACTTTCACCTTCGCTTGCGAGAATGCTTGCAGTGATAACCGGCAGCACTGCATTTTTGGCACCTTCCACTTTGACAGTACCATTAAGCTGGTTCCCGCCTCGTACGATGATTTTTTCCATATTTCAAATCTCCTTATAATCCAATTTCACTATATTAATATTCAGTAATCAGGATAGGTGTTCCTATCGTCAGTTTTGTATTCCCGCTTTGGCTTTTTTTAATTGCCATTTGGAAATTCATGGGCTTATCCCCGATTTTCAATTTTTGATTCCACATGGGTGTATACCCGTATTTTATCTCTTTAATCATAGATTGTTTCAATGTATCATTTTGCGATCGTATATTTTTCAAGTTCAATAATTCTTTTACTCTATTAAAAAAATAAACACTTTTAATTTTATCACTTAATGTTGTTGTTAGACAAGCGAATTTTGTAGAATTTTCACCAAAAAACGCACTTTTTATTGAATTGAGCCTGGTAAAATACGTTTTTTCAATGGAATCGTTCCAGGAATTACCTTTCATCACGGCAATAAATTGTGCATCATACGCCTTGTTCTTCGGAATGACAACATTATAGTTTTCGCTCATATCATTCGTTTTATGAGCGTAACTAAAAGAATATTTTATAGTATTTTCATCTTCTGTGCTAGAGACCAAATGACTATTTTTTTCCCGGAGAATATCCATCAGCTGCTTAACTTTTTCTGCAGTCATCTGTTCTTTGATGGTCACCTGCCATCCGTCGATAGCCAGATTGTGTTCTGTTACCATTGCAGCCAGGTCTGTCATCTCTTCATTCTTGGTTATGCCAGCCGCCGTGCTGGTTGCAGTCAATATAATAATTATAAGTATTAGTACAATTCTTCTCATAAAAAAATCCCCCTTGCTCAACTATATAAATAGTATGAACAGGGAGATCGTGTATCATACGGTAAAAATCTATTAATTTATCGACATGATTTTTATGATAGATTTATAGGATTGCAGGCTGTGCGTTCCTGATGCTTAGAAAAGAAACATCAGATCCTGTGACCATTGCAGGAACTCGAGAAAAAATCTGCTGACGCCGGTTCCAATTGCAATTGTGATGAACATAATCAATATGCGTGCTTCCGTTTCCCGGCCTTTTCTAATTAACGGATCGAAATTTACGGTTGTAACGACTCTCCACGTAATATAAATAAAGATTAAATGCGATATCATACTTATTAGTGCTGTAATTCCAATTGATGAAGTCATGTTTTCCACACCTTGCTTTGTGATTTTTTCGCGACCGTTTTTACTTAAACGCTAATTGTTACTTTGCCATGTAAGCGGGCTGTTGTCAATAGTTTCGAGCTATGAGGGGCTGGCGTACACTAGTGTAAATATAAGTACCGTTGATGTCGATTCACCTTTGCTTGATGTCGGTCATTATTTTCATTTCCCGGGCAATATCGACAAAATAATTGTTGTGGAGTGGGATGATTTTGGGGCCGGACTGATGTTTGTGCTGTGGGGCGGACGTTTTTGCTCTTTTGCCGATGTTTTTGCTCTTTTGCCGATATTTTCCCTCTTCTGTCGATGTTTCCCCTCTTCTGCTGATATTTTCCTTCTTCTGCCGATATTTTCCCTCTTCTGCCGATATTTTCCTTCTTCTGCCGATGTTTTCCCTCTTCTGCCGATATTTTCCTTCTTCTGCCGATGTTTTCCCTCTTCTGCCGATATTTTCCTTCTTCTGCCGATGTTTTCCCTCTTCTGCCGATATCCACGTCGCCAGGCATGTCCATACAAAAAAACCCCTCATAACATACCGTTACAAGAGATTTTTCAGCAAGAACCAGCGCCCACAACAAAACCAGGGCGCTTTCATTCATTATATATTATTGAGCAATATCCAATCGGTTCATTGCTCGTTTGAGTGCTAATTCTGCCCGTTGGAAGTCGATATCATCCTGTTTGGTCTGGAGGCGTTGTTCTGCCCGTGTTTTTGCTTCTTGGGCGCGATCGACATTGATATCTGAAGGTTTTTCTGCAGATTGAGCAAGAATTGTTACTTTATCTGGTGTTACCTCCAAAAATCCTCCATTCACAGCAAGCAGTTCTGTATCATTTGCACGCTTTAGACGCACAGCGCTTATTGATAGCGGAGCAACCATTGGGATGTGGCCTGGCAGGACACCAAGCTCCCCATTTTCTGCTTTACAGCTAACCATATCGAAACTATCTTCCAATACTGGACCATCAGGAGTAACAACACTCACATTTAGTGTTTTCAATGTAACCCCTCCTCGAGACAGGTAAATAGCTGGATGAAAATTTTCTTAGCGGGCTTCGGAAACTAATTCCGTAATATCGCTATATTTTCATCCAGTATTATGTCCTCGTTATTATTCCATATCTTTTCCTTTTTCTACTACTTCTTCGATGCGTCCAACTAAGCGGAATGCATCCTCCGGCAAATCGTCATGCTTGCCGTCAAGGATCTCTCTGAATCCTTTTACTGTTTCGCTTACAGGTACATAGGAACCTTTTTGTCCTGTAAACTGTTCAGCAACGTGGAAGTTTTGTGAAAGGAAAAATTGGATACGGCGTGCGCGGGCAACCGTCATTTTATCCTCATCAGAAAGTTCATCCATACCCAGAATTGCAATGATATCCTGCAATTCTTTATACTTCTGAAGTGTTTGTTGAACTTCACGTGCTACTTCATAATGTTCACTGCCAACAACTTCCGGGTCCAATGCGCGGGATGTTGATGCCAATGGATCCACTGCTGGGTAAATACCTTGCTCTGATAATGAACGGTCAAGGTTTGTTGTTGCGTCCAAGTGAGCAAATGTTGTTGCAGGTGCAGGGTCTGTGTAGTCATCGGCAGGTACATAGATAGCCTGAATTGATGTTACAGAACCTTTATCTGTTGTTGTAATACGTTCCTGTAATTGTCCCATTTCAGTTGCCAATGTTGGCTGATAACCAACGGCAGATGGCATACGGCCAAGCAACGCGGAAACCTCCATACCTGCCTGGGTAAAACGGAAAATGTTATCAATAAATAATAGAACGTCCTGACCTTGTTCATCACGGAAGTATTCTGCCATTGTCAAACCTGTCAAGGCAACACGCATACGTGCACCTGGTGGTTCGTTCATCTGACCGAATACCATCGCTGTTTTTTCGATAACTCCTGAATCTTTCATTTCGTAATACAGGTCGTTACCTTCACGTGTACGCTCACCAACACCAGCGAATACGGAAATACCGCCATGTTCCTGAGCAACGTTATTAATAAGTTCCTGAATTAAAACGGTTTTACCAACTCCGGCACCACCAAACAAACCGATTTTACCACCTTTTGTGTATGGTGCTAACAGGTCAACAACTTTGATTCCAGTCTCCAGAATCTCGGTTTCTGTTGTAAGGTCTTCAAATTCCGGTGGCTGGCGGTGAATTGGGTCTCTGCGTGTGCTTTCTGGTAACGGTTCGTCAAGATCGATATTTTCACCCAGTACGTTGAAAACCCGGCTGAGTGTTTCTTCACCGACCGGTACTGAAATAGCTCTGCCTAAATCTTGTACTGGCGTTCCACGCTTAATACCATCAGTTGATGACATTGCGATTGTACGTACAGCATTATCACCAAGATGAAGCGCGACTTCAAGTGTAAGTTCACTTGGATTATCTTCATCACCTGTTTGGACAGTTAATGCGTTATAAATATCAGGGAGCTGGCCTTCGTCGAATTTAACGTCAACAACAGGTCCCATGATTTGTGTAATATGTCCTTTGCTCATCGATTTCCCTCCTATCTGACTTTCGTACGGCTTAAGAAGCTATTCGAGTGCTGCTACTCCACCAATTATTTCGGTAATTTCCTGTGTGATTGCTGCCTGGCGTGCACGGTTATAGGATAATGACAAGTCGTCAATAATCTCTTCTGCATTATCAGATGCACTGCTCATTGCGGTCATCCGTGCTGCATGTTCACTTGCTTTACTATCCAAGAGTGCTCCGTAAATTAAGCTTTCAGCATATTGCGGCAGGAGAACCTCAAGGATTTGTTCCTGATCCGGCTCATATTCATACTGACTGCTTCCCTTACTTGCCTGGCCTTCAATACTGGTAATCGGAAGTATTTGTTTCGATGTAACAACTTGCGAAATTACACTCTTAAAATGGTTGTAGTAGATATGCAGCTCATCAACTTCTTCATCAGTAAACATTTGCACTGTTCCCGATGCAAGTTTTTTAATATCTGCAAAGCTGGTCTGGTCAGCCAGTCCAATAATACTTTTACCTACAGGCATGTTGCGTTTTTTGAAAAATTCGTACCCGATTCGTCCAATGGCAACGATTGTATATTCATCTGTTGAGTTATGGCGCTCGTTAATCGTCTGATACACTTTTCGCAGTACACTGCTGTTAAATGCACCCGCCAAACCCCGGTCAGATGTAATGACAACATAACCCGTCTTTTTGACATCGCGGTGCTGGAGCATCGGATGATTCGAATTTTTGCTGTGCATTGCAATACCTGATACTACTTCCTGCATTTTTTCACTGTATGGAACAAACGATTTCGCGTTTTGTTCTGCCTTATTTAACTTGGAGGCAGAAACCATTTCCATCGCTTTCGTGATCTGTTTCATCTTCGTTGTCGAATTAATACGATTTTTAATATCTCTAAGTGATGCCAAGCTTTTTCACCACCCTTTCGTAACAGAGGTCGGAGGTAAGAAGTCGGAGGTCGGAATCGTTCCAACCAATATACCTTTAAGAACTCTGTTTAAATCTGATTATTTATTCTGATGGTAGGAATGTTTTCTTAAATGATTCCACTGCATCGTTCATATCTTCTGCTTCCGCCAGTTTTCCTGTTTCACGGATTGTTGAAAGCAGTTCTTTACGATTTTCATCCAGCCATAGATGGAATTCACTTTCAAAACGTGTTACATCATCTACTGGAACATCATCAAGGAATCCTTTTGTTAATGCATATATAATCATTACCTGTTTTTCAACAGCCAATGGTTCGTGCAAGCCTTGTTTCAACACTTCTACTGTACGTGCACCACGGTCAAGCTTAGCCTTCGTTGATTTATCAAGGTCTGAGCCAAACTGTGCGAATGCTTCCAGTTCACGGAATGAAGCCAGGTCCAGACGTAATGTACCGGCAACTTTCTTCATCGCTTTAATTTGTGCTGATCCACCAACACGGGATACGGACAGACCCGGGTTAATCGCTGGACGTACACCAGAGAAGAACAAGTCTGATTGCAAGAAAATCTGACCGTCTGTGATGGAGATTACGTTTGTAGGGATATACGCACTGATATCACCTGCTTGCGTTTCAACAAATGGCAGTGCAGTTAACGAACCGCCGCCTTTAGCATCACTTAACTTCGCAGCACGTTCCAACAGACGTGAGTGCAGGTAGAATACATCCCCTGGGAATGCTTCACGGCCTGGCGGGCGACGAAGTAATAGTGAAAGTTCACGGTATGCTGCTGCCTGTTTGGATAAGTCATCATATACAACCAATACGTGTTTACCGTTGTACATGAATTCTTCACCCATTGATACACCTGCATATGGAGCAAGGTATAGTAATGGTGCAGGGTCTGATGCACCCGCAGATACCACGATTGTATTATCCAATGCACCATGACGGCGGAACGTTTCAACCGTACCTCTGACAGTTGATTCTTTTTGACCGATTGCTACATAAATACAAATCATATCCTGATCTTTCTGGTTTAAGATCGTGTCAACCGCTACAGTTGTTTTACCTGTCTGACGGTCCCCGATGATAAGTTCACGCTGTCCGCGGCCAATAGGTACAAGCGCGTCAATCGCTTTAATACCTGTCTGTAATGGTTCATCAACTGATTTACGATCCATTACGCCTGGTGCAGGAGACTCAATTGGGCGAGTCTTTGCAGTTTCAGCTGGTCCTTTACCATCAATCGGCTGGCCAAGCGGGTTAACTACACGTCCAAGCAACTCCTCACCAACTGGTACTTGCATAATTCTGCCTGTGCGACGAACTTCATCGCCTTCTTTAATTTCTGTATATGGGCCAAGGATGATAATACCAACATTATTTTCTTCAAGGTTTTGTGCCATACCCATAACACCGTTTGAAAATTCAACAAGTTCTCCGGCCATAATATCGTCAAGGCCGTGAGCACGTGCGATACCGTCACCGATTTCGATAACCGTGCCGACATCACTAACTTCAATTTCCGAGTCATAGTTCTCGATTTGCGTCTTTATAAGACTACTGATTTCTTCAGCTTTGATGCTCATACCATTTCACCCCTATCTTCATTAGTTTGCAGTTACGATATTCCGTTCGATTCGTTGCAGTTTTCCTTGAACAGTTCCATCAAAAATTGTGTTACCAACCCGCAGTTTAACGCCACCAATCACGGATGGGTCGACAACATTTTCAAGCTTGATCGATTGTTTGTTCAAACGCTTTGCAAATGTTTTCTCGAGCTTTTCAATTTCATTGTCGGAAAGCTGGCGAACAGAATATACGGTTGCTTCTGCAATTCCTTTCGCATCATTTATTAAGTAGATAAAATGGTCAATAATGGATGGAACGCTATCAATGCGATGACGATCCAAGAGAATTTTCAATGTGTTTACAACATCATTTGAGAAGCTTTTGAATGCTTCGTTAATCAACTGTTTCTTTTTCTCATTATTAACACGAGGATGCTTCAGGAATGTAATCAATTTATCGTCATTCTTAAAAACTTCTGCCAGAACGCGGAATTCTTCAGCGAGCTGTTCCGTTTTTCCCTGTTCATTTCCAAGCTGGAAAAGAGCATCTGCATAACGTTTAGCTACTACTTCTGCACTCATCGCTCTTCTCCTACCTCTTTAATATATTCGTCGATCAGTTTTTCCTGATCCTGTTCACTGATTTCTTTTTCAATAACTTTGCTTGCAATCAGCACGGATAATGATGCCACTTTATCCTGCAGTGCCTGGATTGCTTTTTCTTTTTCGTTTTGAATCTCATCTTGTGCTGATTCTTTAATGCGTTCTGCTTCGTTACGCGCAGATTTGATAATTTCCTCCTGCTGCTTCACGCCAGCATTCTTTGCATCTTCTATAATCTTTTGTGCATCTTGTTTTGTCTGTTTTAATTGAGCTGTGGCTTCCTGTGAGGCACGTTCAGCTTCTTCACGGCTTTTCTCAGCTGCTTCAATTTCACTGGCAACATATTCTTCACGTTTTTGCATCATTCCCATTAATGGGCCCCATGCAAATTTACGCAGCAAAACAAGTAAAATGATGAAAGTTATCAGTTGGACCAGCATATCTCCAACGTTGAGTCCGCCGATTGAAGCATATATAGTGAATGCTTGCACAGAATTCACTCCTTTCACATTTATAAATGGGTTTTAAAACTATTTTGTGACTTGTACGTCTTTTTCCGCATAAACAACGGCGAAGTTATTCTCCGCCACTTTTTCGAGTTTTTTATTGACCCATTGCGATAAATGCGATAACAACGGCGATGATCGGTACAACCTCAACCAAACCTACACCAATGAACGCAGTAGTTTGCAGTTGACCTTTCAATTCTGGTTGACGAGCAATACCTTCTACTGTACGACTGAAAATAAGACCGTTACCGATACCTCCACCGATAGCGCCAAGTCCTACTGCGATTGCAGCTGCTAAAATACCTAAACTCATTATAAATTCCTCCTCAAAATATATGTGGTTTTACTAAATTGAAATCCTGTTTTAACAGGTTAATTCCCGATGAAAATAATTAATGTTCTTCACTTACTTTGTGTGCCATGTAAACCATGGTTAAGATGGTGAAAATAAATGCCTGAATTGCACCCACAAAAATACTGAATCCTTGCCAAGCAAGCATTGGGATTATTCCACCCAGGAAACCAAGTGCACCTGATGCCATTAAGCCTGCCAACATTCCAAGCAGAACCTCACCTGCATAAATATTACCAAACAGTCGTAAGCCTAATGTCAGGGAGTTCGCAAATTCCTCAATTATTTTAATTGGTGCAAACAGTGGGAATGGTTTCAGGAACTCTCGGCCATACGCTTTTCCCCCACGAAGTTTTATTCCATAATAGTGGGTTAATAGAATAATCATCAGAGATAGAGTCAAGGTTACGCCAGGGTCTGAAGTTGGTGATTTCCACCATAATTCATGCCCGAATGTTGCCATTGTAATAACCCCAAGCATGTTACTGACAAAAATATATGTAATTAATGTCAGCCCCAATGGAAGGAACAGCTTTCCTACTCTCCACTCCATCGTGTCGTTAATCATTCCCCTGACAAAGTCAATGATCCACTCCATTACGTTTTGTGCACCTGCAGGCTTCATCTGCAACTTCCGGGATGCCAACAGGCAAAGAACAAATACAATTGCTGATGAGATTAGTATCATCAACACATTTGACATATTGAAATCAAGCCAGGCTATCCCAAATAAATTTTCATACATTGGTGCTTCATGATCCACACTTTTCACCCCGCTTTCAATCATTACGTTTTAATTCAAACACCAAAAAATCTATTATAATGACCAAATAAGATGTCATTAATCCGATTATTACAGCAAACAAGTGAAAATAGGCTTCATATTGGAGTGCTATAATTATTGCAAAAGCAACAGCGGCCAGTCTGGCAAAGTAACCTACACCCCTTGGTTTCTGCTTTCTCACTACAGCTTCACCCAGGCTATCCATCTTCTTTTGCAACAACCATAAATTGTAAAAGCTTACGGTACTTCCTAGTAAAAGTCCGAGGAAAATACGTGGATACGGTGTAAAACCAGCTCCAAGTACTATAATTGCGAGAAGGTAGAACATCCACTTGCGCTGACGAGTGATCATACTTTCATAATTCGACATGATTTGACTCTTCCCCTGTAATTTTGAGCATATTAGGTTCTTTCATAAATAGCAGCTCCTTCAGTGGAAAAGAGCTTTGATCTGTCGGATATGTCCTCATGGCAAACCAATTCTTTGCCAAAAATGGAAGTGAGGAAAATCACTGCTGGTGTAAAATAATTTTGATATAAATAAGGAGTTTTCTACTAAAGAACATAATTATATCAGTATATACTGAAAACCTTATCATTCCACACTAAGCAAGTTTACATTAGCCATACCCCATTGTCAATTAGTACGCGAGTTAAAATACAATTCCATCTGCTGGCAATTTTACACAGATTTCAGAAAGCATTTTCGGTAGTTTTATCGGATTGCTGACATATTGAAATTGAGGTGTTTCTATATTGTATTATAAATGAAATTACCTCCTTATTTAATGACGATTCTGTGAACGGAAATTTGACAAATTATTTAAGGAATATAAACCTCGGTCTGGTAGCTTTCAATCGTATCATTTTCCAGATAAACAGTAATTATTGCCATATATTTACCCGGTTCGCCAAGTTCCGACTTTTTAAAATAACCTTCATTCATGCCCACCTGGACATCCTCCGTTTTTAAAAATGTCCGTTCATACATAAGTGTGTCAGGGTTATAAAGTCTGACTTCAACACGTTCTGCTGGATCAGTCAAATAGAGATGATAGACATAATTGTCATTGGAAAAAGGCTTTAAGGAAAATTCAAATCCCATCGCTTTTGGATAGTTGGCAGACTCATTAACAAACAAATATGGCAGATGGTACCGCTTATTATCCTGAGTCAAAGCCAGCCAGCCCTGATGAATTCCTTTCTTTAATAGTGTACTGTTTACGCTCAGTTCGATAGGGACTTTTTTTGTTTCACCCTTTGGAATGGTAAATTCCATTGGCAGGTTCCAGCCAAGCCCCTTTTGTTTTTTCGGGATATCGAAGCGGTATGTTTGGGCTTCGGTGGAAGTATTTTTAACTTTTAATTCGATTGTTTTCGTTTCCCGGTAATCAGTTATTTTGCCGTATGACAGTAATGGGTTTTGGATGATTGTTGGCGTTTGGATTGCTTTTTTTGGCTGAATTTCACCCATTCCCTGGACGATTGGAGCAAATGGCTTTCCTTGTTGGTTATTTACTCGGGCAGCGGTCGTTTTTAATGCACCGGTAAGCTGCCCGATTGTCCAATCTGGATGCGCCTCTTTGAGCAACGCCATTGCCCCGGTGACGTGCGGAGCGGCCATGCTTGTTCCCTGAAGCTCCTGATAACCGGCCGGAACAGTACTCAAAATATTCGCGCCCGGTGCGGTAACTTCCGGTTTCAAATCCCAGTTGACTGTGACAGGACCACGCGAGCTGAAATCGGCAATTGTTTGTTTAGTCTTTTGATGCTTTGTTTCCATATAGATGGTATTGTTTTGAGCGTTTTGGACCAGCCACCCGCCAGATTGTTTTGATATACCGGCAACAGGTATCGTGATTGGCTCTTTTCCATTGGCAATGGAACCCTGAAAATTACCCGGCTTATTGTTATAAATAAGAACTGCCTCTGCCCCGGCATCCTGTGCCCGTTTGGCTTTCTCGTAAAAGGGAGTTTTACCCCGCTTCATTAGTGCAATTTTCCCACGAACATTTTCACTGCCGATCGGGACAACTTGCTGATCCCGTGTAAAGTCCCACGGCTCTGAACCTGCCATTAATGCAAGCGGGATTTTTTTATCCTCCAGTGAATGATACAGAAAGGGAATTGTTTGCGGATTTGCTGATGCACCGACGGAAAGGGCATTTGTTGCCGTTGCCGGTGAACCAACCGTCCATTTCCCCGGACCATTGTTGCCATTCGCGATGACAACTGCCACACCTAGCTCGACGGCACGGTTAACAGCAACACTTGTCGGAAAATCCGGTCCGTTCACCGTATTACCGAGCGAAAGATTAATGATATCCGCACCATCGTCCACCGCCTGCTCCAATGCGGCAACCACCTGGACAGACGTACCCGTTCCACCGGGACCGAGCGCACGATACGCATAAATATCCGCAT
This sequence comes from Virgibacillus doumboii, assembly GCF_902806455.1. Classification (GTDB taxonomy): domain Bacteria; phylum Bacillota; class Bacilli; order Bacillales; family Amphibacillaceae; genus Lentibacillus; species Lentibacillus doumboii. Next base: position 399,220 of record NZ_CADCWQ010000001.1, on the reverse strand, counting down.
CCGGAGCAACGCCTTTCAGCTTGCCGTCAGCAGCAATTATTCCAGCCACATGTGTCCCGTGCATGGTTGGAATACCTTGTGTTTTGGTCGTTTCCATCGGATCATCATCAAGATCAACCAAATCGAAGCCGGCGACGTAACTTTCAATGAGGTCCGGATGGTTGTAGTCAATTCCTGTATCGATAACAGCAACCTGTACCCCTTTTCCGGTATATGTAGTATTGTTAAGCGCAGCCGGAATGACTGAATTTTTGCTTGTCTTCAGCGCAGGTTCGAGTTGAGTTTTATATGTGGTAACGGGATGGACAGCTTTGATAAATTCAAGCGACTCCATTTTTTCCAGTCTTTCAGGAGCAGCCTGGAGCGCGAGCCCATTAAAAAGCGTGTTATATACAGCAACCACATCAACGTACGGGTAATATGCTTCAAGATGCTTTTTATGTTCAGCCGGGTCACCTTCCACTTCGATGATGATGGATGCTTTTTTATCATTAGCTGCGGGATTCGCAACGGATGGAGTGGCGGATATTGCTGTTGGCAAGATGGTAATTGTGAGTAATAGTATGAGTATAGCCAGGAAATAACGCATCGTGAAGGTCCCCTTTTTGCATGGATTGTATACTTATTATCCTTTGTAAAAAAGCGGGAAATCATACTATTTATGTGAAGCGTGATGATATGGGGTTGCATTGGGTGCGCTGAATTGGCGGTGTTGAGGGGGGTCGGGTTGATATTTTTGCTGTGGGGTTGATGTTTTCGCTGTCGGGCTGATGTTTTTCCTCTCGGGCTGATGTTTTCGCTCTTCAACCGTTGTTTCTGTTCTCTGCCGATACTTTTCCTTTTCTGCTGATGTTCCCGCTCTCCAATCAAATAAAGGATTCAGCGACCAGCTGAATCCCACCTTCTTATTCATTAAAATATTCTTCTATTGCGTCGGCAATTCTTCTTGAAGCTTCACCGTCACCATACGGGTTGGAAGCTCTTGCCATTTGCTCGTGTGCTTCATCATCGCTCAGCAATTCATTGGCAAGATCAAATATTGTATCCTCGTCAGTTCCGGCCAGTTTCAATGTACCCGCGTCAATTCCTTCCGGGCGTTCGGTCGTATCACGCAGAACAAGCACCGGCACACCAAGTGATGGCGCTTCTTCCTGCACCCCGCCTGAATCAGTCATAATTAAATGGGAGCGGGCTGCGAAATTATGAAAATCTACTACACCGAGCGGTTCAATCAATTGAATGCGGTCGTCATCACCCAAGATTTCGTTTGCTGTCTGCTGTACAACCGGGTTGAGATGGACCGGGTAAATAACCTGTACATCATCATGTGTTTCAACAAGGCGCTTGATTGCCCGGAACATTTGCTGCATATTGCTCCCCAGATTTTCCCGGCGATGTGCAGTCATAAGTACCAGACGTTTATCCCCGAGTGCATCAATTATCGGACTGGAATAATCCTTATCGACAGTTGTCTTCAATGCATCAATTGCTGTATTTCCTGTTACAAAAATACGGTCGGCTTGTTTGTTTTCTTCCAAAAGATTGTGCATCGATTTATCTGTCGGTGCAAAATGCAGATCAGCCATTACACCAGTCAGCTGACGATTCATTTCTTCCGGATATGGTGAATACTTGTCCCATGTTCGCAGGCCTGCCTCGACATGACCTACTGCAATCTGGTTGTAGTAGGCGGCGAGAGATGCGGCAAAGGTTGTTGTCGTGTCACCGTGCACTAGGACAATATCCGGCTCGGTTTCCTTCATCACTTCGTCAAGTCCTTCGAGCGCGCGAGTCGTAATCTGCGCCAGCGACTGTTTTTTCTTCATAATGTTTAAATCGAAGTCCGGGGTGATTCCAAAAATAGCCAGGACCTGATCGAGCATTTCACGATGCTGTGCGGTAACGGTCACGATTGGTTCAAACACATCCGGTCGTTTTTTCAGTTCCAAAACAAGCGGTGCCATTTTAATCGCTTCCGGTCTCGTCCCAAATATTGTCATCACTTTAATACGTTTACTCATTATACTTCCACCTTAGCATTATTTTGTTCCAAATAAACGATCTCCAGCGTCACCAAGGCCTGGAACGATATAGCCTTTTTCGTCCAGCTTTTCATCCAAAGCGGCTAAATAAATGTCAACATCAGGATGTTCTTCCTGGATTACTTTCACGCCTTCTGGTGCAGCAACCAGGCACATCAGGCGAATCTGTTTTGCCCCGCGTTTTTTCAAGGAATGAATTGCGTCATTCGCTGATCCGCCTGTCGCAAGCATCGGGTCGATTACGATCAGTTCACGTTCTTCAATGTCTGAAGGCAGTTTTATATAATACTCCACCGGCTTTAATGTTTCCGGATCACGGTACAAGCCAACATGTCCGACCTTTGCTGCCGGAATCAGCTTGAGCATGCCGTCAACCATGCCAAGTCCGGCACGAAGAATCGGTACGAGGCCGATTTTTTTACCGGCGAGCACTTGTGTTTGTGCTTCCATTACCGGGGTGTTGATTGTTTTATCCTGAAGCGGCAGATTTCTTGTAATTTCAAAAGCCATTAACATGGCAACTTCGTCAACAAGCTCACGAAACTCTTTGGTACCTGTGTCTTTTTCCCTTATGTAGGTTAGCTTATGCTGAATTAACGGATGATCCAGTACATGCACTTTTCCCATTTCGCCGATCACTCCTTATTATTAATTGCATCTTACAAATTGTACTGAAAAATGGATGAGCTTTCAAGTGATGGCCTGTGAAAATGGGTTCTCCGGTTAGGGTCATTGTTTGAACCCCGGGTATTGTTTTTTTTACAGTGACTTTAGCGATTTCAAACGGAACTTTAGCGTTTTTGACTTAATCTTTAGCTATTTCTTTGTGAACTTTAGCGTTTTTGGTTCAAACTTTAGCGTTTTTTAGAATTACCCATTCCCGACGCTTAATCGACAGCTTGACCTTCGCTAACTACAAAAAAGGACGCTCCCCCAGGGGAACATCCTCCTCAATTTAAGCGTACAGCGGAAATTTACCGGTTAAATTCTCAACGCGCTTTTCCGCTTCACGCAATGCTGCTTCGTCTTCATGGTTTTTCAATGTGAAAGAAATGATTGAAGCGATTTCTTCCATTTCCGGTTCTTTGAAGCCGCGGGTTGTGACAGCTGCGGTCCCCATGCGGACACCGCTTGTTACAAATGGGCTTTCGGTATCAAAAGGAATCGTATTTTTATTTGCGGTAATACCGATGTCGTCGAGCACTTTTTCGGCTGCTTTACCGGTTAATTCAAGCGGTGTAACGTCAAGCAGCAGCAAATGGTTGTCAGTTCCGCCTGAAACGATGCGGATTCCTTCTTTTGTCAGTGCTTCGCTGAGTGCTTTTGCGTTGGCGATGATTTGTTTGGAGTATTCCTTGAAATCATTGGACAGCGCCTCTTTAAATGAAACTGCTTTTGCTGCAATAACGTGCATCAATGGTCCGCCCTGCATACCCGGGAACACGGATTTATCGATTTTTTTCGCAAATTCTTCTTTGCAAAGAATCATGCCGCCGCGTGGTCCGCGCAATGTTTTGTGTGTTGTTGTTGTAACAAAATCAGCATGTGGAACCGGATTGTCATGTAATCCTGCTGCAACAAGTCCGGCAATGTGCGCCATATCAACCATCAAATACGCATCAACAGCGTCAGCAATTTCACGGAATTTGGCAAAATCGATTTCTCGTGAATATGCGCTGGCACCTGCAACGATCAGCTTCGGTTTTACTTCTTTTGCTTTTTCCAAAACAGCAGCATAATCAAGCTGCTCCGTTTCCTGATCAACACCGTAGTCAACGACATTGTATAATTTACCGCTGAAGTTCACCGGGCTGCCGTGGGTCAAGTGACCGCCATGGTTCAGGTTCATTCCAAGCACCGTGTCACCTGGATCCAATACCGAAAAATAAACTGCCATATTTGCTTGAGCTCCAGAGTGTGGCTGTACATTGGCATGGTCAGCACCAAACAGTTCTTTTGCCCGATCGCGTGCAAGATTTTCCACAACATCGACATGTTCACAGCCGCCATAATAGCGTTTGCCCGGGTACCCTTCAGCATATTTATTTGTCAGTACGGAACCCATTGCATCCATAACTGCAACTGATACAAAGTTTTCCGATGCGATGAGTTCTATTTTCTCCTGCTGCCTTGTTTTTTCAGCATGCATTGCTTCATATAGTTCGTGATCTACTTTTTTTACCTGATCCATTTGTATTCCCCCTTGAGTTAGTTAAGTGCATTGATTGTTTGCTGCGATATTCTCATATACAGCGCGCTTGCCGCCAATCAGTTTCGGCCGGGTTCGTGCAGCGGTTACCCGGGCGTTGCCGATCATGCGCTGGTCAAATCGGAGCGGAACAGCGACACGCTTCAGATGCATGCCAATCATTGTTTCGCCGATGTCCATTCCGGCATCGGCCTGAATAGTTTCCACTACGACCGGATTGTCCATATTTTTATAGGCAAAAGAAGCCATCGAACCGCCTGCTTTAGGAACCGGGATGGCGGAAACCTGCTCAAGCCGGTGCAGTTGCATCGTTTCTTTTTCCACGACAATTGCCCGATTCAGGTGTTCACAGCACTGAAATGCAAGCCGGATGCCGGTTTCTTCTTTGAGGTTTGACAGCGCTTTAAAAATAACTGCAGCAACCTCCTCGCTGCCTGATGTACCAATATGCTTTCCGGCGACTTCACTCGTTGAACAGCCAATGACAAAAATGACTTCCTTGCCAAGATGTCCGCTGGCAACCCATTCCGAATGAATAGCTTCCATATCTTGGTGGACCTGATTCAATAAATCTGCCATAATTGGTCACCTGTCCTATTCCTTACTTTCGTATTCGGTAACTTTGCCTATCCGGTTTGCATGACGGCCGCCATCAAATTCAGTTTCAAGCCATGCTTTGGCAATTTCGCGTGCCGGGCCCGGTCCGATTACACGTTCACCCATGGCCAATACGTTGGAATCGTTATGCTGACGGGTTAATTGCGCGCTGTAAACATCATGGACGAGCGCACAACGGACACCCTTTACCTTATTTGCAGAAATGGACATGCCGATTCCCGTACCGCAAATAAAGATGCCGCGGTTGAACTCACCATTGGCGACACGTTCGGCTGCCGGCAGTGCATAGTCCGGGTAATCCACTGATGTCTCACATGAACAGCCTGTATCTTCATATTCAATATTCATCTCATCGAGCAGATTTTTCACTTCATTACGAATGGTCATGCCCGCATGGTCTGCTGTTAAAATAACTTTCATCTTATGTCACTCCTTGTCATGATGTTTGTTCTTCATAGTTTCATTATGCATCATTTTTGCTCATTTTTTAAGTATTTGGATTGTCTTTTGCTATTTTTTCGCGGAGTAGATCGATATATTTTTCCAATTCTGTCAGCGTTTTTTGATATGTTGGTAAATCACCGCCGAACGGATCGGAAATATCATAGTTAATCAGATTCGCTTCGAGGCTCTTAATGTGTTCAATATCATCATGCAAATAGCTTGAAATTTTGTCCTGAAGACTTGGATTATCAAGCTCACGTTCATTTTCCTGGATGAACTGTGAACGCTTTTCCTCATAATCAGCATATGCTTTCTTCAATTCATTCCAGATTTTTTTATCCGCTTCCGACACATATTCTTTTAATGTGAAATATTTATCCTGAAAGTTGGGGTACTGCATAATCAGTGATTGTTTATGCTGGGTAGTCATTGTGATAACCAGATCCGACCAGTACAACAGGTTGTCTGTTACCGGCTGTGATTTGGAATCCAATGTAATACCCTGCTGTTTTAATGCTTCCATCGCTTTACTGTTCGGGCGCTCATTCCGACCGGCAAAAATACCCGCTGATTGTACTTCAACTTCAGGCATTTTATGTTTAATCAGCGCTTCCGCCATTGGACTTCGGCATGTATTTCCTGTACAAACGAATAAAATTTTCATTTGCGAACCTCCGATAAAATAAATCCACTCACTCAAACTATACCATAGAACAGACCGGGATGTCAGAGGAAAATGACATGGTTTGTGATGTTATCTTTTTGTTAAGGGGGGGGGGCGTACAAGTTTGAACCGTTCTTGCGCGGGTGCTGGTGATTGTTGCGCGAGTTGAGACTGTTGCCGCGCGAGTACAAGCTGTGGTTGCGCGAGTTCAGTCTGCTTTCGCGCAAGTTTGGACGGCTGTCGCGCGATATTGAGTGGTTGTTGCGCGAGTTCGGGGATTGTCGCGCGAGTTCGAGCAGTTACCGCGCGAGTCGATCGCACGGCTCACGAATTTAAAAAGATTTTCTGCAGACAGCAGAAAATCTTAAATTAGTCCAATCCATCTTAACCAAACAATATATTCAACCCAAAGCCGCACAGGATGCTGCCGCCTAGTAACTCACTGTAGACGCCGAGCAGTCCGTGCACTTTTCGACCCAGAATCATTCCGGCCCATGTCATGACGGTGCTTGCTGCGCCGAATAGTATCAGGGCGATTACTGTTTTAACTTCCGACATCCCCAGGCTGAGTCCGACTGAAAAACTGTCAAGGCTGACACTTATTGCAAAAAAGATGAGGCCGATGCCAACCGGCTGCACGATTTTTTTTGTGCCGTGATTAAATGATGAAAAAACCATTTGTGCACCGATCCCAACAAGGAGCAGCCCGCCTGTCAATATAGCGTATTCACCGATCTGTTTGGAGATTGCTTGTCCCAGTACAATACCGATAAACGGCATGATTATGTGAGCTGTTCCGATCACGAATCCGACTACTGCAATACGCTTTAACCTGATTTCCTGCATTCCCATCCCCAAGCTGACGGAGAATGCATCCATACCCAGTGCTGCGGCCATAAATACAAGTGATACAATTTCGCCTATCTGATATACCGACATCCACAATCCCCCTCGGACATGCTATTACACTATATGCATGTCCAAGGGGGATTATGAGAAGTTAATCTTTAATGTATGCTGTTGCTGCTTTTTCCAGACGGTTCATGATTGCCTGTCCGATGTTTGTTGATGGGAATGTTTCACATAAAATCAGATCGACATCGCCATTTTTGAATTCACGTAACGCATCGTAAAGTCCGGCAGCAACTTCCTCCAAACTTGTCCCGAGCGGAATAACTCGGTTTGCCTGTAATTTACCAGCTGTTTCGGTACTTGCCATCACGCCGACTCGCTTTTGCTGAATGCGTTCCGTATCAATTACCACCTGAATATCCTCAGCCGATCCCGCTACAAGCCACATTGGTACTTCCGGTGCATAGTGGGTATATTTCATGCCTGGTGCTTTCGGCTGCCCGGATTTGTTTGCCAGCGCGGGATCTGTCATTACGGTCCCGGCCACCTGCTCAAGCTGTTCTTTGGTTACCCCGCCTGGTCTCAGGATGACCGGGATTTGCTGTGTACAGTCAATTACGGTTGATTCAACACCAACACCGGTCGGCCCGCCATCTATCAGTCCGGCAATTTTACCATTCAAATCCGACCATACGTGATCCGCTGTTGTCGGACTTGGTTTTCCGGAAATATTGGCACTGGGAGCAGCAATCGGGATATCACATGTTTTCAGCAGCTGTTGGGCAATTGGGTGACTCGGGATCCGGACGCCGATTGTGGATAACCCGGCTGTTACATTTTTGGCACAGGCACCATTGCTGGGCAATACGAGTGTTAATGGCCCGGGTGTGAATTCATCAATCAGCTTTTCAGCAATAGCCGGCAATTCAGTTACTAATCGGCTGAGCTGCTCTTTTGTCGCTACATGCGCAATGAGCGGATTATCTTCGGGACGCCCCTTCGCCTGGAAAACACCTGATACCGCAGTCGCACTCGTTGCGTCTGCGCCGAGTCCATAGACGGTCTCAGTCGGAAAAGCCACCGTTTGTCCACTTTTTAAAAGATGAGCGGCTTCCTCGATTACCTGTTTATTCGGTTGTTCCGTTTGCAAGTCCCATCGGTTTGTTTGCATCATCGTTGTACCTCTTTTCTATCGTTTATTTTAGTCGATGGGATTTTTTTTCGCAAAAAAAGAAGCCTGAAGATGGTTTTCCACAGGCTATCCACAATAAATTGTTATTATTTCAGGGGCATGTTGATAACTTTCAAATAGAATTCACAGTTTTTGAACATGTTATCCACAGACATTTGTGAATAAGTGTTAATAACTGCTTATGACACGTTATATGTCCACCAGCTGCCTTTATCAACCGGGTATTTATCCTCTAGCAAGTCGTTCTTTTGTGGATGAAACTGTAATGCTTCAAGCAAAACATCGACCATTGGCTGATGACTGTGGACAAAAACCTGTTTTGCCTGCTTTTCTTTTGCCAAAGCCAGAATAGTTTCCAGTAAAACCGGTAATGATGCGGCAGCGCCTGGAGTAATGTATAGCTGCTTCAGCCAATATTTATCCTGGTGATTATCAACTAAATCCATTACAAAACATCCCTCAATGGTATCCTTAATTTCCACAACGTATCCTTTTTCCAACAACAGATTCTTATCCACATTCTCGTTACTTTCCAAAAAGTTTTTGAGCTTCTCTACGGGTGCATTTTTCGCTGCGATTAGTTTCATTTTTTTTCACCTCTATGATTTTTGATGGCATTTCTAGTATTCTATGCAGAAACTAGAAAAACTATGACCAGCCAAACCATTCAAAAAGAAAAAATTTAACCTCAGCCTCTTCTTTTTCCTTTTTCTGATCTTGCTTTTGTTCTTTCAATTCCTTATCACTGGCGGCGCTTGCTTCTGCAACACTTGCCCCATTGCCAAAGTCCAAAAAGCATAATGGAGGAAACAGAACACACCACCAATTATCGCCTTTTCCTTCTCCAAGTGTAATCAGAACTGCTTCATACTCACCTGCAGGATATAAAAATGATCCATACAGTTTCGCTGGAAATGTTATGTTTGTTCCATATTTTACATCAAAGGTTTGTTCTTTATTCTCACGTTTCAGAACTTCACCAACAATTTCCTTAATTTCCGGTATGCGCGCATCAATCATTTTTCGTGCTTTATTGATGTCTGTAATGTCCTTCACCCAATCGGAAATAACTGCATTTACCTCATCACGAACCATCCGCTTCAATTGCTGATCGTCTTTCTGGTTACTGTTTGCAAGAATGCGTAAACGGATTGCCTCGTCAGGAATTACTTTAATATCTGTTTGTGAGCTGTTCTCCTCACTTGTACCTTGAATTGGCATTGCGAATATAATAATTAAAAATATAATTGCTGAAACTACCAATTTCTTCATCGTTTAAAAAACCCCTCTCCAACTGATTTACAAACAGTATGGGCAGGGGGGAGTTTTTTTAAACTAGGAATCTATTATTTTTTGACAGGCTATTATTTTCACCAGCAATTTGAGGTGCTTGCAGTTAGCTTAATTGTTTTTGAAAAACGACAAACTTACAGGGAATAGCCAGCATCTGCGCCAACTTTGGCATAACGCCTATGAAAAAGAGCACATATCATTCAAAAATAACAATCATCTAGTTTTTTATATATGTTTTAACAATTCGGTTCTTTTTGTTGATGTCTTTGATGATTTCAATACTGGCTGATGGGAATTTGCTGTAGAGCATACCGCTGACTGCCTTTCCCTGGTCATGGCCGATTTCGAAAAAAACTTGTGCTTCATCGGTGATAGCCTGCGGGAGGTCTGTGATGATATTTTTGTAGGCGGCCAGGCCATTCGCCTCGGCAAAAAGGGCGAGTTCCGGATCGAAGTTTTTTACCGTATCAGACAGGCTCGCTGCTTCAGACCGTGCAATGTAAGGTGGATTGGATACGATGATGTCGGCCAGTTTTCCTTCATCGATGAACGGCTTTAGAAAATCGCCTTGAAGGAAAGTTACTTCTGCATTCAGTTTCTTGGCGTTTTTTTGAGCAATTGCCAGTGCTTCCTCCGAAATATCAGTTGCATAAACGGTGGCGTTTGGAAGCTCCAGGGCAATGGTTATAGCGATTATCCCGCTGCCTGTTCCGATATCGATAATCGTGAGCGGCTTGTCTGGTGCCGCTTCAATCACCTGCTGGACAAGCTCCTCGGTTTCCGGCCTTGGAATAAGTGTATGTTCATTTACATGGAATGTCCTGCCGTAAAATGTTTCGTGTCCGATGATATGCTGGATAGGCACCCCGGTTTCAGCGTGTTTTTCAATTGCCCGCTGAAATTGCTTGTGGATATTTTCCGGAACCGGGTCGCGCATCATTGTAATAAATTCAGTTTTGAACACGCCGAGATAATGCTGGAGCAGCAGTTCGGCCACCCTTGTTTCGCGGTTATTTTTTTCTAAAAAAAGAGAAGCCCAGCGCAGGACTTCATAGATTTTGGATTCTTTTTCCATTTTAGTCTCCAAGTTCTTCAAGTTTTTTCGTTTGTTCTTCAAGAAGAAGTGCGTCAATGAACTCATCCAGTTTTCCTTCAAGAATCTGGTCAAGCTTTTGAATGGTCAGGCCGATACGATGATCCGTCACACGGTTCTGCGGAAAATTGTACGTACGGATTCGCTCGGAACGGTCACCGGTACCAACCGCGGATTTCCGGTTCTCATCATACTCCGCCTGTGCTTCCTGCTGGTACTTATCATAAATACGCGCACGCAGAACTTTCATCGCTTTTTCCTTATTTTTAATCTGTGATTTTTCATCCTGGATGGAAACCACAATTCCAGTCGGTTCGTGAGTCAGGCGAACAGCGGACATTGTCGTGTTAACGCTCTGACCTCCGGGACCACTTGATGCAAATGTGTCCACGCGAATATCTTTGTCATGAACTTCAACTTCCACTTCTTCGGTCTCCGGTAACACAGCAACCGTTGCAGTCGAGGTATGAATACGGCCGCCAGATTCTGTTTCTGGAACACGCTGCACGCGGTGTGCACCATTTTCGTATTTAAATTTGGAATAGGCTGCATCACCATTGATCATAAAAATAATTTCTTTATACCCGCCGACACCAGTTGAGCTTGCTTCGATTACTTCGGTTTTCCATCCCTGTGTCTCGGCATATTTGGAATACATCCGGTAAAGATCACCGGCAAACAGTGCAGCCTCATCACCGCCAGCCGCTCCGCGAATTTCCATAATAACGTTTTTATCGTCGTTCGGATCTTTCGGCAGAAGAAGAACTTTCAATCTTTCTTCCAGATTTTCTTTGTTTTCCTTCAGCTCTTCAATTTCCATTTTTACCATTTCGTGCATTTCTTCATCAAGATTATCATCAAGCATTGTTTTCGCATCATCTAATTGTGTTGTTACATCTTTATATTCACCATATGCCTGGACGACATCCTCAAGTCCTGCCTGCTCCTTGGAATACTCGCGCAATTTATTCGTATCACCGATAACATCCGGATCACTAAGCAGTTCATTCAGTTTATTATAACGGTCTTCCAATGATTGCAAACGCTCTAACATCACGGTCACCTCTTTCTGATTAACAGTATAATTATAGTATACTCATTGTGGGAGGTCAAAATTATTATGAGATTACGGTGGAGGCGCCGGGCGAGTATGTTTCTGTGTGGTAAGGAAGGGAATTTCCTTCTGCTTATTAGGTTTTTTAAGCGAATCATGCATGTTTACGGCATTAAAAATCATGATGGAACGTTGTCTCGAGGAATTAGTGTTCGATTCTGGCGAGAAATCCTCGTGAGGGACGCTGTAACGAGGAATTGGTGTTCGATTCTGGCGAGAAATCCTCGTAAGGGACGCTGTAACGAGGAATTGGTGTTCGATTCTGGCGAGAAATCCTCGTAAGGGACGCTGTAACAAGGAATTGGCGTTCGATTCTGGCAAGAAATCCTCGTGAGGAATGCTGTAACGAGGAATTGGTGTTCGATTTTAGCAAGAAATCCTCGTGAGGAATGCTGTAACGAGGAATTGGTGTTCGATTTTAGCAAGAAATCCTCGTGATGGGATTCTAGGCAAACTAAAAAGTATAAATTAACCCCCTTTTAGTAAAATAAGGACTTTATAAATTGATTTATTCAAAGTAAGACCATCGACCACTCCCCACCCTGGTGAAATTGTTTAAAAGAATATATCTGATTCTTTCCTTGGAAGCAATCACACTACACCAATCATAAATAACATTCGTAGTAATCTTTTCATCTGGAAAAAGAATTTTAAATTCCTCAACACTTCTCATAACAGCATCCCCCACTAACTCGGCATGTCCGCAATACTGACAAACGCATTTTCTGCTATCAACAGTTACAGAAAATGAATGGCATTTCGGACAGGTGATTCCCTTTCGAAGCTGATCATAATCGTAAGGAGGCAGCTGTTTAAAGGGGGAGTCTTTTATATTCAAAGCAATTAATTGATCTGCAAGGTTTTTATGTTTATTCGTTAGTTTTGAGGTTTGGGAATTCAGTTGATTCATATGTCGTTCAATCTGTGTCGGGAAAATAATCGGTTTGTCGAGAGGTGCTTGGTATAAGGTGAATTTCGGATTGATGAAAACAACAGAAGATTCAATTGACGGGTTCGTTCCAAGGCTGGAGAATAACTGACGCAGCAAGGATTCGCTTCTGCTCAACTGGTGAAGCGGATTAATAATTTCCTTTCTGGGTTTCCTATATATTTTATCCGATTCGCAATAGTAATCACCCTCAAGATTCTTCACTTCATAAAAGCGGATTAGACGTTGGAAGATCATCAGGGAATCTATTTGGAAGGTGGTGCTGTTTACTTCAAGCAGCAAATCATTTAATATCAGGCACTCACATTGGAGCTTTTCTGTCAGGTTGTCAAATTGAACTTCTCCCTCGTAGCCTTTTTTCAACCTTATGTAGTGGCCTCTATCCTTGTCAGTTAACTTCATTCGGGTGTTTAATAATTCGAGGATCCTTAACTCGGTTGACTTTGTTCGCGGTTTATACAACACAGCCTAGTCCACATCCTTTCTGTTAGTTTAAATCTATTATATAAAATAGTTTCGCTTATTGGAATATGTATTTGGAAAAATAGAAAAAGAGAATATTTGTGTCGTATTACTTAATGCATATCTAAAAGAAAGGGTTGATATTTTCAGATAAAAGGTGGTCGGGTATGCACAGCCAACCAAAAAAAGAGCGCCGCAGCACTCTATTTTGACATTTTTGATAGGGTATTTACTACTCTGTTACTGGGTTTATTTGGTACATCGTGATGATGGCGGCAGCGTGGTTCGTACGATTCGGATGCGCCAACCAGGATTATCGGGTCGTCGTATGATGCTGGTCTGTCGTTAATCAGGCGCTGTGTGCGGCTTGCAGGGGACCCGCAGACAGGGCAAATTGCGTTCAGTTTAGTAACGGATTCTGCCAGTGCCATAAGTTTTGGCATTGGTCCGAATGGTTCGCCGCGAAAATCGGTATCGAGCCCGGCGATTATGACGCGAATCCCTTTATTCGCTAATTCATCTGCTACTGAAACTACATTTTCATCAAAAAATTGGACTTCATCGATCCCGATAACGTCGATATCACTTTCCATGTATTCCAATATTTCATCGGAGTTTTTTACAGGTCGGGCAATTGTGGATGTGCCGTTATGCGATACGACTGAGTCGTCTGCGTAACGGTCATCGATTGCTGGTTTAAAAACACGTACAGATAAATTTCCATATGTCGCACGGCGAACCCGGCGGATCAACTCTTCTGACTTTCCGGAAAACATACTGCCGCAAATAACTTCCACCCAACCACTTTGTTTCATAACGTACATGTACGGGATCTCCCTTCAACATTGAATATTCGATATGTATTTATTTTATTTTATCATTTTATTCGACATACTTTGATAGGTATTTTATACTATGTTCCTTTTTTAAATCGGTAATAAAGGAAGTAAAAAAACAGGCAAAGTATATAGACATTTTGCCTGTTTTATATTTAGTACAGTTTATTCAATCTAGCTTCGGCTCCTAGAAGCTGTCGTCATAAGCAATGGGCACTCCAAACACCAAAAACCAGGTGTTTTCCGGCCCCTTGCTTATGCGTCCGCTTCTGACCAGTCACCTCAGCCTTTTATTTCATATTATATTTCTTCTTGAATCGGTCTACACGTCCGCCGACTTTGTCAGCTTTTTGCTTACCTGTGTAGAACGGGTGTGAATCTGAGCTGATTTCAACACGGATCAATGGGTATGTGTTGCCATCTTCCCACTCAATTGTTTCTTCTGAGTCTTGTGTTGATCCACTCAAAAATTTGAATTCTGAGCTTGTATCAAGAAACACAACTTTTCTGTATTCTGGATGAATATCTTTTTTCATGTCTTTCCACTCCTTTTTGCCCTGAATCTCGCGAGACAGAGTTATTGCAAGAGCCGTCATAGGTGCGATACCTTACTGAACTCACATAGAAAGATTATAACAGTCTGAACTATTCATTGCAATAGTAAATCATAACAGGCTATTTCTTGATACCGCGACGGTTCATTTCCTCATCCATTTGCTGGAAGAATTCATCATTATTTTTCGATGCCCTGAGCCGCTTCAGGAAGCGATCAAGGAAGTTATGGGAATCCTGCATCGTTTTGCGGATTGCCCAGATTTTATCAAGATGGCTTTTTGAAATGAGCAGTTCTTCTTTTCGGGTGCCTGATTTCAATATGTCGATTGAAGGGAAGATGCGGCGCTCAGCAAGACTGCGGTCGAGATGCAGTTCCATATTGCCTGTGCCTTTAAATTCTTCATAAATAACATCGTCCATTCGTGAACCGGTATCAACCAAAGCGGTTGCCAATACCGTGAAACTTCCGCCCTCTTCAATATTTCTTGCCGCTCCGAAGAATCGTTTCGGACGGTGGAATGCTGCCGGGTCAATACCACCTGAAAGGGTACGTCCGCTTGGCGGAATAACAAGGTTGTATGCACGGGCAAGCCGGGTAATGCTGTCCATTAAGACAATGACATCACGCTTGTGCTCAACCAGACGCATTGCGCGCTCCAGCACCAATTCCGATACTTTGATATGGCTTTCCGGAACTTCGTCAAATGTTGAGCTGACAACATCGACATCTCCACTTACCGAGCGCTCGATGTCGGTTACTTCCTCAGGTCGCTCGTCCACGAGTAAAATAATTAATTTAGCTTCCGGATGATTAGCCGTAATACTGTTGGCGATTTCTTTCAAAAGAACTGTTTTACCGGCTTTTGGTGGTGCAACGATCAATCCGCGCTGACCAAAGCCAACAGGAGTCATAATATCAATAATTCGCGTTGACAAGTTTTTTGTTTCTTTTTCCAGCGACATGAGTCTGTCCGGATATAAAGCCGTTAATGCAGGAAAATGCACACGTTCTTTTGCCGTTTCCGGATCCTCACCATTTACTGCATCAACGTGCAGCAACCCGTAGTAGCGTTCATTTTCTTTTGGGGGACGTACTTTCCCGGAAACTTTATCCCCGTTTCGTAAATCAAAACGACGGATTTGTGAGGCAGAAATATAAATATCCTCTGCACTTGGGGAGTAATTAATTGGTCGTAGAAAACCGAATCCTTCAGATGGGATGATTTCCAGTATGCCGTCCATAAATAAGTAGCCGTCTTTTTCGGCTTGTGCCTTTAAAATCGCAAATATAAGTTCTTTTTTTGTCAGTTTCGCGTAATAGGAAACTTTGTACTCACGTGCGAGAGCATACACTTCTTTTAAAGTTAATGTCTCCAGATGAGAAATTGTTAATGCAGCCATTAAATCACCACGCCTATTCATTTAAAAATTAGATAAAATTCGGCTTCACCTATGCTAGTGAAAAACCCGATTATTTAGATAAGATTTGTAAAGATATGTATATTCAACTATTTGTTCTCGTTACCGACTGTGCAATTTCTTATTCAGTTTTTTAATTGAATGGTCTGTACTAAGAGAAATGAAGAATTGTCGGAAGCTAGAATAGAAGTTTTTGTTTTATAATTTATATTAGCCAATCTTTACTATTATTAAACATCTACAATAATACCCGTTTGCAGTATAACATTCAACTCTATTTCTAATTTTATTGATTAATAGAGAAGGAAGCCGGAGATAAAATGGCTTCCTTCGCTTATAGATCTTACGGTTTCATCACGAGGTTTGGTTTTTTCTTTAAGCTGTGTGTACCGTCAATAAAGCGGACTGTTCCGCTTTTGGCGCGCATTACTACGGTCTGAGTTGTTGCGCTTGTTCCTTTAAATTGAACGCCTTGTAAGAGTTCGCCATCGGTTACTCCTGTTGCAGCAAAAATAGCATCATCACCGCCACAAAAGTCGTCCATATAGAATACTTTATCGAGATCATCGATGCCCATTGCCTTACAGCGTTCACTTTCTTCATCGTTTGAAGGGGTCAGTTTTCCCTGGATTTCACCGCCAAGGCATTTTAATGCTACAGCGGAAAGAACTCCTTCTGGGGCACCACCGATTCCCAGCAATATATCTACACCAGTATCATCAAAAGCTGTATTCATGGCAGCCGCAACATCGCCGTCAGGAATCAATTTAATTCGTGCTCCTGTTGCACGGATTTCCTCAATTAACTCGGCATGACGCGGACGATCCAGCACAATTACGACAAGGTCTTCCACGTTTTTATTTTTTGCTTTGGCTACAGCCTTTAAGTTTTCCTCTGTTGATGCGTTAACATCCACTTTCCCAACTGCTTCCGGACCTACTGCTATCTTTTTCATGTACATATCCGGTGCATGCAACAGCTTGCTTTGATCCGCAATGGCAATAACTGCCAGTGCGTTCCATGTACCCTGAGCGACAATGTTTGTCCCTTCCAGCGGGTCAACCGCTATATCAACGCTGGGACCTGAACCGGTGCCGAGTTCTTCACCAATATAAAGCATTGGTGCTTCATCCATTTCTCCTTCACCGATTACTACTGTCCCCTGCATTGGTATTGTATCAAAAACGTCGCGCATTGCTGAAGTCGCTGCATCATCTGCCTCGTCTTTTTTTCCCCGGCCCATCCAGCGTGCTGATGAAAGGGCGGCAGCTTCTGTTACGCGAACGATTTCCATCGTTAAACTTCTTTCCATTTTACCTCTCTCCTTTTGATTAAAATATCCTCATCCCAAAAGGATTTTAAAATATGGAGAGATTTGCCGGTTTTTTATTTATGTCCAGCTTCAAGCCTTTATTCTTTAGTTCTGAAACTGCTCTATCTCCTGGTCGGTCATTTCTTCCCGCCAGACTTTTGCACCGAGGTCAATCAGTTTATCTGTCATTTTTTCATAACCCCGGTCAATGTGCTCAAGGCCGGTTATTTCTGTAATTCCGTTGGCCATTAAGCCTGCGATAACGAGTGATGCACCGGCACGAAGGTCTGTGGCTTTAACCCGTGCTCCTTCCAGTTGAACCGGACCGGACACAATTGCGGAGCCACCTTCCACTTTTATTATAGCATTCATTCGCCGTAATTCATCAATATGTTTCAGTCGTGCTGAATAAATAGTATCGGTGACAACACCTGTATTGACTGCTTTCGTTAATAATGTTGTAAAAGGCTGCTGCAGATCGGTTGGAAAACCGGGATAAACAAGTGTTTTGATATCAACGCTTTTAAGCGGTGTTTTTGGTGCGATGTACAACTGTTCATCCTGCTCTTCCACGGTAACGCCCATTTCGCGTAATTTTGCCAGAACGGATTCAAGGTGCAGCGAAATTACATTATCAAGAATAACTTCCTTACCCTGAGCCGCTGCTGCGATTGCATATGTTCCTGCTTCAATTCGATCAGGAATAATGGTATGACGGCATCCATTCAGTGAAGGTACACCTTCAATACGAATGACGTCCGTTCCCACTCCTTTAATTTTTGCGCCCATGTTTGTCAGCAATGTTGCAACATCGATTATTTCCGGTTCTTTTGCAGCATTTTCGATAACCGTTTTACCTTTTGCTTTGACCGCTGCCAGCATAATATTGATTGTCGCGCCGACACTTACAACGTCCAGGTAAATGCGTGCACCGCGCAGTTCATTTGCCCGGATATAAATGGCACCCTGTTCATTGGTAACCTCAGCTCCCAATGCTTCGAAGCCTTTAATGTGCTGATCGATTGGCCGTGGTCCCAGGTGACAGCCACCAGGCAGCCCGATAACGGCCTGATTAAATTTCCCAAGCATGGCACCCATGAAGTAATAGGACGCCCGCAGTTTTTTAACTTTTCCATTTGGCAATGGCATTGAAACCATATTTGATGGATCAATATATACGGTTTGACCATCCCAGCTTACTTTACCGCCTATTTCCTCAAGTAAATCACCGAGCGTGTACACATCGGAAATTTCCGGTAATCCTTCGATTGCAACGGTTGAATCAGCCAATAGTGCGGCAGGAAGCAATGCAACGGCACTGTTTTTTGCTCCGTTGATGCGAATTTTCCCGTGTAACAGATTCCCGCCTTCAACTAACATCTTTTGCATTTAAAAGCACCCCACTTTTCGCGTACAAGGCGTACTGATGCTGTCGCATGATTGTCACTGCGACTTGAACGGCTTAGGGTTTTCAACAACTGGAAAAGAATCTTGCCCAAGTTGTTTTACCTTTTCTTTCCATCCATTCTTTTCGCTTAGTTTGCACAAATTTTCCAATATCATGTAAGTTATTTTTGATTGTTCCAGTCATTCAGGAATTTCTCGATTCCCTGGTCTGTTAATGGATGTTTAACCAATTGTCCGAGCACTTTATATGGAATCGTCGCGATATGTGCGCCATTTAACGCTGCATCAGTTACATGGAGCGGATGTCTGATGGATGCTGCGATGATTTCCGACTGAATGCCGTGACGATCGAACATTTGAGAAATCGTTGCAATCAAATCCATCCCATCATGACCAATATCATCCAGACGGCCAAGGAATGGGGATACATAAGATGCTCCGGCACGTGCTGCCAGCAGCGCCTGATTTGCATTGAAAATAAGTGTTACATTTGTTTTAATGTTTAAATCACTGAATGCCTTTACTGCTTTCAGGCCTTCCAGTGTCATCGGAACTTTTACCGTGATATTCGGTGCGATTGCCGCAAGTTCTTTTCCTTCCTTAATCATACCTTCAGCATCTTCCGAGATTACTTCTGCACTCACGGAACCGTCTACTTCGCTAGTGATTTCTTTTAAACGGTCATGGAAGGATACCCCTTCTTTAGCAACCAGACTGGGGTTGGTGGTTACACCTGCAAGAATACCCAGTTCATTTGCCGAACGGATTTCATCAATATTTGCTGTATCAACAAAAAACTTCATCTTTTCCATCCTTTCTTTATAAAAAGCCCGGTTTCTTACGGTGCGTGACACCAATCCGGACATTTATATATCCTATGATTTAACATTCTCATCTATTATGCTTGTTTGGAGGAGCCAAACTGAACTAATTTTATCTATAGTATTAGAATACCAACAAGAGCAATAAGTCGCAAGAACAAAAGTACAGGGAGGAATAACTGAGTGTACGCTGCACAAATGAATATAAGGCAGAATCCCAATTAAAAAGAGCAGCCAAAGAATAACTTCAGCTGCCCTAGCCAGACCATTTAATTAAGCTAATAATTTTTTGGTAAGCGTGCACATTTCCTGTACGTTAAATGGTTTGGCGAGTACTTTTTTCACCAGGCTGTACGCTTTTAATTCCTTTACGATGTCTTCAGCAAGGCCACTCATTACAATTAATGGAGTTGTGAAGTTGTCATGCTCGAGCTGCTGAATTACCTGGATGCCATCGACAACAGGCAGCTTATAATCAAGCATGACCAAATCATATGAACCGTTATATATCGTATCAAGTGCCTCTTTACCGGTTTCAACAGCCGTTACCTGGTAACCTTCATTTGTGAATATTTCCTGTAACAGTAATCGTATACCCGGTTGATCATCAACCACCAAAATCTCCTTTTTCATATAAAGTAACCATCCCCATCCCCACTTTATTAAATTCTCTTTATTTGGCCCTTTTTGTCCGCTTATGTTATTACTTCTACATTAAACTCGAATTTCCTTCTTTTTAAAGAACATTCTTTTTATTTCTTTTTCAAGCTGGATTGCGCATTTACACGACCTTACTTAAAAAGTCCTAAATAAAGAACGTGTATTCTGTTCTTTATTTAGGTCAAAAGTAATGCTTGTTTATTTTTCCTGCTGATTGACAGCTGCACCGATAAATCCATAAAAAAGTGCTTGCGGTCTTGTCGGACGTGATTTGAATTCCGGATGGAACTGGCAGGCTACAAACCATGGATGATCTTTCACTTCGATGGTCTCAACCAATCTGCCGTCAGGACTTGTTCCTGAAAAAATGAATCCTTTGTCCTGCATTTGTTCACGGTAATCGTTATTAAATTCATAGCGATGACGATGGCGCTCATAAACAATATCTTCTCCGTTATACGCTGCCTTCGTTTTTGTATTGTCGGTCAATTTGCACGGATAGACGCCAAGCCTTAACGTTCCGCCCATATCTGAAATATTCTTCTGTTCAGGCAGCAAATCAATGATCGGGTAGGTTGTTTCCGGATTGATTTCTGCTGAATGTGCACCTTCAAGTCCAACTACATTGCGGGCAAATTCAACGGTTGCCAGCTGCATCCCAAGACAAATTCCGAAAAACGGTACTTTATGTTCCCGTGCATAACGGATTGCTTCGATTTTTCCTTCGATGCCACGGTCACCGAAACCTCCGGGAACCAAAATTCCATCCACATGTTCAAGCTCATGCTTAATGGTTTCTTTATCAAGCTTTTCCGCATTAATCCAATGAATTTTAATATCTGTGTCATAGGAATACCCGGCATGCTTCAATGCTTCAACAACTGAAAGATATGCATCAGGGAGTTCCACATATTTTCCAACAAGTCCGATTGTAGTTGTTTTAGATAAATGTCTTACATTATTTAATAAATTATTCCATTCAGCCATGTCTGCCGGTTGGCAATCCAACCCAAAGTGATCACAGGTTAATTGATCCAAATGCTGTTCCTGCAGTGAAATCGGGACTTGATATAATGTGTCTGCATCACGCATTTCAATTACGGCTTCCTCATTAATATCACAGAACAGTGCTATTTTTTCTTTCATTTCTTTACTGATTGGCATTTCAGTCCGCAATACAATTGTGTCCGGCTGAATTCCCAATGATCGCAGCTCTTTTACACTGTGCTGGGTTGGTTTTGTTTTCATCTCACCGGCAGCTTTGATGTAAGGGACAAGTGTACAATGAACGTACATTACATGATCTTTGCCGATATCACTCTTGATTTGGCGGATTGCTTCAAGGAATGGCAATGATTCGATATCACCGACTGTTCCACCGATTTCCGTAATTACGACATCAGCTTTTGTCGCCTGCCCTGCCCGGAAAACCTGTTCTTTTATTTCATTTGTAATGTGCGGGATAACCTGGACAGTACCGCCAAGATAGTCGCCGCGGCGCTCTTTTTTTATAACACTTGAATATACTTTTCCAGTTGTAATGTTACTGTATTTGTTAAGATTGATATCAATAAACCGTTCATAGTGGCCCAGATCCAGGTCGGTTTCTGCTCCGTCCTCAGTCACAAAAACCTCGCCATGCTGATATGGACTCATTGTTCCAGGATCAACGTTAATGTATGGGTCAAATTTTTGGATTGTCACCTTTAATCCCCGGTTTTTTAACAGGCGGCCGAGTGAAGCGGCTGTAATTCCTTTACCCAATGATGACACAACACCGCCTGTTACAAAAATATACTTCGTCACTTTCATCCCTCTTCTTTCTGTATGAATTATTGTTATGTTGAACATGTATTTGACTTTGTTAGGTTTATCTTTTCCCTGATAGGCTTTTTTCATTTGGAATCCGGATTTACTATTTGATAAGTTAGATTATTGCTGCTGTCATTATGAACTTCGGCGATTTTGATCTGAACTCCGGCGATTTCGCATGAAACTCCGGCGATTTTGATCTGAACTTCGGCGAATTCGCATGAAATTCCGGCGTTTTTCAAAAAGCGGGATTAAACAGACACCTATGATTACCCATGCGGAAGGTATCAGACTCCTGCAGGAAATTGAGCACCCGGAACAGTTAACAAAGCCAATAAAACAAAAAAAGCGCCTCCCCCGGATCAGGGGAAACGCTTTATGATTTCGAATTTAAAGAGCCCAATTAAAATTGTACGCATCGGATTCTAAAAAGTCAAGCGGACATCCCATTTATTTTTCTTGGTCCTCGTCATCGTCCTCATCTTCGTGATCATAGTCCTCTTCATCTTCATCGTCGAAGCCATCTTCTTCATCATCGAAGTCTTCATCAAAGTCATCATCAGACTCATCGATTTCTTCGTCAGCAAAATTACCTGTGAGCACTTCAATGTCATCATCAGGAACATCCTGCTTTTCTTCCTCTTCCGGTTCTTTCTTTTTAACTTCCTTTTTCTTCTTTGCCTTTTTCTTCTTTTTCTTAGGTACTGTAGCTTCCAGATCCATGTCTTCAACCGGATACCAGCGTTTCAGCCCCCACATACCTGCATCAACCGTTATAAACCGGCCATCGATTGTCAGATCTGTATAGAACTGTCCGATGGTTTCCTGTTTTTGTTCTTCTGTCAGTCCTTTCAAATCAGCAACTTTATTGAAGATTTCATGAAAATTAACGGCCTTTTTTTCATCCGTTAAAATCATATGTGCCAATTCAATCATTGCTATTTTCTCAAGTTCTTCGCGGCTGTAATTCTTCAAGCTCACGATACCGCACTCCCTTTTCCATGTATTAAGGCTATATTTGCCTGATTAATTTTTTATAAGTATTGTTAGTCAAAGTATATACTGTATCTTTTCTTTAAACCATACCATACATTATAAACAAATTTTAACCGAATATGCCAGTGGAATCCACTAAAAAATGAGATGAGGGGACAGGCTGCCTGTCTCTTTCAGGATGAGACGCCTGACCTGCCCCTATGTCTCTACGCTTCAACCCCTACATGTTACGGCGGTATTGGCCGCCTACCTCGTAAAGTGCGTTGGTGATTTGGCCGAGACTTGCGACTTTGACGGTTTCCATCAGTTCAACAAAAATATTGCCGCCTGATGCTGCAGTTTCTTTCAGTTGGTTCAGTGCTTCCTCAACATGGTCTTTATTTGTGTTCTGGAATTTATGCAGTTCAGTGATTTGATGTTCTTTTTCCTCTTTGGATGCCCGGGCAAGCTCCATCGAATCAATCTGTTCCTCTGAAGGCGGGTTCGGATTCAAGTACGTGTTCACCCCAACAAGCGGCAGTTCGCCGGAATGTTTTTTACCTTCATAGTACAGTGATTCTTCCTGGATTTTACCACGCTGATACTGGCGTTCCATTGCGCCAAGTACGCCACCGCGGTCATTCATTTTTTCAAATTCCTGTAAAACGGCTTCCTCAACAAGATCTGTCAGCTCCTCGACAATGAACGAACCTTGCAGCGAATTCTCGTTTTTTGTCAATCCGAATTCTTTATTAATAATCATCTGAATTGCCATTGCCCGGCGAACGGATTCTTCCGTTGGTGTTGTGATTGCCTCGTCATACGCGTTTGTATGCAGGGAATTCGTATTATCCTGAATAGCAATCAGCGCCTGCAATGTTGTGCGAATGTCATTGAAATCAATTTCCTGTGCGTGCAGGGAACGACCTGATGTCTGAATATGGTATTTCAGTTTCTGGCTGCGTTCATTTGCCCCGTATTTATCACGCATCGTAATTGCCCAGATACGGCGTGCCACACGGCCGATAACCGTGTATTCCGGATCAAGTCCGTTGGAAAAGAAGAATGATAAGTTTTTCGCAAATTTATTTACGTCCATACCGCGGCTCAAATAGTATTCCACATAGGTAAAGCCATTCGCCAATGTGAATGCCAGCTGGGTAATCGGGTTGGCGCCGGCTTCTGCAATATGGTAGCCAGAAATCGAAACAGAGTAATAATTGCGCACTTGTTTATCGATGAAATATTGCTGGATGTCACCCATCATCCGCAATGCAAATTCAGTGGAAAAGATACACGTATTCTGTCCCTGGTCTTCTTTTAAAATATCTGCCTGAACGGTTCCGCGGACAACAGCTACTGTATCATCCCGCAGTTTTTCATATTCTTCCCGATTCGGTTCACGGCCATTTTCTTCTTTAAATTTAGCGACCTGCTGATCGATCGCGGTATTGAAATACATTGCCAGAATAATCGGTGCCGGTCCATTAATCGTCATCGATACCGAAGTTTTTGGATCAGTTAAGTCAAATCCGTCATAAAGCTTTTTCATGTCGTCAAGCGTACAAATGCTGACACCGCTCTCCCCGACTTTCCCGTAAATATCCGGTCGTGGTGCCGGGTCTTCACCGTACAAAGTAACTGAGTCAAATGCCGTTGACAGACGTTTTGCCTCTTCATTTTTGGACAAATAATGGAAGCGGCGGTTGGTCCGTTCAGGTGTGCCCTCACCGGCGAATTGTCTTGTTGGGTCTTCCCCTTTTCGTTTGAATAGGAAAACCCCTGCCGTGAATGGAAATGCTCCTGGAACGTTTTCTTTCAGGAGCCATTTCAGACGCTCGCCCCAGTCCGTGTATTTCGGAAATGCTACTTTCGGTACTTTCAGGCCTGAAAGTGATTCAGTTGTAAGATCCATTTCGATTTCTTTATCACGGACTTTAAATGTCATTTTATCCTGAGCGTAGCGTTCTTTCGTTTCGTCCCAAGCTTCGAGCTGCTTGCGTGCTTTCGGATTCAATTCATCCTGATAGCTTTCGATTGTTTTGTCGATTTCGCCCAGGGCATGCTCATCATCCAGAACATTCTTTGCCCCGTCGAGCTGATAGAGCTTGCTGGCAATACCACTTTGCTTCTCGGCTTGCTCATGATAACCGCGCACGTGTTGAGCAATTTCGCGTAAATAATGCCGGCGTTCATTCGTGATTATCATGTTGTCTTTTTGGGCTATAACGTTTCGTTCAAAATCAACATCGTTATCCCAGTCATATTTTTCATTCAATGTATCAATAATCGATGCGAACAATGCATTTGTTCCGGCATCATTAAATTGGCTGGCAATTGTACCGAAGACCGGGAACTTTGTTTTGTCCTGTTTAAATAACATATGACTGCGTTCATATTGTTTGCGCACCTGATTCAGAGCATCCTCAGAGCCTTTTTGTTCAAATTTATTGATAACGATAAAATCGGCAAAATCAATCATGTCGATTTTTTCAAGCTGTGATGGTGCACCGAATTCCGCTGTCATCACATACATCGACAGGTCGGTAATATCGGTAATTGCTGCGTCACCCTGACCGATACCACTCGTTTCAACAATAATAAAATCATAGCCTGACGCACGAACAACATCGATTACATCATGCAAATCTTTTGACAGCTCCGTTCTTGAGCCACGGGTTGCCAATGAACGCATATAAACACGGTCCGTGAAGATCGCGTTCATCCGGATCCTGTCACCAAGCAGTGCACCGCCTGTTTTCTTTTTCGTCGGGTCGATTGAAATAATAGCGATTTTTTTATCCGGAATTTCGTTGATGAAGCGGCGGATTAATTCGTCGGTCAACGAACTTTTTCCTGCCCCGCCGGTACCGGTAATCCCGAGTACTGGTGCATTATTGGAATCTTTCCTTAATGCTTCGAGGATTTCATTTTTCTCATCATGATCTTCGCTGCTTTCCATATACGTGATGTACCTGGCGATTGCCTGACGCTCGCCTGCTGCCAGTTTATCCCGATCTTTTTTTAAATCGACCGGCGGAATGCAGTCACACTCTTCAAGCATCAGGTTAATCATCCCCTGGAGCCCAAGTTCTCGGCCGTTTTCCGGTGAAAAGATATATGAAACACCGTATTCATGCAGCTCTTTTATTTCACGCGGGATAATTACTCCGCCACCACCGCCATAAACTTTAATGTGGCCTGCTCCGAGTTCGTTTAATAAATCAACCATGTATTTAAAATATTCCACGTGACCGCCCTGATAGGAAGAGATGGCAATTCCTTGTGCATCTTCCTGAATGGCAGCATGGACCACTTCTTCCACTGACCGGTTGTGTCCCAGGTGCACAACCTCTGCCCCACTGGACTGGAGAATTCTTCGCATAATATTAATCGATGCATCATGTCCGTCATACAGGCTTGACGCCGTGACGAAACGGACAGGATTTACGGGTTTATACAGTTGTACTTGTTCCATTGTCAATCCTCCTCAAAAAAATTATTCAGATTGCTGTTTGTCAATTGCAAGCGACTGCAAAAGAAAATGGGTCTGGCGTTCGATATAAGTTTCCAGCGTAAACTCTTTTTGCAGCATCCAGCGACGGAATCCCCACATTTGTCCTTGAACGAAAATGTTGTTTGCCAAAAGTGCTGCATCCTGCTTCGAGATTTTTTGCGGAAGGCAGGATGCAATTACGTTTTCAAGCATGCCTACCATGTCACGTTCCTTCTGCAGTACGTACTCTTTCGTGTCCTTTTTGAGCGACTTTACTTCCTGATACATAATAACGATTTCATCCTGCATTTCATCAATTAAGTAAAAATACGATTCAATGACTTTAGCCAGATTGGTAACAGAAGGCTGCTCCAAATCGATTGATGCTTCCAGACGCTCTTTGACTTGTACGTATATTGCATCACAAACCAGAAACAGCACATCTTCTTTTGTCCGGATATATTCGTAAAGCGTTCCGATACTGAAGCCTGATTCTTTTGCAATTTCCCGTGTTGTTGTCCGATGAAAGCCTTTTTCCTTAAAAAGCTTCATTGCGCCTTTGATCATTTGGTTGCGGCGTTTTTCAACCAGTTGAACATCTTTTACAGAAGAAAGGATTTGGTCCTGCGTCATTTAGCGTCCTCCTTCCTCTTGCCATTTTTTAAATAAATCCTGTGCCATCTGATAGGGATCACTATTCGCTTCGATTGTTATGTTGTTATTTTCTATATATGTCTTCACATCACGCCAGATTTCTTCGCGAATCAGTTCATACACTTCAAGCTCCTGCTGCTGTTTGCGGCGTTTTTGACCTTCTTCTGTGTTGTATAAAAAGTCCTGATGCTCGCTGATTTTATTCCAGAGCTTATCGATGCCCTTATTTTCCGTCGTGATGGCTTTGACGATTGCCTTCTCATGGGTCTGGTGTGACGTCATCATGACAAGCTCCTTCAGCAGCGCTCTCAGTTTTCCGACTCCCTGCAGGTCCGCTTTATTGATGACAAACAGGTCAGCGATTTCCATGATGCCCGCTTTGAAAATTTGCAGAACATCCCCGCTGTTTGGTGTTAGGACAAGTGCGGTCGTATCAACGATTTTCATAATATCAAGCTCAGACTGCCCGACACCGACCGTCTCAACGATCACTACATCAAATCCATACGCATCACAAATCCGGACAGCATCTTTTGTCGCCCGGGCAAGCCCACCAAGGCTTCCGCGAGTTGCCATGCTGCGGATGTACACACCATCATCGGTAAAGTGCTCATTCATTCGGACACGGTCGCCAAGTAATGCACCACCACTGAACGGACTTGTTGGATCAACCGCAATAATTGCAACAGTTTTGCCTTCATTGCGGATGTGCGTGATCAGCCGGTTGACGAGTGAACTTTTCCCGGCGCCCGGTGACCCGGTAATGCCCACATATTGCGCTTGTTTTTTTAGCGAAAAAACATCGCTGAGCATGGTGAGCTTCTCCGGATGGTCATTCTCAACCATGGTGATTGCCCGGGCAAGTGCACGTATGTTTTTTTCTTTCATTTGTTCGACTAGTGGGTGCATTGCTTGTGACTCCTTTCTGTGAACCAAAGGGACAGGCTCCTTGGTTCATTGCGCGAGCTGTGCTGGTGGTGCGCGAGTTTGGGTGCTCGATGCGCGAGTTTGCGTTGCTGCCGCGCGAGTTCGGGTGCTGATGCGCGAGTTTGCGTTGCTGTCGCGCGAGTTCGGGTGCTGATGCGCGAGTTTGCGTTGTTGTCGCGCGAGTGCATGCTATACTCGCCCGACATTGTGCGATAGCTGCTCAATTTGTGGCCGCTCCAGCTCGCATTTGTGAACTTTGGCGATTTAATTGTGAATTTCGAGCAACCTAATTGTGAACTTTGGCGTTTTACTTGTGAACTTCGGCGAAATCACTGTGAACTTTGGCAAAAAGCCGGCCATCCACCTTATTTCGTCAGCATCCGTCCAATAACCAGTCGCTGAATTTCGTTTGTTCCTTCATAGATTTGAGTAATTTTTGCATCACGCATGTAACGCTCTACCGGGTAATCTTTCGTGTAGCCATAGCCGCCGAATACCTGCACCGCTTCGGTCGTTGTGCGCATTGCTGCATCTCCGGCAAATAATTTGGACATGGCGGATGCTTTACCGTACGGCTGGCCTTCTGACTCAAGCCATGCAGCCTGATAGGTTAACAGACGGGATGCTTCTACTTCGGTTGCCATATCTGCCAATTTGAAAGAAATCCCCTGGTTTGCTGCGATTGGCTTGCCGAACTGTTCACGTTCTTTTGCATAATCAACGGCAGCGTCCAGTGCACCCTGTGCGATTCCCAATGCCTGTGCTGCGATTCCATTGCGCCCGCCATCAAGTGTTGTCATGGCAATTTTAAAGCCATCTCCTTCTTCGCCAAGGAGGTTTTCTTTTGGAACTCGGCAGTTTTCGAAAATAAGCTCGGTTGTAGGGGATGAACGAATACCGAGTTTCTTTTCTTTTTTACCAGTTGAAAATCCGTCCATATCTTTTTCAACAATGAATGCACTGATACCCTTGTGTTTTGCTTCCGGATTGGTCATGGCAAAAACAATGTAGATGTCAGCCACACCGCCATTGGTGATCCAGACTTTATTGCCATTCAAAATGTAATCATCACCATCTTTTTTGGCGACGGTTTTCATACCTGCTGCATCACTTCCGGAGCCCGGTTCAGAAAGGGCATATGCTCCCAATGCCTCACCGGTTGCCAGGCGGTACAGGAATGTTTTCTTCTGTTCTTCGTTACCATATTTGTAAATTGGCCAGCTTGCCAATGACAAGTGTGCTGACAATGTAACCCCGGTTGATGCACAAACACGGGACAATTCTTCAACGGCAATTACATAGCTTACAAAATCAGATCCTATTCCACCGTATTCTTCCGGCCATGGAATTCCTGTCAGCCCGAGTTCGGCCATCTTATCAAAAATTCCCCGGTCGAACCGTTCTTCCTCATCACGTTCCGCCGCAGTCGGTTCCACGTCTTTTTTTGCAAAGTCACGTACCATTTTGCGCAGCATTTCCTGCTCGTCAGTTAGTTGAAAATTCATCGTTTGTCGTCCCCCTCATTTTTTTAAAAGATTTTTTGCGATAACAATATGCTGAATTTCATTTGTACCTTCATAAATTTCGGTTACTTTGGCATCGCGGAATAAGCGCTCCACCGGGTAATCCTCGGTATAGCCGTATCCGCCATATACCTGGACAGCTTCGATGGCTGCTTTTCTGGCAGTTTTTGAAGCATACATTTTTGCCATGGACGCTTCTTTGCTGCACGGAATGTTACGTTCAACAAGCGATGCAACATTGTAGACTAATAGTTTCGCAGCCTCGACCTCTGTTGCCATGTCAGCCAGTTTAAATGAAATACCCTGATTGGCGGCGATGGGCTTGCCGAACTGCTCACGTTCTTTTGCGTAATTGGCGGCATGCTCAAGTGCTGCCTCACCAATCCCAAGTGCCTGAGCAGCGATGCCGATGCGCCCCACGTTCAGGTTCGCCATCGCGATTTTGAAGCCGTCACCTTCATTGCCAAGGAGCTGCTCTTTCGGGACGACACAATTGTCAAAGTTTAACTGGACCGTGCTTGATCCATGAAGCCCCATTTTCTTTTCCGCCTTGCCAATCTCAAATCCTGGTGTATTTCGCTCAATTATAAACGCACTGACACCTTTTGCACCTTCTTCATCACTTGTTCTGGCAAACGTAATAAATGTATCAGCAGCGCCTCCATTTGTTATAAAAACCTTGGAGCCATTTAAAATATAGTTGTCGCCGTCTTTTTTTGCTTTTGTTTTTAAATTGGCAACGTCAGAGCCCGCTCCAGGTTCTGTCACGGCAAAAGCGCCAAGGTACTCACCTGTTGCCAATTTCGGCAGGTAATGTTTTTTCTGATCTTCATTACCAAAATAAAGAATAGGATTTGTGCCGACTGATGTGTGGACGGATAAAATAACTCCGAGTGTTGCGCTTACTTTGGAAAGCTCATTTATTGCGATGATATACGACGTGTAGTCCATACCGCTTCCGCCATACTCTTCAGCAATCGGAATCCCCATCAGTCCAAGCTCACCCATTTTCCGGATGATTTCTTTTGGAAAACGGTCTTCCTGCTCCATCCGTTCAATTTCCGGCTGTACTTCTTTCTGGGCAAAATCCCGAACCATTTTACGCATCATTTCCTGTTCTTCGGAAAAATAAAGGTTCACGCTAAATGCCCCCCTTTCTGTTATTCATGATAGTTTTTTAGTATTGATAGAATCCTCTGCCTGATTTTTTGCCAAGCCAGCCTGCGTTTACATATTTACGGAGCAATGGACATGGACGATATTTGCTGTCGCCATAGCCATCATGCAGCACTTCCATAATGTAGAGGCATGTATCCAACCCGATAAAATCTGCTAGTGTCAGTGGTCCCATTGGATGATTCATGCCGAGTTTCATAACGGTGTCAATATCTTCTACGGATGCTACACCTTCCTGCAAGGCAAAAATCGCCTCGTTGATCATCGGCATCAGAATACGGTTGGCAGCGAAACCGGGTGCGTCATTAACTTCGACTGGTGTTTTCGACAATTTGTGCGTCATGTCTTCAATTGCCTGGTATGTTTCGTCACTGGTTTGCAGGCCGCGAATAATTTCAACTAGCTTCATCACCGGTACCGGATTCATATAATGCATTCCGATAACCTGGTCAGGACGTGTTGTTTTTGCAGCAATTTCCGTAATAGGCAATGATGATGTATTCGTTGCAAGAATCGCGTGCTTTGGTGCAATCTGATCAAGCTCACCGAATACGTTTGATTTCACTTCCATATTTTCAACAATTGCTTCAATTACCAGATCAACTGATTGCGCATCCTGCAGATCCTTGGAAGGCGTTAATCTGTTTAACGTATTTGCTTTATTTGTTTCGCTGATACGTTCTTTTTCGACAGCACGTGTCAGCAGTTTTTCGATATTTTTCATCCCTTTGTCGAGTGCTTCAGCGTTCATGTCGTTTAACAGAACGTCGAACCCCGCCTGGGCACAGACCTGGGCGATTCCTGATCCCATCTGGCCTGCACCGATTACCATTACTTTGTTTATTGCCATGTTGCGTGATCCTCCCTTGACTCATTGTTGTGAACTTTAGCATTTTAGTTGTGAACTTTAGCGAAATTGCTGTGAACTTTAGCGTTTTACGAACATTCTTTAGCGATTTCCCTGGGAACTTTAGCGAATTCACAAAATAACCACTATCTCCAAGCCAAAGTTATTGCTTTGGCACTTCAATCAGCACCGCGTCACCCTGGCCGCCGCCACTGCAGATTGCTGCGATGCCGAGACCGCCGCCGCGTCGTTTCAGTTCATGGATTAATGTCAAAATAATCCGGGCACCGCTTGCTCCGATTGGGTGTCCAAGCGCGACTGCACCGCCGTTCACATTTACTTTTTCCGGATCGATGTCTGCTATTTTGCCGCTCGCAAGTGACACGACAGCAAACGCTTCGTTAATTTCGAACAAGTCAATATCATCTTTGGAATATCCTGTTTTCTCAAGCAGTTTGTTAATAACAAGTCCTGGTGTTTGCGGGAAATTCTCTGCTTCGACTGCAACCTCCGCATGACCCAGCACGGTTGCCATTGGCGTTTTGCCCAGTGCTTCTGCTTTTTCATCCGACATTACGACAAATGCACATGCGCCATCATTGACACCAGGTGCGTTGCCGGCTGTAATTGAGCCATCTTTGTCAAAAGCCGGGCGCAGTTTTGCAAGTGTTTCTACGCTGGTATCTTTACGTGGTGCCTCATCCGTATCAACGACAACCGGATCACCTTTTCGCTGCGGCACTTCAAGTGAAACGATTTCTTCGGAAAATTTCCCATCCTCGATTGCTTTCACTGCCCGCTGATGGCTGCGGTATGCCCATTCATCCTGCTCTTCCCGTGATACGTTAAATTCGTCGGCAGTGCCATTTCCGTAATTGCCCATGTGCACATTGTTAAATGAGCATGTCAGACCATCATGGACCATCATATCGACAACGCGTTTGTCACCCATGCGATTGCCCCAGCGTGCATCCGGTAAATAATATGGTGCATTGCTCATGCTTTCCATTCCGCCGGCAACAATTACGTCTTCATCACCAACGCGAATCAGCTGATCTGCAAGGGTTACACTGCGCAAACCGGAGGCACAGACTTTATTAATCGTTTCTGTTTTAACTTCCCACGGAATGCCAGCTTCACGAGCAGCCTGACGTGATGGAATCTGGCCCTGGCCACCTTGTAATACAGTCCCCATGATTACTTCATCAATTTCTTTTTCATCAAGGCCTGCGCGATTTAATGCTTCGCGGATTGCCTTGCCGCCTAACTGTGAAGCGGTAAAAGGTTTCAGTGCTCCTCCAAATTTACCAAACGGTGTTCTGGCTCCAGATACAATAACAGTTTTTCTCATTCAATAAACATCCTTTCTATAATAAATAGATTTGCAGGTACTATTGATAACGCTTACTTTTACTAACAAAAAACAGCAGTTGGTCTTCCACTTTCAGCTTTTCGATTGAACGCTCGCTCAATCACCTTCCTAAAAATCAGAGGGGCAACATGTTACCCCTCTTTTTATTCTATGCTGTTTTCTGTTCATCTTCAACAAATACCGATAATGCCAGAATTTCAGCAACATCCATTGTACTGATGTCTTCTTCAACTTCCTTCGCTTTCGTACCGTCGCTCAGCATAGTCAGACAGAATGGACATGCACTTGAAATCATCGTCGATTCGGTTTCCATTGCCTGTTCTGTACGGGCAACGTTAATGCGGTTTCCGGTTGTTTCTTCAGACCACATCAAGCCGCCGCCTGCACCACAGCACATTCCATTTTCTCTGCTGCGGTCCATTTCAACCAGGTCAAGGCCTGGAATAGAACGCAAAATTTCTCTTGGCGGGTCATATACGCCATTATATCTTCCCAGGTAACAGGAATCGTGATAAGTGAGCTTCTGGTTAATTTCCCTCTGCGGCATAAGCTTACCGTTCATCACAAGGTCATACAGCATTTGTGTATGGTGATAAACTTCAGCTTCAAAACCGAAATCCGGATATTCATTTTTGAAAATGTTATATGCGTGCGGATCGATGGTAACGATCTTCGTCACATTATTTTTCTCGAATTCTTTAATATTTTTCTCTGCAATTTCCTGGAATAAAAATTCATTCCCTATGCGGCGTGCTGTATCGCCGGAGTTCTGTTCCTTGTTTCCTAAAATCGCAAAGCTGATGCCTGCCTGATTCATCAATTTGGCAAATGCAAGTGCGATTTTTTGACTGCGGTTATCAAATGATCCCATTGAACTTACCCAGAAAAGATATTCGAAATCTTTATCTTCTTTTTTCAGTTCTTTAACTGTAGGGATGTATACCTCTTCATCCTGTTCACGCCATTTAATGCGGTCTTTTTTGGAAAGTCCCCACGGGTTACCCTGACGCTCAATGTTCATCACTGCACGCTGCGCATCCGGATCCATTTTACCTTCTGTCATCACAAGGTAACGGCGCATATCAATAATTGTTCCAACATGTTCGTTGTTTACCGGACATGCATCTTCACAGTTACGGCATGTCGTACATCCAGCCAGCTCTTCCTGTGTAATAACATCACCGATAAGACTTACACTTTCCATCCCTGCAGCGGCTTCGTTTGCACCGGCACCTGCAAGCTGGTTTCCTTTTGTGTTGGAGAACGCATAAGAAGGTACCCAAGGTGATTTACCTGTAACTGCTGCACCTTTTTCAGTTAAATGGTCACGAACTTTAACCATAATGTCCATTGGTGACAGCATTTTACCTGTGCCTGATGCCGGGCAGACATCGGTACAGCGCCCACATTCCACACAGGCGTAAAAGTCGATCATTTGACGCTGTTCAAAGTCTTCCACTTTCCCAACACCAAACGAAATTTCATCTTCATTTTCTTCTTCATCAATCTCAAAATCTATTTTTTTCAATTTCCCTGGTACACGCTTACTCAAAAACACGTTGACTGGCGCTGCAATCAAGTGTGCGTGTTTTGACTGCGGTACATAAACAAGGAATGATAGAATGGTGATCGTATGAACCCACCAGAAAACGTAAAATAACACCATTGCTGCTGTTGCTGGAAGCCAGCTGAATGCACCTGCTATTAAACTGGCAACCGGCTCAGACCATGTCATTCCCTCACCATGCCAAACAATTGCCATACCGTTTCCAAGCAGAACGGAAAGCATTAATGTTCCAATAAAAATCAGAACAAGTCCTGCTTTAAATCCGCGCTTCAAGCGAACGATTTTTTCGATGTATCGGCGATAAAATGCCCATATAACTGCAACTAAAATCATTAATGTAACGAGTTCCTGGAAAAATGTGAATCCGGCATAGAATGGGCCAAATGGCAAGTGGTTGCCTGGTGCAAGCCCTTTAACAAACATGTCAATCGCACCGAATTGTACGAGCAGGAAACCATAGAACATCATGACGTGGATTGTTCCTGATTTCTTATCTTTTAATAGTTTGGACTGGCCAAATACAATTTTCCCGATCCGGCGTAAACGCCATTTAAGATCTTTATCAAATTCGGATTTTTTTCCGAGTTTAATATATGAAACACGTGTAGCTACTACTCTAGCGAACAAATATACTCCATAGATGACAACTGCTATAAATGCCAGCAGATTAATAAGTAAAAATGTGTTCAATATTCGCTCCCCCTTTTGATATATTGTAACGGAAAATGATAGCGATTGCATATGCGGGAAAAATAAAAATGCATGCTATTATTTTAGATTGGTATATACTAATACTTTATATGTGAATGATCATTCAGTCAACTCATTTTTGTATTTACGTGATAATTATCATAATTTTATTTGCCCTCATTAATACTATCGAACCAGGTTTTGAAAAAGTGGCAAAGAAAATAAAAAAATTATGCCACCTTTTTGAGATGACATACGATTGTAGTTATAAAGGATAGAATGTTTAATTAAACGCAAAATTTAATGGAGGTCTCGCACGTTTGAGTGTTTTGCACCTTCGTTATACTCGGTGCAAAACAACTATAAAAGGGAGTGCATCCGAAATACTGTGCACTCCCCTTCTATAATTACATTTTCTCCGGTGCGGTTACGCCTAGTAATCCCAGAGCGTTTGCGATTGTAATCCGTACTGCTTTCATTAATGCGATACGTGCTTTTGTACGTTCCGGATCATCCGGATTCAACACTTTTTCGGCATTGTAAAAGCTGTGCAGTAATGTTGCGAGATCATATACGTACTGGGTAACTTTATGCGGTGTCTGCTTTTCGGCCGCATCGGCAACTGTTTGCGGGAACTCGCCAAGTTTTTTCAGCAAATCTGTTTCTTTTTCGGCTGTCAAAAGCCCGGAATCAAAGTTTTCGTCAACTGCAATCCCTTTTTCCGCAGCCTGTTTCAGCATTGTACAAATCCGTGCATGGGCATACTGAACATAATAAACAGGGTTATCATTTGATTCAGACCTTGCCAAGTCCATGTCAAAATCAAATGGTGTATCATTTGAACGCATAATGAAGAAATAACGAACCGCATCAACACCGACTTCATCCAACAAATCACGCAATGCAACAATTTTTCCGGTGCGTTTGGACATTTTGACTAATTCACCATTTTCAAATAAGCGAACCATTTGAATGACTTTGACATTAAATTTTTCAGCCGGATACCCCAAAGCCTGGATAGCAGCCCGCATTCTGGCGATATAGCCGTGATGGTCACCCCCCCATACATTGACAATCTGGTCATATCCCCGTTCCAATTTATTTTTATGGTAGGCAATATCTGGTGTCAGATAGGTGTAATTTCCATCCTGTTTTATAATTACACGGTCCTTGTCATCGCCGAATGCTGTGGAGCGGAACCAGACTGCACCATCCTGTTCATAAACATAACCGTCGTCCTTTAACTTCTGAACCGTTTCCTCCACCTTATTTGCTTCATATAGTGATTGTTCCGAGAACCAGTTGTCAAAATAAACACCGAAATCATTTAAGTCTTTCTTTAATTTATCAAGCTCGAATTCCAGACCGTATTCTTTAAAAAATGCAATACTTTCCGTGTTATCTGTTTGCACCCATTTGTCACCATATTCTGCAGCAAGTGTTTTTCCGATTTCAATAATATCGGAACCGCGATACCCATCCTCGGGCATTCTCGAGTCCATGCCGAGTGCCTCTTTGTATCGTGCCTCAATCGACAAAGCCAGGTTATCAATTTGACTGCCCGCATCATTCACGTAATATTCCCGTTCCGT
Organism: Virgibacillus doumboii; assembly: GCF_902806455.1. Taxonomy (GTDB): domain Bacteria; phylum Bacillota; class Bacilli; order Bacillales; family Amphibacillaceae; genus Lentibacillus; species Lentibacillus doumboii. Next base: position 362,647 of record NZ_CADCWQ010000001.1, on the reverse strand, counting down.
TTGATAACCTGCCATATCGAGCACGTTGCAGAGCACATCACCGAATGCCGCTCCACGTGCATGTCCAAGGTGCAAATCACCAGTCGGGTTTACCGAAACAAATTCCACCTGAATTTTTTCACCTTGACCTGCGTCTGTTCGGCCGTATTCGGTACCAGCTTCCAAAATGGATGGAATCAGCTTGCCGAGCATGTCATTCTTCAGGAAAAAATTAATAAATCCCGGTCCGGCAATTTCCACTTTTTCAATCGCTGCTTTAGACTGATCGATATTTGCCACAATATCATCGGCAATTTGACGTGGTGCTTTTTTAGCAATGCGTGCAAGCTGCATCGCTATATTGGAGGCAAAATCACCATGTTCCTTGTCTTTCGGTTTTTCGAGAATAATTGACGGCAGTTCATCTTCGGCTGCAAGTTCAGCCTTTAGAACGGCCGCTGCAATTTCCTGTTTTAATGTATCTTCAGTTTGTGCCAACACGTTCATTGGAGGTCCTCCTCTTTTATTGATAATTGTAATTGGTGTTTTCGCTCGTCCTGCCCATTCAGTCTGACCGTATAATCAATGGCTAAAAGTCCATCGTGTTCACCAGTCAGTTCCTGATAATGGATGGTATTTGTAAATGTTTCCATATGTATATTTCCATGCGGATGCTGAAATACATTTTCTGTCGGCCGGTCAACGCGGAATTTCTGGTGCATACTAACCATTCCTGTCCGCTTGATGCTGACCTTATCCGGGTAAATGGTTATCAGGTTTTTGATTGCGTTCCCTTCCTCCACATTTTCCTCGTATGTCAGTACATCGATATTGTTTTTCTGATAAAGTTCACCTGTTTCGTTAACCGTGTTGTACTCCTTTTGACTGCCATCGTCGATGATTGTCTGGAGTTCAACTGATACCTTTTTTGAACCTGAATTCATGGAATCGCTCCTGCATCGTATAATTTCCTATTATAGCGATAAATGTATGTCTTTCGCAATACAAAGGGTTATTTAGTCGTCCCGGCCTTCCCATACAAGTTTTTTCGATAATTTCCGCCAAGAAGTTTATTTCCTTTTATCTTTTCCCATAATGAAACTAATGAACACATCTCATTGGAGCTAAAAGATATGAAAAAACTTTTTCGAATGAATAAAAAGTGGCTTTTTCTGGCTGTGCCTGCGAGCGGATTTTTATTGGTGACTTTGCTTCTGGCAGGAGTCTATTTTGTAAGTTTTCTGCTCGGTCCCCCAAAGCTCGTAAACGATCAAAACACAATCTATTACAGTATAAATGAAAAGGTTATTGGTGAGGAACAGGGCAGCGAGAACCGCTACTGGGTCGACCTGGAGGATATTTCACCACAAGTCATAGAGGCGACGCTGGCAATTGAAGACCAGCATTTTTATGACCATAACGGCTTTGATTTCAAACGAATTGCGGGTGCCGCCTTATCCGACCTGGCAAGTCTTTCCCTGAAGGAAGGGGCAAGTACCCTTACACAGCAATATGCGAGAAACTTGTACTTATCCCATGAAAAAACATGGACCCGTAAGCTTAAGGAAGCATTTTATACAGTAAGGCTTGAAATGTACTACTCAAAATCCGAAATCCTGGAGGGGTATTTAAATACGATTTATTACGGTCATGGTGCTTATGGAATCGAAGCGGCAAGCAGGTATTTTTTTAACAAGTCGGCAGATGAATTGTCACTGGCTGAGGCGTCAATGCTTGCTGCTGTTCCGAAAGGGCCGTCTTACTATTCCCCGCTCAATAATCGTGAGAATGCGGAAAATCGCCAGGAAAGGATTCTTCGATTAATGCATGACACCGGTAAAATAACCGAGCATGACATGTCGCTTGCAATCAAGGAAAATCTGGCATTCACTGAGCAGAAGGAACGGGTAAAAAAGGCAGTTGCCCCTTATTTTCAGGATACTGTGTTACGGGAAGCAGCGGAAATCCTGAAACTGGACACCGAGCTAGTCCGGTCTGGCGGGTACAAGATTCACACAACCCTTGATGTGCAGCTGCAAAATAAATTGGAGAAAACAGCTGAGAATGTCATCGACTCCGAAAGTAAGATTGATATTGGTGCAATGGCGATGAATCCGGACACTGGCGGCATCCGGGCGCTTGTCGGCGGACGGAATTATCAGAAGAGCCAGTTCAATCGGGCAACACAGGCCAAGCGAATGCCCGGATCAACATTTAAGGCATTCCTGTATTATGCGGCATTAAGGAATGGATACGATGCCAACACAATGATAACAAGTCAACCAACCACTTTTAAACTGGAGGACGGTAAGGTTTACAAGCCAAGCAACTTTAATGGCTATTATGCTGATAAACCAATAACTCTGGCTCAGGCGCTGGCACTGTCCGACAATATTTATGCCGTAAAAACGAATATATACATCGGTTCTGAAACACTTGTCGATACGGCCCGCAAATTCGGGTTTAATGGTCATTTACCCGCAGTACCTTCACTTGCATTAGGCACCGCGTCAGTCACGGTTGAAAATATGGTAACTGGGTATGGAATGCTTGCTAACGGCGGGCACGACATCGAGGGACACACGATTACAAAAATCGTTGATCGACGGGGAAATGTTGTTTATGAGCGGGATAAAGAAGAAGGCAAACAAGTACTGGATCCAAAAACGTCATTTATTTTAACACATCTTTTAACCGGGATGTTTGACAGGTCACTAGATGGTTATATGTCGGTGACCGGGTCAACGATTGCCAACCAGCTGAGCAGAACCTATGCAGGTAAATCCGGAACGACAAACACAGACAGCTGGATGATCGGGTACAGCCCATCACTTGTTACAGGGATCTGGACGGGGTATGACAACAATGAACCTGTTACAGAGACGGAAGAAATCGGTTATGCCAAGAATGTATGGGCAACGTTTATGGAGAAGGCACACGAAGATGTTCCGCTCGGGCAATTTGACACCCCGGCCGGTGTTACTGGACTGCCAATTGATCCGGAATCCGGAGACCGGGCTACACCTTATTGTGACACGAGTACTATTATGTATTTTGAAGAAGGAACAGAGCCGGCAGCGTATTGCACGCTGCATCTTCCTGATGGGGATGAGGAGGAAGTGAAGGAACAGGATCGTAAAAAGGATGAAAAGGGCGTTATTGAGAAGTGGTTTGAGTATCTTTTTTAAAGGTATAGAAATTGAATATGGCTCTTTTCGCATACTTTGTTGTTCGTTGCAATTGACATAAAATGCGTACTAAAAATAAAATCTGATTCGTAACACAGTTGGCGAGACTCTCTGACTGCGCAGCTGAAACACTGTCCTAGCCCTAGTTTCGGTATGAACTCCTGAAAGCACTTTTGTACCGGGATTTTCATTTCTTATTTGGTCACTGCACCCTTTTACAAGCCTATTTCGAATTTTGTTTATCCTATTCATACTAAGAACACGCACGCTTTACATTATTTCGGGGTATCTATAGCAGAATGATACTATGGCTAGCCTAAATCAATCTCTTTTTCATAGAGGGAACGTTCCTCATGGGGATTTCTAGTTTAAATTGGACTCCTTTTCTTCGTGAGAGCGTTCCTCAAGAGGGTTTCTAGCTTAAATCGGCCTCCTTTTCTTCGAGAGAGCGGTCCTCATGGGGATTTCTAGCTTAAATCGGTCTCCTTTTCTTCGTGAGAGCGGCCCTCATGGGGATTTCTAGCTTAAATCGGTCTCCTTTTCTTCGTGAGAACGTTCCTCAAGAGGATTTCTAGCTTAAATCGGTCTCCTTTTCTTCGTGAGAGCGTTCCTCAAGAGGATTCCTAGCTTAATTCGGTCTTCTTTTCTTCGTGAGAGGGTTCTTCACGAGGATTCCTAGCTTAATTCGGTCTCCTTTTCTTCGTGAGAGCGTTCCTCACGAGGATTTCCAGCTTAATTCGGTCTCCTTTTCTTCGTGAGAGGGTTCTTCACGATAATCTCTAATCCAACAATAGCAAATTTAAGCAGAGAGGAATACATGCACCTTTATTAGGGTATGCTGATGCCCGCTTTTAGTCGGCCTTCCTTCTAATGGCAGCTAAGAAATCGGTGAGACCCCGCAGCCCGATAGCAATCTTTTCTGGGGGGAGTTGCCGTTTCCCCGAAAATACTTGCTCGTCGTGTTACAAGTTGATTCGACGATGTTGTGTTGCACTCCCTGCAGAATAGATTGCAACACGACGATCACCACAGTGTCTTCGCAGCGGTGTCACAGCAATCATTTTTTTCAAAGTAATCCGCAGTTTATGAAAATTGTCAAGAAGACTTCATTCTCTAAAATGAAAGGAAAAACACAGCCTAAACAAAAGAAGCTGACTCCTGCAGGGTCCGTCCTGCTTTTGGAGTCAGCTTCTTTTTTGTCCTAGTAATACATGAGTAAGCCCATGTATACATATTTTACAAACTTCCCGATTAAAGTACAAGATTAAAATCAATTGTTCACGATTCAGTCACAAAATGTTCGATTTTAGGAAAGTGCATCCTTTAATTCATCGGTAGAATTTTTCCACATTTCCCCACCTTCAAAATCGGCCAGGAAATCCTTCAGCAGCTTTTTGGAATGGTCGTCCATATGTTCAACTCTGATTTTTCCTTTCAACGACTTTTCCATATGGGTTACATGCTCCGGCATCGATTTATAGGCACGTTTAATCGAGCGGTCAACCCGGAGTTCACTCCCGGCAACACCGGCAAAATATGGACCATCTTCACCTTTTTCAACGGTTACCCAGACAATCCAGTACAATTTGCCGTTTGGCACTTCCTCTTTATTGGGCAAAAATTTAACACGGCGCTCCACTTCACTGCGGGCATGCATCGCGCCCATATCAACAAATGCACGGTCTTCATTCGGATCAATAATAACCGATGACATATTTTCAAGACTGATTGATCCGACGCCATAGCCGCCATGACCGTCGTTTGAATCGTCTTTAAGTATTGTAAACTGATTGGTCTTCTTTTTATTGGAAGATTGATCAGAACTCATAGTAAGAAACCCTCCTTCAAACTGTTGGTTATTATTGTAGCATAACTGCTGAGGCGTTTTCATCCATATGCTACTGCATGAAAATAACCCGCCATTAATGCGGCGGGTTAATCGATTTGATGAATTCGGCGCCCTCTCTTATTTCATCATTCGTATATTTTTGCTTCGGTTTAACCATATGTATTTTCGCAGTCATTTCAGCCTCTGACAGGTGGTCAAAGTAAAACATTGTCGAGACGAGTTCGAGAAAACGGGAACTTTTTCCTTTTAATAATGCTGCTTTTTCAGCAAAATCCGGCATATCCATTTGAAACTGGTTTAAAAAGTCCTGTCCGTCAGAAGTTATTTTATAATTGTATTGAAAATAATTGCTTCGGTGCTCCTTCTGCTCGGTAATGAACCCCAGATTACACAGCTCTTCAATCCGCAGTGAGAGTTCCTCTGAATATGGACCATAAAAGTGAAACTGATATTTTTCTTCAAAAGGCACATTGCATTTTTGTAAAATGTAGATTATTTTCTGCAGCTTCTTCCGTCCGGTTACTTCATTTGCCACAGAAAAAAATTGCATCAATTTTGCATGGTTAGTCAACATGATTCTCCGCTCCTCCGTTCAATAGTTCCATGATTCTTGTTTTCACTGGACTGTCTTCTCCAAGTTCTTCTAGCAAGTCTCTCGGATAATACAGCTTGTGGTCGGTCCGTTTTTTTCCGGAAATGGATTCTACGATGTCCGAATTCCGTGATAGCTCCTTCAGTTCATTACCCGGCATCAGCAAATGAATCGGCAGACGCTCCTCTTCCTCCCCTGGCCGGTAAAAATCATATGGCAGGTCTGATGAAGAGTCGACCTCCAGGTAATAATCCGGATCAATCCCGATTTTTTTAAATAAGCGATACAGTTCCATCCATTCATTCATTTGTCTGTTCGGATTAAATTCAATGTATTTAAACAGTCGACGGTTCATAAATCGTTCGCACAAATCACTCAGAATCTCATCGTCCTCTTCCTGCCATAACTGGAAATAGTACGATACAATCGATTCGTCCAATTTTAAATAATCGGCCAGGTCCACCTTTTCATTAAAAAAGGAAATAAAATGAATTGGCTTTAATTTGAATGTATAGTTATTTTCGAACAAATACTTTGCACGATGAAGTATTTTTGACAAAATAACTTCCGCACTTCTTGTGACGGGATGAAAATAAACTTGCCAATACATCTGATAGCGGCTCATGATATAGTCTTCCACCGCGTGCATTCCGCTTGATTTAATAACGACCTGATCTTCAAGCGGACGCATCACCCTTAATATCCGTTCCATATCAAAGTGACCATAGCTGACACCGGTGAAATATGCGTCCCGCTGCAAATAATCCATCCGGTCGGCGTCAATCTGGCTGGAAATCAGACTGACAACCAGCTTGTCCTCGTATGTTTTATCAATGACATCAGCGACTTTTTGCGAAAAGCCAGGCTCTACCCGTTCCAGGATTGTATGTATTTTCGTATCGCCTAAAATAATCTGCTGGGTAAAATGCTCATGATCCAGTTTAAAAACCTTTTCAAATGAATGTGAAAATGGTCCATGGCCAAGATCATGCAGTAAAGCGGCACATAAGCACAAGAGCCGCTCATCATTATTCCAATGCGGCTGATTCTCGAAATTGCCGAGAATACGCCGGACAATTTCATAGACTCCCAAGGAATGGTTGAATCTGCTGTGTTCAGCGCCGTGGAACGTCAGGTAAGTTGTCCCAAGCTGCTTAATCCGGCGTAAGCGCTGAAATTCCGGTGCGGCAATTAAATCCCAGATAACCTGATCATTCACGTGAACATATCGGTGGACAGGATCTTTAAATACTTTTTCTTCATCTAATTGTTCATGTTTATATGCCATTTTCCCATCTCGTTTCTTTTCGACATTATTTCATTTATTATATAATAAGTAACCTAAGGAAAAAAGAGCTAAACGAAGGAGTAAGTCCATGGATAACTGGAAGAAAATCGTCCGTCATGAACGGTTTCGCTATCTTGATCATTCGGAAAAAAAATTTTTTCACGGGAAGCTATATACAGCACTGACATCTTTTGCGGTGGATGATGTGTTGGCACTTTTTGTGAACGGGTCTGGGTCGGCGCCGGCTGTTCGGCTTTGGGTGCATCCCGATACGGTAGTACTTGGCATTCCAGATGCACGTCTGCCTTATTTGAAAAAGGGAGTCGAACTGCTGGCTGAACACGGATATAAGGCTGTCGTCCGGAATTCCGGCGGGCTTGCGGTAGCGCTTGATGCAGGTGTTCTGAACATTTCGCTGGTACTGCCGGATGTAAAGCATCTATCGATTCATGAATGCTACGAAGCAATGGTCAGCTTTGTACAGCACATACTGTGGGATTTGACTGATGAAATAGAAGCATATGAAATTGTCGGCTCGTATTGTCCCGGGGATTATGACTTGAGTATCGGCGAACGAAAATTTGCAGGAATCTCGCAGCGGCGTGTTAAAGACGGTGCAGCCATTCAGATTTATTTGGATGTGGAAGGAAAAGGTGTGGAGCGTGCCGAGCTGATTCGTGATTTTTATGATGTGGCTCGTGGTGGTGAGGAAACGAAATTTGACTACCCTGAAGTTAATCCATCCGTGATGGCTTCTTTGTCGGAACTGCTGGGTATGGAACTGACAGTTGATGAGATGAAAAAACGAGTGCTTGGTGCACTGCAGGAATTGAGTGAAGAGATAGTAACGGATGAATTTTCCGAAGATGAGCTGGAGCAGTTTGCGAAACGGTATGAGCAGATGGTGAAGCGGAATGAGAAAGTGGATGGGATGCAGTGAGACTGTTGAATGAGTTTACCGCCCGCTCGATTTTGATTGCTGCTCGCTCGATTCGATGTGATCGTTGAAGTCGCTCGATATTCGGTGTGTGTCGCGCAATTTGAAGATATTGTCGCTCGAATTCAGGTGTGTGTCGCTCGTTTTGGGGCGGTTGTCGCACAAATTTAGGTGTCTGACGCACGTTTGGGAGCTGTTTTCGCATAAACTTAAGGATTGCTCGCTCGTTTTAGGGCTGTTCCCGAGGAGTTTTGGGGAAAATCAGGCTTTTATTAACGAAAATCGTATATTTGACAGTATAATTAAATAGAATTATAATAAGAATAGAATAAGGTACCGAGTAGTGCAAACTACCCGGCACTGGCAACTACAAACTGCATAAAGAGCAGTTGGCCAGTTAACAATGTTGGTCTACCTGAGAAGTAATCGCTGACCTTGGTGTGGGAGCGGTTACTTCTTTTTTATCAGGTAGACGACAATCGTTATAATTAATGTCAGCATGGCTATTTGTAATAAACCAAATTGTGCCAGCAGACTTAAAACTTCATATGTCGTCATCCTGCCACCTCCCTTGCTTAAGCATATCGCGTGACTTAAGGGACAAGGAATGATGGCCAACCGCCCACTATACCTATGTAGTTGCTCTCTATACTATATCATAACTTTCAGTAGATTAATAGCAAAAAGGGAATGTTTGTTCTTATTTATTTCCAAGCAACTTATAGAAATGCAAGATAATTCTTTTGAACCTAAAAAGCGCACAGCCTTAACTGTACGCTCCTCCTCATTACGCCTGTGCCGCCGTAATAAGTGCCAGCTTATAAACATCATCCGAACTGCATCCGCGCGACAGGTCGTTCACCGGTTTATTCAGTCCTTGCAGAATTGGACCGACCGCTTCAAATTCGCCAAGGCGCTGGGCAATTTTATATCCGATGTTGCCTGCTTCCAGACTTGGAAAAATGAATACATTCGCGTCACCCTGCAAAACGGAGTCCGGGGCTTTTTTTGCCGCGACACTAGGGACAAATGCTGCATCAAACTGGAATTCACCGTCGATTAGGAGTGACGGATTCTTTTCCTTGGTCAATTTGAGCGCGTCGACCACTTTCTCCGTTTCTTCCGACTTTGCCGATCCCTTCGTTGAAAAGCTGAGCATGGCAATCCGTGGGTCAACATCAAACAGCTTGGCCGTATTGGCGCTTTCTACTGCTATTTCAGCCAGGTCCTGACTGTCCGGATTGATGTTAATTGCACAGTCGGCAAACACATATTTTTCATCGTTGCGGACCATGATGAAGACGCCTGATGTTTTTTTAATGCCTTCTTTTGTTTTAATGATCTGCAGTGCGGGTCTGACTGTGTCGGCTGTTGAATGAGCCGCACCGCTGACCAGCCCGTCCGCCTGATTCATATGGACAAGCATTGTTCCGAAATAATTTTCATCCAGCAAAATTTCACGTGCTTCTTCAGCGGTTACTTTACCTTTCCGTCGTTCCACAAACGTTTCCACCATTAATTCAAACTCCGGAAAATTTTTCGGGTCGATGATTTTGCATGAAGTAACATCAACATCTGCTTTCGCCGCATTCTGTTTTATCGTATGTTTATCACCAAGCAAAATCGGCGTTAAAATCCCTGAGGCACTGAGTTGGCTGGCAGCAGTCAGCACCCGCTCATCCAGTCCTTCCGGAAAAACAATAAATTTATTTTCAGCTTTTATTTTATCAGTTAACTGCTCAAACAGATTACTCATTGGCAGAACACCTCCTGATTTCATCTTAATCGTTTTATTATTTTCATTAAAGTTTTATAACTTGGTTATCACAGTTATTTTGACGGAACGGTGACAAAAGCCTTGTCCATGATTATCCTACCCTAGTTGTGATATAGTAAAAACATATGATGAATTATTTTTAACAGATGAAGGAGAGATATAACATGGCAGCAGCTGAAGCAGTTGAAACATTGGACGGCTGGTATTGTCTGCATGATTTACGAACTATCGATTGGACAGCCTGGAAATTGGTATCAAAAGAGGAACGCGAAGCAGCGGTTCAGGAATTCAAGGACTTGCTTACCAAATGGGAGGCAGTCGAAGCTGAAGAAAAAGGAAGTCATGTTCTTTACAAAATTGTCGGCCAAAAAGCTGACTTGATGTTTATGTTTTTGCGCCCGACAATGAACGAGCTGACCGATATGGAAACAGAATTTAATAAATCCAAATTTGCGGAGTTCCTTGTTCCGGCTTATTCCTATGTGTCGGTTGTGGAAATCTCCCAATACAGTGGCAGAAACTCGGTGGATGATCCAAAAATACGGGAACGACTCTATCCAATTTTACCAAAGTGGGAGCACATATCGTTTTACCCGATGGACAAACGCCGGCAGGGTGAAGACAACTGGTATTCCCTTGGCTTTAAGGAACGGGCCAAACTGCTTTATGAGCACAGTAAAACCGGCCGGAAATACGCCGGCGAGATAAAGCAGATTATTACCGGTTCATTCGGCTTTGATGATTGGGAATGGGGTGTGACACTGTTTGCCAAAGACGTGCTGCAATTGAAAAAAATCGTCTATGAAATGCGTTTTGATGAAGTAAGCGCGCGCTTCGGTGAATTTGGCGCATTCTTCGTTGGAAATCACCTGGCAAAAGATGATGTAGATTCTTATCTGCATGTTTAAGTCTTTTTGTTCAACGTTTAACAGAATAAAAAAAGTAATTGCCCCGCTCAACAATCGGGGCAATTACTTTTTTTATTGGAAAAGTGGTTTTGTCGAAGTTCACAATCTTTGTGTCGGAAGTTCACAAACTTTTTGCCGAAGTTCACAACTGTTTTGTTTGAAGTTCACAATTAAAATGACGGAGTTCACAATTTCCTTCCCGGCTGCCCCACATGAGCAAATAAGACACAGGACCTGTCCCCATGTCTCCCCCCGAATCCTCCAAAAAAATCTCCCTGTACACTGTCATTTTCCGCTCCCGTCCTGCATACACATATCTAGTAGACCTAACAGCATGAGTAGCAGAAATGAGGTGTATTTGGTGTGGCCGTAATTCGTTACACTGAAAAAGGCGTAAAATTATTGGCAAGATTAATGCGTGCGGAAGCAGAAGGCGACGGCAGACTTGGAATGCTTATGGTTGGAAATACCGGTGTAAATCGGGTCCGTGTTGATTGTCTCGATTTCACTGATATAAATACAATTAATGAAATGGTTTTCCAGAGTCCGGGGGGCTTTGAAGCTGTTCAGAAAGGATATTTTTATCAGGCTGCCAGGGAGAAAGATAAACGGCTGGCACGAAAGACTATAAATGGTAAACGATATCACCCGGCATCCAACTCTTTATGGTTTTTCAGACCTGAGGGATCATGCCCGGCACAATGGTTTGGCCAGTGGAATACTGGCAGATACAAGTCTCACTGTTTTTTTGCACCAACATCATCTGAATGTCCAAAAGCTTACTAAACATCAGGAGGTATTTCTATGAGTGAAAATGAAAATGCAAATCAGCCTTACCCAAATCCGTACTACTACCCGCAGGCATTACAGGCATTTTATCCAGCATACGACCCAAGACAAGTACCCCAAAACCAACCACAAAATCAGCCACCAAACCAGCAGACACCACCGCCTGCAAACGGTAATGGAATGCTCCCAATGGAACAGTCCTACATTGAAAATATTCTTCGTTTAAATGAAGGAAAGCGTGCTACTGTGTATATGACATTTGAAAATAATGACCAGTGGAATGCGAAAGTGTTCAGAGGTATTATTGAGGCAGCTGGCAGAGATCATATCATCTTGAGTGATCCGCAAACAGAAAAAAGATATTTACTGCTGATGATTTACCTTGATTATATAACGTTTGAGGGAGAAATTAATTACTCTTATCCATATGGCTCCAATCAAATGTCCGCTTATCCGCCACGGTAATCCTTTATGCATTAGAAAAACTTGGATCAGGACCAAGTTTTTCTAATGCTTTCATTCTATTAACGACCGCTTTATTGGCTGTTACCCAACAGGGGGAAACATAAATGAGACATCCGTATGAGAAATTTATCCGACTTGAATTATTAACCCTTGGATTAGTTGTCGTTACTGGACTTATTGCAATTTTCCAGGGTTACCTGATTATTATGTTCTTCAGTTTATATCTGCTGTCAATCAGTATTTTTTGTGAAGCACTTATTGCCCTGAACACACCGCATTCCACTGAAGGAGTGAAACAGTTTGCCAAAGCCGTCATGCTGCTGCTTATTACGACTGTACTTCTTTTCCAATTATAGAAATTTAATGGCAGCATATCCCAGCAGTACCCAGCCGATCAGAAATGCAACCCCGCCAAGTGGTGTGATCATGGCAAATGTTTTCAATCCGGTAGTTGAATAGATGTACAGACTGCCGGAGAACAGCAAAATTCCGATAAAAAACATCCAGCCTGCCCAGGCCATTCCACTAGTCTGGATTTTCACCATCAGGAGCCCGGTAACGAGCAAGGCCATCGTATGAAACATTTGATAGTTTACAGCTTTATCCCATGTATTCAGCGCTTTTTCGGACAACTTCCCTTCCAGTCCATGTGCCCCAAATGCTCCCAGGGCAACTGCCAAAAATCCATTTATCGCTCCAAGAATGATAAATAACTTCATTTTTTCTCCCCTCATTTCCTGCTGTTAAAAGTCAAATATGGAATCACCATTTGCATCATCATCGTTGATGGTTGTTTTTGTATATTTTCGTTTCGTGTCATTGGTACCGATCATCGCTTTCATTTCTTCTTCGGTTATTTCATTATCAGTGGATGGCGTGGCACTTATTTCGCCCAATAATAATTCACACAGAAGCTGTACATTGGCTATATGTTTTTCCATCGATTTGCTATCGTTAGCCTTTTTCTTTGCTTCGGTCAGTTCATTCATCATTTTTTGTATAATTGTCTCGTTCGCCACTGCCATTGATATCACTCCCTGCTTCTTTCCGAACACGTTTAAGTATAACATTTTCCAAATACATAAAAAAAGCCTTGGCGCTTCCAAGACTCTTATCTCTGTCTTTGATTATGCATTTATATGCTGCTGCTCCTCGTTATAGCGTTCATCCAACCATTGCAAAAACTCCATTTCGTTTTCATGCAATTGTCTGCCAAGCTTCTCTTCTGTTTCTTTCCGCAACAATGTTAAAAAGCTTTTCATAACGCCATAATCCCCCTAGCAATAACAACATATTCATATCCGTTCCTATTGTATCGTTATTACGCAGAGGAATCAATACAAAATTAACAATTTACTTAATTTACTGATTATATTTACCTATATATCTGTCATTTTTTAACTATAATTGGAATAGGCGGTTGCTTTCGTTACTTTATTAAAGCGATTTTTATTCTTTATTAAACTTAGTTGGACTGTCAAGAACTGCCACTGCCGGCATCTCAAAAAACCTTCCGTACTGGTACTGCTGGGAATAGGTGGTGCTTAGGGAAAATGCTAAAGTTCACGATGAATTCGCTGAAGTTCACAGCAAAAACGCTAAAGTTTAAGCCATTGAAGAAGCAGGGCCCATTCCTGGGACCTGCTTCTTCAAATTTTCATTGATCTTCCAATTTTTCTTCCAGTTCTGTGATTCTTGCCCGTAATTCATTAATATCTTCTTTTGTAGCCAACCCCAGATCCTTTGCCAAATCCTGTGTTTGTTCATATTGTCTGGTGTTCCATTCATCTGTTTTCATTTCGCCTTTTTCAACAAAGTTACGCATTACCGTTCGTGCCTGTTCCTGGGTGAGCTCATTTTTTTCCACTAATTCCTTGAGCTTTTTGTCCAGTTTTTCCTTACCACTTACAGCTGCTCCCAATCCGAGTAAAAAACCCTTTTTTAAAAAGTCGCTCATGATTAACACTCCTGCCTTCTATTTTTTATTATAGGTTCCGATTTCTTAAATTATTACTTCAACCTTAACACACTAGTATATTAAACTTTAAAGAAATGCTTGCCTTATCATACTTTACCCTTATCCCTGAGTCTTTTAAACCACATAATATGCTGTCTGATTAGCGCTGGAATTGTCGGCAAAGTCATACTTTTTGCCCATGAAAATAAGAAATCCGTCGCAAAAATAGTACAATTTTACTATTCATAATTTTTTGAATTTTTATCATAAATTCTATATAATAAAATCATATGGCAATCCACTGCTATATAAATACTATGAATCCAGGGAGGTTTTTTATGAGAAAGTCAGTAAAATCAGTAGCATTATTTTCAGCAATAGCTTTAGTATTATCTCTTATGGTTCCAGCAGCAAGTTTCGCAGCTTCAGATGATGGACTTGGGGACACGGTTTCCAACTGGGACAAAGAACGGTATGGTGATACTGTTGATATTACGTCTCAGTTGAACAAGAAATCTCAAGATGAGGAATTTCAGAAGAAAGCTAAGCAACAGATTAAGGAAGCCGCCGATGAGGTTCAAAATAAGTTAAACAATGTAGGTAATGGTTCAAGCAACAGCCCTCATTTCACTTATGACGGCGGAACAAAGCTTTTTCTTACCCAAGGCGCAAATAATAGTTTAGTATTTAAAGAATTTACATTACGCAGTGTCGGTGAAAACGTGGAAATATGGGTTGCCAATGACTTGAGCTTTCCTGAAGGAGACCCGCGTGATCCGCAAGTTGTCACTCAAGAACAAGTGGACAAGCTTCGTGATGAATTCGATTCAAATATTTATCCATCTGTAACCAATTTCTTTGGAACACCGGATTCATTGGACGGAAGTAACGCAATAGCCCCAGGGATGGTTGGTCTTCCTGGAGATTACTACAAGTCAGAAAATGGTAATGATAAAACACTCATGCTTGTCGATAACATTGTTGATGAGAATTACTATAATCCTGACTATCCATTCTTTGTAGCCGGATTCTTCTGGCAAACGCTGGAATTGTATATGGATCGCAACATTATAACTATCGATACAAATAATTGGGAAGAACGTCTGGAGAACACTTTCTTCGGAACAACCATTCATGAATTTCAGCATTTAGTACATGCGGATAATGACTCTGACGAAACTTCATGGTTAAATGAAGGGTTCTCAACATTTTCTGAGTATCTGGGCGGATATGGTCATGATGCCGGTTCAATCAACTTCCTGCTTGACCATCCGGAAAACTCGCTGACAGCCTGGGACGAGCATGTAGATGCTGAAACAGGTCCGGAGACAATTGCTGACTATGGACTTGTCTACCTGTTTACCCTTTATAACTATGAACAATTTGGACAAGACTTTATCCTGGACGTTGCAAAAAGTCCATTAAACTCAATCGACAGTTACAACCAGGCATATGAAGAAAACGGTATTGACGAAACATTCCAGAGCGTTTATGAGAAATTCGTAACAGCAGTAATGATTGACGATGCAGCTAATATCAAAGGTAAAAAAGGCATTTACGGTTTTGAAACAATTGACTTGCGTGAACTTCCTGTCGATGACGAAGGTACGCCACGCGGCACAACAGTTAATTTCGAAAAAGCCAAGCTATATGAAAAAGACGGTGTCCCTGCATGGGGTGCTGACTACAAAAAATTGGACTTTGACAGCAAAATTAAAAATATTACCTTTGACGGAATTGACTTCCAGCCGGTTAAATGGCAGTCAGTTCAAGATCCACTGGGCTCTTCAAACGAAGTCTACTGGGGCAATGAAGGTAATGAAGTTGATAACAATTTAATCTTTGAAGCTGATTTATCGAACGTTTCAGAAGCAACACTTACATTTGATCATTATCAGCAGATTGAAGAACAATGGGACTTTGGCGCTGTTCAGGTTTCAACCGATAACGGTCAAACGTGGACAAGTCTGGCAAATGAAAACACCCGTACAGACATTACCGATCAGGGATATCCGAAGATTAAAGAAAATCTCCCTGGATTTACAGGTCTGAATGAAGACTGGCAAAAAGAAACGTTTGATTTATCTGAGTATGCGGGACAGAAAGTTCACATTTCCTTTCGCTATATGACTGACTGGGCGTCAAACCAGGCAGGGTGGTTTGTTGATAATATCGCCATTCCTGAAATCGGTCTGAGCTATGACGGAACAAGCGTTGAACCATTCATGTCAAAAGCGGAGCTGCTTGAAAACTATGTTAACTACTCCGTTACATTCGTTAATAAGGATAAACATGGAAAGTACAAAGTAAGGCATGTTGATCCATTTAATGTTACCGAGGAAGATGCATTGCAGCTGCGCCAGTTGTTCAAAAAAGGTACAAACTACATGACAACCTGGTACTCAGCACCATCTGATAAAGTTAACCCTGTTCCATTCGAATATGAAATCGAACTGAAATCAAACAATGGAAAAGGGAACAACGGTAAGGGTAACAATGGTAATAACGGTAATGGAAACAATGGCAGAGGAAACGGTAACCGATAAACTACCGGTATGAAAAGGGTTGATCATCGATTCGGTGATCAGCCTTTTTTCATGGTGGTTATATTTCCAAATGTCCACTATACTTAAAACAAAGCATTTTCATAAGGGGGATACCATGAAAAATAATTCGTATGAAATTGCGGATCATCTTAAATTTATTATTCCTTCATTAATCGGTGTATTCTTGTTTATGACACCAGTCGGCACCGATGATGGTATGACGATTCCGATTGCTGTTTTAGCAGGATGGGTACAGTCGGAACTTGGCGGTCAACTTTCATTAATCATGATGATCATTATTGTTTTGACAGCGATTATGACTGTATTTGCAAGATTACCAGGAAAAGAAGCTTTACAAAAAACGCCTTTTTTTCAGCAGTTATTTCACGTCAGTATATTCTGGACCATCACGCGAATTCTGGCAGCTATTTTCGCAATCATGGTTTATTTTCGTCTGGGGCCGGAAGCAATACATGGTGGAGCTACAGGACAATTGCTTTTAGGTGACCTGCTTCATGTGCTGTTCGCTGTGTTTTTATTTGCTGGACTATTTTTACCTTTATTAATGAATTACGGTCTGTTGGATTTATTCGGTACGTTGATGACAAAAATCATGCGTCCGTTATTCAAACTTCCAGGGCGTTCATCGATTGACTCACTCGCTTCCTGGATTGGTGACGGTACAATTGGTGTACTTTTGACAAGTAAACAGTATGATGATGGATATTATACGAAGCGTGAAGCTGCAACGATTGGTACAACTTTCTCCGTTGTTTCCATCACGTTTACTCTTGTCGTTATTGAGCAGGTTGGGCTTGGTCATATGTTTATTCCATTCTATCTGACTGTAATTGCCGCCGGGTTTGTTGCAGCTCTGATCATGCCACGGATTCCCCCACTTTCAACTAAAGCAGATACATATGTTTCAGAAGCTGAAGGTGGTATTGAAGAGGAAATACCTGAGGGCTATAACAGTTTTACATTTGGATATAGGAAGGCATTGGACCGGGCTTCAAAAGAATCCAGTGTTTATAAGTTTTTTAAAGAAGGCGGCCAGAACATCCTTGATATGTGGATGGGTGTTGCGCCAATTGTTATGGCTTTCGGGTTGGTTGCGCTGATTATAGCTGAATATACACAGGTGTTCTCCTGGCTCGGCCTTCCATTTATTCCATTACTTGAGCTAATGCAGGTTCCATATGCCGAGGCTGCTTCGGAAACAATTTTAATTGGATTTGCTGACATGTTTCTGCCCGCGATAATCGGGGCATCAATTGAGGCGGAAATCACCAGGTTTATTATTGCTGCCTTATCGGTAACCCAGTTAATTTACATGTCTGAAGTCGGTGGCTTATTGCTTGGTTCAAGGGTTCCGGTTTCATTCAAAGATTTATTTGTGATTTTCCTGTTGCGAACCCTAATAACACTGCCGATAATTGTACTGATCGCGCATATGATATTTTAAATTACAAACAGCCCACCATTACAAAATGATGGGCTGTTTTATATAAATATATCAACTATAGGGGGTACTATACTATACGATTTAACGGAAATTTTGTTTCGTTATTTCTGTAATTTTTTTCGTTTTTAATGAAGTATTTTTGGGTACTTCCCAATCTGCTGTCTCCTGCACCGATTCTTTATCTACAAGATTCATATCATAGCCAAGCTGTTCTGCCGTTTCACGCATAAATTCGTAAAAGCTCATGTATCTTTCAGGTCCTGCGTGATACGTACCTGTTACGTCATTTTGAACCAACTCTATAATTACATTTGCGAGATCGTTCACATGTACGAACGTCCTGATCAGATCATCGCGAAACGCTATCGATTTCCCCGAACGTAAATGATAAGCTAATTTATCGGTGCGATCATCCAGTCTTCCGATTTTATTTTCGCCATAGATAGGTCCTGCCCGCAATATCACATAATTTGTAAGTTTTTTTGTTATGAAATGCTCCGCTTTAACTTTTGCATTCGCATAATTACTGTACAAATGATCATCGGGGAGTTTTGACATCGTGTCCTCTTCACTGTATGGCCCCTTGCCTTCTGTAAAGACAAAGTCAGTTGACATATAAACCAATTTTGTCTGCGGTGTTAAAAAAGTCATCAGATGCATGAGACCCTGGTCAGTAAGCTCATGTTCATTCGGGCCGCTCATCACCGACCACACGACAACATCCGGCTGTTCCCGTTTATAAAAATCCGAAAAGGACTCCGGCTGATTAATGTCCAGCTTATACAGGTCATCAAACATGGCTGGATCTTGCAAATATGTGCCGACAACATTGACGTCCGGTGTTTCCTTCAGCAACTGATATACGGATGCGCCTGCATATCCACTTGCTCCAAATACACATACTTTCATCTGTTTCACCTTCCCTTTTCCCTGGTGGAATTAAGCGTGATGTTGATGTTTCTCATTGTCCCGGTGTCTAAACGTATTTTTGATAATGGATGCTTTTCCTTCAATAAACGGCTGCCAGATTCCCTGAATCGGTTTGCATGATAAAACAAGTACTATCGCTCCGGAAATCACGGCCAGCCCAACTAAATCTAATAAATTATTTACCTCAAACCAATTCGCCTGGCGAAAAAACTGAATGAAAAATCCGTGTAAAAGATAGACATATAATGTTCTTGCCCCAAGATGTGTCAGCCTTGTATTTGTTTTTGGAATCCATGCAAGCACACTGACCGTCATTATCCCTGCTGTAGCATAAACGAGTAATCGGGCAAACACGCCGAACTCCGGCATCCCGAGATCCCCGTATGATTTGGAAGCAAGCAGCCAGCCAGAATTGAAATCCGGCGCAATATAAATTGCCACTGCTGCTGCAGCCATGATACCAAAGGAAATTATTTTGACACTTTTGTGCTTCAGAAACAGTACATGTTCTTTGGTTAACCAATAACCCATCAAAAAGAATGGGAAAAATACAAAGGTCCGAGATAAGCTGAATGTGTGTCCTATCTCGCCAAAATAACCAACAATTAACCCGATGGCGATGGAAATGCTTATGCCGGGTAAAGCCTGGATTTTTTTAAACCAAGTCAGTAAAATGTGCCAACTGAACAGGCTGAACAGAAACCATAGTGACCAATGCGGGTAGAATATTCCCGTTTGCCAGCCTTCTTTTCCAATGAAGAAATAATATCCGGTATAAATAACCTGGAAAATTAAATATGGCAGCAGCAATTTTTTGGCTAAATTGGTGATATATTTTTTGTTCCCTGAACCTTTCGCAAAAAAACCTGACAATAATATAAATGCTGGCATATGGAAGGTGTATATCCATAAATATAGTGAGTTCATTCCACGTGAGCCGTCAGTGAACGGCTGTATCATATGACCAAATACGACTAAAAAAATCAAAACTAACTTTGCATTATCAAAGTATGCATTACGCTTCATGTTCCTCATCCCTTTTAAGTCCATAATCATCCGGTGTATTAATGCTATACCCGTTTCTAAACAGAAATACGATAGCAAACCGACGATTTCATGAGGTTGTTATTGAACTGTAAATAGAATGAAAAAATGATAAGTTAGTGTAATCAAATTATAAGGATGTTCTCGTAGTTGAGACAATGCTTCTTTTGGTGATTTACAGACTAATTCGGTCTCTTTTTCATCGAGATAGCGCTCCTCTTGATGGTTTCTAACCTAAATCGGTTTCTTTCTCATCGTGACAGCGCTCCTCTCAATGATTTCAAGCCTTGTTTCTGCATGAATTTGAGAAATCACTTCCAACACAACGAGCACAACCATGCATTTCCACAGCTGCGGACTAATTGCTATTTAAGTTCCGTCACATTTTATACCCCTATGTCAAAACAACAATCTATGCGAAAACGGCCAATTAAAATATGGCTCCAGATTAGCGACATACGTTAGTGAAAAAACTTCATTCGCTTGGTGCCGGATATGACAATGATAAGCCTGGATTACCTTGCCACCTTCTTCTTTTGTGTAGCGGTTTTTGATTTCCGTTTGGTTTTGGGTTTGTCCTTTTCCGCCCGGTCCAGTGATGCTTGAAGTGCGTCCATCAGATTGGTGACATTATCCGGTTTCGGCTTTTCTTTTGCCGTTGCAGTTTCGTCCTGGTTTTTCTTCTCCTCAATTAAATCGAGCAAAGCAGTACGGTATTCATCTTTATATTTTTCAGGGTCAAATTCCGTCGACAGCTGATCGATCAACATTTTGGCTGTGTCCAGTTCTTTCTCGGCTGTGTTGGATTCTTCCGGAACATTAGGAACATCCTGGACGTCACGCACTTCATCAGGATAATGGATTGTCTCCACAACTAGCGTGTTTTTGTAAATCCGAATTACCGCCAATTGCTCTTTTGACCGAATCATCATTTTGGCAATGCCAATCTTCCCGGTTTCTTCAAGTGCCGACCTTAACAGCGAATAGGCTTTTCCCCCGCCCTCACTCGGGGACAGGTAATAGCTCTTTTCAAAATAAATCGGATCAATCTCGTCCAATTTTACAAAATCCATTATTTCTACTGCTTTGTCACCCTGTTCTTTTTTCAGATTTTCCAGGTCTTCATCATCGAGGACGACGAACTTATTTTTGGCATATTCATAAGCTTTTACAATTTCATCGCTTTCCACTTCACGATCACAATTAGGACATGTGCGTTTATACTTTATTGGGGACTGACATTCCTTATGCAACTGCCGTAACTTTACGTCTTTGTTTTCAGTTGCAGCATGCATTTTCACCGGAATATTCACCAGTCCGAAACTGATTGTTCCTTTCCACATCGTGTGCATGGTTTTGCCTCCTTTTTTTCCTAGTTTGCCGAGTTGAAGCTGATTTTATCCTTTTGATAATTCACCTTCAATTGAGCCATGATAATGGATACGAGGGAGTGTTTGAACGTGAAATTAATGAAACCAATTGCCAGCGCTGAGATTCCAACAGGGACAGAATGGGTTTATGAAGTTAAGTATGATGGATTTCGGTGTGTTCTTCACTGGGAGCGTGATTCTGTCCGGTTAATAAGCAGAAACGACACAGATCTTACCGCCAATTTTCCGGAACTTATTGAAGAATGCCAGCTGCATCAGGCTTTGGTTGAGGAAGTGCTGCCACTTAAACTGGACGGGGAATTAGTCGTATTGAATAATCGCTATCAGGCTAATTTTTCGTTACTTCAAAAACGAGGTCGGTTAAAAAACAAGGATGCGATTATGGAAGCCGCAGCCAGTCGCCCAGTGAGCTTCATGGCGTTTGACCTATTGGAGCATGGTGGTGCTTCTTTGGTAAAAAAAACATTTAAAGAACGCAAACAAAAACTCGGGGATATTTTTAAAGAGGATACCATTGGAGATTGTATCCGATTTGTTCCATTTCAGGAAGACTCTGATGCATTATGGCAGGATATTTTTGAGTATAAAGCTGAGGGTATGGTCGCTAAGCGGGTAGACAGCCTTTACGAAGATGCGAAGAAGCATCGGGATTGGTACAAGATTAAAAACTGGCGGACCATTAATGGATTTTTGACGTTCTATGATCCAAAGAATGATTATTTTACGGTTTGCATTTATGACAATGAAGAAGTTCGTTCCATTGGCAAATGCAAGCATGGTTTGGGTGAAGAAGAATTTTCAACCTTGAAGGATTTGTTCATTTCAAAAGGAACCAAAGAAGGGAATGGGTACAGCCTCCCCCCTGCAATATGTGCAGAAATTAATACGTTGGATTTATATAAAAGCGAATTGCGTGAGCCTGAGTTTAGCAGGCTGGTGCCAAATAAATCGGCAGCTGAATGTACAGTAGAGAAACTGAAGATTGATCTGGCAATGCTCCCCGAACCTGTTGATGTCTCAAACACGGAAAAGACTTTTTGGCCGGATCCCGGTTTAACAAAAGGTGATATGCTAGTTTATATGCGCGAAATTGCTCCATATATGATCCCCTTTTTACATAATCGCCGACTAACAGTTATTCGCTGTCCAGATGGGGTTCACGGAGAATCATTTTTTCAAAAACATCTGCCGGACTATGCTCCGGAATTCATTAACAGTATTGAAATAGATGATGAAGTTTTTTTCACACTGAATAAACTGGACGCCTTACTATGGTTCGCTAATCACGGGGCTATTGAGTATCACATCCCATTTCAGACCTATACGAGTGAGAAGCCGAGTGAAATCGTGTTTGATTTGGATCCGCCCGGGAGAGAAGCTTTTCATCTGGCAGTAAAGGCTGCCAATTTATTGAAACAGATTCTCGATAATCTCGAATTAATCTCGTTTGTTAAAATATCCGGCGGGAAAGGGCTGCAGGTGCACATTCCCATTCCCGCAGGCAGCATGACCTATGAGGAGACCGGTGTGTTTACCCAGGCAATCGCGTGGACACTGGAGCAGGAATATCCGGATTTGTTTACGACAGAACGGCTCAAAAATAAACGCGGCGACCGATTGTATATTGATTATTTGCAGCATGGTAAAGATAAAACGTTGGTTGCCCCCTATTCACCAAGAAAAAGAGACGATGCTACCGTCGCAGCACCATTATTTTGGGAAGAAGTGAACGATGATTTGGCGCCCAGCCTATTTACAATTGAGAACACTGTGGAGCGTATCCACGTGAATGGATGTCCGTTTGCAGCATACTTTGAAACGGGTGAAAAACAGCATATGGATAAAATTTTGGCGATGATTCAAGGTTGAGAATTTTCGGATCCACATTATGAGGCATGGATGTTACTCAGTTTGTTCGAATTCTCACTCGCGCGAGTTTTGGATGCTGTCGCGCGAGTTTTGGATGCTGTCGCGCGAGTTTTGGATGCTGTCGCGCGAGTTTTGGATGCTGTCGCGCGAGTTTTGGATGCTGTCGCGCGAGTTTTGGATGCTGTCGCGCGAGTTTTGGATGCTGTCGCGCGAGTTTTGTGGTTTTGCACCCTGGGGCAAAACCACAAAAAAGCCGCCCCGACTGGAGCGACTTTTCCATGCAAATTATATAGACATTTCCTGTTCAATAGCATTTTTATCGTTATACGTTTTCAGATTTAATTTTTTCAGAATGCGTGATGTCAGGGTACCTGATAGCATTGCATCATTAACGTTCAATGCAGTACGGCCCATGTCGATTAGCGCCTCAATAGAAATCAACAGCCCTGCAAGTGCAACTGGAAGTCCCATTGATGAGAGGACAATCAATGCTGCAAATGTTGCACCACCACCGACACCTGCTACACCAAATGAGCTAATACCGATAATCAGTACCAGTTGGATGATGAATCCTGGTGTTAGCGGATCAATTCCAACAGACGGCGCGATCATAACAGCAAGCATCGCAGGATAAATTCCGGCACATCCGTTTTGCCCGATGGTTGCGCCGAATGATGCTGACATATTCGCAATCCCCTGATCAACACCAAGTGAATTTCGTTGTGCCTGGATATTCAATGGAATGGTTCCGGCACTTGAGCGTGATGTGAACGCAAAACTCAATACTGGCAACACTTTTTTCAAGTATGTCATTGGGTTCAAACCGAACACACCGACAAGCACAAGGTGGATAATGAACATGACAAACAATGCTGCATATGAAGCGATAACGAATTTGCCAAGCTCGATTATTCCAGCAACATCAGTGCTGGCTACAGTATTAGCCATTAATGCGAGAATACCAAATGGTGTTAAGCGAAGAACCAATGTCACGATTCGCATGACTACTGCATAAAGCGAATTAACTATTTTCGTAAACATTTCGGCCTGTTCCGGATTTTTTCTCCTCAATCCAAGTACGGCAATACCGACAATAATTGAGAAAATAACAACTGCGATTACAGATGTGGATCGCTGCTGTGTCATATCCAGAAAGATATTTGATGGAATAAAGCTGAGAATCTTCTGAGGCGTTGACATATCTTCAACGTCACCTAGTGTTGATTCCAGCATTGCTCCTCGTTCATTCTCTGCTGTTCCTGCTTCGATTTGATCAGCGTTCAGATCAAACAGTGCGGCACTTCCTATCCCGACAAGTGCTGCGATCATTGCTGTTCCTACTAAAATACCAATTATCCATGCGGACATTTTACCTAGGTCCGACCCTTTTTCCAGGTTAATGATTGACTGAATAATGGAAACCATGACAAGCGGCACAACAATCATCATTAACAGGCTGATGTATCCTCGACCCACGATATTATACCATTCTGTCGTTTGTGATAAGACGTCAGAACCTGTACCGTAGATCGCCTGCAGAACAGCTCCCAGGACTATACCAAGTCCCAAACCAGTGAATACGCGCTTACTGAATGAAAAATGTTTCATTTGCATGTAAATAAGAAGTCCAATAATTGCTGCCAGCACCGCGATATTCACTACAATATATGCAATATCCATTACGTTACCTCCCCTGTTTATTCTTGATGGTTCTCTTATTCTATGATGTTTTCAAACTATCTGACCCAGCATAGAAAAATGAATCATCAATTATACTAATATATATAATTCCGATAAAATTAGTATGCTTAAATAATATACAGGGACAAGCAGAAACGTGTCAATAAGAAAAACCCTATTAAATAAAGCCCGAATAGTTGGAATTTTATGAGGTTTGAGCCCAGGTCAGATGGGAGTTGTGGTGTGGGTGGGCTAATGTTTTTGTTCTCGGGCTGATGTTCGCGCTCCTCCGGTTGATATTCGCTCCCGTGGATGCTTCCCGCCACGAGCTGATGTTTGCATGTTCCCCACACCCTTCCACAAAAAAACAAGACCCGCATTTGGCCTTGTTATTTTACCGTGGGCTGCAACTCGATCTCCACATTTCCTTTTACAGCGCGGGAAATCATGCAGCTTGATTCCGCTTTTTCAACCAGTTTCTCCAGCTTTTTGTAATCATTTTTCTCGGAACCTTCCTGCAGTTCGACAACAGGTTTATGAATGATTTTTTTATACGTAAAAACGCCATCGGTTACATCAACAATGCCTTCTGATTGCAGTGACATTTCCTTTAATGGAAGTTTTGCCCGTTCGATCATTGCTGCCAGTGTGATCAGATAGCATGTTGCGGCAGCACCCAATAGCATTTCGTCGGGGTTTGTCCCAACGCCGGGGCCGTCCATTTCAGGTGGTATGGAAATCTTCGTCTGCAAATTCCCTGCTTCAATGGAGCCTGTACTATTTCTTCCGCCGGGCCAGTCCGCTGTTAAATGAAAATGATGTTCCGCCATCGAATCACCTCATATTTATAAAATATTACTCATTCCAGTACCAACTATAACACCGATTATTACGATAAGCTATGCAGGTGTTCTCCGGAAATGAAGCAACCTGAATTAAAGAGGCTGGGACAAAAGTGTTTTATCAAAAAAAAGAAACCGAACATAGTGAAAATGGTGTATAAAACCGCTCCGGGAATATACTTCGCTTTCACACCTCCGGGTACCAAGGCGACATCTGCTCAAAAAGTGCGTTTTCGCAGTGTCTTCTTAGCCGGGGGCGGCTGGTGAGCCTCCGAAGCGCTTACGCACTTCGTAGTCTCACCGATGCCTTTCCTCCCCCAGGAGTCTACGTATATTCCCTCCGCTACTTCCATACATTGTTCGTCTTTTGCGCAACACTATTTTGTTATGTCCCAGCCTCTTTGGTTATTGATGATCCAATATTTCTTTTAAAACCCGTGCCTGATTATGCTCCTCATCCTTTGCTGAAAATAATAATGTCACATTTTTATTATGCTCTTTGGTTAACTTTTTCAGTTTCGCAAGTTCTTCCTGTTGCTCCCCGTTTTCAAGTTCTTCTTTATATTTCTTTTTAAATTCTTCATATTTGTCAGGGTCATGTCCGAACCATTTCCGCAACTCATTGGACGGGCCGATTTCTTTCATCCAGTGATCCAGGCGGGCTTTTTCCTTGGACATTCCTCGTGGCCACACCCGGTCAACCAGAACACGCACACCATCAGTATTACGCACGTCATCATAAATTCGCTTTATATTCACAGGCACTTCAAACACCTCTTTACGTATGTGATTTGTTTGTATGATACCCGGAATGGCACCTTTACTAAACTTGTTTCATCACGTCTTCCATATACGTCTTTAGTGTTGCCAGCCGCTCTTCACTTTCCTGTTTACTTGAACCACAGACACCAAAATAACATTTTATCTTTGGTTCGGTGCCGGATGGACGCAGGCAAACCCAACTGTCTTTTTCCAAAATATATTTAACCACATTTTCTTTTGGCAATTCGATTTTTTCAGCATTGCCGCTGTCCGTCACAGTACGCTCACTTGATAAATAGTCTTCTATTTGCTTGACCCGGATTCCTGCTATTTCTTTAAATGGCTCTTTTCGAATACGCTCCATGATTGCAGCGATTTTTTCGGATCCTTCTTTTCTTTTTAAGGTTAATGAATCCAATCCTTCCAAATAATATCCGTGCTTTTCATACAACGTATCCAATGCATCATTTAGTGTTTTGCCTTGTTTTTTCCAGAAATAAGCCATTTCTGCTGCAAGCACCGCTGCCTGAACAGCGTCTTTATCCCTGGCAAAACTGCTTATCAGGTAGCCGTAGCTTTCCTCATATCCAAAAACAAATGTTTCGCCTGTTGCATCAAATTGACGAATTTTTTCACCAATGTATTTAAATCCTGTTAACGTGTTAATTGTTTTTACGCCATAATAATCAGCAACTTTACGGCCGAGCTCTGATGTAACGATTGTTTTCAGCATGCGGCCGTTCTCAAGCACCGCTTCACTGCTATGCGAGAGAATATAGTCCAGTAACAGCGAGCCCAGCTGGTTACCGGTTAAAACAGAATACTCTCCGGAATCGTCTTTGACGGCAACGCCTAGACGATCCGCATCAGGGTCGGTACCGATTAAAATATCGGCATCCGTTTTTTTGCCTTGTTCAATTGCCAATTCAAATGCCTGATGTTCTTCAGGGTTTGGTGATGCGACAGTTGAAAATTCCGGATCCGGTTCAGCCTGTTTTTTTACCACGTCAACATGATTAAAATTTATTTGCTGTAATCCCTTCATCACTAAATCATAGGCGGTCCCGTGCAGGGGTGTGAAAACTATTTGTAAATCTTTGTCCTGCTTACGCTCCGTCTCACTAAGTCTTGAAATTTGCCCAAGCTGCTCCAGGTAGGCATTATCAATTTCATCGCCAATCCATGTGAGCAGTTCTTTTTCTTCCAATTGTTCTTTGTCCATAACTGGTACGGTCAGTTCATCATCCACCTCCTGAATGGCAGCAATAATTTCATTTGCTTCATCCGGAATAATCTGTCCTCCGTCTTCATTATAGACTTTGAACCCATTGTATTCAGGCGGATTATGACTTGCAGTAATCATGACACCTGCAACCGTTCCAAGATTGCGAACAGCAAATGACAAAAGTGGTGTTGGGTGCAATGTTTCAAATATATACGACTTAATACCATATGCGCCAAGTACTTTAGCTGTTTCCAGCGCCAATTCTTTTGACATATACCTCGAATCGTAAGAAATGACTACACCGCGGTCATACACATTAACACGATTTTTTTTCAAATAATTGGCAAGTCCATCCACCGCTTTGCGAACGGTGTAACTATTCATCCGGTTGGTTCCCGCGCCAAGTACCCCGCGCAGACCACCTGTACCAAAAGACAGCTCTTTATAAAAAGCGTCCTCCAACGCTTCATTATTTCCTTTCATATTCTCAAGTTCCTGCTTTAATGATGGATCAAGTTTTTCAAAAGAACTCCATTTTTCATACACTGATTCCCAGTTACCCATAAGGTACATCCCCCTCTAAAAACAATTACATATGCTCAAATTCTAGCATACTTTTGACCTATATTCTATTTGTCTATTTAAATTCAGGTTTATCCATATAGGATTCAGGTGAAAATAGCTAACGTATACTTTCTAATTATTCCAATTAAAGGTAAAATAGATATAAATTATAAAATAAGAGAAAGTTGTGATCGTAGTGCTTGAGAAGCGTTGGTTTCAAACATTAGCCCTGTTTATTATGGTATTTCTGCTAATCTGGCTGATATCGGTGACTAATTTTATATTTGACCCTATATTTAAATACGTGGGTGCAGTTGCATTACCCTTTATCGGGGCTGGCATTCTTTTTTATTTAACCAAGCCGGTCATGCACCTGTTGGAAAAATATAAAATTAATCGTATCTTTTCGATTCTTATTGTATTTTTGCTGCTGATTTTAATTGGATATTTGTTTATTTCCTATATTATACCAATTGCGGAAAGACAATTCTCAAATCTTATTAAAAATATACCAAGTATGGTCTCAGGTGCTCAGGATCTTATATCCTACTGGCAGGCAAATCAAAATGTAATCCCTCCGGAAGTTAATAAGACTATAAATGACATTACATCAAATCTGCAATCGTATATCGAATCTGCCTTAACGTTTATCTTCGGTTTCGTAGGCGAGCTGATTGGATTTATTTTTTCAATCGTGCTCATTCCGTTTTTCCTATTTTTCATGTTAAAGGACGGAGACAAATTTGTTCCGTTTGTCACACAGATTTTTAATAAAAAGAAAGCCGATAATATTCGTTCACTGTTGCATAAAATCGACGAAGCACTGACTTCCTATATTCAGGGTCAGCTGATTGTCAGCTTATGCATTGGCGTACTGCTGTACATTGGTTATACGATCATTAATCTGGATTACGCTTTAACGCTGGCATTATTTGGCGTGATTATGTGTGTTATTCCATTTCTCGGGCCGTATCTTGCTGTTGCACCAGCCATCATTGTTGGTTTTTTCCAGGATCCGCTGATGGCTGTGTGGGTCGCCATCGTAATGATTGTTGCACAGCAAATTGAAGGAAATCTTGTTTCACCAAATGTAATGGGCAGAGCATTACAACTTCACCCACTTACCGTTATTACGATAATCCTGGCTGCCGGGAGCATAGCCGGATTACTGGGAATGCTTTTCGCCGTACCGTTTTACGCAGTCGTGAAAACAATTATCGTACACTTTTATAAAACATATCAGGAATCGAAGTCGGACGAGGAAGATGCGTTGATCTAATAAGTCATTGGGAAAAGCATACCAAATCGGTGGTATGCTTTTTTTTTAAGGACATATTTTCCGCTATTTGTGAAAAAAAGTGCTTTTTGCAGGGTTTCACGGACATATATTCCGCTATCGCATTAAAAATGGCTATTCCACGGTGATTTTCAGGGAATAACGGAATAAATGTCCGCCAAACTGTAAAAGTCATTGATTTTATGAAAATAACGGAAAATATGTCCGCCCCTTGCTGCAAAATGTTCTTCAGAATTTATACACAATCGACCGGCCGACTTCATCGTACCCGATTTTTTTATAAATGTTATTGGATGTAGGGTTTGCAAGGTCTGTATATAAACTGCAGAATTGAAATCCTTCCCCAAGAAGCTTTTCCGACAATGCTGCAACGGAGGCTGTTGCGTAGCCGTTCCGCTTGTGTTCATCAGGTGTGAAAACAGCGTTTATGGTTGCTCCATTCTTTGTTTTCCGTGACTGGTTAACCATGGAGACCGGCTGATCGTTTACCATCCATAAATGCAGAGATCCGTTATTTATAAATGACTCAGCTACCTGGTCAGCTTTTTTATCCGAAATTTGCTCGTTTGCTTCAACACCGAACTGTATGAGCCATTTTTTAACAAGCTGATGATCGTTGCTGGTGGCTGCAGTCAACCGCCCTTCACCTTTTGAAATTGGTTTAACGTCATCCAACCGATAGATTAATTGTTTCACATGAATGGTTGAACTGCAGTTATTCAGCCGCTCCCATGCATCTTTAAAAGTTCCGGCCTGTTCAGTTGGTCCCATAACACCCGGAACTTCCACATCGTTTGTATAGAGAAAATCAGTGATATGGTGAATCACATCGTTTTTCGTATGTTCAATATCAGCGAGAATCCAGTTGTTTGGCGGGGTTTGCATGAATGCATATACGGCTTTACCGTCCACTTCGGCAATTCCAAGATAATATCCGTTTACATATGCTTCCGGATCATGTTCAATGCGGCCCAGAATTCCCAGCATCAGATTATTGCATGCTTCCTTCTCCAGCAGTATATCCTCTACCTTGTTTTTGTATTTGGTAATTGATTGCTCAAAACGGATATTCATTTACATTTCTCCTTTATTTCTTTAATTTAATCGTATTTTCTTGTCTTGTAAAGTACATTTCGACTACACTATTCATTGGGAGTGATTTTTTTATGACAAAAAAAGAAATTGAAGCGGAAATGGCTGAATTGAAGTCTGACTATGTCAGGATTCAAGGAGATGTGGAAAAGGCAACATCTTTTGGAGTGAATACATCAAAAGGTGAGCAACAGCTGATTGAAATAGAAAATCGTTTAAAGGAATTAAATCAAAAGCTGGATAAGCTGGATTAGATTAGTTTCCGGGCTGATGTTTTGTTGTCGGAATAATGAATTCTCGGGTTGATATATTTGCTCTCGGGCTGATATAAAAAGGGCTGCCTCCACAATCGGGGCAGCCCTTTTACATATTAATTCCCATTTCCGTTTCCATTCCGCTGGTTTTCCAGGCGTTGCTTGATTTTGTTGATTTCTTTAACCGGTGGAGTCAAGCTTACGATGGTATCACCAGCTTCAGGTGTTACCCTCATTTCCTCTGAATAATACTTGATCTGCCCTGACGGCTTCATGATATATAAAAGAACGGTTTCGTCTGCTTTTTCCTGCAAATATTGTTTATAGCCATATTGGTTTGTAATATTTGTCTGGCGGAATACATAGTGCTTTGCGATTTTCTCGTTCAAATCTTCCAGAAATAATTCCTGCTTAAATAATATTCTTCCACCGACTTTATCCACTGTATCAGCCATTTCCATACCGCCCTGGTTATACGGACTTACCTTAAACACATTGGTTCTGCCATATTCCGGCATAAATGTTGTACAAACCAGTGCATTATAGGAATGATATTCGGTAGCGGCGATCATATATTCATATGGAATGGTGTCCAGATGATATTCCGTCTGCTCCGAAAGCATTTCACCGTGATAAAAAGGAATTCCGGATTCACGTGCTTTACGCAGTCTTTCCCATGATGAATCAACAATAATAACTGGTGCTTTTGCTTTTTGCAGTGATTTGGCAAGATTCACACTGAAGCTGTTGCTGCCTACAATCAATGTACCAGGTCTTCCTTCCAGTGAAAGATGCAGTTTTTTTGCCAGCCAGCTTATGGAAAACCCGTGTGCAACAACAGTGAAAAATACTAATGCGAATGTCAATGTCGTAATGATGGATGCATCTTCATATCCCGAGTCCGCCAATATCGAAGCGAAATATCCGGAAACTGTCAGTGCAACAATACCTCTTGGAGCAATCCAGCCCAACAGTATTTTTTCGTTGAGTGCCAAATCAGTACCAATTGTTGACAGAAAGATGGATAGCGGCCGAACCACAAACATCATTAAAATAACATAGCCAATAATATGAAGATCAAATACCTTCAGCAGCGTTTCCACTTGTAAAGAAGCAGTAAGCATAATAAATATTGCTGAAATCAGCAGGATGGATATATTTTCTTTAAAGTGGCGCATGTCTGCCACCGAACTGATTCCCATGTTTGCAAGGGTCATACCCATAGCAGTAACAGCCAAAAGTCCTGTCTCATGCATTATTTCATCGGCAAGCGTGAAACAGAATATAACAACGATAAAAACAGCAGGCGATTTCAAAAATTCCGGAATATGTCCTGTCTCGAACATCCAGCCCATTCCCTTGCCGCATGCCCAGCCTAATATCGCAGCAAACACAGAAGCAGCAAAGAATAAAAGCAGCTTTGAACCATCCGGATCACCTGCAGTCAAAAAGGCAATTATTTCAAACGCAAAGACTGCCAGCAGTGCACCGATTGGATCAACAATAATACCTTCCCATTTCAGTACTTTTGCCGGTCTTGGTTTCAGTTTCGACTGCCTCAGTAATGGCATAATAACGGTAGGCCCCGTCACAATGAATAAGCCACCGATAACAAATGCTACAGCCCATGATAATCCTGCAATATAATGGGCTGTTAATGATCCGAGTATCCACGCCAGGAACGCTCCCACCGTTGCGATTCGGAATACCGGCCGTCCGAGTCCACGAATTTCTTTATAATTTAAATTAAGACTTCCCTCGAAAAGTATGATTGCTACAGCTACTGAAATAATGGGTTTATATAAATCTCCAAAGTCTTCTTCAGGATTCAACAGGCCGAAAACTGGACCAACAAGTAAACCAGTTATCGACATGACAACAATTGCCGGCATACGATAGCGCCAGGCAACCCATTGCGATCCGATTCCCAAGAGACCTATTAGCATGATTTCAAACAAAACAGATGGAACCATATCAAACCCCCTAACTTATAGTTTCCACAATAATATAAAGTTATTTTAAATAACTCAGCATTCAATGTAAACAATTTAATCTGGGATTAATAGTAAAGTCTCCTTGCAAAAATTCACAAAAAGTTCACTGGTACACTGTAAACTGCATTGACATCACTTATCTTACTTGCTAAAATTCTTTTTGCTTTGTGACATTTTTAAAAATTTTTATTAGTAATTATCTGACTATTACGTTTATTTCCAGCTGATTTTGTAAAAGCGCTTTCGACCAAACATCAGAGCAGAAGGGAACGAACAGCATGAACAGAAATACGTTTATTATAGGATTTATGTTATTTGCATTATTTTTTGGAGCGGGGAATCTGATTTATCCGCCAACACTGGGGATTAATTCCGGCACCTCCTACTGGGCCGCAATTGCAGGCTTCGTGATAACCGGGGTTGGTTTGCCGATCCTCGCTGTCACTGCGATTTCTTTTGTAAAAAATGATGCGAGAGAACTTGCCGATCGTGTACACCCCTTGTTTGGACTTATTTTTACCTCGGTTGTTTATCTGGCAATCGGACCGTTTTTTGGCATTCCGCGAGCTGCAACCGTTGCATATGAGATGGGTGTGGAACCTTTCACAAGTGCATCATCGTTATCATTATTCTTATTTACTACTATCTTTTTTATACTGGTATATCTCGTCAGTCGGAATCCATCCAAAATGGTTGACCGAATCGGGCAATATTTAACACCTGTTTTGCTGCTTGCAATCGTTGCACTATGTGTCGGTGGATTCTTTCTGTTGGACAACCAGCTCGCAGACCCGACAGAAAAGTATACGGTATCTCCTTTCTTCACCGGCTTTGTTGAAGGTTATCTGACGATGGATGCAATCGCTGCGCTGGCGTTTGGAATAATCGTCGTCAATGCGTTTAAAGAACGTGGCATATCTGACCAGAAGAATCTGATCCAATCAACGTTGAAAGCCGGAGCCATTACTGGTATAGGTCTGGTGACTGTATATGGCTCAATTGGCTGGATTGGTACCAAAATGGCAGCTGAGGGGAATTTCACAAACGGCGGTGATATTTTATCCAGTGCAGCTGATCTTATGTTCGGAAGTTTTGGTGCGCTGCTGCTTGGAGTTATCGTAGCTTTGGCCTGTTTCACAACATCTGTCGGGCTTGTAGTCGCATGCGGTCAATTTTTCACCAAAATAACCCGCTTTTCCTACAGCACGGTTATACTGGTTGTTACGATTGCCAGTTACCTGATTGCCAACCAGGGGTTAAATACCATTATCAGCGTTTCTGTTCCGGTACTTGTGTTTATTTACCCGATTGCAATCGTGCTTATTTTACTGACCTTTATGCAGAAATTATTTAATGGAGAAAAAACTGTCTATCAGGGTGCAATAATCCTTACAGCAATTGTTTCATTATATGATGGTATCACAGCTTTTGGAGTTACCTTGCCGGCTGTAACATCTGTAATGGAATACCTGCCATTTTTCTCGATTGGACTGGGCTGGATAGTTCCGGCAATCATTGGCGGGGTGATTGGTTACCTTTTCAGAGGCAGATTGGCACCGTCCTATTCCAATTAAGAGCCGACTTCATGTTGGCTCTTTTCTTGATGAATTTAATACCATCTGCTTGTGACTTATGCTATAATCAAGAAAAGCCAGCTCGACAAACAAAAAAAAAACTGCCTAGTGACAGCTTATAATTTTGGGTACTTAATGATATAAGTATATGATTATCAATAGTTCTTTATATTTATAGATGCTTCATTCCAGCCATTTTTCTCCATTCAATCTGGGGGTTCACACTTCTTATTTCTTCAGGAATGTTCTTTGTTGCCTCTCCAATTACTAATATATTTTTCATAACGGCATCAGAAACTAACTCATTATCTACAAAATCGTAAAAAGAAAGACTCTATAATAACTAAATCTGCCGACTTTTCGAAAAGGTCTTCAAGATCAACTTATTAAATCCATAAAGCTGTCAAATGTCATAGATTCTTCATTATATTCTACCAGCAAGTCAATATCACTTGACTCTTTCTGTTCTCCGCGGGCGTATGAGCCAAATAAAGCTATACACTAAACACCATATTTCTCTTTCCACATTTTTAAGTTTCCCGAAAGTTCATTGAGAATTTCCTGTTGCGATAACATAATCATCACCGCCAAACCAAAAATGGGTGATATTTATATTCCAATCTCTGCAGGACCCACACAAGAATTAAAGAGTATCCACCAGCCTGCTCAACATTTTTTAAGGTTCTTTCTGAATTTAAGCTCCAGCAAATTCTGCTTATTTTTCCATCGTTTCAGGCGGAA
Organism: Virgibacillus doumboii; assembly: GCF_902806455.1. GTDB lineage: Bacteria > Bacillota > Bacilli > Bacillales > Amphibacillaceae > Lentibacillus > Lentibacillus doumboii. Next base: position 327,648 of record NZ_CADCWQ010000001.1, on the reverse strand, counting down.
AAAATATGTTACTATGAAATCAGCAAAGGGGTAATAAAAATGATCATTCAACAAGAAGAAAATATCCTGCAAACATATTTTGGTTATGAATCTTTTCGTCCGGGGCAAAAACAGACGATAGATAAAATTATAGATAAAAAAAATACACTTGCGGTTATGCCGACTGGCGGCGGTAAATCTTTATGCTATCAGATTCCAGGGCTCTCTCTGGATGGAACCGCTGTTATTATTTCTCCATTAATTTCACTGATGAAAGATCAGGTTGATGCACTCCAGTCATTAGGTATCGCTGCGACATACATAAATAGTTCATTAACAACAAGTGAACAGCAAACACGTCTCAGGGATATTGAAGCTGGACGGTATAAATTTGTTTATGTGGCCCCGGAACGATTTGAGTCATCTTTTTTCACCGATATATTGAAACGTATCACAATTTCGCTTGTGGCATTTGATGAGGCACATTGTATTTCTCAGTGGGGGCATGACTTTAGGCCGAGCTATCGATCCATTATTCCTAATTTGAACCGGTTAAAAAATATCCCGGTAACTGTGGCCCTGACAGCCACTGCAACCGAGGAAGTAATTTCAGATATTCAATCCCTGCTGAATATTGAAGACGACCATATAGTCAACACCGGCTTTGAACGGGAAAACCTGGCTTTTCATGTAGTCAAAGGGAAAGATAAAGCAACATATGTACGGTCCTACCTGGAGGAACACCCGAATGAATCAGGAATCATTTATGCAGCTACCAGAAAGCAGACGGACGCGTTATATGACCTATTAACGAAACGGGGTATTTCGGTCGCAAAATACCATGCCGGCTTAACCGAGACTGAGCGAAAACAGGCCCAGGCAGCATTTATTCATGACGAAAAAACGGTTATGGTCGCGACAAACGCCTTTGGGATGGGGATCGATAAATCGAACGTCCGCTTTGTTATCCATTATGCGATGCCGATGACAATTGAGTCGTACTATCAGGAAGCAGGCAGAGCTGGGCGTGATGGGGAACACAGTGACTGCGTGTTGTTATTTTCCCCACAGGATATCCAGCTGCAGAAGTTTCTGATTGAACAATCCCTGATGGACGATGAGGCGAAGCAGGGTGAATACCGTAAGCTTCAGGCGATGATCAATTACTGTCATACACACAGCTGTTTAACATCATTTATACTTGATTATTTTAATGACAATCCTTTAGCGGAAACGTGCGGTCGCTGCAGCAATTGTGTTAACCGGCAGGAACGGACAGACATAACAGAAGAAGCACAAATGATTTTGTCATGTGTCAAACGCATGGGTGAACGATTTGGTGTTGGAATGACCGCCAAAGTGCTGAAAGGCTCTAAGGATAAAAAAATTGCCGACTTTCGTTTGGATAATATCTCGACCTATGGATTATTGTCGGCATACACTGAAAAAGAACTGACGGAATGGATTCACTTCTTAATTGCCGAACAGCTTTTGGCGACAGAAGAAGGCAAATTTCCGACATTAAAATTGAATCGGAATTCCGTTGACGTCCTGAAAGGCGAACAGACCGTATGGATGTATACTGCTCCAGTTCCAACTGGTGGGGAAGCAGATTTTCAGGAAGACCTTTTCGCATCATTGCGCGAGCTGCGTAAAAAAATGGCTGATGAGCGGGATGTTCCGCCATATGTGCTGTTTTCCGACGCCACGCTAAAAGAACTCAGCCGTTATTTTCCGGTTACAAAAGAAGATATGTTGACCATTAAAGGTGTCGGGGAGCGTAAATTTGAGCAATATGGAGAGGCATTTTTAGAGGTGATTAAAGAGTGGCGTGCTGAGAATCCTGATGTGAGGCAAGCCGTCCGGATAGCGGATTCCTCACCTGCTCCCCGCAAAAAAAAGCAGGAGGACGAACGGCCGAGCCACGTGATAAGTTATACGATGTTCCAGTCAGGAAAGTCGATAAAGGATATCGCTGTTATTCGTGATTTTTCCAAGCGAACAATCGAAGGACATATTTTTAAAGCATTCAAGGATGGCTACCCAATCGCGTGGGAAATCTTTTTCAACGAGGAAGAAGAAGGAGTAGTTCTGAAGGCGCGTGAGGAGATTGATGAGCCGAAACTTAAGCCACTGAGAGAAGCCCTTCCGGAAGAATATGATTATACGAAAATTAAAGCAGTACTGGTGAAGAATGGGTTGATGTAGTTTTAATTTAGTAGAGGAAACCCGCGTCTATGATGGCGGGTTTCCTCTTTTTTAGTTTAATTCCCTTTCACATTCAGTGCCCATGTACCGTTGCGGAATACAGCTTCGGTGCTGCCATCCGCGAGAACACCATCAATATCAAGCTTTTCCGATCCGATCATAAAATCAACGTGTGTCAAGCTGTCGTTAACGCCGTGCTTATCAAGCTCTTCATCGCTCATTGATGCACCACCCTCGATATTGGTAGGGTATGCTTTTCCAAGTGCAATGTGGCATGATGCATTTTCGTCAAACAGCGTATTGTAGAAAATCAGGCCTGACTGTGAAACAGGTGATTCGTGCGGAACAAGTGCTACTTCGCCCAGGCGGCGTGCCCCTTCATCCGTTTCAAGCAAATGCTTCAACACATCTTCTCCCTGTTCTGCTTTAAAGTCAACAACTTGTCCATCCTTAAACGTCAGGCTGAAGTTATCAATTAAGCTTCCACCATAATTCAGCGGCTTCGTGCTTGAAACCGTTCCGTTGACACCGTATTTATGCGGCATAGAAAATACTTCTTCCGTTGGCATATTCGGATTAAAAGTTGTTCCCTTCTCAGATACAGCAGATCCACCTTTCCAAATATGCCCTTCCGGAAGCTCCAATTCAAGCTCGGTTCCTGGTGCTTTGAATAGAAGCTTTTTATATGACTTCTCATTTAAAATTTCACGTGCAGTTTTTAATGTCTCATTGTGTGCATCCCATGCTGCAACAGGGTCATCCTGATCAACGCGAACAATTTTGGCAATCGCATCCCACAGACTTTCAATCGCATCTTCTTTTGATTTATCAGGGAAGATTTTTTGTGCCCAGTCACCTGTTGGAATCGAAATAATGGACCATGTTATCCGGTCGTTCATCGTGTATTGGCGGAAATTCTTCATCGCCTGTGCGGCAGCTTTATTCGCCTTGGCAACACGTGATGAGTCAATATCCTTTAAGAGGTCGGGATTCGTTGAACGGATTGACAGTACTGCAGCTCCGTCTTCAGCATACATATCATGTAATTTGACCCGCCATTCCGGATAATTAGCAATTACCTCATCTGGTGCATTTTCGTATTTTAAAAGGGTAAGCTCGTCATCAACCCAATTAATGTGCACGTCTTTTGCGCCCATTTCATATGCTTTTCTTACAACAATCCTGGTAAAATCGGCCCCTTCAATCGGAGCGTTTATCATCAATGCCTGATTTTTTTGCAGGTTGACACCGGTTTGTAACGCCAACTCCGCATATTTTTCCTTCATTTCTCGATCTGCCATACTTCTACCTCCAAAAAAATAATTTCTGCATCGCCTATTATTTCATAAAATTAGAAAAATACCAAACGATGCTGAACGAATTGCTCAAATTCTAATTTACGTAATCCCTGTTATGTGTTACTATATAAATAGGTTACTTTTTGTAAGTTAAAAATAAAAGTCAGAGAGGTGATCTAAATGGAAAATTTATGTCCGCGTTTTGAAAATGCAATGGAAATCATCAGCAAACGCTGGGTCGGTTTAATCCTGTTTGAATTGCTGGGCGGCACAAAACGTTTTTCTGAGATGGAAGCAGACTTGCCAATTAGTGGAAGATTGCTCTCTGAACGATTAAAAATGCTCGAAAAAGAAAATATTGTTGAACGTAATATATATTCCGAATTTCCAGTACGAATCGAATATTCTTTATCTGAGAAGGGTAAAGCGTTGAAGCCCGTCATCGAAGATATTCAGAACTGGGCGAATGACTGGATTCAAATTGAAGATCGTAAAGAAAGCAATGCCTAATTTAAAACAGGGAGCCTGAATGAAGGGCTCCCTTTTCTGATTCCACCCCAATACTCAGTTCTGCAACACCCCATCTTCCTGTTTTATATTGCTCTCATCATGATTTTTTAACCAATCTGCCAGCTTCTCAATGTCTGTTGAAAAAACCCGGTCTTTTGTAATACTTTGCACGATGCTGCGTGCTTTCTTATAAAATTCACTTGTTGTTGTCGCCATTTTTTCGATGCCGCGATATTCAACTGCCTGCATTGCACAAATAAGTTCAATCGCAACAACTTGTCGTGTATTTTGCAGCATTTGCAGTGCGTGTCTGGCGGCAATCGTACCCATACTAACATGGTCCTCCTGATTTGCTGATGAAGGAATGGAGTCAACACTCGCCGGATGTGCCAAAGTCTTATTTTCCGAGACGAGTGAAGCGGCACTGTACTGCATGATCATTGCCCCTGATTCCAGCCCCGGATTCGGACTCAGAAATGGCGGCAAGTCGTTTAGCTGCGGATTTACAAGCCGTTCAATCCGGCGTTCAGCAATATTGGCTGTTTCAGCAATTCCAAGTTTTAAAAAATCCATCGTAAACGCAATTGGCTGACCGTGGAAATTCCCGCCTGAAATGACTTTATCCTGTTCCGAAAAGATTAACGGATTATCTGTTACAGCATTGATCTCAATTTCCAGCTTTTCTTTTACATAATTGAAGGTTTGCCATGATGCACCCATTACCTGTGGGATGCACCGTAATGAATAAGCATCCTGTACCCGGATTTCACCTTGTTTTGTTATCAGTTGACTGTCATGGAGTACGGATCGCATTCGTGCCGCTACATCAATCTGTTCCTGATGCCCGCGAACCCGATGGACGTCATGATCGAATGCATCGATAATTCCGTTCAAACCTTCCAACGTCATTGCTGAAATAAGCTCACTTTGTTGAAGCAGTTTTTCCAGTTCCAGAAAGGCAATCGTACCAACAGCCGTCATTGCCTGGGTTCCGTTAATAAGTGCCAGCCCTTCTTTTGGCTGCAATGTGAGCGGCTTAATTCCTGCGTCAGTTAATGCATTTGCTGTCTCCATACGCTTGCCGTTATAAAATACTTCCCCTTCACCGAGTAATGCCAAAGCAAGATGTGATAATGGAGCTAAATCGCCGCTTGCCCCAAGTGATCCCTGCTGTGGTACGACTGGATGAATACCAGCATTTAATAATTCGATAAACTGTTTAATCAGTGCCGGGCGCACACCGGAATACCCTTTAATTAGTGCGTTCGCACGAAGCAACAGCATCGCCCGGCTTATTTTTTCGGAAAAGGGGTCACCTACACCACAGGCATGTGAGTGAATAAGATTCAGCTGCAAGTCCTCTAAATCATCTTCTTCAATCACCACATCGCTAAATTTTCCAAAGCCTGTATTGATTCCATACATCGTCTTTTTTTCGTTGAGCAGCGTCTCGACTGTCTCCCTGTTTGCACTTACTTTTTCTTCTGCTTCCTGTGACAATGCTATTTGCTCATTGTCACATACGATCCGTCGCACTTTTTCAAGTGATAATTTTTCCTCAGTCAAAATAATCATTCTGCACCTCCATGTTATCGCTTTACTATAATAAAGCGCACAAAGTAAAAGGAGGCTATGGTCGTTAAACCATGCCTCCTGAATAGTTGTTATTGGTGAATTGATGCCTTTGTTTCCGATGTGAAAACATCGCTGCACCTCAATTTTAATAATTTTCTTACTTTATATTGTAAGCGTTTTCCGAATGGATTGCAAGATTTGATTTGAGAAAGAGATTGAGCCGTGTTTTGCCTGGGTCTTCACCGAACAAATTGTGAACTTGAGCGAAAAATTTGTGAACTTTTGAGCGGATTTTGTGTCCGTTTCAGCCGATTTCACTTCAACATCAGCCGATTCTGTGACAACTTAAGCGAATCCGGCCTTTCATCAAAAAAACTGCCTGCTCCCTTCCAAGGTAGCAGACAGTATAATATGACTATTCTTTATCTGTTGTTTGGTCCCGGCCCCAGAACTCAATACCTGTCTGGTCATCCAGAGTGTCGCGGTAAAATACCGGATCCTTGCCGGCCTTGCGCTGCTCACGGTAATCCTGCAGCACACGATTGGCGATTTTAAATAATTTCGTAATTGCGTAAAGGTTAATCAGCGCCATAATCCCCATTGTTAAATCAGCAAGCGCCCAAACCAAATCAAATGTTGCAATCGCACCGAATACGACCATCGCAAGTACGGCGATTCGATAAATGAATAGAGCTGTCTTACTGTTTTTGATATATTCGATATTATTTTCCCCATAATAGTAGTTTCCTAAAATGGAGCTGTATGCAAAGAAGAAAATGGCTATCCCGATAAAGGTTGCTGCCCAGTCACCCAAATGGGATTCAAACGCTGCCTGGGTCAGCTGAATTCCATCCGCTTCACTTCCGGCATATCCACCGGCGGAAATCAGGATAAATCCGGTAGCACTACAGATTAGAATCGTATCAAAAAACACACCTAAAGCCTGAATCAGCCCTTGTTTTGCAGGGTGTGATACTTCTGCAGTTGCAGCAGCGTTTGGCGCACTACCCATACCAGCTTCATTGGAGAATAAACCGCGTTTAACCCCCATCAGGATTGCTGCACCAAATCCGCCACCGGCAACTTCACGAATGCCAAATGCATTGGCAAAAATTAATGAAATCAAGTCAGGAACTGCAGTTATATTAACAATCAATACATAAATAGCTATAAAAATATACAAAATTGCCATCACAGGAACGATAATCTGCGCTACATTCGCAATGCTTTTCAGCCCGCCGAATATGACAATCCCTGTCATGATTACCAAAATAAGAGCCATTATATTTTTATTAACATCAAATTCGCCACTAAAGGCGAGACTGATTGTATTAGATTGAACGGAATTGAATACCAGACCGTATGTAAAGGTAATGGTAATTGCAAAAACAATTCCGAGCCAGCGTTTATTCAGCCCTTTTTCCATATAATAAGCAGGACCGCCGCGATATTGGTTTTTTTCAGGTGTTTTATAAACCTGTGCCAGTGTACTTTCCACAAAAGCTGTGGCTGAACCAAGCATCGCAATCAACCACATCCAAAAAATAGCCCCCGGTCCACCGATAGCTACTGCCGAAGCAACACCCGCCAGATTTCCGGTTCCAACCCGGGATGCCGCACTGATGGCAAACGCCTGAAACGATGATGTTCCTTTTTTGCCTGAAGCAGTTATCGTTCGTTTATCAAATAAAACGCGGAACATTTCCGGGAATAAACGAAACTGAACAAATTTCGTCTTAACTGTGAACCACAAGCCCAATCCAATCAGGGCTGCAATCAGAATATACGTCCACATTGCCTCGTTTGCGACCCCAAGAACTTTTTCGAAAAATTCCATGATGTATAATACTCCTTTATTTATGTCTCACTTGGATATTCCCTCGAATTTCGATATCTAAGCATTCGTTTCAAAAAAAATAATAGAAGCCAGTAAAAATGGCTCCTACTCTAACTCCATTATAATTGACATAACTCATTTTTTTCAATGGAAAATAAATGAATCACTACAGGCCGCGGTTCCACGGAAAGTCGGTACCAAAGGTTGATGCTACCTCTTTTGAATGCTTTCTTCGTGCTTTTCGCTGTTCTGCACGGGATGGCGCAGACTTATGCAGATTTTTTTCCTGATCTGTAACAGGATAAACAGATGGAACAGTGGATGGTCTTCCATCTTCATCAACTGCAACAAACGTCATGAAGGCTGTTGTGCACACTTTCCGGTCGCCGGTTTGCAAGTCTTCTGTAACGGCTTTAACGAACACCTCCATGGACGTATTGTGTGTCCATGTAACAAATGCTTCCACACAAACGGTATCACCTTCTTTAACCGGGGCCAAAAAATCCACCGAGTCTGTTGATGCAGTGACAACCGGCTTTCTGGCGTGTCTTGCCGCGGCAATTGCTCCGACATCATCGATATGTGCCATTAACTTTCCACCGAATAAAGTTCCATGTGTATTTGTATCTGGCGGCAAAACGTGTGACGTTTTTACCGCCAGTGAATATGTACATGGTTTACTGTCCATATGAATTCCTCCCGTTTTATCCCTAATTTCCCCAATTGTGATATATTTAATCTTTACGTCTATTAACCTGTTTTCTAAAAAAATCTTTTCGTTTTTCCTGTATCCCTTTAACCATTGCAGTCGATATAAACTGCAATCTAAGTTTGATAAGTTCACTTAGTGAGGCGGAAAATATTCACTTTCCCATTCTTTTTCGTCGAGACTGTGCGCCTCTCAATGGTTTCCAGCCTAAATCGGTCGCCTTTTCATCCACTACCAATAATCCTTTCCGGAAAAGCAATCCACTGACCTTCTAGACAGCCCCTACAAAATCGGTGATAACAACCTTGAAATTGATTCTTTAAAGCGAATTCCCAGCGATCGCTTCTCATACAATTTTTTCGTCATTTGTGTAGAAAGTGTAATGTCATGATTAAATGCTTCCAACAATCTTTCCGCAAGACCTTTATCATACAGGAATGCATTCACTTCAAAATTGAGTCTGAAGCTGCGCACGTCAATATTTGCCGTGCCAACTGATGCAATTTTCCCGTCAACGACGATTGTTTTTGCGTGCAAAAATCCATTCTGATAAATATATACCTCAGCTCCGGCATAAACCAAATCACCGATATAAGACAATGTTGCCCAATAAACAAACGGGTGGTCCGGTTTATTCGGAATCATAATTTTCACGTCAACCCCGGACAGTACAGCAATCCGCAACGTATCCCGCAGACTTTCATCCGGGATAAAATATGGGGTTTGTATGTACACATATTCTTTCGCGGACATGATCATTTTAATATAGCCGTTTTTAATCTGTTCCCAATCTGAGTCTGGACCGCTGGATACGATTTGCACCCCAACATCACCGGCCGTTTCTGCCTCATAAAAACGGTCTTCGTACACAATATCATTACGTGATGCCTGATTCCAGTCCAGGATAAAGCGGGTCTGCATATTTGTCACTGCATCCCCGCAAATACGTAAATGGGTATCACGCCAGTATCCAAATTTCTTATTTTCCCCAAGGTACTCATCACCGATATTAAACCCGCCAATGTAACCGGTCTTACCGTCGATAATTGCGAGTTTGCGGTGATTGCGGAAATTAATTTTCAAATTCACTTTAGGAATCTTTGGCGGGAAAAATGCCTCCACCTGAACACCTGCTTTTCGCAATCGGTTCAGGAACTTCTTTTTGATGCCTCTTGAACCCATGTCATCGTATAAAACACGGACTTCTACACCTTTTTTCGCCTTCGCAATCAATATATCGGAAATTTTCCTGCCAAGTTTGTCATGACGAAGAATATAATACAGTAAATGAATATGATCCGTTGCACTTTTCAAATCCTGAATGAGCGCCTCAAACTTTTCAGCTCCGTCCGTAAATATTTTCACACTGTTATCCTGGGTGAAAATAGCGTCATTATTTCGCAGGTGCAAATAATATAAATCTTTGTATTCAGCTAGTTCCTTGTGTTTAAAATCAAAATTATTTTCTTCAATTGCGCGTAATTGCTGCTGAACAGCTTTTTTTACCCCTAATTTACTTTTCGTATCCCAGGTAAAGATCCGTTGACCGCTCAACCGTTTACCAAAAATTAAATATAATATAAATCCGACAATCGGAATAAACAAGAGCACCATCAGCCATGCCCATGTTGAACTGGCATCTTTCCGCTCCAGAAAGATGATGGTCAATGCAAGCGCAATGTTAAAAACCAATATAAATGCCAATAAAATCGATGTAAAACCCACGAGTTTTTTCTCTCCTTATCGAGCAATTACAATACCCTTAATATAGCACAAAATTTGTTCTTAAGTTAGTCTGGTAATATGCAATATAAGGATGTGGAATGATGGAATCGAAATACGCCCTTGTCATAGGTGGATCCGGCATGCTGAAGAAAGTGTGCCATTGGCTCAATGAAAATGGCTTTATTGTTTATGTTATCGGACGAAATCAGGATAAACTGCAAAAAGTCAAGTACGACAGTATGTACGCAGAAAACCTCCATGGCGTTTCAACTGATTATCAAGACAATGAGCACTTTACTGATGTGATTGGTGACATATTGGAAACCAATGGGATACCGCAAATTGTTGTGAGTTGGATACATTCAACTGCACCAGAAGCATTACCCTTAATTAAGGATATGATAATGGAACGAAATTTAAACTCGGTTTGGCGATTATTTCATGTACAGGGAAGTTCCCGCTTTTTTGAAAAAGAAAACACGCCTGTACCGGATAATTGTTTGTACAGACGCGTTTATTTGGGTTTTATCTTGGAAAATAACCATTCCCGCTGGTTAACCCATGACGAAATTTCTGACGGTGTCATTCAGGCAATTGCATCCGACAATGAAGAAACAGTCGTCGGTACGCTTGAACCTTGGAGCAAACGCCCATAGTTTTATAAGCTGTTGAGCGCTTGTTCCAGATCAGCCCAAACATCCTCCCAGGCTTCCAAGCCAACAGACAATCGGATAAGCTGTTCGGTAATGCCCATTTCCAGACGTGATTCTTCCGGGACAACGGCATGTGTCATTGTTGCCGGGTGCTGGATTAATGTTTCTGCATCTCCAAGACTAACAGCAATCTTAATGAAGTTGAGATTATTAAGCATTCGCTGGGCATCCTGTTTCGTACCGTCAATTTCAAATGAGATCAAACCGCCGCCACGCTTCATTTGTTTTTGGCGAATTTTATAATCCGGGTGGCTTTCATCATTTGGATAAAAAACGCGTGCAACTTTTGGATGACTGTGCAGTTTCTCAAACACTTTTTCCGCATTATCACAGTGCCGGTCAACCCGAATTGGCAGTGTTTTGAGGCCTCTGATTAAGAGCCATGCATCAAATGGTGACATAACCCCGCCAATATCTTTTTGGGTTGTCATCGCAACTTTATCCAAAAATTCTTTCTTGCCAACGACAAGTCCGGCAATGACATCCCCATGACCGCCGATATATTTCGTCGCACTGTGGATGACAACATCACATCCAAGCTCAAGCGGCCGCTGCAGATACGGCGATGAAAATGTATTGTCAACGACGACCGGGATTCCTTTTTCGCGGCCCACTTTTGCTGCCATTCCAAGATCAATCAGCTTCATTGTCGGATTAATCGGCGTTTCGATATAAATACATGTGGTTTCAGGTTTAATTAAGGAGCGCACTTCCTCTTCTGTTTGCATTGCGGAAAAATCATGTGTAATATTGTATTTTTCTTTCATCATCGTTAACAGTCCAAATGTACAACCATACAAACCTGACGAACATAATACATGATCATTTGCCTTAGTAAGCGCAATCAGTATGGCAGATACAGCTGCCATTCCTGAGCCAAACGCCAGACCCCGTTCACCATTTTCCAAAGCTGCAATTCGTTCTTCCAATACATTTACGGTCGGATTCCCCAGTCTGGAATAAATATAACCATCTTCCTCTCCAGCAAAGCGGCGTTCACCCTGTTCGGCTGTTTCAAACGTATAGGTCGATGTCTGGAATAATGGTGGTGCAAGGCTTCCCATCATATCTTCAGAACTGTAGCCATCATGAATGACCGATGTCTCAAACTGTTTATATTTTTTTGCCATCATTCAGATCCCCCTTTAACTATGCATTCTTATAAACTCTTATACTACTATCATATTGCATTTACACATTTTTTGAAAGCGTTTTCTCTAAATAATTCAGGCAGGAATATTGCTATTTTCAGGCATTGGTTCTAAGATTAGCTTATTTAGATGAAACGGGTTAAGGAATTGCCCGAAATTTCGGGGACGTTGTGTGATTTGTAAACTTTTAGCGTAATTCACCTGCCCGATTCAGAGTTTTATAGTATTGGAGTTTTTTTAATTGAATCAATCAAGTAAACAAGGAATTATTTATACTGCTTTAGCCTATATTTTATGGGGATTTTTACCAATATACTGGAAGCTGGTCAGCCAGTTTCCTGCCGGGGAGATATTAGCACACCGCATTCTTTGGTCATTTGTTTTTATGATTGCCATTGTTGTGGTCCTGCGAAAATGGCATCCCTTTATTAAAGAATGCAAGGTTATTTTAAAAGACAAAAAGAAATTAACCGGAATATCCCTGGCATCGGTTATCATCAGCATCAATTGGCTCACCTATATTTGGGCTGTTAATAATGATCATGTGATCCAGGCAAGCCTTGGGTATTACATCAACCCGCTTGTAAGTATTCTGCTTGGAATGATCGTTTTAAAAGAAACCCTGACAAGAAGGCAATTGCTGTCATTTATTCTTGCCGCAGTCGGAGTTATCAATTTAACCTTCAGCTTTGGTGTTTTTCCATGGGTGTCGCTGCTGCTGGCATTTAGTTTTGGTTTGTACGGACTTCTTAAAAAAACCGTTGATATCAGTGCAATGTTCGGGTTAACGATTGAGACAATGATCATAACGCCGATAGCCCTTATTTATTTGCTGTTTATTCAAGGAAGTTCATTCGCTGTGAATACGATGTTTTCCGGCATTGGATTATTATTGTTCGGAGCGGGAATTGCAACTGCTGTGCCATTACTGTTATTTGCTAGTGGCGCAAAACAAATTCCGTTAACAATGGTCGGATTTTTGCAGTATTTTGCCCCGACCATCATGCTTATTCTTGGTGTGTTTGTTTACGACGAAACATTCTCCCAGGCGCATCTTATTTCTTTTGGACTTATTTGGATTGCGCTGATTATTTTCATGGGGGCGGCACACCGCAGACCATCGCGGGTACAGCGGGGAAATTGATTTTTTCATACTATGAGTGTTAGTCCGCCGCTGCGGAAATACACTTCGCTTTCCGTGGGCGGCTGTTGAGCCCTCTTCGTGCTTACGCACTCAGTGGTCTCACCTAGGCCTTTCCTCCCACAGGAGTCTCAGCGTATTTCCTCCGCTGAATATTGCTTACTTTATCTTGGTAAATCAATAAAATTTATAATTACGAAAAATAGTTAACCTTGTAAACCAGCAGCTGGAATATGCGAGATTCCTCGAAAAAGAAAAGCACTTTTTCTTTGTGCGATGTATCGCTGACGTAGCCTTCCTTGTCCTGTGGGAAGAACAAGCTAGGCGAGACCCCGCAGGCGAGGTACGAACTGGGGAGGGCTCGACACTTGCCCACGGCTAAGAAGACACTGCGAAAACTCACTTTTTGAGCAGATGTCGCCTTGGTACCCGGAGGCGTGAAAGCGAGTATATTCCAGCTGCATAGCCAGAAAGCATCACTAAATGATTGGATCTGGTTGGCAGTTTATATCAATATCAATGTTAAATAAAAACAATTTTCAAAAAGTATCTTGACATTAATTGATTACCGGGTATATAATATCCATTAAACTTAATAAAATTTTCAATCTCTTATCAAGAGCGGTGGAGGGAATAGGCCCTGTGAAGCCCGGCAACCTAAAAGCAAAAATAATTTGCTTGGAAGGTGCCAAATCCTACAGGTCAAAGAGTGATCTGGAAGATAAGGGGAGGATCGGTTACATATAACGCCCTCTTCTTAGGAAGAGGGCTTTTCGTTTACTCCTCTTCCTCCAGATAAAACATTTTAAGGAGGAATATTTTATGTCAAACTTTCATCTTCAAAACCAGGAAACACAATTACTTCATGGCGGTCAGGAGCCGGATCCGACGACAGGATCACGTGCGGTCCCTATCTATCAAACTACTTCCTATGTTTTCAAGGACACCGAGCATGCACAAAATCTTTTCGGTTTAAAAGAACCAGGTAATATCTATACAAGAATCATGAATCCGACAGTTGATGCATTTGAGCAACGGATTTCATTACTTGAAGACGGGGTAGCTGCCGTGGCAACTTCATCTGGAATGTCTGCCATTACCCTGGCAATTCTGAATCTGGCTGCTAGTGGTGATGAGATTATCGCTGACAGTAATCTCTACGGCGGGACTTACAACCTGTTCGCCAATACACTGCCGCGATACGGAATAGATGTGAAACAAGTCGACGGAACAGATCTTGATAGTATACGATGCGCCATAACTGATAAAACGAAAGCAATTTTCGGTGAGATTATTACAAATCCAAGTCTCAATGTGCTGGATGTTGAAGCGGTTGCCGGAATTGCACACGACAACGGGATTCCGTTAATCATTGATAATACATTTGCAACACCGTACGTCACAAAGCCACTGTCATGGGGAGCAGATATTGTTGTCCATTCCGCAACAAAATGGATTGGCGGACACGGTACAGCAATTGGCGGCGTTGTTGTTGATGGCGGACGATTTAATTGGGGTAACGGCAAATTCCCAGGTTTTACCGAGCCGGATGCGAGCTACAATGGGCTGCGCTATGTCGATGTCGGCCCGGCAGCATTTGCTACGAAACTTCGTGTTCAATTACTGCGCGACATCGGTGCCTGCTTAAGTCCGCAAAATGCATTTCTGCTACTGCAGGGTCTGGAAACATTGCACCTGAGAATTGAACGTCATAACAAAAATGCCGAAGAAGTTGCAGCATTCCTGCAGAGTCATCCGGCAGTGGAATGGGTTAATTATCCCGGATTAAGTGATCATCCTTCCCACAATTTGGCAAAAAAATATTTACAGAATGGCTACGGGTCCATCATAACCTTTGGCATTAAAGGTGGCCGTGATGCAGGAAGAAAACTGATTGACGGCATTACCCTCTGGTCACACGTTGCCAATGTCGGAGATGCCAAATCACTTATCATCCATCCTGCCTCGACAACACACCAGCAGCTGAGCGATGAAGATTTAGTTAAAAGTGGTGTATCGGAAGAATTGGTTCGTCTGTCAATCGGACTTGAATCAACCAAAGATATACTGGCAGATTTAGATCAGGCGATTGCCAAGGCGAGCGGTGAGAAAATAACTATTCAGCAAACCGATGATGATGCGATTAACTGGCTGCTATCCTCCCCTTTTGACCGAGGAAGTGAAGGCATTCGCAAAAAGACAATCGCTGTTATTGGACTGGAAGATTCAAACAGTTCTTTTTACAAGCGTACGAAGCAATTGCAACAGCTTGGCTTTCAGGTTGTTCCGGTAAGTTCTTCCGGGAAGGAAATTTTAAATGAACAATCGTATGCGAAATTGGTGGATGTACCGTTTGACATTGACGCAGTGTTGGCAGATGACAATACTTTACCACCGGAAACAATTGAACAATTTATTAATAAAAATGGTAAAATCCTTTGGGTAGAAAATCCACAAGTTTCAGACCAAACGCTCGAGCACGCGAAAGCTGCCGGAATAACAATCATTTCAGATAAAAATGCATATAAGGAAGCTGCACGTATTCGCGGTAATAATGCAGAAAGCGTTCTTGTTGAGGCATAATCCTGATTCAAAGGAGCGGTTATTTTGAACTCGAAAACAATTATTTCCAAAACAGCAGATGTTTCATTAGGCCCGCTCCGTCTTACTTCCGGCGAACAACTGGAACAGGTGACATTACGGTATGAGCTGGTCGGCCCGGCGGATGCGCCAGTTATCCTCGTTTGCCATGCGTTAACAGGAAATCACCTTGCCGTTGGAACTGCTGATAATCCTGGATGGTGGAGAGGACTAATTGGGCCTGATTCGTATATTGATACAGATCATTATCAAGTATTAACGTTTAATGTTCTTGGCGGATGTCACGGTTCAACCGGGCCCGCTTCCATCAATCCCGAAACAAACGAGAGCTATACGTGTGATTTTCCGGCAATTACGGTCCGTGACATGGTGCATGCGCAATATCGTGCATTGCAACAATTAAACATTACTCGGCTTGAGGCCGTTATTGGCGGTTCACTGGGCGGTATGCAAGTACTTGAATGGGGGATCTTATATCCGGACATCATAGAAAAGCTTATTGTACTTGCGGCTACACCGGTTTTTTCGGATTATGGGATCGCGTTCAACCATATTGCCAGTACCGCCATCAAACAAGACCCGCATTGGAACAACGGGGATTATCAGACAGACGATTCCTTCGATGGTTTGGCACTTGCCCGAATGATTGGCATGATTACGTACCGGACGTCCGATTTGTTTACTGAACGATTTAACCGAAATCAAACGAATAATGACTTTGATGTTGTATCCTATCTTAACTATCAGGGACAAAAGCTGGTCAACCGCTTTGACCCGAACAGTTACCTGTATTTGCTCGATACCATGAACCAGCATGATATCGGGTTCAACCGCGGTGGCTGGCGGGAAGCGGCTTCACAACTTAACAAACCAACACTCCTGTTGAGTTATGATAAGGATTTAATCTATGAACCGAAGCAAATAAAAACTTTAGCAGATATGTTGCCAGACAGCACATACCATCACATCGAGACAAACTTCGGCCATGATGGGTTTTTAACTGAATTCGAAAAATGGGGACATATCGTAAATGACTTTTTGCATCAAGGAGGTGTGTAATGAAACCGATAAATGTTGCGTTAATCGGCCTTGGAACAGTTGGGTGTGGTGTTTTTCAGAACATACACATTCACCAGCAAAGACTTGAAGAATTAGCAGGTACGCCTATCCGAATCTCAACCATCGTTATTGAAAATCCTGATAAACACAAAAAAATTGCAACTAAGGCAAATGTTACGACCGATATTAATGATGTACTGAATGATCCTGAAGTTGATATTGTATTTGAAGCAATCGTCGGGAAGGAACCTGCTTTTACGTATTTAAAGAAGTGCATTCAGGCTAATAAACATGTCATTACTGCCAACAAAGAATTGTTCGCAGCCCATGGAAGCGAACTGAAGGTATTAGCCAACGAAAATCATGTAAAGATTGGGTATGAGGCAACAACAGCCGGCGGAATTCCGATTATCCAAACAATCCAGCAGCTATTGAAGGCAAATCAGGTTCAGGAAGTGCAGGCTATCCTGAATGGCACAACCAATTTCATCCTGACATCCATCAGAGAAAATAACCAGACATTTGACAGCGCACTAAACGAAGCACAGAAACTTGGCTATGCCGAAGCAGATCCAACAAATGATGTGGAAGGATTTGACGCACTGTTTAAACTGATGATTCTAAGTGACCTTATTTTTAAAAAACTTCCTGAACCGGAATATATCAAACGGATTGCGGTCAACGAAGTTACCAACGATTACGTCAACAAATTGCTAGCTGATAACAAGCGGATTAAACACATCGCGACCCTTAGCTATGATTCAAGTGGAAACCTTACCGCAAAAGTTGAACCAGTTGCTATAACCCAGGAGCATCCGTTATACGCTGTTGAAGGAGTAAACAACGCTGTTCATATCAAAACAGATATTGTTGGTGAATTGACTTTTACAGGACCTGGTGCAGGCGCGTTTCCAACTGCAAGTGCGATGATTGAAGATTTTTGCAGGATAATTGAAAAAGAGCAATCAGCAATACCCGTTATTTAACGATAAATTCGTCTTCTGAGGAAGGCGAATTTTTATGTTTGGGCATATACTATTAGAGGAATAATTATTATTTAACTCAATTGTTAAACAATCGAAATATGAAATGCTGATACTTGCCAAAGAAACAGGGTACATTTATAGTATGGAACGGGATATGTACGAAGACAAATCATTCTTTCAATATATATCAGTTTCAAGACGAGAGCCTTGAACTGAAATCAATGATACCGATTAACAGCTTAGGTGTGAGATTACATGAAAAGAAGATACATTTTTATTATTTTGGGTATACTGCTTATAGGTTTTGCCAGTGTTTTATTTGTAGATCAACCCGAAACTGAATTAAATGTCACAAAAAATAAACAAACAGAGACGGAAAAGGAAACGGATACTACTCCCAACCAGGAAACTGAAAAAACGGAAGATGCCCCTTCTGAAGAAGAAAAAGAAGCAAAAGAACCCGTCACACAGTTTCAGGACATAATCGGTGATGCAATCCAGAAAACAATTGATTTTTTTACTGGTAATAAAACGCATATTGTTGCGATTGGCGACTCACTAACCCAGGGTGTCGGTGATGATGTCGTTGATGGCGGATATGTGGGGATCCTCGATAAGACACTTAATAAGGAAGACGAAGTAGTGACATTCGAAAATTACGGCAAACGTGGAAACCGCTCCAGTCAGCTATTACAGCGCCTGGAAAAGAAGGAAATTGAAAATTCGATCAGGCAAGCTGATATAGTTCTGATTACTATCGGTGCAAATGATATTATGAAAGTCATGAAAGAGAATATTACTGATTTAAACATCAAAGATTTTACGCAGGAACGTACGGCTTTTAAGGAAAGGCTGAAAAATATTTTTGATAAGATAAACAGCCTTAACGATGATACAGAGATTTATTTGGTAGGCTTTTATAATCCTTTTGAAAAATATTTCAAAGACATCAAAGAGCTTAATATGATTGTAGAGAACTGGAACAGTACAGGAAAAAAGGTAACAGGACAATATGATAATGTATCCTATATACCTACTGCAGATTTATTCAGTAATGCAAATACTGATCTATTTGCCGATGATAATTTCCACCCGAATCACCGGGGTTATCAACTGATGGCGGAACGGATATTGGAACATATAACGCATTAGGAGGTGAGTTGCTTGCCGAAACATGATAAAAATAAATGGAAACGATTATTTCTGGCTTTACTAGGTTTGAACGCTATCATTTTAATAGGATTGGTTGTACTTATTTTTTGGCCGGTCTCCGAAACAGAAACTCCTTCCGCCGATGAAGAAGCTGAACAGCGAAGTTCCGAATTTGTGGTCCGAACCACTAAGACGAATCTGAATGAATTGGTAAACGCTTATATCGATAAACTTTTAGCAGATACGAATCATCACTACAGTGTTTCACTTGAAGAGGATGTCCATCTAAAAGGAGAACTTCCCGTTTTTTCGTCAACGGTCCCGCTCTCTGTACATTTGGAGCCGTTTGTACAGGATAATGGTGATGTGATTTTGAAACAGAAATCGATTTCGATTGGATTGCTGGAGCTGCCCAATCAGAAAATCATGGAGTACATGAAAAAGTATCTGCCGATGCCGAAGTGGGTCACCATCAATCCAAAAAATGAGGAAATTTATGTCGCTGTGACAGATATGGAAATTAAAAGTAACTTTGATGTCAGTGTCGAACATATTGATCTTGGAGCTAACAATCTAGCATTTAAAATAAAAATACCGTACCGGACACTGGGGATTGAAAAAGAAGAGTAAGAGAAATCGGGGCTTATTTTCCCCCGATTCTTTAAAGCTCATAAACTTCACTCATCTGCCTGATTTTCTCTTTTATTTGGTCAACAAGGTGATCCGGTGACAAAACTTTTGCCTTATTGCCCCAGGTTAGAATCCAATTTATTAAGCCATCCGACAGCTTTGCCTTGGTTGTAAGCACAAAATGGTCATCATCCATTTCCCTTATATCTGCTTCCTGTCCAAAACGATCCAGGACAACATTAACCATACTGTTCTGAAAGCGGATTTTCATCCACATTTCCTCACCGGCAAACATATGAAAACTCTGATTCACATATTCCTGCAAATTAAAATCTTCTTTTGTAAAAAAAAGCTCACTTACCTCTATATTACGGATCCGGTCCAGCCGGTAGTGACGCAATTCACCATTCTCCTGATAACGTCCAATCAGGTAATAATAATCGTTTTGCCAAATTAATGCATATGGCTCGACATAATAATGATCTCCATTTCGATGATACTCGAATTCTTTTTTTACATTGAACTTCCCATACTGATAGGTAAGCACTTTTCCTTCAGAAATAGCCCGGTGGACACAGTCGATATTTAATTTGACAAGTTCATAGTCCATATTTGCGGACTGGCTGAACAAAATTGGCTCAGGAAGCGTTTTGCCGATATGTTTGCTTGTCAGCTCTTTTACCTTTTTAATCAGCTTTTCTTTCTCATTTGTTGTAATAAAACGGGCTGAGAGAATCGCATCGATAATCAGCCGTAACTGGTATGTCTCAAACAAGCGCGTCTGATGACTGAAAAGTGATTTGCCGAATTTTCCTGTGTTGCGGACAATTTCAAAATCCGAGTCGTCGAGTATTTCCAGATCCCGTTTGATTGTCCGATTATCAAATTTGGCGTCTCCAGTAATGATGCGGAGTTTTTCACTGAGTTGATTGATATCGAGTTCATTATATTCATCTGTTTCGCTGAATAATATTTCCCTGATTTTTAACAGACGGTAATTACTTCCACGTTCCATTTGCTCATCCCCCAATTTCTAAATAGTCGATAATGTAAGGTTTCATTCTTAAATACTTTAGATAGTCAGTTATATTTTAATTTGTTTTTAAAAAGGATTGTTATTTTCGACATTAAAGTTATATAATGCGAAACAGATTTGAAAAAAGGTTGAGTGCAGTAACACCGCTCCGGAAATATACTTCGCTTTCCGTGGGCGGCTGATGAGCCTCTTCGTGCTATCGCACTACGAGTCTCACCTAGGCCTTTCCTCCCACAGGAGTCTACGTATATTTCCTCCGCTGGATATAGTCCGTTTTACTTTGATGGTTATTGTAAAGCAACATAACGCTATTCAAGAAAATGCTTCATTGCACAGTACCAGCATTTGATTGGAGCGGAGGGCAGTCGACTCCTGCGGGAAAAGCAACGGCTGAAGACCCCGCAGGAAGTGGTTTTCTTCCAAGGAGGCTGAAGCGTTGCCCGCGGAAAGCGACTGCCCGCAGCGGAAATCAAATGCGGCGGTTACTACGCATTATATATCTTTTGCGCAAATAAACAGCAAGAAAACTTATAAAAAAAACTTTAATAAAAAAAGAACCTCTGCAACTACTGTAAGGTTCTTCTCATTTGATGACAAGGCTTTTTACTTTTTTTGTTAATAAGAATATATATGATTTTCTTGTTAGCTGTTGGTTGGATTCTTTCTCTGAAGCTGTGTCAGGCTGGCGGTAGCTGCCCAATGTTCCCTGGTAAATTAATTCCATGCCTTTATGATTTCGGATGTCCGATGGGGTCGTAAAGCATACCGGCTTTTTGAATTTGATTGACTCCACATCCTTTAGTACGGTTGCAACAAATTGTGAACAGAACAATGCATCATTCCGATTGATTTCAATCTGCAGCCATACACCAATCAGTCCAAGAAAGTTGTATTTATAATTATTTTTTCGCAGTTCGATTTCCGCAATTTTATCTTTAATTTTTTCTATATCCGCTTCGGACAGTTTTAACGTGTAAACAGCACATGCCGAGTTTTTCAGAAAGTCACTGCGAATATCCTCTTTAACAAATCCGCCGATAAAGGGATTTCGCGGCTTTTTCCTGCCAAAACTGTATACCTCCTGTAAATCAGGGTCAAACCCGATAGACACATGATTTAAAGGCTCTTTTGTCACATAATTGATCAGCCGGGATAAATAAGTCCCTGTATCTGTAAAGAGAAAATATACTGTTTTCTCCCCCATTAGATTCCCCTCCGCAAGTTGCCATTTCATAATGGCAGCTCCATAACGTTTTTTTATCGTTAATTTATTGTTGCATATATCTTATGAAAAATATAGTCTTTTTTTCAGTAAAATGGAAAATTATTGATTATTTTATTCAACTGGGTGTTTTTGGTCAATTGTTTTAAGCGTTAAACATTGACGAAATGGCTTCTATCCCTTAAGCTAACGGTGATTACTTATTAATGGAGGACACTAAATAGCATGATTAATGTTACAAATGTAAGTTTACGATATGGTGATAAAAAATTATTCGAGGATGTGAATTTGAAATTCACCCCGGGTAACTGTTACGGCTTAATTGGAGCTAATGGTGCCGGTAAATCAACCTTTCTGAAGGTGTTATCAGGTGAGGTGGAACCCCAATCAGGTAATGTGGCCTTATCTCCAGGTGAGCGGATGACCGTGCTGAAACAGGACCACTTCGCGTATGAAGAATATGAAGTACTCGAAACTGTTTTGATGGGTCATGAACGGCTATATAATGTAAAACAGGAAAAAGATGCAATTTATATGAAAGCTGACTTTTCCGAGGAAGATGGCATGCGCGCTGCCGAACTGGAAGGCGAGTTTGCTGAGATGAACGGCTGGGAAGCTGAATCGGATGCTGCAGTTCTTTTAAAAGGGCTTGGTATTGATGAATCACTTCACAATTTGAAAATGGCTGATCTGAATGAGGATCAGAAAGTTAAAGTATTGCTTGCACAGGCGTTATTCGGAAACCCGGATATTCTGTTGCTTGACGAACCGACAAACGGACTTGATATCCATGCGATTCAATGGCTTGAAGAGTTTTTGATAAACTTTGAAAACACCGTTATTGTCGTATCACACGACCGTCACTTTTTAAATAAGGTATGCACCCATATTGCCGATGTTGACTATGGAAAGATTGAAATCTATATCGGCAACTATGATTTCTGGTATGAATCAAGCCAACTGGCAACAAAGATGGCACAGGAACAAAACAAGAAAAAAGAGGAAAAAATTAAAGAGCTGCAATCGTTTATTGCCCGGTTTAGTGCAAATGCATCCAAATCCAAACAGGCAACGTCACGTAAAAAACTGTTGGATAGTATCACACTCGATGATATCAAACCGTCTTCGCGTAAATATCCGTATATTGCGTTTACGCCAGAGCGTGAAATTGGCAATGACTTGTTGCGTGTAGAAGGGCTGACAAAAACGATAGGCGGTAAAAAAGTGCTGGACAATGTCAGCTTTACGATGAATAAGGACGACAAAATTGCACTAATCGGTAAAGATGACATCGCCAAGACGACGTTGTTTAAAATCCTGATGGGTGAAATGGAACCTGATGCAGGATCATACAAGTGGGGTGTCACTACATCGCAATCGTACTTCCCGAAAGATAACTCGGAATATTTTGAGGGAAACAAATTACCACTTGTTGACTGGCTCCGTCAATATTCACCTGAAGATGAAACAGAGACATTCCTGCGCGGATTCCTTGGCCGGATGTTATTTTCAGGCGACCAGGCGTTGAAAAAGGCAAACGTCCTCTCCGGTGGTGAGCGGGTTCGGTGTATGCTGTCGAAAATGATGCTGTCCAATGCCAACGTGCTGATTCTTGATGAACCGACAAACCATTTGGATCTGGAGTCGATTACGTCGTTGAACAACGGCTTAATTAAATTCAAAGGATCGATTCTGTTTACTTCTCACGACCATGAATTCGTGAACAGTATTGCAAATCGATTGATTGAGATTACACCGAATGGCCTTGTTGATAAAGAAATGAGCTATGACGAGTACATTGCGGATCAGAAGTTGCAGAAGGATGTTGAGGCGATGTATGCTGGGTAATTCACCACTGCTCGGAAGTATATATTTGCTGTGGAGAAGATGTTCGTCGTTTACGGGCTGATGTTTCTGTTCTGGGGTGGATGTTTCACTTCTCGGGTTGATATATTCACCGTCCGGTTGATATTTTGATTCTCGGATTGATATATTTTCTGTCCGGTTGATATGTTCGCTCTTGGGTTGATATATTTTCTGTCCGGTTGATATGTTCGCTCTCGGATTGATATATTTTCTGTCCGGTTGATATGTTCGCTCTTGGGTTGATATATTTTCTGTCCGGTTGATATGTTCGCTCTCGGGTTGATATATTTTCTGTCCGGTTGATATATTCGTTCTAGGGTTGATATCCTTCTCCTCGCGTGGAATTATTTTCTGTTTAGACACTCGGGCATTTCCCTTTGCCAAACAAATATTACTTAGATGAGACACTTGACCTGTCCCTATGTCTTACCTGGCACACTAAAAAACGTTCCCTGTCATCAGGGAACGTTTTTTATTTGACTTTGAGTTTTTCCAGCATATCCTTTGTCATTCTTGAAATATCATATTCCGCTTTAAATCCCCATTCTTCTGTCGCTGCGGATGAGTCGATGCTGTCCGGCCAGCTTTCGGCGATTTTTTGGCGGACTGAATCAACATCATAATTCAGCTCAAATTCAGGGATATGCTTCTGAATTTCTTTTGCAAAATGCTCTGGTGCTGCTGATATCGACGCAATGTTAAAGGCATTTCGATGTACGAGCTTACTGGGATCTGCTTCCATCAACTGCATGATTGCGTTTAGTGCATCCGGCATGTACATCATATCCATGTACGTATTTTCCGCGATGTAAGATGTATACTTTTTATTTTTAACAGCTTCATAATAAATTTCCACTGCGTAATCTGTTGTGCCGCCGCCGGGAGGAGTTACATAGGAAATTAAGCCGGGATAGCGGACTCCGCGTGTATCCACTCCAAACCGGTAAAAATAATAATCGCATAGTAATTCACCGGCAACTTTATTGACACCATACATCGTTGTCGGGCGCATAATCGTGTCCTGTGATGTTTTCACTTTTGGTGTCAACGGTCCAAATGCCCCGATTGAACTTGGTGTAAAAAATTGCAGGTTAAGTTCCCTGGCCACTTCGAGTGCGTTCATCAATCCACCCATATTCAGGTCCCATGCTTTTTGCGGAATTGCCTCTGCTTTAGCGGATAATAATGCTGCCAGGTGCATGATTGTATCAACGTTATGTTTCTTTGCCGCTTCATACAATTCATCTGCGTTGGTGACATCTACTATTTCAAATGGACCATCTTCCTCTTCTTTTTTTCGGATATCTGATCCAATTACATTGGTTGCTCCGTAATTTTGCCGTAATGTTGTGACAAGCTCTGAGCCAATTTGACCCATTGCGCCTGTAACCAGAATTTTTTTCATGATAGTTACCCCCAACGAGGAGTCTCTCTGATTAAATGAGACCCATTTCTTTTCCTGCTTTTTTGTAGACTGCAATTGCATCATCAAGCATCTCTTTTGTATGTGCTGCTGTCGGCATATTGCGCACACGGCCGGTTCCTCTTGGTACGGTAGGGAAAACGATTGATTTTGCATAAACGCCTTCTTCATATAATCGTTTACTGAATTTCTGTGTATCGTTTTCATCACCGATTATACATGGCGTTATTGGTGTTTCACTGTTACCGATATCAAACCCGATATTTTTCAGTCCTTCTTTTAAATAATCACCGTTTTCCCAAAGTTTTTCATTCAAATCAGTAGACTCCAACAGTAAATCAACCGCTTTTGTACTTGCTGCAGCATCTGCCGGAGAAACAGCTGTTGAAAATAAGAACGGACGGGAACGGACACGCAGCCAGTCGATCAGCTCGGTTTTACCAGCAACATATCCGCCGATTACACCGATTGCTTTTGATAATGTTCCCATCTGGAAATCCACTTTATCCTGCAGACCGAAATGTTTTACGGTACCGGCACCTTTTCCTAATACACCTGAACCATGTGCATCATCAACATATGTGATCAGGTCAAATTCTTCAGCTATCTCTACAATTTCGGGAAGCTTGGCAATGTCACCATCCATGGAAAATACACCATCAGTGATAACCATTATTTTATTGTATTCTCCGGATTCCACTGCTTCTTTCGCTTTTTTACGTAAATCATCCATATTGGAATGTTCAAATGGGATAATTTTTGCTTTGGAGAGCCTGCACCCATCAATAATCGAAGCATGATTCAATGCATCCGAAAGAATCGCATCATTTTTATCCATCACTGCTGAAATAGCAGCCATGTTACAGTTAAAACCGGACTGATAGGAAATCACTGCTTCCGTTCCTTTAAATGCAGCCAGTTTCTTTTCCAGTTCAAGATGCAGATCCAATGTACCGTTAATTGTACGCACAGCACCAGCACCAACACCGTGTGAATCAACTGCATCTTTCGCGACTTCTTTCAGGCGTTCATCTGTTGCAAGTCCCAAATAGTTATTGGATGAAAGATTAATCAGTTTCTTACCATCAATTTGAATGATTGGGCCATTTGCACCTTGCACAGGATCGATTTCATTATAAAGACCACGTTCTTTTAGGTCCGCAATGTTATCTTCCAGAAATGAGTGTAATACTTTACTTGTCATTTGTCACTTCCTCCTTCATATGTAAGCGCTTTTATTATCTTTCGTTTTTAAAATAAACATATTCCATTATTGAGTTTAACACATGTTTGCATAATTGGCACTTCGATACTGATCATGACGTTATTTTTCAAACATGTCATTTTTGTAAGATTTACCTGCGATTTTGTCACAAAAATCTATGGTGCTTTTAACTCTATTTTATTATACTTTATATAGATTAATAAAGTGAGGGAAGTAAAATGAAAAAACTATTAATCGCACTGTTTATGGTTTTGATACTAAGTTTTGGAATTATCGGTTTTACACAACATACCGATGAGCCAAACGATGTTGTCGAACAGGAAAATGATAACACATTAATCGTGAATTAATGTTTCACTATAAATAAAAAAGGAAAACGTCCAGTAAAGACGTTTTCCTTGTTATTGCCAGCATTTAATTTTTAGTTAACGATCGTTACATCAACCGTGCGTCTTCCCCAGTCATATGCTTCGGATTTCGTTGGTACATGAATATCAATTCTGTTTCCATCAATAGCTCCACCAACGTCTGCAGCAGTTGCATAACCATAACCTTCTACATAAACTTCAGATCCAAGCGGAATTACATTCGGATCCACTGCAATTACTTTTGCATTTGGATTTGCATTCAAATCTATTCCTGTAGAAGTAATACCTGAACAGCCATCACAATCAGCAGTGTACGCTGTTGCAGTTACGGAAATTGTTTTTCCATCCGGACTGTTGTCAGATTTATTTTCCTTCTTGCTGGATTGAGCTGTTTCATTGGATGAACTTTCATTTGATGATGTCTCTTTTTCAATTGTTGCTGCAGGCTTATTTTCCTGTTCGACATTAACACCTTTAATTTCAAGTTCTTGTCCAATGACAATCAAATCTGAATTGAGGTTATTCCATTTCTTCAGATCTTTTACGGATACATCATATTCTTTACTGATCCCAATTAATGTATCGCCTTTCTCTACCATGTATGTTTCATTTATAAATAGTTTTTGTTTTGGTTGAATTACTGTCGTTTTTAGCTCGTTTATTTCAACTAATTCGTCAACGGTAGTATCGTATTTCTCTGCAATGTCCCAGAGATTGTCTCCTTTTTTAACTTTATATTCCTCCGCAGAAACAGAGGTGAATGTTACGCCAGCAATAATGACACCCGTAGCTATTGATGCTACTAGTTTCTTCATAGGTAGTCCCTCCTTTAAATTCTGACATTGCCCATCGTATCACAGCCCATCAGGCAATGCAGTTACAAGACTTTTAAGAGTCTATTACAAGGATTACCAAACTAGCAGGAAAATATTACATTTATAATAGATTTGTTGCAAACGGGTGGAAATGTTACATAAACCTGCGAAAATCACCGGTTTTGTGGCAAAAATATATCATTCTATCAAAAAAATCCCTTACTGCAGTTGACCGCAGTAAGGGATTTTTATTACCTATTCTTTCAGTTGTTTTTGATATTGTTCAAATTCTGCTGTTGTACAGCGCACAAAGTGCCCAGGCTTAACTTCCCGGAGTTCCGGTTCTTCACTTGTTTCATATTCAGAAGGATCGTATGCTACACGTGAACGATTCCGTTCGTATTCCGGATCAGGTAATGGGATCGCGGATAACAATGATTTTGTATATGGATGAAGCGGGTTTTTGTATAACTCGTCACTATCAGCCAATTCAACCATATTCCCGAAGTACATAACACCGATTCGATCACTGATATACTTAACCATTGACAAATCGTGTGCAATGAACAGGAATGTCAGGTTGCGTTCACGCTGCAACTTTTTCAGCAAGTTGACTACCTGTGCCTGAATGGATACATCAAGTGCAGAAATTGGCTCATCGGCAATAATGAATTCAGGTTCAACAGCCAGGGCTC
The DNA here is from genome assembly GCF_902806455.1 of Virgibacillus doumboii. Classification (GTDB taxonomy): domain Bacteria; phylum Bacillota; class Bacilli; order Bacillales; family Amphibacillaceae; genus Lentibacillus; species Lentibacillus doumboii. The sequence goes on along the minus strand of NZ_CADCWQ010000001.1, from coordinate 299,724 downwards.
GCGCAATACCAATACGCTGGCGCTGTCCTCCACTGAATTCATGCGGAAAACGAGTCGCATGTTCTTTGTTTAATCCAACCGTTTCCAATAACTCTTCCACACGATTTTTACGATCATTTTCATCTTTTGCCAGATTATGAATGTCAATTCCTTCGGCGATAATGTCCATTACAGTCATTCTTGGATTCAATGAAGATGAAGGGTCCTGGAATATCATCTGCATTTTTCGGTTAAACTTCATCAGATCTTCTTTGGATTTTTTTCCATGGACACTCTCATTCTTAAATAAAACTTCACCGCCTGTTGCTTCGTACAAGCGAATAATTGTACGGCCGGTTGTTGATTTTCCACATCCGGATTCACCAACAAGACCGAACGTTTCTCCTTCATTAATATCGAACGTTATCCCGTCCACCGCTTTGATGGTGTTCTTGCGTCCGGCTTTGAAATGTTTTTGCAAATTATTTACTTCCAATATTTTTTCAGTTCCCATTACTCTTCACCATCCTTATCGTCTGTCGAAGCAAATCCTTGCATTCTGCGTTTGACAGAATCAGGCGGTTCAATCTTCGGTGCATTCTCATGCAGCAGCCAGGTGGCAGCGTAATGTGTATCAGATACTTTGAACATTGGTGGTTCCATTTTTGTATCGATTTCCATTGCAAATCTGTTTCTTGGTGCAAACGCATCACCAGGAGGAGGATTCAGCATATCCGGCGGGCTACCCGGGATAGTGAACAATTCTTCCTCTTTACTGTCAAGTGTTGGCATGGAACCAAGAAGTCCCCATGTGTAAGGATGTTTCGGATTATAGAAAATCTCATCAACCTTACCAATCTCAACGATTTTTCCGGCATACATAACCGCTACACGGTCAGCTACGTTTGCCACAACACCAAGGTCGTGTGTAATAAATACAATCGCACTTTCCGTTTCCCGTTGAATATCCTTCATCAGATCAAGAATTTGTGCCTGGATCGTAACGTCAAGTGCTGTCGTAGGTTCATCTGCAATAAGCACTTTCGGGTTACAAGCAAGTGCTATCGCTACTACGGCACGCTGACGCATACCACCGGAAAATTGGTGCGGGTATTGATTTAAACGGACAGTTGGCTGTGGAATTCCAACAAGTTCCAACAATTCGATAGCTTTATTTTTCGCTTCCGCACGTCCCATTTTACGGTGTTTGATCAGACCTTCCATAATCTGATTTCCCACTTTCATTGTCGGGTTCAAGGAAGTCATCGGATCCTGGAACACCATGGACATTTCACTTCCGCGAATCTTTTGCATTTTTTTATTTGAATAGTGAGCAATATCCGTTCCTTCAAACAGAATCTGACCGGATTTAATTTGGCCTTGTGGCTTCGGAAGCAGTTGCATTAGTGCCTTGGTTGTTACTGATTTCCCCGAGCCGGATTCACCAACAATAGCCAGTGTCTCACCTTTTTCCAAATCAAAATTCACACCTCTTACGGCTTGCACTTCACCGCTGTAGGTGTTAAATGATACATTTAAATCTTTTACTTCCAATAATTTACTCATTCAGAAACACCTACCTTTCTATTTATGCATTTTCGGATCAAACGCATCACGAAGTCCGTCACCAATCAAGTTAAATGCAATCATTATTATTGAAATAAGAATCGCAGGATACAGTACCATATGCGGATAAAGTCTAAAGACCTTGAATCCCGCATCAATCAATGCACCAAGCGATGCCTCCGGTGGTGCAATCCCAAGTCCAATAAAGCTTAGAAATGCCTCAAAGAAAATCGCATTCGGAATGGTAAACATTGTATTGATAATAATGATCCCAGCAACATTCGGCAATAGATGTTTCCGTATGATCTTCCCGCTTGATTGGCCAAGTGTCCTGGCGGCAAGTACAAATTCCTCATTTTTCAGTTTCAGTACTTCTCCCCTTACGATACGTGCCATTCCTATCCATCCGGTTATCGTAAGGGCTATGACAATGGAAACAATACCCGGTTTCAGAACAATAATCATCAGTAATATGACAACTAAGTTCGGTATTCCAACAAGGACTTCCAATATACGTTGCATAACACTGTCGACTCGTCCACCGTAATAGCCTGATATTCCACCATAAGCAACACCAATTACTAAGTCAATTAATGCTGCAACAAAAGCAATAATGAGCGATACTCTTGTTCCCAGCCATATCCTTGTCCACTGGTCACGTCCAAGCGTATCCGTTCCCAGCCAATAATATTTATCTGTCATTTCTTTTGCTTCATAAATATGGTAAGTTGCCTCTACTCTTGCTGAGTCCTCTGAACCGTCTCCTTCAGAAAGGACTTCAATATCAACAAATTCTTCATTATTTTCAAAGCGCATTACCGCTTTCTTACTTGCCTCTTCGACTGTAGCTCCTTCAAAATTTCCTGTAAGTGTACCATCCATACCAAGCCATGAGATATTTTCAAGAACTGGTACACGTGCCGGCATTTTTGCTCTTGTTAAATCCTGACCATCCATTTTATACTCATTAAAATATGGTCCGATAATACTCATTATAATAATAAAGAGCAGCAAAATGACGCTGACTACCGCAAACTTGTTTTTCAAAAAAGTTCTTCTGGCATCCTGCATAAAAGATCTCGGAGGGCCGGAAATCTTTTCACTTGTATCCTCTTTGTTTTCAAGAGGGACAAACAGTTCTTTTGGTGCGTCGTTTTGCTTGTTGTCTTGTGCCATTTAGATTTCCCCTCCTGTCAGTCGGATTCTTGGATCGATTAATACGTAAAGAAGGTCGATTACCAGAATAATTGCCACAAACAGGAATGCAAAGAATAATGTTAGTCCCATAATAGTAGGATAATCTATCACCATTACTGATGTAACAAATTGTTCACCTATTCCAGGAACAGCAAAAATCTGTTCAATAACCAGTGTACCTGTCATTAGACCAACAGCCATTGGTCCGATTACTGTTACCAACGGAATCAGCGCATTCCGCAATCCATGCTTAAAAATAACTCCTGCCTCACCAAGTCCTTTAGCACGTGCAGTAGTAATGAAATCAGAGCCAAGTACCTCAAGCATTTCTGTTCTAGTGAAACGGGCTGATATTGCCATCGGAAAAATCAACAATGCTATTGTCGGCAAAACCGTATGTTCATATGTTCCCCATAAGGCTACAGGGAACAAGTCCCATTGAACGGCTACGTACCATTGCAGTAAACCTGCAAATATAAAAGAAGGGATTGATGTTCCCAAAACTGCTATGATGGTTGAGGTATAATCAAGAAACCCATTATGGTAAATCGCCGCAATCAGTCCGAATAATATACCCAGGACTGTACCAAAAACCAGAGCCTGAGCACCAAGCACCATGGAAGGACCGATACGATCCATAATGATTTTTGTAACCGGGGTATTATCAAACTGGAAGGAAATACCTAAATCACCTTGTACTAGACCAGCTATATAGTTTACATATTGAACTGGAATTGGGTCATTTAGCCCATATTTTTCCAAAACTACCGCCTGTTGTTCTTCTGTCAGCTTGTTTTCAGCTGATAAAGGGCTGCCAGGCAGCATCTTCATTAGAAAAAACGAGATGGTGGCAATAATGAATAATGTAATTGCCATGTAAAAGATACGTTTTAAAATATAACGAAGCATTCCTACACCTCCTGATTTTATGTTACCATCCTGATGTTAATGAAAAATTCATTATTATATGACTTTTTTCCAGCAAGGGTAAAAGAGAGTATATGCCATAAGGTCATATACTCTCTTTTCCTTGAGAATACAGCATATTTTATTAAAAATAAATTTTATTCTGATGCTCCAACGCTTGCCCACTTGTACTCATAAGTTGGTCCAAATGAGTTAACGTATACATCCTGTACTTTAGGACGAACCAGTTGAGCAGATGCACTCTGGTAAACAGGTGCTACAGCTGCGGTTTCAGCCAAGATTTTTTCTGCTTCCAGGAAGTTCTGATAACGTGCTTCAGGATCTTGTGCCAATGTTGTCGCTGTTTCTTCGAGTAATTTGTCATACTCTTCATTGGAGTATCCCATCATATTATTTCCGCCATCAGTAATCCACAGATTCAGGAAGGTATATGGATCCATATAGTCTGGACCCCATCCGGAGAACTGGATATCATAGTCCATGTTTGTATCCAATTCCAAACGCTGTTCAAACGGAACTTGCTTCAGGTTAATAGTCAACCCTGGTAGAGTTGTTTCAAGCTGATTAGCAAGATATTCGTTCATTGTTTTAGCTGTTTCACTGTCACCAGCAAGGAATTCAAGTTCTACAGAGTCTTTACCAATTTCTTCAAGACCTTTTTTCCAAAGTTCTTTCGCTTTTTCAGGATCATATGTTACAAGGTCTCCGTTTGCTTCACGGAAATCTTCCCCACTTGGAGTTTGAACGAAGTCTTGTGGAACAAAACCTGTTGATACAATAGATCCATTGTTAAGGATTTCGTTAACCAATGCCTCTTTATTAAACGCACGGCTAATTGCCTTACGCATATTTACATTTGCAAGTGCATCACTTGTAGTCTGGTTCATTTTCAGGTAGAACAATGAAGTTTCTGGAACTACACGGTAATCTTCATGTGTAGAATATTTGTCTACAAGGTCTGAAGATAAACCAGCACGGTCGATTTCACCTGACTCGTAAAGGTCTACCCCTGTTTGTGGATCTTTAACAACTTCATAAGTCATTTTTTCAAGTTGTACTGTCTCAGCATCCCAGTAGTCCTCGTTTTTCACAAGATTCCACGAGCTGCTTGTGCTTTCCCATTCAGTTAATTTAAATGGTCCGTTGAATACAAGCGTTTCTGTACTTGTAGCATATTTGTCGCCTTGTTCTTCAACAAATTTTTGATTCAACGGGTAGTATGTTGCGAATGCAGTCAATGACTCAAAATAAGGAGTTGGGTTTTCCAATGTTACTTCCAAGGTATAGTCATCAACAGCTTTTACGCCCAATTCCTCAACAGGAACTTCACCTTTGTTAACAGCTGTTGCGTTTTTAATAACGCCACCCATCATATATGGACCATATTCAGATCCAGTGTCAGGGTCCACAGCACGCTGCCATGAATAAACAAAGTCATGTGCTGTTACAGGGTCACCGTTAGACCATTTCGCATCTTCGCGAAGTGTAAAAGTCCAAACGGTACCATCATCACTTACTGTATGTTCTGTAGCGATACCTGGAACGATTTCACCGTCTTTCACACGATAAAGACCTTCCATTGTCGCACCCAGGAATTGGATACCATATTCATCGGTAACCATGGATGCGTCCATTGATGGAATCGTATCACCATTAATGAAATTCAATACCTGTTCAACATCTTGGCTTTCTTCTTCACCTTCACTAGATGTTTCTTCTCCACTGCTGTCGCTTCCGCTGTCTGATGACGTACCTTCTGAGTCATCACCGCCGGAACAAGCTGCCAGGAAAAGACCTAACATTAATGCAAGTGCTAAAAGCCATACCTTCTTAAACTTCATGTTGAAAAATACCCCCTTGATATTATTTATTTTTCTGACTTTTTAGCAGATTCTATCTACTAAATAGAATTATACAATTTTTCTTACAAGTTTGTAAAGACTTTTTTGTGAAAATAAGAACGATTCATTTTCAAATGCATGCACCACGCGATTTAGCGGTTTTAAAATTTTTTTACAATTCATTTTATCGAAGTCTTTTTAACTATGCTATACTGATTATGATAGAAATACTGAAGGTGGGAACAGACAGCTATGCGACAAAAGAATTGGGTTATTCTAACAGCTAATATTGGTTTAATCCTTATATTGGTAAATCTGTCTGAGTCAGGGTTTTCCCTGGTTCAATGCTTAAACATCACATTTTACTTTTTACTGATTTATATGGTTATTTACCTGGCAATGTATACCATCAAGGGGGGTTTTTTTGATGGAGTGACGTTCGGATTTAGAAGGTTCCGGCATGTCATGTCAAAAGATCCGGATTACCTTGACGACTGGAAGAAAAAACCGCTTCCTTCCTATAAAGTAAACAGTTCGTTTTACCGGTTTGTACGTTTCCAGAGTTTTGCTCTACTCTTATTATTAATCGTCCTTATCCTGGTGTATTACAGTAAATAATATAAAATGGCTATCAATTATGATAGCCATTTATCTGTATATTACTATTTCCCCTATTTAAATAATCCCTCAAGGAAGTTTCCAATCATGTTAAAGAAATCTTTGAAAAAGTTCTCGACTTTATTCCAGAATCCTTCGTCATTTACCAGGTCTTTTACTTTAGAAGTAATTTCATCAAGCTGATTTTTCACTTCATCAAAATTGATGTTCAGATCGCGCATTCTGTTAAACAGATCAATCAGCATTTGTTTGTCCTGTTCACTTAGCGATATCCCCAAATTATTGAGCTGCTCCTGAACAATTTTTTCCACTTCTTCCTTTGTGGCCGGATTCTGTTCGGCAATTGCTTTTTTAATTTCCGTCAGCAGTTCACTGACTTTTTCCTGATTCAATCCTTCTTTATTTGCCAGATCCGTTGCAACACCAAGTTCATCGTTTGCCAGCTGCATCCGTTCTTTATCAAGCTGCTGACCTTCCGCATCATACGCTTTATAAATACCGGTTAATGCTGAATGTCCGCTCACTTTTACAGGTGACGCCACATCAACAGTTGCATTTTCCACACCGGCTGTAAGTAAGGCGTTCGAGTACATTTCACTGGATACTTCGGTAATATTATCCGGTGTCACAATGTTGATGGTCAGGCCTTTCCCTTCTTCTTCACGGGTGATTTTTGCTGATGAAAACATTCTGGAGTTTGGGTCACCGTTGATATAGTTTGCAATATCTTCTCCGGTTACTGTGTATTCTTTTACCGTTTCCGGGTCTTTTACCTCGAGCAGTTCCGTAACTTCTTTCTTTTGTGCATCCGTTAGGGTATCTCCGTAAACCACAATCGGAACTCCAAGTTTTTCATTGATACTGTCACTGGTTGCATATACTGGTGGTGCTGCCATTCCTGCTATCAATCCAATGATGATTATTAAAAATGCTGCCAATTTAAGGTAACGTTTCATTGTTATTGCTCCTTTATTGTAAATTAATATATTTCAAGGCTTGTCTTATTCTATTATATACTACGATTTATTATAACGGTTTATGGACATCAATAACATATATTTCCCTGTTTGTTTAACAAAATAACCTGCAGGGAACGGAGCATGAGCATAAAGGTTTTAAATCTTGCTGTATTACTATATATTTAGAGTATCGAAATAATTTGGAAAGAAGGGATTTGTCATTTCCGAGCAAAATCCTAATGTAAAACGAAATTTAATCATCATGTGGTTTGCGAATTTTTTTATTGCCGGAAGCATCACGATGGTTCTTCCATTTATTTCATTATATATTGAAGAATTCGGAAGCTTCTCGGACTCATATGTACAGACCTGGTCAGGCTGGATCTTCGGAATCACGTTTGTCACAGCGTTTATCTTCTCCCCAATCTGGGGACGAATTGGTGATAAGTATGGACGGAAAAAAATTCTGATATTATCCGCTGCCGGACTCGGATTATCTGTATTACTAATGGGGTTTGCCACTTCCGTGTGGGAGCTTTTTTTATTGCGGTTATTTATGGGAATATTTACAGGCTTCATCCCGATGTCGCAGGCGCTGATTTCAACGCAGACTCCAAAAAACGTCGCCGGCCAGGTGTTGGGAACCTTGCAGACAGGGAGTATTACTGGGGCATTGATGGGCCCAATGCTCGGCGGGGTACTTGCCGATATGTTCGGCTATGCGACAACATTCAAATGGACTTCCATCATGGTCTTCCTTTCCGGTCTGATTGTACTATTTGGTGTCAAGGAAATACTGATACAGCAATCCGAGGATGAAAAAGAATATAAGTCCTACTCAACAAAAGAAGTGCTTTTGCATATAGTCCAGAATCCGGTTTTATTAATCGTTATGCTTATTTCCGTGTTGGTGCAGGTCGCCCATTTCAGTATTCAGCCAATTCTCTCATTATATGTTGCTGAAATTCATGGCCCGCAAAGCATCGCATTCTTTTCCGGGATAGCTTTCTCTGCAGCCGGACTCGGAAACCTGCTGATGGCGAAACGCTGGGGAAGATTGGGTGACCGGATTGGCTATACAAAGATCTTAATCTTTCTATTATTTATGGCCGGAATTGTCTACTTCCCAGGTGCATTTGTAACAAACATCTGGCAGCTCGTTGTTTTGCGGTTCTTACTTGGTATTTCAATTGGCGGAATTGTTCCCGTCCGGATTGCATATATCAGACAGGAAGCACCGTTATCAATGCAGGGGGAAGTGCTTGGCTATAATACTTCGTTGCGCTTTTTAGGAAACATAATCGGGCCCGCATTGGGTGGGGTGCTCGCCGGTTTTTTCGGGTTCTCAGGCGTGTTTTTCGTGACGAGTGGACTGCTGATTTTATGTGGCATTATAATGCTGGTGGCATGGTATAGACATGAGTATGAGGGTAAACGTTCGCACGGGTTGTCTTCGTCGTGAGTTTTGGTTGGCAGCAACTCTTTGGAAAGTTGCTGCCTTTTCTTTAAGGAGCGCGATGTCGGGCAATTTTTTCGCTTCCCTAATTCCAGGAGTGCTGCGGATAATGAGCCGAACAAATTGTGAACTTCAGCATTATAGTTGTGAACTTCGGTGATTTGAATTGTGAACTTCGACATATTCATTGTGAACTTCGGCATTCTACCCTGTTTTACTTCTTCTAATCATAAAACTGCACTCCCTCCAAGGCTCTTTTTACAGAGTAAAACACCATCCAATCCGCACCCTGGCATACACTACCCTCTCGCTAATCCAACCTTTATTTTTCACGCAGAAATATTGATTTGTTATAATGGATATGCTACAACTAACAAGGTCAATATTTATTATAGAAAGAAAGTGATAGCAATGGGAGTTGTCGTTGTTGAGGTTTGTGACGGAAATGCAATCACTACTTTGGATATAGAAGAAATTATTGAAAGAGAGTTCCCGGAAGTAGCTGTACTGACAAATGAATGTCTGGCTATTTGCGGGCTTTGCCGGGTCAGACCATACGCACTGGTAAACAATAAACGCGTATATGCCAATACACCTGAAGAATGTTTAGACAAAATACGCGAAGCCATAAAAAAAGAACTAGCTGTTTTTCAATAAACGGCTGGTTCTTAATTTATTGCCCGGGAAATATTTTGTCGGGAAATGTCATTTTTAAACTTGCCTTCCACATTTTCCCGAAACCTGTCTGGTAGATCAGAGTCTATTTGACATCGTTTATATGAATTTCCATAACCAGAATTACTACAACAACTTAGTTACGATCCCTCCAATAAATACGACAACACCAGCCCCTAAGGCAATTGTAAATGCTTTTTTTCGATACTGCGGTTTATACATTATGTTCACCTCATGAACTATTTTCTCACAGGCTTGACTTCAATATTTCCACCGAATCCTGTCTTGTCATTTTTTTAAACTTACCATATTCTGATTTCGCGCTAACCGTTTTATTCGCAATCTCGTCAATCGCACCTTCATCGATATCGTAATACGACAATCTTTCCGGAGCACCGAGCTCACTCCAGAATGCACGCAGCTTGTTGATCCCTTCAAGTGCTGCTTCATAGTCACTTTTACCATTTAGGTTAATATCAAACACACGAACCGCTAGCTGTTTAAAACGATTAACATTATTTTCATCCAATACATGCTTCATCCAGTTTGGAAATAATATCGCGATTCCCCCGGCATGTGGAATGTCATGGACTGCAGAGATTGCATGTTCAAGATCATGTGTCGCCCAGTCTCCTTTGTATCCCATATTGAGCATGCCATTTCGGGCCAGTACTGCATTCAGCATGACTGTCTCACGAAGCTCATAACTATTCGGCTTCTCCAACAGTCGGGGACCGGTTTCGATCAGGTCTCGCAAGATGGTTTCACAAAGCCCATCCTGCACTGGTGTGTTTGATGTGTGATGAAAATAATTTTCCAGAACGTGTGCCATTATATCGACGATGCCAAATACCGTCTGCACACGTGGCACGGAATACGTGAACGTCGGATCCAGAATCGAAAATTTTGGGTACGTGTATGGCGAAGACCACCCTTTTTTCTCCTTTGTTTCCCAATTCGTTATTACCGAGCTTGCATTCATTTCTGAACCGGCTGCAGCAATTGTTACAACCGTTCCAATTGGCAATGCACCGGTCGACTTTTCTTTTTTTGTAATAATGTCCCATACATCAGCTTCTGTTTTCGCGCCGATAGCAATTGCTTTTGATGCATCAATTACACTGCCGCCGCCTACTGCAAGCACTGATTGAATTTGTTCTTTTTTACAAACTTCAACCGCCTCACGTACAGTTGACAGTTTCGGATTCGCTTCTATTCCTGAGAATTCAACTACTTCAGCATTTATTTTGTTCAACTTTTCGATGATCTGGTCATAGATGCCATTTCTTTTTATACTTCCGCCGCCATAAAGCAGCAATACCTTTTTCCCATACTTAGAGATTTCCTCAGGCAGTGCATCCAGCTGGTCTTTCCCGAAAATCAGCTTAACCGGATTGTGAAATGTGAAATTATCCATAAAATCCCTCCCCCATTACCGGCACGAGCTTTCATTGGTTTTTTTACGCGTCTTTGGATGGTTATTGCGCGAGTTGTTGATTTATTGCGCATCTTCGAATGGTTATTGCGCGAGTTGTTGATTTATTGCGCATCTTCGAATGGTTATTGCGCGAGTTGTTGATTTATTGCGCATCTTCGAATGGTTATTGCGCGAGTTAGGATGTATATCACGCGAGATTCCCTTATTATTGCACGAGTTATCATTGATATCGCGCGAGTCGACGATGACATCGCGCGAGTTGTCCGCAGTATTGCACGTATTCAAGCACATTTACCTTTATTTTTTATAAACAACTGCATCTATTTCCACAAGAACATTCTTTGGTAATCTGCTTACTTCAACAGTAGCACGTGCCGGGTAGGGTTCTTTTAAATAACCGCTGTACAATTCGTTCACCGTTGCAAAGTCATCCATTGATGCTAAATAAATCGTAAACTTCACTACCTGGGAAAAATCAGTTCCTGCTTCTTTTAATATCGCAAGCAGATTTGCCATGACTTGCTTCGTCTGCTCCTCAATTCCGTCTGCAACTTCTCCTGTACCAGGATTAATTCCGATTTGTCCTGAAACATAAACAAAATCTCCAGCTTCTATTGCCTGCGAATACGGCCCGATTGCTTCTGGCGCAAATGCAGTATGTACTGCTTTTACCATGTCAATTCCTCCCTTTTTAATTCCATGTTATCATTCCATTTAAAGGCTTACTACTTTTTTGCAAGCACATCCCGGTACTCCATCACATCACGAACATAATAAATATCACCATAGCAGGCGTTGTATTGCTTCGCCTTCTCCCGCAAACATGTATAAATGGATTTGTTCGCTGCTTCGTTATACATTTTTTGGGAAAAATCAATTGCTGCCTGCTGTGAATAGGCACCCGAATTGGCGCTAACGTAATCAATGAAGCCTTTTCCAAAATTGTATGACTGGATTGCCAGTTTCAGATCACCTTTTGCCTCTTTAATCGTCTGTGAAAAATAGTAAACTCCCTGTTTTATGGAAAGTTCCGGATCATTGATACAACCCCGCTCCCCGCAATAGCTTTCTGATGATTGCATTGGATCATTGCCACGGCCGCCTGATTCCTGCATCATCATCGCTAATATCACGTCGACATATTCAGTCACCCCGTATTGCTCAGCATATTTTTCAACGGTCGGTTTGTAATCCCACACCTGTTCACTTACCAGTGGACGGGACAGCTCGAAGTTATTCCGCGGGCTTTCCAGAGATACAATCGACACGAGAATCAATATCCCGATTAGTACAGCTGCAACTGCCATCGTTTTTTTAATTGCTTTTTTCGTTTTAGGTTTCATGATATCCCTCTATTAATCTTTGATGCATTTTTCATAGACATATATACTAAGCCCGCTTTGCAAACAGTTCTTTTTCCCGCCATTTTCCAAAGCGGAAATACAAGAAGGCACAAAGGCTGCTTACTAAAAAGCTTGCTCCCATACCAATTGCAATTCCGGTTTGACCGAACCAATTCGAGAAAAGTGCTGTAAACGGATAGCGCAAAATCCAAAATGATATAAAATTCAGTGCAAGCACCTGATACATTGCTCCTGATGCGCGAACAATCCCGTTTAAAATAAAATTAATGCCAAGGAACGGATAGCATAAGGCGACTATTTTTAAATACGTTGTTCCGAAATCGACTGCTGCCTCATCCTGGATGAACAGCCGAATACCAAACTCTGCAAAGAAGACAACAATTAATCCCACAGCCACCATAACAGACAAATTATACAGTACACCAAATTTGGCAATGCGCTTTACCCGCTGCCAATTGCCGACACCGATATTTTGCCCAGCCATACTGTTTACCGATGTCCCGAGTGCATGCGCCGGCAGCATTAAAATACTGTCAAGCCGCTGTGCCGCACCAAATCCGGCAACAACACCGTCACCAAAACCGGTAACGACACTCATGATTGCTGCAACACCAGCTGAGATAACTGCCATTTGCAGCCCGGATGGAATTCCCAGATTCAGGATTAGTCCGACTTCCTGTTTCGATGGCAATTTCGGCATGCTGAATGGAGCAAGTTTACGGTACAGCACGTAGATGATGCCGTAAAGAAATGCACTGCCCTGCGCAACAATTGTGCCATATGCTGCACCCTCAATCCCTAAGTCAAACCCGGCAATGAACAGCGGATTCAGCACGATATTCAACAGCACGGCAATCATGACAAACCGGAGCGGTGTTTTACTGTCCCCCAGCGCGCGTAATACGGTACTGATAAAGTTATAGCCGAATAAAAACAAAATCCCGAGAAAATTTATTTGCAAATAAGCTTTCGCCTGATTCATCATATTTTCCGGTGTTCCCAAAAGCTGCAATAAACTTTCGGCAAGGAGAAAACCTGCAGTACTTAGCACGAGTGCCATTATTGTCAGGATCACAACAAACGCATTCAGATAACGGTTTAACCCATCATCATTATTTTTCCCTTTTTGCTGCGACAAAATGGTCAGTGCTGCATTGTTCAGTCCGAGAACAAATGATAACACCGTGAAAATAATCGTACTTGAGACCGCGACAGATCCAAGCGCATTTGCACCTAAAAGGTTCCCGACCCACAGACTGTCGGCAAACTGATAGGAAGTTTGCAGCAGATTGGTAAGCATAACCGGTCCGGAAAAGATGATCAGCTGCTTTAAAATATTTCCTTGTGTGAAATCGTGCTGCTTCTTCATCTATTGTTCAACCTTTCTCTCATTACATCTGGACATGTCTCAAAAGTGGGAAACGCTAAATTAGAATCCTAAAACGCTAAATCACTTCTAATATTCTATCACGAATTGATAACTGTTTTCTTTCCCAAAAATTATTTAAATAATTTTTAAAATACTTCCAATTATATGATATTATAAAAACAAGCTTGAAAAACTTTATAAAAAGGGGATGTTTTGTATGATGCAAGATCCGTTAACAGTTGGACCAATGCTCGAACATGCTGAGAAGTTTTTTGCCAAAAAACAGGTCATCTCACAGACGCATGATAAGCTTCACCGGCTTACATATGCTGATATCGGTAAGCGCACCAGGCGTTTGATGAGTGTGATGGACGAACTTGGTGTACAAAAGGGTGACCGGGTTGGTACTCTGGCTTGGAACCATCACCGCCATCTCGAGATTTATTTTGCCGCACCTGGAATGGGGGCAGTGCTGCATACCATTAATATTCGCCTGTCACCGGAACACATCATTTACATTATCAACCACGCTGAAGACAAAATATTATTTGTTGACGAAGATGTTTTACCTCTTGTTGAAGCAGTACAGGATAAGCTCAAAACTGTTGAAGCGATTGTCGTTATGACAGACAAATCCGACCTCCCGGAATCATCACTTAATCCACTTTACTCCTATGAAGAATTACTGCAAACCGGAAATCCTGCTTATGAATTCGACCGGACAATTGATGAAAATGACCCTGCCGGCATGTGTTACACATCCGCAACAACCGGCAAGCCTAAAGGTGTTGTCTATTCACACCGCGGTATCGTACTGCACAGCTATGCACTTGGACTGGCTGATTCAGCAGCAATATCAGAGTCCGATGTTTGCATGCCAGTTGTACCGCAGTTCCACGTAAATGCCTGGGGGACACCTTTTGCGTGTACCTGGTTTGGCACGACACAGGTTATGCCGGGACCACGTTTCACACCTAAGCGGCTTGCTGAGTTTATTGATAAGTTTCGTGTCACGATTACAGCTGGTGTTCCAACGATTTGGCTGGGAGTCTTGCGTGAGCTGGAGCAAGGTGATTATGATACATCAAGCCTGCGTGCTGTTCTTTGTGGTGGATCTGCCGCACCAAAGGGGCTTATCCAGGCCTTTGAACAAAAATTAGGCATCCCATTCGCACACGCATACGGGGCAACGGAAACGACACCACTTGTCACATTCTCAAGATTAAAAAGCTACCAGCAGGATATGAGTGAAGAGGATAAATTAACACAACGCGCAAAACAGGGTGCACTCGTACCAGGGCTTGAAATGAAGGTTCTTGGAGATAATGGCGAGGTTGCATGGAATGATGAAGAAATGGGTGAACTGCTATTGCGCGGGCCTTGGATTGCCAATGAGTACTATAAGGATGAACGGACGGAAAATGCCTTCCGTGGCGGCTGGTTCTACACGGGTGATGTCGTGACTGTCGACGAAGAAGGTACCATCAAAATTGTTGACCGTACAAAAGATTTGATTAAAAGTGGTGGTGAATGGATTTCGTCGGTTGATCTTGAAAACGCCTTCATGGCACATGAAGCTGTTTTTGAAGCAAGTGTTATCGCAATCCCGGATGCCGAATGGCAGGAACGACCTGTTGCATGTGTTGTTTTGCATGAGGGCTATGCTGACAAAGTTGGAAAGGATGATCTGCTCGAATTTATCCGTCCGCAATTTGCGAAATGGTGGCTCCCTGATGACGTATTGTTTTTCGATGAAATTCCAAAAACATCTGTTGGGAAATTCCTGAAGCGGCAATTGCGTGAACAGGTGAAGGAGCATTATAATATGCAGGGCTAAATAGATGAAGAGGCTGTCCCAGATTTGGGCAGCCTCGTTTTAAGGTATTAGCAGTTTCCGTATTGAAACGTGAATGAGACAAGGAGCCTGTCCCTATGTCTCTTCAACAAGAGAACGTATAATATCAAAAACATATTCTTCCTTATCAATTGCACCAACACCCTGGCCTGCCCATAGTGATTGCATATCAGCTACTGCATATTCTTTCCCGGCAAAACGGATATCTTTGGTCAACTGGTTTTGGATTGGGAATGGTAACAGCGTTATACCGCTCTCCCCCACCTCTTTTATAAAACGATTCTGGATAGCACGTGCCGGCCGTCCGGAAAATACTTTCGTAATAGCGGTGTCACCTGTTTTGGCTTTAATGAGTTCCCGGCAATAAGCAGCATTTGTCCCTGCTTCTTTTGCCACAAGAAACCGTGTGCCCAGCTGAACACCTGAAGCCCCTAAGACCATAAGTGCATCAGCCTGATTCTTAGAATGAATACCACCTGCTGCCACAACCGGTATGGATATGTTATCAACCAATTCCTGCACAAGCACATGCAGGCCGATGTTACATCCATCCGGGTATTTGTTTACATCGAATGTCCCTCTGTGTCCGCCCGCTTCATTTCCCTGGGCAACAACGACATCATATCCCGCTTCTTCAAGTTTTCTTGCTTCATCCAGGTTGGTTGCCATGCCAATCAGGGTCACATGATTTTCTTTTAACCGCTCAATTAAGACGGACGGCAATACACCAAACGCTGTGCTGACAATCGGGATATTTTCTTCCAAAATCACATAGACTTTTTCCTGCAAATGGTCGTGAACCTTTACTGAATCTTCCCCTGGATCGAGATCGAGTTCTTCCCTGTATTTATTTAACAATTGCTGCATAGAATTTACCTCAGTGGAAAACGCCTCCAGATTAACTGCAAAAAGATTTACAGCAAATGGCTTGTCCGTTAACTGCTTCACCGCTAAAATATCACTTTTTAATGCGGGAGCACTCATATATCCTGCTCCAATTGTCCCTAGCGCACCTGATTCTGCAACCGCAGCTACCATTTCAGGAGTTGTAATTCCACCGGCCATTCCAGCCTGAATGACAGGGATATCTATTTGCAGTTTTTCCAATAATTGAATCATATTCTACCCTCCGATACCTTTGCTCTTACTGAAAGAATACCACAATATAAGCCTATATTAATAGTTTCCATAACTTTCCTATGTTTCCTTCTTGACAATATTAAGAAAATTCCGTATTATGATAGAGATTAACGAATGAAGTCGCTAAATATATCGTTAATTATTTGATTCTAATCCAAAATGTAAACCTATGACAATATCATTTTTTAGGGGGACTATTTGTGAAAACAAAGATTGCTGTATTTGGCCGTGAAGCGTTAATTGACAGAATATACAGCTATGTTGAAGACCAGGATGATATCGAAATCTTTCCATTTGTCTATTCCGAGGCAAAAGAAACAGCGGATTTGGTAGAAAAAGCAATAATGTGCGATATTTATTTATTTGCAGGATCTTTGCCTTATTTGTATGCCAAAGAGAAAATAGACAAGAAAAGGCTTCCGGCAGTCCAGGTGGATTTTGATGAGTATATGATTCTTACTTCATTTTACCATGTACGAAACTATCAAAATCAGGAACTCAATCGCCTGTCCATTGATGTACTTGACAGCACAAATGTAGATGAGGTACTGAATGAAATAAAAATAAGTGGTGAGGAAATTTATACATATAGCTTCGGACATGACGATTCAGTTGAAATCGACCGGATTGTCAGCCACCATGAAGACCTTTGGAACGCGGGCAAAACAGACTATGTGCTGACATCCATTGATGAGGTTGAATTAAAATTGAAGGCGAAAGGCATCCCCACCAGTATTATGCAAATTCCAAAGCTTAACCTTGAACGGGCAGTTGAAAGAGCCAAATCAATTGCAACACTGAATCAGTCGAAAAGCGCCCAAATAGTCGCTGGCTACGTTCGCATCAAGGACTTTGATTCAATCAAATCGGAAAAAGGCGATTTTCATGCACAGGAATTACTATTGAAGCTCCATCAAATCCTATTAAAGTATTCCCAAAAAACATATGCATCGGTTTTATCAAATGGAAATGATCAATTCGTATTATTCGGGACACGCGGAATATTGGACCATATCACTAATCACTACCGGGATTTTCCGTTACTTAAGGAAATGGAACAAGCACTGAATACTTCGGTTGATATCGGATTTGGCCTGGGACTGACTGCAAAACAGGCAGAGGACAACGCAAAGATGGCACTCGAAGCGTGTGAACGATCCGACGGAGGGACATGCTACATCGTGAATGAACGCCGGGATACAATTGGTCCGCTCGGGGTTGAAAAAGAATTTAATACCTCAGAGCTGTACCAGTCACTAATTCATCGGGCAAAACTTAATAATGAGTTATCCTATAACTTCATTGACTTTATCGAGATTAGAAATAACGAACCATTTTCATCCAATGACATCGCCAGTTATTACCGGGTAACAAAGCGCAGTGCAGAACGAACGGTTAAAAAACTCCTGGCAGGCAACGTTATTAGAGTAGTCGGTGAAGAAAAGCCTTATGTAAAAGGCCGTCCAAGGAAGTTGTTTCAGTTGAATCAGTAATAAAAGTACAGAAAAAACCAGATATCGCGGATATCTGGTTTTTTCTAAGATTTATGGTTGCCAAATAAGTAATTCACGATATCGTCGAAGAATGTTACGGAATCGGTTACCAGGAATATAGGGAGTAGTATGATGGCTAGTATTACGGCAAAGTTGGATACGATAAATTTTGCGAACCCCTTGAATACACGGACCAATTTGACCATCCCCTTTATTATCAAGTAAAAACCTTCTACTATACTAATAACCTATTTAGAAACCGGCCAAACGTTCAACACGACTATATACTAAGAAGCTCCCGTACATCATCTTCACTGAGGCTCGACAGCATTGTTTCACCAGGCTGGATGACCTGATCAATCAGTTCACGTTTTTTCTGCTGCAGGTCGTATATTTTTTCCTCAATTGTACCTTCTGTAATCAGACGAATAACCTGGACGACATTTTTTTGCCCGAACCGGTGAGCGCGACCTGTCGCCTGATCCTCAACTGCGGGATTCCACCATAGATCATACAGGATAACGGTATCCGCTCCGGTTAAGTTCAATCCGGTTCCTCCCGCCTTCAGTGAAATAAGAAATACACTTTTCTCACCATTATTAAACCGCTCACTCATTTCAACACGATCCTGTGAAGCCGTTTGCCCATGCAGATAAAAATAATCGATATCTTCCTGCTGCAGTCGCTCTATAATGATTTCGTGCATACTAGTAAATTGCGAGAAAATCAGCATGCGCTTACCATTGGCGATGGCATTGCGAACCGTATCCATCAGCTGGTTCAGTTTGCCTGACTCGCCCTGATAATTCTCCACAAATACCGATGGATGACAGCAAATCTGTCGCAGTCGCGTTAACCCGGCGAGGATTTTCATCCGGTTCTGATTAAATCCGCCTTCTTTCATGGACTGAGCTGTTTCCTGCTGCAGCTGACGCAGGTAACCAAGATACAATTCTTTCTGGTCCTGTGTCAGCTCGGAAACATGGACGGACTCAATTTTTTCAGGCAACTCCTTTAATACATCCTTTTTCAAGCGACGCAAAATAAACGGCTTCGTCAAGGATGCAATTTTTTCATGCGATAGTTGTTTGAAAGTGCGCTGATCCGGCATCAATCCTGGTAAAATGACCTGGAAAATTGCCCACAGTTCGTCAATTGAATTTTCAATTGGTGTTCCACTCAGTGCGAACCTGCGACTTGCCTGAATCTGCCGGATCGCTTTGGATGTTTTCGTAGCATAGTTTTTAATATACTGTGATTCATCCAAAATTAAGGTCTGGAATGTCTTTTCCCGATACATGGCAATGTCCTGACGAAGTGTTGCATAGGACGTAATCCATACATCCATATACGAAAATTCTTCAATCATTTTCTCCCGCTCCAGTGGTGTCCCGGTTAGAATAGCCACCTTTAAATCCGGCGCGAACTTCTCACATTCATTTTTCCAGTTGTATAACACCGAAGACGGCGCAACAATCAAATGCGGGTTGTCACTTGGCTCTGATAAAATATAGGCGATACTCTGCACGGTTTTTCCGAGCCCCATATCATCGGCCAGAATACCACCCAAATGATAGGTGCTCAGCGATTTAAACCATTGGTAGCCTGTCAGTTGATAGTTCCGCAGTGTTGCATGGAGATTTTCAGGTAATGGGTACACCTGCTCCTCCGGCGATTTCAGCTGATGCAGCAGTTTACGGAATGCAGGGTCGTAACTTTTTTTCATATCAATCAGTTCATCAACCTGTGCACCGCGGTAAACAGGCATTTGGACTTTGCCATCCTGTAAATCATCTTTATCAATGTTCAAGTCATCGAAAAGCTGCTTCATTGATGAAAACTCTTCCCCTTCAAGGGACATCAATGCACCGCTCTCCAAACGGTAGTAGCGCTTCTTTTCCATGACAGCATTGAGGACCTGATTGATTTCCGAGTCATCAATCCCATCGATATCAAACCCGATATCAAGCAGGTTTGACGATGATTCAAGCTGTACACTCGTGCTTGGGGATGGTTCATTTTCCACGATGAAGCTGCGTATTTCGGACGTCAGAAACAACTCGATATACTTATCCAATAACGGCAATACCTCATACAGGAAATCGTAAAGCGCTTCCTCACCTGCTTCGATATACAATTCTTTTCCATTGTAATGAAAATTCGCATGCTCAATCAGGTGCATGATTTGCCGCTCTTTTTCCACATCCCGGATAATAATGACCTCACCCTGTTTGCGGCCGTTAAACGGGTCAATCTGATAGTCACCGTAGTGGTATTCCAGCCTCCCTGCGATCCAATCCGCTTTAACTTCGAGAAACAGCTTTGCACGCAATGGGACCTGGATAATTTCCTCTGCCACGTTTTCTTCTATGTTCACGTCCCCTACCTTTTTTAAGGATGGAAGGACTTGTGAAATAAACGCATCTGCCTGGGTTTTGGCGATTGGCAAACGAGGATTCTCAGATCCGGCTAGCGTAATTTTTTCGATGATTGGAATCTGTTCTTTTTTTGGAAAATAAAATGTGCCAAGCGAAAACAACATATGATAAAGCTTGAAGTAAGTCATGTTCTCCAAGCCTTCCATGGATAACTCCAAATCACCACGTTCATTTTTTGCCAGTGCAAAGTCAAAAGGCAAATCATCCTCCACAACACTGATATGCTGAAAACTTTGCTTTCCTTCTTCCACGGTAAAATCCCTTTCAGAAAGTAACTGAAGAACTTGCCTGGCAGCAAGCGGCGGGATAACGACTGAACGTTCCGGCGAATTCTGGTAATGGTAAATGGAACGGTCCAGATAAATTTTCTCATTGCGTAAAACGGAATACAGCTGTTCGAAAATTTCCTTATCCTGCTGCAAAAAATAGTGCACTTCCGGATCATATGTGAATGTTTTTGTAAAATAATGTTCATTGCCGTTAAGGACATTATCAAGGAAATCAAATGCATTCTTAACAACGAGGCAGCGCTTTTCGCCGACTTTTAATTCCAAAAGCAGATTGTGATCAAACGTCCACTTGCAATAATACTCCACATGGAGCGGAATTTTTTGACTGGTTATTTCCGAAGCCGGCTGGTAGTCGGTTAACGAGAGAATAGAATCCATCAGCCATTTACCAGGGTTATAGTTGGCCCTTTCGACTTGCGGCTTATTTGTATCCCTGTTGGCAATTTTAATCAGCACAGCTGCTATATGCTTGCACGATCCATAGGTGTCAAATGCCGGACAGTCACAGTATGTGTCAATTGAACCCTTTGAAAAATCTTTAGTATTTATCTCCACAAAATAATCTTCTGTTCCGTGTACAGTTGCTGTCCAAAGCTGGTTATTTATATCGTAAAGAAGATCACTGACTTGATCGTTCTTGTAATAATCCAATCCGCGCCGGTAAATGACGGATGGAAACATCTTTTTTATGTTAATATCACGAAAACTGTTCAAAATGCTAATACCCTACTTTCTACCATCTCTTTATCTACTATTTTATATGAGTTATTCGCATTTTTAAACTAAATGCTTTTAATAGGATAGGAGGATTTTAAGGGGAATATACGTGTGGGCTTGTTGTTTCTTTGTGAATGGTGAACTTGAGTCCAGTGAGACATAGGGACAGGGACCTTGTCTCATGGAAGCAAGGCACTTTTGGTAGAACACCATCTAGGGGAGGCGAACAAATTGTGAACTTGAGCGAAAACACTGTGAACTTGAGCCGGATTTATGACAGTTTGAGCCGATTCGCCATAATCTTGAGCGGATTCTATGACAATTTGAGCGAAAACACTATCGCCTGAGCGGAACACCGTGTTGAGGAGGCGTACAAATTGTGAACTTTGGCGAAAACTTTGTGAACTTTGGCGAAAACACTGTGAACTCCGGCGCTTTTCCTGTGAACTTTGGCATTCTGAGTGAGACACGCGGGCAGGTTCCTTATCTAAGAAATAAAGAACCCGTCCCTGTGGCTCTATCTCATTTTTTCCGGAAGTGCGTGGATGGATTCGATTAGGTCATTGAGTTTTCCTTCAATCCGGTGCAGCAAATAAAATGTCACCATGATTGGGAAGCCGACTTCTGTCACAAAGGATACCCATGTTTCCACTGTAATTCCCTCCTGTCTGATAATATTTTTAAGACCAGGGCAGTGCTGCCGCTGGTCTCCGAGAACAGTTAAAAAAATTTCCTTCAGTCAGCCATTTAGGCTAACTCTATTTCAACTACATTGCGTTCCACAACACGTGCGCCTTTTTTCTCCACCAGATTGCCACCTGAAGATGAGAATGCGTTTTGTGCGATAATCTCATCCATGGCGCTGGTAACTGCGGCCGGATCAACTGGTTCAACCGGCTTTTCCAATGAATAAGTTACTGTTTTGCCTTCTTCATTCAAGAATTTCAATTCCAACTTTTTCATCGTTTTCCCTCCCTTCTATGATTTTTTGCAGGGGATGTTTTAGCATGAATTATTGCTATCATTCCCCGCACTACCCTGCCGAAAAAATTATGTCTGACTGATTTCGGAGTTGTCTTTACGCTTGATGTTATAAAGCGGTCGCTCCTGCAGTGCTGCCACAGCTGTTGCGATTGCATACAATTGATCTGCTGTTGCAACAGGTTTGACGTTATTGAAGCTTTTCGTCTTGTAGATGGTATCGCCGGTTAGGATATCGTCACCATCATCAAGAATTAACGTCAGCTGTGATGAAACCATTTGTGATACTGCCATGTCGATCACCTCCCTTCACTACTACAATCGAACCCAAACAGCAAAAGGTGGCATGAAGATAAAAATTATTTTTCATGCCACTTTTTTCAGTCGGGAGACGATTGTATTTATAAAAGGTTGCAAAACTGTAAGATTACTGAAAGGAAAATAGATACCAGTTTCCAATACAGCCGGTTAAACTGGAAACAGATTAAAACTGGAGGTTATCAAAATGAATAAATCAGTTGTAAACGTAAAAGACGTCCATAAAGTCTTTGGTAAACGCAATGAAAATCAATACCGTGCCTTAAACGGCGTATCCTTTGCTATCAAGGAAGGGGAATTCGTCGGCATTATGGGGCCGTCCGGTGCCGGAAAAACAACGCTTTTAAATGTTGTATCGACACTGGACAACCCGACCGATGGAACGATCAAAATTGCCGGAACCGACATTACACACATGAAACAGGGGCAGCTCGCAGACTTTCGGTCGGAGCGGCTCGGGTTTATTTTCCAGGATTTTAACCTGCTGGAAAATCTAACAGTCTATGAAAATATTGCCTTGCCACTGTCATTGCAAGGTGTTCCGTCGCGAAAAATAAAACCAGCCGTTCAGGAGGTTGCAGCGAAACTGGGCATTGAAGCGATTTTGGAAAAATATCCGGTAACGATTTCCGGCGGTCAGAAGCAGCGAGCAGCCGCAGCACGCGCACTCGTTCATGAACCGGCAATTATTTTGGCGGATGAACCAACAGGTGCACTTGATTCAAAGAGCGCCAAAAGTTTAATGGAAGCGATGGTCCATCTGAATAAGAATCATGACGTTTCAATTATGCTCGTAACCCATGATCCGCTCAGCGCGAGTTACTGTGACCGGATACTGTTCATCCAGGACGGAGAGATATACAGGGAAATAAAACGCGAAGGCGGCCGGAGTGAATTTCACCAGACAATTCTTAATGTACTTGCGGATTTCACTTCACCGCATGAGATGGATTAGAAAGGAGGCGATCACGTGCTATTAAAATTATCACTTTCCAGTATGCGGAAAATGTTTAAAGATTATCTGGTCCTGTTGTTCGGGCTGACAATTTCGATATCTATTTTTTACATGTTCGAAACACTTGCCCAGAACAAAACATTTCTTGAAGCAAACGCGATGATCAGCTCGATTGTATTTGTTTTCCACGTTGGCACGTTTATTTTGGGAACGATCACGGTATTTTATATCTTTTATGCAACCTCCTTTATGCTCACATTGCGTCAAAAAGAGATGGGCATGTATATGACGCTTGGGGCAAAAAAACATAAAGTAACCCAGCTGATGTTTTTTGAAACATTTTTTATCGGACTTGTGTCATTACTGATTGGGTTGGCGGTTGGCGTTGGTCTTTCCAAAGGCATTGCTGAACTGTTCATGTGGCAGCTGGACTTTTCCGGCGAAGGGTTTCAACCGTTCTACCCTTCTTCCATGATCACAACCATCATCTTTTACGTCGCATTATTTTTCATGACATCGGTTGTGAATGCGTGGAAAATTGCCAGAAAAAGTGTGCTGAACCTGCTTCACGCTGAACAGAAACAAGACAATGTGAAGGTAAAAGGCAAGAAGACATTATTCGGTGTTATCTTAGCGGTTATTTTAATAGGTGTTGGCTATTATGCGATGATGCATATGGGGCAACTGGCACAATTCGGGCTTATTTTAGCAACGGTTACAATTATACCCGGAACGTATTTAATGTTCATTTCGCTTCTTCCTTATTTTGTGAAAAAGTTAAAAGATAATCGTGCCCTGAACGAAAAGGGAATCAATTCATTTACACTCGGACAGCTGCGGTTTCGGATGCTGAATCTGACAAAAGTACTTGGAACAGTCGCAATGCTTGTAGCCATGGGCCTCGGCGCTATGACAGCAGGTATTTCGTTCTATCATAATGTTGAACTGCAGGCGTCGGCATTTTATGCGAATGATGCAGCCATTCATCAGCCGACTGAAGAGGATAAGGAAGCACTTTCGGTTATGAATATTACGGAAAAAAACAGCTATCACTATAAGGTGAATGATGAGGGCGTTTATTTTCTAAAGGATGACCTACTGGAAAATCCGCCGATGATTAAGCAAATGGATCCGGCATCAATGGAGATTCCAGAGGCAACACGTGTTTCCAAGCCATTGCCTGAAGCAAAGTATTCGATGCAGGAATTGCCTGATCAATGGTCCACGGCATTGTCAATGGAAATGAATGCCGGCTTTCAGATGTTTGGTGAAAAAGAAATTTATGTGGTTGATGGCGCAAACTATCGGGAGATATCCAGTGATGTAAATGTCGTTCAGCTTGTGCGGGTTGACGATTTCACCAATTACCTGCCACAGCTTGAGACAATCAGTGAAAACCAACAGGAGCTGGCAGAGTCGTACCGTGGAATACAAGTGGAAAACTATACGGGTAAATACGGGAATTACGTTGGATTCAAAGCAATTGCCAGCGGAACGATTTTCATGGGATTTTTCCTCGGGGTTGCATTTTTAATGATGATGGCGAGTGTCCTGATGTTTAAACTGCTGTCAACGGCAACAACCGACACACACCGCTACACCATGCTGCGAAAAATCGGTGTGCGCAAATTGCTTTTGGTCAAATCGATTTACCGGGAACTGTTTTTACTATTCCTGTTCCCTGCACTGGTCGGCCTTGTCCATGTCATAGTTGGAATGCAGATGTTCTCGTTCATTATAATTGATCCATACACGAAAATATGGATTCCAATCAGTATTTTCCTTATTATTTATGGATTGTATTATTGGATTACGGTTCAGATGTATAAGCGGATTGTCTTGCCAAAAGAGGCATAATGAATTCCGGGCAACTTATGTGGTTGCCCGGGTTTTTGCTCTACTTTATTTCAAAGGAACTAAATTTACATTAATTAATCGATTCATCTATAATCAAGAAAACAAGTTGAGGTTTGGACATCAGCTAAAAGATAATGTTCTTAGAGATGTAGTAGCAACCCATCACTAGGAAAGCTGGGTTCGAGAAGCTATTGGGGCGTCAGCATTAGGCGCCTTTTAGACGTTTTATGGGTGATTAAGACTCTGCCCCAGCCTTGTCTTTCCAGAAGTCAGGATGGCAAGGAGTCGCCGAGATAGCCAATTTCATTTATCTGAAATGTCCTTTATCCGCTTATGAACGGCTTTTCACTTAGTTTTTTTCCCTCTTTTGCTCTTCATCGGCTTTATGAACCACTTTTCGCTTGGGCTTTTGCTCTGATTTGCCCTTCATCCGCCTTATGAACCACTTTTCATTTGGATTTTTGCTCTGAATTGCCCTTCATCGTTTTTATGAATTTGCTTCAAAATATTTTTCTCCATAAAAGACTTAGTCCTAACCTTGTTTTTCCAGAAATCTAAGAAAACACCGGGCATCTATGCAGTTGCCCGGGTTTTTGCTTTCGTTAATAAATATAAGTATAAAAGAATGGAAAAAAACACAGATCCCGCAGCTGTTAAATAAATAACGCTATAATCAAACATAAAGGCGAGCTGTCCGAACGTTATTGCACCGATCCCAACTCCCAAATCAAAAAACGAAAAGAATGTTGCGTTGGCCATTCCTTTACGGTTATCAGGTGCTTTATCGACTGACCATGCCTGCAGTGCCGGCTGGACCGAACCAAATCCAAGGCCATACATCGCCGCTGCCACGAGCATCACTGCCATACTTGGCAACCATGACAACAACAGCATTGCTCCGAAAATCAGCGTAGTGCCTGGCAGAAAGACATAAATATGACCTTTTTGATCATATATTTTACCGGCAAAGGACCGGGAAATCATCAGGAAAATCGCGAAGACCAGGAAATATGACTCGATGCCGGCAATGTTTTTTGTTTCAGCATACAACGGAAGAAATGAAGCAATTCCGCCAAACGTAACCGTTATGAAAAAAAGCAGAACAGCCGGCTGAAGTGCTGTTTTTTCAAAAATATCAAATTTGACTGTTGTTGTTTTCTCAGCCAACTTCTCCACTTTTTTATATCGGATTTTTGAAGAGAGCAAAAATGCGACAAGACCGAGCGAAGCACAAATGAGAAACAATTGCATAAATGATATGTAACCGAGCAATGTCAGTCCCAGCGTCGGGCCGAATGCGAGGGCAATATTACCGGATAATCCGAAATAGCCCATCCCCTCACCACGGCGTTTGGGCGGGATCAGATCCGTTGCAATCGTTCCTGTTGCTGTTGTGGACATCCCCCAGCCAACACCCTGTAATATCCTCATCAGAAACAAAAATACAATACTTGCTGCAAATGCATAGGACCCAACAGACAATACAAAAACAGCCAGACCGGTCATGTACACAAAACGTCTGCCTTTGGACTCCAGCGCATGGCCAGCATACGGACGAAGTAAGAGTGCTGAAAATGTAAAGATACCGACAATGACACCAATTAACTGATCACTGCCACCCAGTTCTTTGACAAAAAGGGGCAATGTCGGCAGGGTCATCTGAAATCCGAGAAAAATAAAAAAGTTTGCCAGACAAATCAGCACGAAATCCCGCGTCCAGATTTTTTCCGGGGTGTGCGTTGGTTTTGCAAGTGACTGTGAAACCATAAAAATTCCGCCCCTTTTTTCGATACTCGAAATACATTATACATGACACAGGGGCATTTTGGAATGCTATGTATTTAGGAAATAACATGATTTACTTTCATTGGAGATAATAGGTACAGCGTAAACTGTGTTCTTCGGATAAGCGGTTCCGCACTCCTTCTATTAACTAAATTTGACCACATCTAAACTTAATTAACCAAAAGGCATTCTCCTCTGTTACCAAGGAGAATGTTATTCCAACCCTTAGATTTATTTCCCAAGGCCAGCACATGGGGTCAAACCACAAGCAACCTTTGCCTGTTTAAAATCCCACCAAACTGTATACATAGGGGATTCCACACCTATGTAGCCCGCGCGTGGCAATTGCTTTTTGGCTTTCTTTCCGATATTAACGGTGCTGTTGATATCTCTCGAAAGCGTTGTCCCGCAGTTTACACATGTAAAGCTACGTATTGATGGTTCTTTTTTCTCTTGATGACCACAGACACAACAGGTTTTTGTCGTATCACGTTCATCGACTTTAGCATAATATTTACCATTTTTTGTTTGTACCCAGTATAAAATGTTACGAAATCTACCAACTGGAGTTTGATTAAGCATTGCTCGTCTCATCGTTCCAAACTTTGCTACATCAGGGGTTGGCGTATAATCGCCTATATAAATAGCATCATAACGCTTAGAAAAGTAATGCGCATAACTGAATAATAACGTCTTCATTTGTTCTCGACGTTTCAACTCTGCCTTAATTAAAGCACGATTAAGCCTTTTCCAGCGTTTGCTTGGTTCAAAATAGGTTACGTTTTCGGTACATATAAGTCTGTTTAGCTTTTCACATTTGTCCCGCTTGGCTTTAATTTCGTCTATTCGCTTATCCCAGTATTTTAATAGTGTATTCATCGATTTCAATTCAAAGGATTTTCCATCACTGCCAAGTCCAACTGCCAGATTTTTATGGTTTGGGTCAAACACAATAAATGATTGTCCTGCTATTTGTTCAATTTCTCTGCTGTCCTCGATTGTAAAAATCGCATAATACGAATCTAAATCTTTTGTAATGCGAAGGGTTTTAATGCTTTCTGTTTCGCTTAGTACAACCCCCTCTACAAGTCCAACTTTGATGTGAATAGACTTTGTTACTTTTTTATCTATTTTCTTTGCTTCTTTTAATTCCTCATCTGTCAATTTCCCAAAGGTTAGGGAAAGTTCATTGGGGCAAAATAATTTAAAACCCTTTTTAGGCTCATCATAATACAGTGAAAACCATTTCTTCTTCCAAGATCGATACTTTGGTTTTTTATTACTCAAAGTTTTGTCAAAAAAACGGTCATAGGCATCCTTTAACCGTAATGCTGTGTTTTTTAGTGGAGAAGAATGGACTTTACATAAAAATGGGTTTTCCTTTTTTATTTTTGGTACTTCATTTCTTAGGTTTCTTCCGGAAAGAAGTTTATTCACATTTCCATTGCCTGAATCTGCTTCCACCGCTTCAAGCAATTGATTATACAACCAGTTGCATATTCTGGATTGGGAATCTAGTAACTGACTGTTTTCGTTAGAAACAACTAAACGAATCTTTTTATTGTATGTAAGCATGTTCGTTCTCCTTAACTGCTTATTTTACTGCCTGTTACATTTTTTTCATTGTGACTCCTATTTCGTATAATCAACCACTGTGAACGTTTATGATGTAATGCAAAGATTTGTTCAATTTGTTCATAACCAAATCGCACTAAACTTTCTTTGTAATTGACGACAATTTTCTTTATTACATTGAATTAAATCCTATTTTTATTATTATAACACTAATCTTCATTAATGGGAACGTATATTCGCAATATTTTTTAATTAATTTTCTCACAACTGTTGCATGAACAAATACAACCCCGAAAAAAACAACAATACATATGTAAGTTTACGAAACAAGTCCTGGCTGATCCATTTGAATAGAAGCTGGCCCAGGATAAGTCCAAGAATTACAATCGGCAATGCGGCTGCACTTGATGTCCAGACTTCTTTTGACGAGCCTGCAAAAATCACCTGAATAACCAGACTCACCAAGTAAATCCACAAATAAAACGCCAATGTAGTTCCGCGCAATTTTTCCTTAGCCGTATCCGTACCGGAGAAGTACAGTAAGATCGGCGGTCCGGGAATACCTATACTTGTTGTGAAAGCACCGGAAACACTGCCTATCCCCAGGTCACGTCCGGGTGATTGGCTGATACGAAACTTCATTATAAGCAGAACTGTCAGAACGAGAATTAATATACTGACACCTATTTTGAGCAACGTCATATCCAGCATTAAAAATATCGATATGCCAATTGGCAAACCAACAAGACTGCCAAGGATAAACCGCTTTAATATTCCCGTATCGATATCTTTTTTTATTTTCATAATTAAGGAAAGCGAAATGACCAGTGATAATATCAGATTGATCTGGATTGCTTCCCTTGGTTCAAACAGTACAAGCAGAAATGGTGTTGCAACGATTGAAAAACCAAAGCCGGTGCTTGTCTGCAGAGTGGAGGCGACTAGAATAATAATGGAGAAAAAAATAATTGATTCCAAGAAAACACCTACTGTATATTGAAAAGTTTGCTTCCATTATAGCAGACAGGGATGTTACTTTTCTTCGCGAAATGTGAAGGATTGATAGGTCAATTCGTTTTGACCATTTGTGATAACCGGTGTCTTGATTAGTAGAATACACGGTGCATTCCGTTTAAATTCTGCTTTTTCCCGGGCCAGTTCCAGAACACCTTCCCCCAGTAAATCATTTGGATCGTCTGCACCGACGGTAACAGTTATGGTGGATTCCTTATTGATAATATCAACTACACGATACGGCAAAAACGCATCCAGACCGGCATCCTTATCCATTCCATGTCCAAGATAATCAAGCTCTTCATAATCATCTTTCATGATCCCCACCCTCTCTTATACAAAATAATGTATACCCTTTTTTTATATAATGGAAGATTGTTTTTTGATTTGGATAATTCATCTCCCTATTTTTAGTATAAGTGAAAGGGTATACGTAATTTTGTATTGTTTACAAACGAAAACCCGGGCATCAACCCGGGTTTCCATTCATTCCCCTATCACACCACAAGCAATCCGTTCACCGGCAGCACCGGATGGCTGTGATTTATAATCGTCTGCTTTTGAGTGGATAATGAGTGCAGTACCGTCCCCACCCAACAGTGAATTCTTTTTACCTTTTACTAATGTCACCATATCTGCTGCGCCTTGCGTGTTGACCCTTCCGCTCGCATTTGCAACAATATTGGGCAGGTCACCGGCATGCGGTCCTTCCGGATGGTTGAAACCATGTTTAGCGTTGGTCGGATTAAAGTGACCACCTGCTGACTTAAAGTTAGGCGGCTCGCATACACCTTTTTCGTGAATGTGAAACCCATGCGTGCCCGGCGGCAGGTTTGATGCTTCAAGGGCAACACTTGTCCCGTTATGAACCTGTCTGATTGTTGCTGTTCCGACCTCTTCCTTGTCTTTGTTATACAACGTTACTTCAACTTCTGTTGTTTCCTCACTTACATTTTCAAGCGCCTCAACGCTTGGTTGTTGTTCCGCAGTACGTTGTGTGCTTTCGGTATCAATGTTTTTAGTAATTCCGATGAGCGCAAAGACAGGTGCCACAATAGCAATTAACACATACCATTTCTTCATGTATAAATTCTCCTTTCCGTCTGCTGGTTATTTCCCAACCTTATTCTTAACGGAATTGGAAAAGTTATACATCCCTAGTTGTTTTAATTGTTGAAGAAAGCTGTTTAATCCGTTCGGTTAGCTATCCTCCATTTCAGTTCTGTTTAGAAAATTCATGACAACAACGAAGATCCCGGCAAAGAAAATGAATACCACTTCGCCATCCAATTTGCCAATAAAATAAAAACACACAAATGGGACTACGATTGCTATCGCCAGGCTCAGATTTGGTTTTTTATCCAATAAGTATATTGATAATATAAATGCTGCTACCGCAACAATTCCTATAATCCATGTCATACCAATCATCCTTTCAACTATTCTTCTGTATTGATATATTCCGTGATTCCCTTCTACATCTTACCACTATCCCAACTTCATGCTAAATTTTTTCAATCATTCACTTGACTTTTTCGAAATATCACATATACTGTATATAAACATATACACAGTATAACAGTTACGATTTTTTAAGAAGGAGGTATTCCCATGAAGGATTGGAAGCAGGCTTTTTGGCTGGCGAAATTTGAGATGAAGGCTTCAAAGCATATATTTCCGTTGCTGATGTTGATTGCTGTTGCCTTTGCATTATTTTTAATAACGTCCATTTCATCGTACCTTGAAAATAATTATGCTGGATTTGATTGGTTATTTTTAATGGTTTTTATATTTTTCAGTGTGTGGATGAAGCCAAAGAATTTTGCTTATCAGCGGATAAATAATGATTTATGGGCTTCCCCGTCTTTTGTGATGTTCATGCAATTACCAATTAATAAAGACATCATTATCAAAAGCAGTTTTGTCGTATATTATTGCTATACGTTACCAATTCAACTGATTACGCTAATTCTATTCCATTCTTTTAGCCCAACCATACAGAACTTGATGTCACCAGGCTCCTATATTGCATTTATGATAATTTGGCTTTCAATTGGCGTGTACTTTGGTGGAGGGGTTCCTGTAGCAGACGCCGGTTATAATGCAAATACGTATAATACAGTCCTTAATATGATTGTTGCTTTCATCGCTCTCATAGTAGTATTTACGGCTACGATTCTGATCAGTGGACACGGGGTGATGCATTGGACTATTCTTTTTGCACAAAAGTGGCCAGTCCTGTCTATCGCAGTATCAATTTTACTGGCAGTTGCCGGGTTCAAATTCTGGATCCATTATATGAAAAAAACGATGAAAAAACTGGATTATCTATAAAGGGGGTGAATCCATGGAACTGCCTATTCGATTATCAAAAGATTCCCGTGAACCAATATACCATCAGATTGAAAACCAGTTAAAGGCACTGATTGCCGGCGGTCATCTGCCTGCTGGAACACCGCTCCCTTCCATCCGTGCACTTTCCAAGGATCTGGAAATCAGCATCATTACAACAAGGCGTGCATACCAGAACCTGGAGAACCATGGTTTCATCCGTACACTGCAGGGCAAAGGGACCTTTGTCGCAGAAATTGCGGATACCACGAAGCAGCAGGTAAAGGTATCGACTGTATATCAAACGATTGAAGAAGCGGTTGATATGGCTGCCCGCTATGACTACACACTGGATCAGATTGAGGAAATCTTTCTGCAGGTAATCCGTTCACGGAAAGGAGAATAAAGAATGCAAGCATATGCGAACATTTCCCAGGTTCAGAAAAAAGTGGATGATTTTCATTTGGGGCCGATAGATTTAAAGATAACTCCCGGAACCATTACGGCACTAGTTGGCAACAATGGATCCGGTAAAAGTACATTACTGAAGTTGATGATGAATATGGTAAGTCCCGATATGGGTAATATCAAAGTTTTCGATAAATTTGTCTATGGGCAGGATGAATCGTGGAAAACTAAAATATCCTTTCAGCCGCAGACAGCTATTGGATTTAACGGATATACAGGAAAGGAGTTAAAAGCACTGATTTCGCTGTTGTATCCAGATTGGGACGAATCGTTATTTGAGAAAATGATGGAAGCATTCAACCTCCCATTGACAAAAAAATATGGGAAACTGTCACAGGGAGTACAGCAAAAGCTTACTTTGGCTTTGACCATTCCAAGGAATACGCCGCTATTGTTACTGGATGAGCCGACAGCATTCATGGATATTCCGTCCAAGCGGTTGTTAATGGATATTTTAACTGACTGGATGGATCAAGGGGGCCCCCGCGCCATTGTCATGGCCAGCCACCAGACGGAAGACATTATGAAACTTGCAGACTATTTGTGCGTATTACAAGATGGGAAAATGAATGGCGTCTTTGAAAAGGATGCATTAACGGAAAGCTATAAACGGTACTGGCTTAGCAGCTCACTTCCGGAAACTACCATACCGGGTGAGGTCGCAAGGAAAACGCAGCAAATTATTTCAAACCAACCAGAACAGACAGAGGCGTTTTTCGAAGAGAGTAATACGGCTGTTACAAATCGTACCTCATTGGACATGGAGGAAATTATCGAGTTAATCCTAAGTTAAGTGCTAATTTGGCACAAGTCGTCACAGAATCGGCTGGGGTTCACAAAGGTTCGCCTCAAGAATGAGGTCGAGAAAATGATAAATGCCAAAGTTCACAGTGGTTTCGCCAAAGTTCACAAGCAAAACGCTAAAGTTCACAAGTAGGCTGCTCGAAGTTCACAGACTTCCTGCTAAAGTTCACAACTTGTTCGGTGCCTGTTTGAGAATAAGTTGTGCCCCAGCATATATTTTTCAATATAAGGGAGGGATGAGTTTGTTATTGCCCATTATACAAGTAATTGCTATCCAAATTGTGCTGCCCGCTGTGTTCATTTACGATCTATGGCGGGCCAGATCTGAAAACAGGCTTGATTGGATTATTCAGCTACTATTTACGGTTGTCTCCATAACCTGGCTGTTTCTTTCCGGCAGATGGGACTGGACGGGATATTATTTTAAATACATATGGCTCATTTTGCTGATTCCGGCTGTTTATTTTTCATGGAGGAAAACGCGCGACCTTCCATTCCGAACAACATTGAAAACAGGTCAAAAATTTTCAAGAGGCATCTATATCGTCCTGCTCCTCGTGTTCGGAATGTATAATGTCAATGTTTTCAGCGGCTATACAACGAGTGATGACGCAATCGACCTTTCCTTCCCATTACAGGAAGGTACTTATTACGTTTTGCACGGCGGGAGTTCGACACAGTTGAATTATCATAATGCCTATGAACCGCAGCAATATGCCCTTGATGTCAACGCCTTAAATAACCTGGGTTTCCGTGCGAATGGTCTGTATCCAAAAGAACTGGATAAGTATGTAATTCATGGTGACACCTTGTATGCACCGTGCACTGGCGAGGTTGTGGAAACCAGGGATGGACTCCCGGATTTGACACCGCCTGAGATGAATCCTGATCAGCCGGAAGGGAACTATGTCGGGCTCGTATGTGAAGGGACAGAGGCTGTCGTTTACATTGCGCATATGCAGGAAGGCAGTGTTGCGGCTGAAGAAGGAAATTCGATTCAGGAAGGACAGCCGATTGGTGCAGTCGGAAATTCCGGCAACACGTCAGAGCCGCATCTGCACATCCATGCAGAAAAGGATGGAATTGGAATTCCAATTACATTCGATGGGGAATTTTTAACACGGAATGAATTAGTTCGATCAAATTAGAGAGGTGAAAGACAGATGGAAACAATGCTTACAGTGAATTCACTGGAAAAATCCTTTAAGGATAAACAAGTCCTCAAAAATGTATCTTTTGAGGTAAACAAAGGTGAAATCATGGCAATTTTAGGTCCTAATGGTGCAGGAAAATCCACGACTATCCGTAATATCATGGGAATAATGTATCCCGATGGAGGCTCGGTTTCTTTTCAGGGTCATGATGAAATCCCGCGGCATAAAATTGGTTATTTGCCTGAAGAACGCGGGTTATACAAAAACGTAAAAGTGATGGATATTCTGCTTTATTTGGCGGAACTCAAAGACTATCCATTGAAAAAAGCGAAAGAACGTGCACTCACTTATTTGAAAAAG
Source organism: Virgibacillus doumboii (assembly GCF_902806455.1). GTDB lineage: Bacteria > Bacillota > Bacilli > Bacillales > Amphibacillaceae > Lentibacillus > Lentibacillus doumboii. The sequence goes on along the minus strand of NZ_CADCWQ010000001.1, from coordinate 264,800 downwards.
TTTGATCTGGAAGGCTATGAAAATGTTTCCGTTGAGGAACTGTCAAAAGGGATGGGCCAAAAAGTGCAATTCATCGCTTCCATCATTCATGAACCGGAGCTGCTGATTTTGGATGAACCTTTTTCCGGACTCGACCCTGTCAGTCAGGAATTGTTCAAAAGCGAGATTCGTAATCTGGCCGATAACGGAACCGCGATTCTATTATCCTCGCATCAGATGAATCTGGTTGAAGAGATGTGTGACCGATTGTTCATGATGGCAAACGGGCAAAAAGTTATTTACGGGAAAATGGATGATGTGAAAACAGAGTATGCCAACTTCAAATGTACGATACGCGGCAAAAATGACCGTTCCGAGTTGGAGCGCTTGCCCGATGTGGAACGTATGGAACAGGATGAGGATACCTCCGTTCTTTATTTATCCAAAAATGTGCAGGCCGTCAGCTGGATGAAAAATCTGCCTGACAGTCTAGTGGTTCAGGAACTTTCCATTGACCGGATTTCGTTGCATGAGATTTTCATCGATATTGCTACAGATAAGAACTTAATGCAGGAAGAAGGTGCTGTTCATGCGTAATACAATGAAAGTAGCCAAATGGGAATTAAAGCGGAATTTAAAAAATAAATCATTTTTGATTGGATTGTTTTTGACACCGGTTCTGTTTTTAGGATTTATGTTTGTCGGAAGCTTATTCGGTGACTCGGAAAGTGAAGAAGATACCATAAATGTTTTCGTTCAGGATAGTCTGGGTGTTTATTCCAGTTTAGAAGAGACAGTTGAACAACGGGAGTTCAATTGGAACCTTGAGCAGACCGGCATAAATAAAGATGCAGTAAATAGTGAATTGGAAGGAAGCGAGAATACAGCCTATATTTTTGTAGGTGAAGAGGCATTGAACAGTGGCGTCATCCCTGTTTATACAAGTGAAGATATGAGCGGATCATTTATGAGTCAAGTTCAAGTCCTATCAGCACCAATTAAAACATTACAAATGCAGCAGTTGGGGCTATCCGATGAAGAACTTGCGACTGTTTCCATGGGGATACAATTTAAAAAATCCTCTGCAGAAGAGTCGGCTGGTGCTGAAGGACAGGAAAGCAGCGGAGGACCATTTGGTGATAATCTCCTTGAACGAGTTGTCCCTGGAGCATTTGCCGGAATTATTCTTTTTTCGATCGTTATTTCAGGAATGTACATTTTCCAAAGTGCTTCCAATGAAAAGAAAGATAAGATTGCGGAAATAATTCTTTCATCGCTGACACCGGGTGAACTGATGCAGGGTAAAATATTTGGTTATTTCGCACTGGGCATGATTCAAGCAGCCGTATTCCTTGCCTTTGGTGTTCCAGTCGCCATTTGGAAACTGGATGCGCCAATTTTAGAGTATTTGTTCGTTCCTGAACTTATTCTATTTATTGTGATAGCCATCATGGGTTATTTTCTGTTTGCCGCATTGTTTGTCGGGATCGGGGCAACAATGGCTGATATGACATCAGCCGGAAACTTCCAGGGTATGGTTATGATGCTGCCGTTTTTACCATTTATATTTATCGGACCGGTAATCGCCGATCCAAGTGGACTGTTCGCACAAATTGGCAGCTATATTCCATTTACAGCACCAGGCGTATTACTGCTGCGGTTAACCGTGCTTGAGGAATTGCCTTGGGTGGAAATTATCATTTCATTGGCGATTCTGGCAGTAAGTACCTGGATTTTCATGAAACTGGCAGGAAAAATATTTAAGACAGGAATCCTGATGTACGGGAAGAATGCGACACCGGCAGAGATTTGGAAGTGGATACGTGCTTAATTGGTTAAAAAATTCCCCTTACCACTTTGGAAGTGGTAAGGGGTTTTTTAAATCGACTAATAGCGCCTTTTGAAATTTTATTTAGCGTTTTGACCTGAATTTTTAGCGATTCTCATGAAATTTTTAGCGTTTTTCCGTGTTTATTTAGCTTTTTTAACTCTTTTATTAGCGTTTTATATAACCCTGCATCTAACGGGATCACTCACCCAACTCAACATTCCACTCTTTCTCCGGATATAATGGCAGGCGCAATGCGCGGTATGCCTGGCGGTGGCTGCCTTGTTCAAATCCGGATACTTTCAGTTCATAAACAACGTCGGCATCTTGTTCTCCGGTTACTTCGACAATTTTGCTGATTCGTTCGTCACCGCCAACGTCAATATAACCGGAAGTCAGCATACGGTTGCCGGTATTTTCGTGGTAGTTGGCATCACCGACAATATTTGAATACAAGTCTTTTCCGCGTTCTTCACCATATGCCCAAACCTCTTCAATGGTCATTTTTTCCGGATTAATCCGGTATTGGATCATCTGGCTGTATTCCTCACTGGCCGGGTCATGGCCGCGTGTAATCACAATATTATTATCAAACAGTAAGTAATCATTTGTTGCTTCATTATTGTCAAAATCAGGCATTGTCATTGGCGCATGGGGGCCGGCAGGGAATTTAAAGTCTTCTCCCTTTGGCTCCAGTAAATACCTCTCATAAGAATCGGGCCATTGTTCGTGATCAGCCAAAATCCAATCAACTTCCCCTTCCGGATAGGACATTTTCATAATCAGATCCTGGTGACGGCTGGAAACCAGTATTGAATCGTCTTTTTCAACATACCAGACAGCATTCTGATGGAACCAGTCCCCATTTTCCTCTTTTGCCCCGTCATATTCCTGATAAAAGCTTTCCGGGAAGATATCACGAAAGTTAAAGTCACGTACTGTTTCACCGGTTTCCCGGTCAATTTCAATCATTTCATCCTGGACATAATCAGATTCCAGATCATGTACTGTCGCTAACAGATTGCCATTTGGCAGTTCGATTACATCATGGTGGACAACATTTGTTCGTGGATGTTCTTCCATATTCAATATATAAGAATTATAAACTTTGCCGAGCATGTCCATTTCTAAAATTTCGTTATATTTTTCCTGTCCCTCTTCCTTTGTGATGTACATAATATTACCATTCTCAAACCGCTTAAAGATGTGTGAATTCCATAGTGTGGAATACCATCTGACATCGGCATTATGATCAACAGCATATACATAACGGGTACTCGGAACAATAAACGTCAATCCATTTTCCATTTTTTCCGGTTTGGCTTCTACTGTTTCGTTTGTCAGAAAGTCGTCGGGCAGTGGCTCGGTTGCTACTGTAAACGTACTTTCGGTTGACTCGCCACCCTCGGTTGTTGCTTCAATCGTAACGGTATTTTCAGTGTCCGGGTACAGTCCTAGCACAGGGATGGAATGTTCCGTATTGTATCCTTCAAATGTTTTTTGCACATCACTGTTCGCATCCTTGCCTTCAACCGTTACAGTAATCTGTGCAGGCTTGTCCGTCTTAAACATAGCCAGTGCGGTTAAAGGTGCTACGCCATAGGGATCTTTTGTCACAAATGGGTTTTCAAGTGAATAGGATCCTTGTTCATATTCTTCCTGTAATTTTTGATCTATTTCCTTTTGCTCTTCCATTCGTCTTGTATCATACGTTGAAAGCTGCTCAACTTCACCATCCGGCTGAAATGAAATTGGCTCCGCTTTCTCTTTATCAGTTTCATTTTCCGACAGGTCTGTTGCATCTTCAGTTCCTTTGATTTCAATAACCACAAAGAATGCAACCATTATGACAGCCAGTACAGCAAATACTGCAAGGGTCTTTCTCATCATTGCTCCCCCTCATATATAGATTCATATTTTCTCTCTATGCTTTATTAGTGTAAATGATATGATATGTGCCCGCAAGATGATATTTTTTTGAAGAATAATAAATGATGACTTTGGAAAAATAACCGTATGAAGGAGCTGGTTACTGTGCGAAAAGTTATCATAGCGTTTAGCGTTCTTTTTTTCCTGATCCCTGCAACGGGTATATTACAAAGCACCGCCAATGCTGAAAAGGATATTCCATCGTACGCCAAATGGGGCAGGCTGGCCATGAAAAAAACGATGGAAAAATATCCGGATGCTGACATCATTGACTACCTTCACAAAGGAAAAGAAGTAAAAGAACATTCTACTGTTGAAAAGTTCAAGTTATGGCTGAAGGGGGATGACAGAGAGTTCGGTGTTTTTATTAATATCGAATTTAATACTGCGTCCGAGAAAATAATGAACATTACATTTAAGGAAACGCCGAATTAATACGGCTTATTTCTTATTTTTCAAGACAAACTCCTCTGTGTGGCCATCCCAGGTAACGGTAACTTTAATTACATCATCTTCTTTCAGCAGACTATTACCGGAAAGTGTAAATGTCTTTCTTTCAGGAGGACTGTCAAAATTCATCCCAGATGAACGTCCACTGCCTGGCGCTTTATAACCGAACTCAAATCGTTCCACTTCTGACAGTTCACTGAGTTCTCCCTTGTAAGTGAGTTTAAACTCAGATTGAGCACTGCGGTCACCTTTTAACACGCCATCTTCTTCGTAAAAAACCTCTTCACCCTTTGAATGCATTTCCGCAGACCAGTTCTCGCTTTCACCAGCGAAAGTGTTCTCGTATTTGGTAACGTCCCTGCTGTTGGCATGTTGAGTAAACATGATAGCTGCTGCCAGAACTACAAGGCCGATGATGCCGATGATTAATTTATTTCGATTCACAAGACCGCTCCTATCATTTCAATGTTGAACTATCTTTCCAGTTCAATATATTCCCGGACGAGTTTCCACTGACCTTGTTCTTTCCGCCAAACAAACATGCACTTTGCCTGAAGTGGAGTTCCGTTAACTGTATTTGTTTCTGTACCGTATATAAGATAGTCATTTCCGTCGTTACGTTCAATAATCGATTCCGGCACATAGCTTTTGTGTGCATCATCATACTGTGCTAAAACACTATCTATATCATAGTTGTAATCATATTGTGTCGGCTGATCAATAGTGGAATTCGCCCAAAAGCCGGTAAAACTTTCTGACATATAATCCCGTATACGATCAGCGTCTTTGCTGTTGAATGCATCATTCCATGTATTGTAATATTCGTTTAGAACTGTTTTGATTTCCTCCATATCCGTACTCCCCCAATTACCCTTCCTGATCAGGATAGGTTTCTCTTAAGAACTTTATCGATTGATTAATTAGCGCTTTTAATAAGTCAACATCAATATCCACTACTTTATTGATGTACACACAAGCTTTACCTGTTGTGTGTTTCCCAAAATCCTTCAATAACTCTTCCCGTTTTTCGTCCCCTGTCGCAAAATACAAACTTATCTTAGCCTTGCGTGGCGAAAAGCCGACAAGCGGTGCATCGCCCTCATGCCCTGATGCATATTTGTAGTGATAAGAACCGAATCCGATGATGCTCGGGCCCCACATTTTTGCCTGATACCCAGTCGTTTCTGTGAAAATGTCCAGCAGCTTATACGCATCCTCACGCTTTTTGGGACTTTCCACATTTTCAATAAATTCGATTACACTATTGTCGTTTTCTTTCGTTTTCAGTTCGTACATAACTTCATATCTCTCCTTTATTTTTTGACCTATTGCTGTAAGGCCTTTCTGCCAACTATCACAGCAACCAACAGGGAAATTACACTTGCTGCAAAAAAACCCATTGCATAGGATGGAATAGTGGACTCATGTACGGCATCGTTTATTTCAAAGATCAGAAAGTGTACGCCAATTCCTGTCCCGTCAACATCCGTCCCAAGCGACCATAAATCCAATCCTTTATTCAGCATCAAAATACCTGCAATAACTAAAAGTATTGCAACAACCCAACGACTTGTTTTATTCATCATGATCCCTCCGAATATTATCCCTTAGAATTACTAACTTATCACCATATAACTCCAGCCTTTGAAGGATGGCAGGTTTATGCTTTTCAAACGTTTTATTCCACTTGAACATCTTAAAAAATATTTTAAAAGTTAGTTGATAGTTAGCTTTTTCGAGGCCAAGCTTCTGCAGGATAAATCTTTTGATGATTCTATATGTCCTGACAGAAACTGCTGTGTCAATAAAATAAATCACATCAGCGTTTTCAAAACTTTTATTCACCCATTCCTCGTTGTGGACACCTTCTACAATCCAGGCGTCTTGTAAGATTATATGCTGTAAATATGCATTTCTTTCGTCAGGAGTTCTTCGTATGTCCCCATTCTCATTTCTTATCCAAACGACATTATCCAACTCATAAAATGGAATGTTTTGCTCACCGGACAGTCTTTTGGCCATAGTTGTTTTGCCGCTCCCGACTGACCCGATGATATGTATTTTACGTGGCACAGCTTCATTCATTGTGCTAATTCCATCCTCTGCACGTTGACAAAGTCATTCCCTTCAAAGGATAGTTTATAAATATCCGGCATCTTAAGTTCTTTCCAGAAATTATAGTTAAACCGCTTGTCAAAATAATTCATAATTAGCACCATGATGTTTCCGTGGATACCGATGGCGACGTTTTTTCCCTCATACTCTTTTAGAATACGGTTGATCGCCTCAACTCCCCGCTGTTGGGCAACATTGTTTGACTCTCCGCCAGTCCAGGCAAAGGCAGGATCACGCCATACTTTTTCAATCGCTTCCTGGAAATTGTCAACGGGCTGACCGGCTAATTTCCGCTCTTTGAAGTTTTCTTCCATTATTATTTTTTTATTTATGTATTCCGCAATACCCTCGACTGTTTGCATCGCCCGTTTATATGGACTGGACATCACGAGGTCAATAGACTCATTCCGTAAAGATTTTGTAACTTTTTTTGCATCAGTGAGCCCTTTTTCAGAAAGGGGCCTCCCCAATTCATCTGGGGTATACGTTGAATGTGCGTGTCGTACGAAATATATATTTGTCATCATATTAATCTTCCTTCTTGTTGAGATAAAATCCAAGCCATATAAGCAAAAGAACTTCCACAACCCAGATGACCCACAGAATTGGCTGAGCGGAGCCACCTGTCGTAATGGATACATATTGGTTCCACATAATAATTGCGATTAGTTGCGTACACAGAATCATAGAATAGAATGATAGCAATTTGATCATTTTTTATCCCCCAAGTAATCTACATGCTTCTTTATATCATTTCTTTATAAACACTGAAATTCCTGCAAATTTGTCGATAAAATAAGTCTGTCCCCTATGTGACGGTTGTGATAAGCTGAAACTACCAATAGCAGATTCGAAGGGGGATTTGTATGGATAACGGGTCTAACTGTCCATTTTGTAATCCAGATATAGATCCGGAACAAAACATTATTCTGGAAAATGAAACCTGTTACTTTTTACAACGTAGAGAAGAACAAGATGTATTGGAAGGCTGCGGGGTAATTGTTCCAAAAAAGTACCGTGCAAATGTATTTGAATTAACGAAGGAAGAATGGAACGATACATATGAACTTTTGCAAAGTGCTAAGAAATACCTTGATGACAGCTTCTTCCCGGATGGTTATACACTTGGCTGGAACGTTGATGAGGTATCAGGTAAGTTTATCTTCCACAGTCATTTTCATGTTATTCCAAGGTACCAGAATGAACCATTGGCTGGGAAAGGATTACGTTATTGGATTAAACAACCTGAAAATAGAAGGACTATTTAACTGTCAATCCAAAGTGGAGGGGGATAAATAGTATTATGAAAGATAAGATATACCTTGGTATCATTGTACTCCTGGTTTTTGCTGTCGTTATAAGTTTCACAGTTGAAGATGCTGAAACCGCAGAGCTTAAAGACAAGCTTACAGAAGTAGAAAGGCTGAAGAAAGCGAGTGCTGATTTAGAAAAGGAGATTTATAATAAAGAAGGCACTATACAGAACCTGAGGGTTGAGCTTGCAAAGAATGCAGCTGAAGCATTGAAGCGAAAGCAATATACCGTCAACTACGAAAATTTAAAAACAAATTATCCCCGGAAAATTAAGGGATTTGATGAATATATGACGAACGAGGGGCTGCAACACATGCGGCAATCAGGACCTTTGCAGGACATTGATCTATTGTTATCTGAATCAAAAAGTAATTTATCTGTTCATGATATTACGTTTGAAATGGTGCAAATAGAAAGCAAAAGCGAGATTAGTCTTGATTATAACATTGAAATTGTGATTGACCCTGTCAGTGACAAAGGCAAAAAAAGAACGGTAACGAATTCGGGAAATATGTGGGTCATTAAAACAGAGGATGGCTGGAAAGTTAATAAGGATATTGACCGCATGAATGGAATTTTTAAGGTAATGGAGGATATTCTTTCTCAAAAAGCCGGGAATAAATAGAATCTGGGAAATGCTAGATTCTTTTTACATACCATATATGCAGACCTAAAATTAATGTGGGGGTGATTTAGTTTCATGAAGGATAAGATATATCTTGGTATCATCGTACTTCTGATTTTTGCTGTCGCAATAAGTTACACAGTTGATGATGCCAAAACCGCTGAGCTTAAAGACAAAGTTGCAGAGATGGAGAATCTGGAGAAAACGAATGCTGACCTGGAAAAGAAAATTGATAACTTGGACGTAAAATTACAGGACTTAAGGACAGAACTTGCTGTGAATGCTGCTGAAGCTTTTAAGCGAAAACAATACACTGTCAATTATGATGGGGAACTGAAAGCTCATTTCAATGCTAAAGAAGCGAGAAAAGAAATGAAAGAGAAATATGGTGAATATGCAACAGTGAACCAAATGACAGACCTTATGTTTATGGGGATTTCCACATCTATTGAGCAATTATCACATGAAACAAAAAGCAGCTTATCCATGAAAAATATCACCTTCGAAGTCGGCAATGTGGAGACTGAAGACGAGGTTAGTCTTAACTATGAAATCGTTATTGCATTTGAACCAATTGGCGAGAAAGGCAAACAAGGAACAATAATTAATTTTGGACAGATGCGTGTCTTGAAAACGGAAGATGGTTGGAAGGTTAATAAAGACCTGGAACAAATGAAAGGTATTATAGAAGTGAAGAAACTGTTGAGTCAACAGTAGAATAATTCCCTGTAACTTTTTCTCATGTACCAAACAAGTAAGGAAAAAAGTGAGGTGGAATATATACATGAAAGATAAGATTTATCTTAGTGTCATCGTACTTCTGGTTCTTGCTGTCGTTATAAGTTTCACTGTCGAGGATGCTGAAACAGCCGAGCTTAAAGACAAGGTTGCAGATATGGAGAAGCTGGAGAAAACGAATGCTGATTTAAAAAAGGAAACTAATAATATAGAAAGCAATATACAGGACTTAAGGACGGATCTTGCAATGAATGCAGCTGCCGTATACAAGCGAAAACAATACACTGTTGATTACGTTAAAGATTATAAAGCAACATATTCTCAGCAAATTGACGGATTGGATGAATATGTAACAAATAAAGGACGGGAAAACTTGCTTCGATCTACAATTATGATCAATATTTACCAATTATCGTTTGAAACAAAAAGTAATTTATCTGTTAAGGATATTACCTTTGAAGTTGGAGAATCAGAAAGCAAAAATGAGATCAGTCTTGATTATGACATCGAAATCGTGATTGACCCTGTCAGCAACGATGGTAAAAAAAGAACAGCAACAAATTTTGGACAGCTTCGGGTAGTTAAGACAGAAGACGGCTGGAAAGTTGAAAAAGACATTGACCGCATGAATGGAACTGGTGTTTTGATGGAGGAATTTAAGTCTGAATAAACCTGGAATAGTGCTTAATTCGTTTTGTGAGTTCTATTTTCTTCTTACATACCAAATATGTAAACCCGATTGGTGCCCATTAATTCACCCTCTCTTGAATGAGCTAGTATACAGTTGTAATGAAATTGTTGGATGAAAGAGAGAACCGGCTGCAGTATTTGTGTCAGTCAAAAATATACAACCGCAATTACTCTCTCTTTCTATAAATATGTTATATAACTACTGCAAATCTACTTTTCTTGATTTTTCACCGCATAAACCATACTCAAAATATCGTTAAATTGATAAGATTCCACGTGATAACCATTTGCCGACAACCATTCTATCAACTTGGATTGATCAGCATAAAATTCATCCTCAATTGCATAGATTGCTTCCGAATTCCCTTGTACTCGAAATTTTTTAATCACTTCGTTACGGTGCTTTTCATTCAGGAACATCAAGTCCACAATACATATTTGCCCGTCATCGTTAAGCACACGGGTCATCTCTTCCAGGGCAAGCAGCTTCTGATCATCCGGGATATGGTGCAATGCATAACTTGAAACAATACCGTCAACCTGTTTATCCAGTAATGGAAGTGCAAGAAAATGTCCTTTCCGCGTTTCAATCTGCGGGAATTTTTCGTTACACACTTTAAGCATTTCCTCGGATTGGTCTACGCCGATTACCTGCACTCCCTTTTCGAGGAATTTTGAACCAAGATTTCCGGTTCCAACTCCGATATCGACACACACATCGTCCCGCTTCAGCTCAATTGTCTCTGCTATTTTGGATAATGCTTTTTCATAATCCCGATGAACATTGAATCGATATCCGGCCATTTTAATGTTTTGATCATAACCTGCCGCCTGTTTATCAAAATTCCATTTGTCCTCCCAATTTTTCCGCAGTGTTTTCATGTTCTTGAGATGTTGGGAAAGTGTGAATATATCGTCCACCTCGTAATTATCATCAGCAGTCTTCTCCATCATTTTATCGATTGTGTCAATCATATCTTTCATCTCAATCCACTTTTCAAATAATGCGGAGCGCTGCACATTCAGATAATCCTTCATGCTCATATCCGGATCTTCCAAGGTGCTTTTAATATTTTCGACAGTCATACCCACTTCCCGTAATGCCAGGATCGTGCTTAGACGAAGAAGATCCTTTTCGGAAAAAATTCTGTAGTCATTTCCAGCTTCTTTTTCAGGAGAAATCAAGCCTTTCTGTTCATAAAAACGGATGGAACGCGGTGTGGTGTTTAATTGTTTTGCTACTTCTTTGATTTGCATGTTTTTTAGCCCCTTTCTTAGTTTACTATAAAGGTTAACGTAAGGTTAAGGTAAAGGGGAATTTTTTAAAAACTTCAATGCAGATATTTGTTATACTGGACACAGCTATATGAAAAGAGGTTTTGCAGATGAATCAGCGACTTCAGGAACTGATCGATTATACACAGGAACAATTCGGACTTAGTGATTATGATTTGAGAAGACATCACTTTTTCCGTGAATTAAATAATTTTGATGAGACGGCCTATGTTTTGAGTATGGAATGGTTTCCGAAAAATGCGGAAGGCTCTGATGAGGATCTTAACCCGCCCGGAACTGCCGTGATTGATATGAATTTTCATACGAAGGCAGTGCAGCGGACTATTTTTGTTGGGGATGATTCTTTTGCGAACCGGAGTTTGTATCCGTCTACAGACAAAGAAAGCACGATTGAATGGATTGAAGAGTTGACCGGGCTGACATTCGGGCGGCAATTTTTGATTGATGCCGAGGAGGATAATCGATTACGGTTTCGTGCAGCGGTGGACAATATACCTGTCTGGCCGGGCGGAACCATTGAGGTTAAATTTAACGATGATGGTGCACTGACTTTATTTTCAATCGATGGTAATTTTCCGAACGAAGAGCAAATTCAGTGGGAACCTTTTGGCCTGACACCGGACAAGTTTGAACCGTTGGCAAAAGAACAATGCAGACTAATTAAAGTTCCCGATGAAGAGCGGGAAAAATGGCTGTTGATTTATGGGTTTGAGGAAATATTTATTACGAATGATGGAGGGGGGACATTCCCGTTTGGTGATGAGTTGCCATCTTATGTGAATTATAACAAAATAATGGAGTGGGAAGAGCCGGTTCAGGGGGCGTTTGAGCGGCAGGACTTTGACTTTTCGCCGGAAGTGACGCTTGATGATGTCCTGGCAAACAAGGCCCATCCCGACACCATTCCGCTGACAGAATCTGAGCTGAGTTCGTGTTTAAGTCAGGTCCTGTATTTTATGCGGATGGAGTATCCGGATGATAGTGGAAAGCGCAAATTAAGTGGCTTTTATTTGAAGGATGGCTATATTATTGCGGAGATCAGGCGGGTTGAGGAGTTGAACCCCGGCATGGATCTGAAAATCAAGCTGATAATTGACCGGGAAAGCTGTACTGTGGTTAATTATTTTGACCAGGATGTGCTGTTGGGAGCTTATGAGCATATTGAGGAAGCGGGAGAACCGGTTGTGTCGCAGGAAGAAGCATTTGAAAAGCTGCGCGGGTATCTTGAGATTGAACCGGTTTATGTGTTTGACCGGGAGAAGGAAAGCTATATTATGTGCGGAAAACTTGATTGTGGGTATGGGGTGAATGCTGTTACCGGAGAGGTACTGCTGTTGAGTAATTTGTAATGGAAAAAGGTGTGCTAACCAAATCGGGCACACCTTTTTCTAATTGGACACAGATCAAATTGTGAACTTGAGCGGGGATTTTGTGAACTTGGGCGAAAACATTGTGAACTTGAGCCGATTCCACTCGTATTTAAGCCGATTCTGTGACAACTTGAGCCAAATGAGCTAATTCTACAAATCATCAAACCCGTTCAAATCACTCGTCTTCGTATATTGCCGTGACTTTTGCTCAAAAAAATCAGTCTTCGTTCCATCGATATTATCAACATAGGCACGAATCCACTTCATCGGGTTATCCGTATATTCCGGATAAATTTCGCTCAGCCCCATCATCCGCAGCATTTTATTCGCACGGTATTTGACGTAACCGGCAACCTCGTCCAATTCGATGCCTTCCACATTAGCCAATACATAGTTTGACCATTCGATTTCAAGTTCGACTGATGTACGGAAATGCTTATATACCCAGTCGGCAAATTCGGCCGTATTCAAATCCGGGTTTTCATCCAGTGTTGCCCGGAACAATTCCGAGATAAATCGACCATGTTCCAGCTCATCCCGGTTGATATAGCTGATCATTGTCGACGTGCCGACCATTTTATTTTGCCTGGCAAGGTTGTAGAAAAACGCAAACCCGGAATAGAAAAACATCCCTTCCAACAGTGCTGTGTACACCATTGTTTTTAATATATTTTCCACTGACGGATGCTCAACAAATGCATTGTACTGCTGCATTAACTGCTCATTTCGTTTTAAAAGAACGGCATCTTCCCGGCCAAGCTGAAACGACTGATTCTGCTCATCAAGCGAAACAACGGATGACAGCACGTACGAATAGCTTTCATTATGAACCGCTTCCTGCTGGGCAATTACCGCCATGATCGATTGAACGGACGGGTCGGTTGCGTACAATGACAGGAGTAATGCTGTTCGTGTTTGCGGTGCATCCAATGTTGACAGGAGCCCGATTATTTTTAAATAGGCATCCTGCTCTGATTCCGTTAGTGATGCGAACTGACGGACGTCACCGGACATGTTGATTTCATCAGCCTGCCAATAGTTCCCGACCAGCCGCTTGTACATTTTATACCAATGCGGATAGGCAATATCATTCCAATTTAAAATTCCGCTCGATTTTCCGCCGAAAAGGGCTGTCGCTTTATTTGGATACATAGGTTCCAATGTTTTTGCTTTCTCAAGCAAGGGTTTTGACATCGTGCAGCACTCCTTCCAGCCAATTTTTTACCAATTCTTCCTGAGAGCCGCGTGGTGACTGCTCGATTTTCAGACCCGGCCATTTGCTTTTGTAAAACACGGCCATTTTTTCCACCGCCCGGCAAAAGAGATCATCACCGCCGAATTGTGTGTCACCTGTACCGAACACAGCGACATTTTCGGGTTTATAGCCGACCTCTAAAACGAAGTCCTTCACCTCATCTGGGGTGCTCCCCATGTCCCAAGTGAATGTTCCGATAAATAAATAATCATATAAGGACGTATCGATTGGCGGGTCAATTCCAATGCAGTGCATGTCAACTGTCATACCATCCACCTCGAGATGCGCCGCAATCATTTCCGCTACTTCTTTAGTATTTCCACTGTACGATAAATACGCAATAACACTTCTCAACTTTCACACCACTCACATTCTTCGACATCATTGGACGTTGACCGGACATAATAGGTTGTTTTCAAGCCTTCCTTCCATGCCTGCAAATGCAAATCCAACAGTACGGATGCTTTAATCGTATTCGGCACATAAAAGTTGAACGAAATACTTTGATCAATATGTTTTTGCCGGGCTGCATTTTGTCTGACTGACCAGCGCTGATCCACGATATATGCCGATCTGCGGTAAATATCATACGTATTGTGATCCAAATCCGGTGCAGTCACAGCAATTTTAAAATCCTTCTTTTCTTCAAAATAAAACGGTTTAAAAACAGGGTCGATACTGGCGGTTGACCCGGCGATCATTGAAGTTGATGAATTCGGGGCAACAGCCATTAAGTAGCCATTGCGAATACCATGCACGGCAACCGCCTGCTTCAACTCGATCCATTTCTCATCCGTATAACCTTTCCCGGTAAAATAACTGCCTGATTGCCATTTGCTTCCTTCAAAGCATGGGTAACTTCCCTTCTCCTTACTTAACTCCATGCTGCACCGAATGGTGAAATAGGCGATTTTTTCGTACAGGGTATCGGCATACGTGACCGCCTCATCCGATTCCCAACGGATATTTTCTTTTGCCAAAACATGATGCCAGCCAAATGTTCCTAGACCGATTGCCCGGTATTTTTGATTGGTTATCTGCGTTTGCTTTATTGGCAGTGTGTTAATATCAATCACGTTATCTAGCATACGAACCTGGATTTTTATCAACCGCTCCAGTACCTGATTAGGCACAGCCTTTCCTAAATTAATCGAACTCAGATTACATACGACATAGTCACCGGCTTTATATTTTTTGACTATCGTATTCTCAGCTTCCATATATTCCTCCAGAAATTCCGTTGGTGATTGATTTTGAGTAATTTCCGTGCAGAGGTTGGAGCAATAGATGATGCCGTTATGCGAATTACTGTTTTGGCGGTTTACTTCATCACGATAGAACATGAACGGTGTACCGGATTCGAGCTGAGATTTCATGATCCGCTTCATGATATCGATTGCCGGAACGACGCGCTTTGTAAGCTGTTCGGACTGAACACATGCTTTGTAGTGTTCGCGCCATGATCCATCGCCGTTATTTTCATCATAAAAATCTTCGAGTGAGAATCCCATCACCTGCCGAACTTCATGCGGGTCAAATAGATACCAGTCCCCGCGCTTCTCGACCTGTTCCATAAAATAATCAGGCAAACAAACACCGGTGAAAATATCATGGGCGCGCAGACGGTCATCACCATTGTTCAACTTTAAATCCAGAAACGGCTCAATATCCTGATGCCACACATCCAGATAGATGGCAATTGCCCCTTTTCGGGTGCCCAGCTGATCAACGTTAACAGCTGTATTATTGAGTTGCTTTATCCACGGAACAACCCCGCTTGACATGCCCTTGAACCCCTTAATTGAACTTCCGCGGCTGCGGATTTTCCCCATGTAGACACCGATTCCGCCACCATTTTTGGAAAGTTTGGCAATGTCGGTGTTACTGTCATAAATGGATTGCAGGCTGTCATCGACCGTATCAATAAAGCAGCTGGACAGCTGACCGTGCGTCTTGCCGGCATTGGTGAGTGTCGGTGTTGCAACCGTCATATATAGATTGCTCAGCGCCCAGTATGCTTCCGTGACATATTGATTTCGATACTTCGGGTCCTCATCCTGCATCAGGTGCATCGCGATAATCATCCAGCGCTCCTGAGGCAGTTCGTATGTATTTTTGTTGTGGTCTGTCGCCAGATAGCGGGTTGCGAGAGAATACAGCCCAAGGTAGTTGAATAACAAATCCCGTTCCGGTTGGATGATTTTATCAAAATAATCGATATCTTCTTTCGTGTATTTGCTTAATAACCTGTGGGAATATATCCCCTTTTCTGTGAGCATGAATATCAATTCATAGAAATTCCCGTATCGGATGTTTGCATCGTAACCCCTGTTTACTGCAGCACTTTCATATAGTTGGTGCAAATAGATTCGGCTCGCGGCAAACGTCCAGTCCGGATTGGCCTCGTCGATATTTTCAAGAGCAAGTTTTATCAGGCTGTCTGTACCACCCGATTGGTGTGCTTTCTGCATAAGTAATTCTCTGTCCACATTCAGACCGTTAGTCGCCTGATCTACCAACTGCGTTATTTTATCCAGGGTTTTCGTAGTCACTGTAACTGCCTCCTTGTTTAAACTAAAAAACCGCCCACCCCAAAGGATGAACGGCTATAAAACGACAGAAAATATGTATCTGCTTCTCCATCGTTTCATCTTCTCTTACCCCGAGGAATTGAAACTGCAAGCTATGGCAGGTCTCCTGACTTGTGCTTTTAGCCTACTGAAATCCTTCCCGTATCGTCACCGTGAAGTTTGCGATACAGTGGGTATCTCGTTCGTCCACACTTACAGTTGCGGGGACAGTTCCAGATTTTCACTGGATTCCCTTTTAAGACAACGCGTGTCACCTTACCTTGCGAATACTATATATAGTTATTTTCTATTAAAATATTTACAATATATTGTATGTAATAGAGTAGCATAGAATATTTTTTTGTGCAATAGGAGAGTTAACATATTTTGGGTGGAGAATAATCGTTGTTTCAATTTAGGCTATTAAAATGTGAACATTTCAGCGAAAAAGTTGTGAACTTAAGCCGATTCTGTGACAACATAAGCCAAATCCTTTTGAACATCAGCCGCTTCTGTGACAGCTACAGCCAAAAGCATCAAAACGAACCATATGTCATTAACTCCGTTTCCGTGTATACACCCTATCCCGCTCAATCACGCTACACCCGTTCTCCTTAAATGTCTTTAACATCGGGATATTCGCCGTACTGGTTGACCCGATATAATAGGATGCTCCAAAGTCTTCCTTCAGCACCCGCAATGCCTGTTGGTGGAGCACTTTACTCTTCCGTTTACCGCGTTCTTCAGGCACAAGGCCAAAATAAAAAAGCCTGCCTTCATCTAAAGTACCGGGCTCAATGTGCGGCATGACAACACCAACAGGCTTCCCGCCATCATACGCTACCAGACATGTATCCTGATAGCCCGGTCCAAGTTCTTTCCTGACATTCTGCATCTGTTCATCCATATTTAAAACAGACGAGGCATTCGGTGAGTTAGCAGCGGACTTCTTCCAAACGCTGATGAATTCCTCAAGCGGCAATTCGTGCAGTGAACGTAAAGAAAATGTTAAATCATCCGCACCCGATAACATATCATCAAGCTGCTTCCGAACCATCACCACTTCATCATGCAGCTGAAAACTCTTTTCCTTAAGCATACGTTCTACCTTTTCGGAAAACCGATTGTTCACCAAAACATTCACACTCGGAACATCCTCAAAGGCAAGGTCATCGATAAAATGTGTCACAAACTCAACCATCTCGTCTTCTCCCAGACTTTTTGTATCCTCAATCGTGACAAATTTTTCGCCTTCAACAATTTTCACTTTCCGATAAATATCCAGTCTGTCGAATGCGGTTCGATCGGACTCCATTATGTAATCCCCCAATACTCTATCCCTTGCGCTTCCTTCTAATCCCAATTACCCGGCCGACTTCATCAGGCATCTCACCCAATGTATGATTGGCAGCAAGTTCCTTAACACCAGCAACAATATTCTCGGGAAATGGAGCCGGCCGTCCTGTCGTCTGGTCCATTCCCATCAGCATTTGCTCACTCGTTGCAGCCCGTTTCCCATCCTTTCCATACAGTTCGTAAAAAACATGTGCACGTTTTTCATCATAATCAATCATTTGCAGATGCACTTCAAATGGCTTTCCAAGCTTCATTTCTGCCAGATAACAGATATGATTTTCCATCGTAAAAACAGTGTAGTGGCTATTTTCCCGAAAGTCGTCTGTGATGCCAACCAGTTTCATGAACCGGTCAACACCCCAGCTGAAAATTTTAGCATACTTGGCATCATTCATGTGGCCGTTGTAGTCAATCCAGTCTTCACGTACTTTATCTTCAATGATTACTTTAGGTTTGTTCATATGTATTTCCCTTCTTTTTCCTTCAAGTTTAAGCTTTAAAATGAAAACTGGCAAGGCTCTCCGGTTGCATGTATAACCTTACCACTTCATGAAAAGCTATCGTTAGAAAGGGTGAACTCAAAATGAACAAAAATTTGATTGACTGGCCAACATTCATTGGTGCCTTAATATTACTGCTTGCTGTTTCCATACCACTTGCTGTATTCCCGAAAGCAGGAAAAGAAATCGTCTCGATGGCTAATGATTTCGTGACAGGTAATTTTGGTGTATTGTATTTAATTTTTGGTATGGCTGCCTTCGCTTTTCTGATATTTGTGGCATTCAGCAAAAATGGTCATATCAAGCTTGGTGATGAAGATGAAGAAAAAGAATTTGGAACCATCTCCTGGGCGGCAATGCTATTTGCAGCAGGAATCGGCTCCAGTATCCTGTATTGGGGAATGATTGAGTGGGCTTACTACTACCAGGGACCCCCATTCGGGATTGAACCCAAATCAGACGAAGCCATACAATATGCACCCGCATACGGCATCTTCCACTGGGGACCGATTGCCTGGGCAATTTATACATTGCCGGCATTGCCGATTGCCTACTTTTATTACGTCCGAAAAAAACCTGTTTTGAAAATAAGTGAGTCCGTTCGGCCGGTGCTTGGCAGATTAGTGGATACACCACTCGGCATTGTAATTGATGTTCTCTTTATGTTCGGGCTTATGGGTGGTGCCGGAACAACGCTCGCACTGGGAACACCGATGATCGCTGCAGGAATCAATGAAATAACCGGACTCCCGGTAAACATGACGTTAAAAGCTGTCGTTATGCTTATCTGTACCTCTATTTTTGCAATCAGTGCCTACTCCGGTTTACGCCGCGGGATTAAGGTGTTAAGTGATGTCAATTTATGGCTCGCTATTTTTGTTCTTTTATTCATCTTTGTATTTGGCCCAACCTTGTTTATCAGTGAAACGGCATTCACCAGTATTGGCCTTATTTTGGACAACTTTTTCAAAATGGCTACGTGGCTGGAGCCGTTTGCCAATATAAGTGGATTTAAAGAAACAGGTTTCCCTGAAGCCTGGACGGTGTTTTACTGGGCCTGGTGGCTTGTGTATGCGCCATTTGTCGGTTTATTTGTCGCACGTATTTCCCGTGGACGGACGATTCGGGAAATGATTTTCGGCACAATGATTTACGGCACATTAGGCTGTATTCTGTTTTTCGGTGTTATGGGAAATTACGGACTGCACCTGCAGTTAACCGGAAGCTTTGACGTTGTCGGTTTTATGAATGAAAATGGAGCACCGGCAGCGATTATCGCTATCCTTAACCAGCTTCCATTGGCGGGGCTTATGATCCCTGTCTTTACTGTACTGGCAATTATTTTCCTTGCGACTACTTTTGATTCGTCATCCTATATCCTTTCCGCAGTTGTCCAAAAGGAAGTAAAAGCTGAACCATTGCGTTGGAACCGTCTTTTTTGGGCCTTTACTCTATGTCTGATGCCGCTTATCCTGATGTTTATCGGCGATTTGCAGACATTGCAGACAGCCAGTATTGTCGCCGGATTTCCGGTTCTATTTATCATGTTGCTTCTTGCCTGGTCATTTTTGAAAGCTTCCAATGAAGATTTGAAGGCGTCAAAAGATTACGATCCGCCAACAATCCATATTGACCGGGAGGAAATTGTAAAGCGTAAGCGCGGCAAAAAAAGAAAACGTTCAGCACTTGAAGTGTTGGAGGACCAGCATTTTGATGATTTCGACAGATAAAAATCATGCAGAGCGCTTACTCTCTGCATGGTTTTTTATTGTGTGGTATATCCTCCATCCAACACTACTGCCTGCCCTGTCACTCCTTTTGCTTTGTCACTTGCGATAAACATTGTGTAATCAGCAATTTCCTGAACGTCCAGCAGCCTTTTTTGCGGAACAAGCGGATAAATAACTTCCTCCAATGCTTTTTCAAACGATACCCCGCGATTTCCAGCAAGGTCAGCCAGCTGATTTTGGACCAGTGGTGTATCTACATAGCCGGGGCAGATGGCATTAACCGTAATTCCATGTTCTGCTCCTTCAAGTGCTGCCACTTTCGTCAAGCCAATCACACCATGCTTGGCACTGTTATATGCAGCTTTTCCTGCGAATCCAATCAGACCATTGATGGAAGCCATGTTGATGATACGGCCCGATCCTTGTTTTTTCATAATCGGAAAAACATGTTTTGTTGCCATAAACGGCGCTACCTGCATAACTTTCACAAGCTGCTCAAATTTTTCGGTTGGAAATTCTTCAATTGGTGCGATGTGCTGCAGACCTGCATTATTGATTAAAACATCAATCCGTCCATAATTTTCGGCTGCAACATTAATCGCATGCTCCAACTCCGCCTCATCATTCACGTCACATTTAATACCCAGACAATCATAGCCCCTGCCGAGCAATTGCTGTGAAGCCTCTTTCACCCCATCTTCATTAAGGTCTGATACAACAACTTTTGCCCCATTTTCGGCAAAGGCACCCGCTAAAGCATATCCGATACCACTGGCTGCACCTGTAATAAAAACCACTTTATCTTCTACCATACAAATCCCCTTCCATCCTATCTGTTTCCATTTTAACTTAACGAAATATTTAAATAAATACTTACGGCAAAAGATAAGACGTTAGTACCGAAATAATCATTCGCATGAAATCGACCTGATTGGGACAAATTAAACTGTGGAAGGGAGGCATAAATATGGAGCAAACATGGTTATCGTTAATTCCATTTATCATTGTAATCGGGTTATCTATTTGGCTGAAAAAAATACTGCCGGGCCTCGTTCTCGGATTACTAGTTGGCGCTTTACTTGTTGAATTCAGTGTATTAGGCGGGTCTCAGAAAACAGTTAACTATATTGTAACGACTCTATCTGATGAAAATAACATTAAAATTATTGCCTTTCTTTATTTATTTGGTGGTCTTGTTGGTATGATGAATATCTCCGGAGGGATTAAAGGGTTCTCCCAATGGATCGGTGAAAAAATAGACTCCCAGCGCGGATTGCTTAGCTTGATTTGGCTTACACTGCCATTTACATTCATGATGCCGATGTTCCGGATTATGATGATTGGACCAGTCGTGAAATCACTCATGGATAAAATGAAAATGTCCAAACGCAAGGTCGGATTCACGATGGATGTCTCTACAAGCTCGGTTATTGTTCTGTTGCCTGTAGCCACCGCATTTGTCGGGTTTATGGTTTCACTGGTGGAAGCCGGGGTTCAGAAACATGACCTGGGAATGGACTCCTATCAGATTTTTTTACTTAGCATTCTGTTTAACTTTTACGCCATTGTCATGCTTGTGATTGGCTTGATTCGGACGTTCTGGTCATCATCTGAAAAAGAAATTACTAAAAAGCAGAAAAGCAAGAATGAAGATGACCCTGAATACCACCGCGTCGGGATAGAAAAGGAACTGTCCATGGTAAAAGCACAGCCTTGGAATTTAATTGTTCCATTATTTCTGCTGCTTGGTTTATCACTGTTCCTGTTATGGGAAGACGGGGTGTCAAAAGGTGCAGAAACTGTCTTTGATGCCTTTTCACAAGCGGACGCAACATTTGTCATGCTGCTGGCTATTTTCATTACACTTATTATTACGTTTGTCTATTACATGTTCCGCAAACAGGAGCTGGGTGAGACAATCTTCCACTTCTTTGATGGCGGAAACCAGCTGATGCAGGCAATCATCCTGCTCGTACTCGTCTGGGCATTGTCTCTTGTAGCCGAGGATCTTGGCTTCTCGAAGTTTATCAGTACTACACTCGGTTCATTCCTGCCATCGTTCACAATTCCGGCGATTATATTTCTGATTGGAGCCGTAGTCAGTTATTTTATCGGATCATCGTGGGGAACGTGGGGATTGTTCATGCCGCTCGGAATAGCACTCGCCGTATCATCCGGCGCATCGATACCATTAACAGTTGGAGCTGTGTTCGCCAGTGGATCGTTTGGCGCAATGACGTCTCCGCTCGGGGATACAACCATTACGACCGCATCGATTCTGGAAATGCCGTTGGTTGAATACGCACGCTATAAGTTAAAGATTTGTTCGATAGGAGCAGGGATTTCTGTTGCGATTTATCTTGCCGTAGGGTTCTTTTTTATTTAAAAAGTGCTGAGAAACGGAAATAGCATACTTGGTGGTATGCTATTTCTGTTTCATATGTATTGATAAATTGTACAAGTATCGCATCCAAAATTTGCGGTGGACATCTGTTCCTTTATATCTGAAAAAAATCGTATTTTGGATGAGTCCACGGACATTTGTTCCGCTATCCACTAAAAAACCTGTCAATAAGGCATGCTTTTGGCCAAATAAAGGAATAGAGGTCCACCAGAGTTGCAAAAGACGTGTGTTTGATGGAAATAAAGGATTAAATGTCCGCGGTCAACTTCATTGCAGGTGTTTTGGCGATGGTTTTTTAGGTTTTTCTTCATCAATCTCCGTAAATATATTCTGCTGATCTGGAAAAAGAGATGGATTAGCTGCCTGATTTTTACCTATTTGAGTAAGTAATTGTTGAACCTCTGCTGAAAACTCCTGGAATTCTTTTTTCGTTACAGGCTGGGCTTCTTTTTTTAGTGTGAAACCAACCTGTCCATTAGGCTCCAAAGTCGCCCATTCCACATCTTTTAAGCTTGTGACATTTTGAACTCTCAGATTCATCTCCAGCTGATCTACTGTAAGTCGCAGCCTCTTTAAATTTTTTTCATTCAACTGACCATTTTCGATAAGAACCTTGGATTTTCCAATTATGAATTTTTCAAACGGATTCCCTTTCACCTGGGCATATTCCATTAATATCAACGTAAAAACAAGAATGCCTCCTACAGCCAGTGTCTGCCAGATGTTTGAGCCTGATACAGGCTGAATAAGCAACGAGCCAATCCCAATCATAAGAACTGTTTGCGGGAGCGTCATTTGTGAAATGGATTTCCTGCCGGCAAGCCGTAAAAGGAATGTTCCACCAATAACTATAAGTACTGCCTTCCAAATCCAATCAAGTTCCATCCTTCCCAACTCCTTTCACCCGTTAGTTTGATATGAATGGCAATTTCTATACAAAATTACAAAGGACCCATGCCCAAAAGAGGCATCCCATCAGAAATGACAGATTTTTTACAAAAAGAGATTTAATTATGATATGATTAAGAATATTGTTTAGGTTGAAGGTCCTATATGGAAAGGGGGAGAATTGCCAATGTTGCGTGTTAAGGTCTTCATCATCGCATTATTCGCGGCTTCTTTTTTTGCTGCTTTACTATCCGGACCTATGTTGATTGACACTTCTGTATATTTGAAGGCATTTGGACTGTATTGGTTATTCTCCATCCTCTATATCCACCTGCGAGTAGTAACAACAAATGGAAAAATAAACATGGATTACGGCATCTCATACAGCTTGTCAATTGCCCTGTTCGCCGGCCCGCTTGGACTGCTCATCTACGAAACGATTACTTCTTTTACAGTTTATTTTTATCGCAAATTCACAAAAACGGCTGATGATGAAGAGTTTCTGCATACATTTTATAATATCGCGTCATTTGTGCTTAACAACACGATTGCATTTTACCTGTTTACACAATTTTATCCTGCCTTTCAAAACATACCGTTCGGCTTTTGGATCTTAATTATCTGTCTCGTGCTGTTTACTGCCTTCTTATCTGATATTTACCTTATCATCATCTCGATCTGCTATGGGGAAATCAGGTCATGGCGGGATGCAATTGATTTTATAAAGAGCAGGAGTGTTGCTGATTTAGGAAAAATGGCCTTCTCAAACGGGTTACTGCTTATTTTTTTACAGGAAGAAAGATGGGAAATGGTCATTGCCCTGTTTATCTTAAACTATCTGGTCAGTCGTTCGCTCGTGGATAAATCACTGAGTATCCGCAACAAAATAGAACGTGATAAATTCGAACAAATGGCATACAGCGACTTCCTGACGGGCGTGTATAACCGGGCATATTTGGACAAAAAAATGAAGGAGTATAACGCGTCAGGAGAGTATATCGGAATTATTGTAGCGGATATTGATAAATTCAAGCAGTATAACGATAACTATAACCATGCCATTGGTGACAAAGTAATCCGGCATTTTGCAAAAGTTCTGCAGTACAGGCTTACTGAGGGGGATCATTTATTCCGAACCGGCGGCGAAGAGTTTACAATTTTCCTCAGAAATAAAACATATGAGGAATGCTGGGAACTGGTGGAACTGATGCGGAGTGATGTGAGTACCAGTCAGGTCCATGCGGAATTTAAGTCGAAAAACATTTCAATTTCCTATACCGCATCATTCGGATTGTATTATTATAAAACGACGGAATACCTTTCCATCGAAAAAGGGTACGTTAATGCCGACCATCTATTACTGAAATCAAAAGAACTCGGCAAAAACCGTGTGTCGGTAAAGAATAGCATAAACGATTTGCCAATGTCTGTGAGATATTCGGATTCATGAAGGCTGCTATGTTAGCAGTCTTTTATTATTGTGACATGCAAACTATGATATGATTGCTTTGTTTAGTACGAGGAGTTGACAGCTATGGGAAGAAAAAGAGGAATTATTTTCGTATTAATTGGGGCAGGCAGCTTTGGATTTACACCCATTTTTGCCAAACTGGGCTTCAGCTATGGTTACACACTTGGTCAGATTAATATTATTCAAATGCTGATTTCCTTCGTGTTTTTGTGGGGTATCGCTTTAGCTAAAGGAGCAAGCTTCAGAGGGTTAAACCGAAAGAATATCAAACAAATTCTGATTACCGGTTCGTTTGTCGGGCTGACAAGTATTTTTTACTATGGCTCAATGCAGTATCTTCCGGCGTCATTAGCAATTATATTATTATTCCAATTCGTCTGGATCGGCATCCTGCTTGAATGGATATTCAGCAAAATCAAGCCGACCTTTATGACCTTTTTGGCAATCGTGCTGATTCTTACAGGCGTGTTTTTAGCCTCCAATATCCTTCATGGAAGCCTTGATCGGTTGCCTGCAATGGGTTTTGTATTTGGCATCCTTTCTGCATTTACATATGCCGGATTTATTTATTCGAGCGGCAAAGTTGCAGTGGATGTTGATCCATGGGTTCGCAGTTCAATAATGGTAACTGGATCCGCCGTACTGGTGTCGTTGATTTTTATCAGAGACATCCCATCTATCCCCGTAACTGATGGACACTTATGGTTAGTATGTGCGGGTGTTGCACTATTTGGTGCTGTGTTGCCTCCATTATTTTTCGCGCTTGGAGCACATTTAGTTTCCGGAGGTCTGGCAAACATATTAAGCTCTATTGAATTGCCGGTCGCAATAACGTCTGCCGGCATCATCCTTCATGAGACAATAACTGCCGTTCAATGGGTTGGGACGATTCTAATCATTGGCGCAATTATCCTAAATGAACTGGGAAATATTAGATTCCATCGTAAGGAAAAGCATGCAAAAAGCTAGGGACAGGACCTCTTTTTTGCTTTACTGTATGAAAGAATGATATATTTTTCATAATATTGGCAGAGAGGAGCTGTGAATGCAGATGTCATTGGAAAGTGTGAAGAATCATTTTAAAAAGTGGGATCGTGATGCAGACGTAATGGAGTTTGACAGCTCAAGCGCCACGGTTCAGGAAGCAGCTGATACGATTGGTGTTCGTCCTGCACGTATCGCGAAAACGCTATCCTTCAGAGGCGAAGGGGACAACGGACTATTGGTCGTTACCGCTGGTGATGCCAAAATTGATAATAAAAAGTTCCGTAATTATTTCAGCTTCAAGGCACGAATGCTTTCACCTGACGAAGTGTTGGAACAGACAGGGCATGGCGTCGGCGGCGTCTGCCCATTTGGATTAACAAACGACCTGGATGTTTATCTGGACGTCTCGATGAAACGCTTTGAAACCGTATTTCCTGCCTGTGGAAGTACAAACTCAGCAATTGAATTATCATGTGATGA
This sequence comes from Virgibacillus doumboii, assembly GCF_902806455.1. Taxonomy (GTDB): domain Bacteria; phylum Bacillota; class Bacilli; order Bacillales; family Amphibacillaceae; genus Lentibacillus; species Lentibacillus doumboii. The sequence continues at coordinate 238,825 of NZ_CADCWQ010000001.1, read as the reverse complement.
GTTAGCTGATTATTCATTTGCTAAAGGCTGGGTGGATGTTTGTAAAGGATGGGAAGAGGACCAGGCTGAGGAAACCGTGACGACAAACAGTGAAAAACAGTAGGTACATAAATCTGTGCTGCAATGATTAAGTGGACATTTATTCCGTTATTTGTGTCGAAAACGGTGATTTTACACTGTTCGCGGACATTTGTTCCGCTATCAGGCGAAAAACGGTCTTCCATTCGCTCATTTTTGGGATATAACGGAATATATGTCCGTGAATACCTTTAAAACGTGTGTTTTGCGGGAAATAGCGGAATATATGTCCGCTTCGTATGTTCTTTTTTCCAATTACCAAAAAACCAATCGCTGAATGACAGCAATTGGTTTTTTTCTTACACTGCGTTCTTTTTCTTAATTTGCTTGCTTCGGAGCTGTCCGCATGCAGCATCAATATCTGCACCGTTTTCCCAGCGGACACCACAGTTAATGCCGTTCTCTTTTAATGTTTCGTAAAATGCCTGGATTGTTTCGGAGTCACTGCGCTGATACTGGTTGTGTTCGTCAACGGAATTATACGGAATCAGGTTCACATAGCTTAAATGCCGTTTATCATCAAGCAATTTCACCAGTTCTTCCGCTTCTTCTTTATGATCATTGACATCCTTCAGCATAATATATTCATACGTAATACGGCGGTTTACTTTTTCCAGGTAGTAATCGACTGAAGCCATGAGCTTTTCAATCGGAAATGCCCGGTTTATTTTCATAATCTGGGTTCTTAGTTCGTTATTTGGCGCGTGTAAGGATATAGCCAAATTAACCTGTGTGCCGGCATCTGCCCATTCATAAATCTTATGAGCAAGGCCACTTGTAGACACGGTAATATGTCTTGCACCAATATTCAAGCCATGGTCATGGTTCACGACATTGATGAAGTCCATTAGATTGTTAAAGTTATCGAATGGCTCGCCAATACCCATAACAACGATATGACTTACGCGCTCATCTTCACCTTTTTCGTCAAGATGCTTCTGCACACTCATAATCTGCTCGACAATTTCGCCGCCATTCAGATCACGGCTCTTCGTCAACAGACCACTTGCACAGAACGAACAGCCAATATTACAGCCTACCTGTGTTGTCACACAAACAGACAATCCGTAATTGAAACGCATCAATACCGTCTCGATTACGTTGCCATCCGCAAGCCTGAACAAGTATTTAACCGTACCGTCAGAAGATTCCTGCTTGATTTCCTCCTTCAATGTGTGAAGAACAAAATTCTCCTCAAGCAGTTCAATTGTTTCTTTATTGACGTTCTTCATCTCAGCGAATTCAGTGACACGCTTTTTATAAAGCCAGTTCCAAACCTGATCTGTGCGGAAACGCTGTTGTCCGTGTTCCACCAGCCAATCGGTCAATTGTTCATATGTCATTCCATAAATGGATGTTTTACTCATTTTGATACCTCATTTCAAACGTTGCAATTCTTACATTGTACTATATTACTGGATGTACCGCAATGCGGCAAATTCTACTATCCACATCAGGCGCCGTGGCACTTCTTATATTTCTTACCGCTCCCGCATGGACATGGGTCATTGCGTCCAACTTTACTTTCTTTAATAATAGGTTGGTTCACCAAATCCCTACCCAATCGTGCTTGAAATTTGCGCTCACGTTCCTCTGATTCTCTTTTCCAAAGGTGCAATTCCGGATGCGTCTCCCCGATAACCTTGTAAAACCCATATGCCGATTCCTCTATTTCCACAATTTTTGCGCGATAACCCTGATCCATATGCCGTTCAATCTCTGGAATTCCTTCTATGGAAAACTGACTGCATAGTCCATCTGCAATGAGTTCCCACGCTTCGGAATCATCCGTTTCATGATAGAGTTGCTTTAATGCGCTGACTGCTGATTCTGTTTTTGTATCTTTCAAAACGCCAATCGGAAAAATAAAATCATCTGTTTTACAAAGCGGGTAAACTGCTTCAACTACTTTATCCGACTGATAGCTTATTAGTGATCTGCTTACTTCCTCCAGCAAAAAATCATCGTCCCATGTGAGCATTTCGACAAGCAGTGGAATCCATTTCGGTTCACGAAAAATACTCATCGCGTATACATTCAAGAGACCTTCATAATTAAGGATGCCATCATTCTCTTCAAGTATTTCCCGGATTCTGAGTACAATCTCCCATTCATTCATGAAGCCTTTTTCAATAAGCATTTCAATAGCTCGCTTGCAGAGTTTATACCAATGCCCGTTGTATTTTGAGTCTAAATTACGAATAGCATCAAAGTAGAGAGAGTAAGCTTCCTCCATATCATTGACTGTTACTAATTTCTGATAAAACTCCCAATCTACAGCAGAAATATATGGATTAAGTTCTTTTTTATGAGCCAACAGCAATTCCGGACTAATCTGATGAAGTAATCTTGTATAGATATGAAGCTTCTCTTTGCTGGTTAGTCTCAGGCATATAATTAATTCTTTCACGGCATTCTCATCAAAATGCATTTCGTCCATCGAAAGGACAATATTACGCATCGACTGTCTGGAGCCTCTGGACTTTCGCAATAATTCTGCTGTCCATTCAATGGGTATATACGGGTATTCCCTTAATGAATGCATCACAGAACGCTGCAGTATCGGATCATCAGAAAGTATATGTGGTTCAATTGTTTTTAAAAACGCGTTCATGAAAATCTGCCTCCATTCATCTATACCCGATTATACCATTTCCTATACAAGCTCACACCGTTGTAACGTCAGGTAGGCATGTGTGGAAATCAGATCCTTGCTGTCCTGCTTTAACACACTCACATATGGCTGTGTTTTATCAATATAATCCCAAATACTATGTGGAACATGACGTTCACAGACAAGGATTATTTCGGCTCGGTTAATTTTACCTTTCAACAGTTCATAGCTTTCTTCATAGGGATTGTGAAGTTCTACTATAAATCCGTGTTTTTCCAATCGGTATTTATAATCGTTCATAAACCTTGATCCCAAAACCAGAATATTGAATTTGCCAAAAAAATTGTATTGTTTTTTTGGCGATTTTGTTCTGGTATGTTTTTGTTTGGCCTGTGGAGTTCTTGGAGGCCGTAATGAAAATAGGTGCAGAATGTTTACCCCTTCCTGGCGAAAAATAGCCCTAGCTGGTGTATTGATGGAAAGCTCACTATCGCTCAAATTTTCAATTACCGGGTAAACTTGCTGTCTGTCACTCTCGGAGAGGTCTACAAATTTCCAGCTATCATTTACATAGATTAGATAACCGAGACGATTTATTTTATTTGTATTGTGTGTATTCTGAAGATGGTACGGCCTGGTTCTTTTTTTGGTTTGATAGGCAAGTAAATTCACACGCCGCATAAGCAGATAAAACAAATTATGGGGACCGCGGTAGAAATGCGGGAGGTTGCTGGTGGTAATGGAGTCTTCAATCAGATTTAATAAATCGGGCAAATAATCACTTGTAATATGCTGTTTCAAATATGGAAACAGATACATCGGATTTTTATAAATCTCTTTCTCGCGATTGCGATGAACGAGAACTTCTTTCCGCAAATCTTTTACCTCTTGTTCGAGATTACTATATTTTTGATGGGATAGCAGATCATAATTTTCCAATTGACGTTTCAGCGAGGCATTTGATTGTTTTAATTGTTTGACCTGATTCGTATGCGCAGTCATTTTGTTATTATTTTTCCGGCGTTTCTTTCGTTCAGCTTCCAGTTGCCGAACTGTATCTTCTGCCTTTAACCGCTCTTCTCGTTCCAGTTGAATGGTATGTTCCTGCTGCTTTATCTCTTTTTCGAGGGTATTTACTTGTTTAAGCGATTGTGTAAGTTCCCAGCAATCATGTTTAAGCCTGAAAACTTCTTTCCTATACTCCTGTAATTCCTGCTTTTGCTTTTTAATAGTCTTCTTATTCTGCTCCAGTGTATTTCGAACTGTATGTAAATCCTTCTGCGCTCGTTTGCGGAGCTTCTTTTCCCGTTGATAGTTTTCAGATGCTGACTCAGATGGGGCATTTGGGGATTTCCGGTTTTTGTGCGACTTATTTTTATAAAATTGCTGATTCCGCTCCAGCTGCTTACAACGCTGTTTACCAGAATTCTTTATGTCTTTTTTATAAATTGTGTCTCTCACTATACTCTCCTCCCGGTGATGATTGCATAGTACTATTATACTAGATTTTTTACAGCAAAAGCTATTTTTATTTTGCTTGACGCTCCAATGTGATCAGGTTAATTTCCGGAGGGTTAAACAAGCGAAACTTCAGGAATAAGATGGAGTCACTGCTTCCAAGACCGGTACTGACATACTGCTTCATTTGCTTGTATTCCCATAATCCATTCACACGGTCTTTTGGTGGAAAAAAACTGTTGTTGTACCAGGGCTCTGGAACGAATAGTGCACCTACAAACGGCAGGCGGATTTGGCCGCCATGATAGTGTCCAGCCATGATTAAATCAAAATCTCTTAAAACTTTGCTGGAGCTATTTTTGATATAATCGATTCTCGCATCAACCACCGGGTAATGGTTGAGAGCAATGACTGTTTTTTCATCCTCTATTTTTTCCATGCCCTCCCAAAGCTGCTTTCGATGCGCGATATACTTTTCATTTGATTCATATGGCGGGGTGACCACGCCGTTACTTATGCCAACGTGTTCAGAATCTTTCACAATAGCCAGCTCGAAATTCACAAAGTGGACTTCCGATCCATCTATTTCTGCTGTATCTATTGATTCCAACAGTTTGACACCTCTTTTTTCCATCCCTTTAATGAACTCACTTTTTTCGATATCCGGGTTGAATTGGTAACTGTATGGATCAGTATTTCCTGGTACGAACCAGGCATTTTCTTTATTCGTAATACCTTCGAGCAAAGTGTAAAAAGAGGTGAAATCGGTGCTTTGCGTGCTATCCAGCATGTCCCCTGTGAAAACAATCGCATCATAATTGATGGCATTTATCGCGTCTATCAATTTTGCCTGATTGTTGCCAAATTCTTTTTCATGCAGGTCTGTAACATGAAGAATCCGGAACCCTTTAAGTTGTTCCGGGAGATCTTCTATCATGACTTTTTGCTCTGTGATCGTTATTCGGTTATTGTCCCATATGGTATAAACAATTAATACAACAAATGCGAGTAATATTCCTAGTAGAATCCTTCCTCCAATCTTTTTCAAGACTGATCACCGCCATCTTATTGTGTAACTTCCGTTTGATTCTGTAATAAATAACTGAATGTGCTTCTTTTCTCACCTGCCAGCTGGGTGAACCCGCCTTTTTGGACGATTTCACCTTCTTCCAGCACAACCACTTGGTCGGCGTTTCGAATCGTTGATAGACGGTGCGCAATTACTATGATTGTCATTTTCCCTTTCAGCCTATCCAATGCTTCCTGGATTTTTGCCTCATTTTCCGTATCAAGTGAACTTGTTGCTTCATCCAGTACAAGAATAGATGGGTTACGCAAGATTGCGCGAGCCAAAACAAGCCGCTGCCGCTCACCGCCGGATAATTTTATCCCGCGATCGCCAATTAACGTATCAAGTCCATCCGGCAGCTTACTCACAAACTCTGCTGCCGAGGAGAAATCAAGGGCATCCCACATTTGTTCTTCACTCGCATCAGGTTCTACTAAAAGAAGATTGTCTCGTATACTCGTATTAAATAGGAATGGATCCTGTGGTACGTAGCTGATGGACCTTCTCCATGCTAATAACTGATCACTGGTTAATGGTACCCCATCAATAATGACTTGCCCCTTTTCCGGTTTATTTAATCCCAATAAAATATCAATTAATGTACTTTTCCCAGCACCCGAGCGCCCTACAAATGCCATCATTTGGGTTGCGGGGATGGTAATGTCAATATCTTTAAGTGCATAATTATTTTTACGCTGGTTGTATCGGAAATGGATGTGATCACATTCGATACCATTCTGGACCTGTAACGGTATAATTTTTTCTTCTTTATTTTTCTCAAATTCCCTTGCAATCTTACATTCATTCTGTAACGCTATCACTGCTTTAAATGATGGAATCGTTGATGCAATTTGTTCCAATGATGCTTGTATACCAGCAACTGTTGGCCATAACCTGGAAAAAATCGCTGTTATTAAAAGAAGTTGTGCTGCCTGTGCCTGAAACATCATTAAGGCAAAATAAATAAACACAGCAATTAATAACGCTGATGCTACTTTGTAATATAGTTGTGAGGTTGCTTTTAATCTTGTGTATTCCACTTGTTGATTTTTCATATCTTTAGTAATCGATTGAAACCAAACCATTCTGGAATCTTCAAGTGTGTTACTTTTAATATCTTTAATCCCATTCATCTGATCCGTAACACCCCCAAGGTATTCCCGGCCTAATTCAAAATTTCTTCTTCCTAAGGCAAGTGACCGTTTAAGGAACTTACGATTAAAAAAGATGAGAATCAAACCGCATAGCAATACAAAAATGGTTATACTGGGTGAGAGAATGAAAGCAAGACCAATTTGAATGGCGGAAAATGCCGTAGATGAAATAAACTTTAATACAGAATACGCCCCCATACTCGAACGACCAATTTCTGATGTCAGAATGTTTACCAAATCCGATTTTCTTTGTTTGACAAAAAATTGCCAATTTGAATGAAGTATTGACTTATAGGTTTCCACCTGCATGTATCGTAGAAAACCCTGTTGTATTTCTGTATTCTTCACTGTTAACTGTCTGCGCACGATATTTTGACCAATTACAAGTAAAACATAAAAAGTTAAAATCACAGGAAGTCCAATAAGAGGGGGGATATTTTCAATAAAACCAAGATTGTTTAAAAGAGGGATTCCCTCTACACCCATGTCGATAATTCCACTTATACTGATTAATGGTATCAGTAATAAAATAGCTACACCTTCTAATAAACCAATCCCCGTCATTGCCATAAGATTTATATAAACAATTTTCCCAGAGTAAGCGTGTATTTGTTTTAAAAAATAAATGATGGATTTCATCATCGTCCCCCCTATGAAAAGGCAATTTTTCTCGTCTTCCGGTAAGCCCACAAAATTGGCCGTAATGGAAAATAGAGAAAGTGCAAGGTTTTTGGTAATGGTAATGTTTCTACATCATCTGGATAAGGGTATAAGAAACTCAATAAAAATAACCATTTCTGCCGCCAACCCATCAATGAAAATAAATGATGTTTATGAAAGTGCGCTACATCTTCCGGAACCGGATCTGTGTGCAGATTAATCCTATTTTCCAAATAATATACCGCCTGCTGAGCTAAATGCATTGTCGATTTAGCTTTCATTAATCGCTGCATTTCATGACTTATCCCCGAATTTAAAAGACAAGATGCCAATAAAAGTCCTTGCCCTGCAGGCTTTTTATAGTAACATACTCTTAATTTATCATTTACTTTTTTCCAATCTATTTCTTGTTTAACCAATTCCTGAATATCGACCAACCAGCGAAGCCGTGACCAGCCGTGGCGTGCACCATGAGACGTTAGAAATAAGAATAAATCCTCTTTCCCTAATAAATAAACTGGAAAACTAGTAAACTTACTTCTATTTTTCCTCTCCCATAATTCCTGAAAACCAGGTTCTTTAGCGGGACCAGGATTTAATCGCCAATGAATTTCCATTTTGATTTGTTGCTGGGGATGATAATAAGTTACATGGTGATGTCGCCATTTCCAATCATTAAGTACTGTTTTTATGTAATCATGTTTTTGATAGCCCTGTTCGGCAAGCAATCTATCCGTTTTTTCCAGTTCCTCAATAGGAACCAGGAAATCTAAGTCACTGGAGGTTCTTAGTGAAATGTCCCCATACAATAAATGACCAAGTGCCGGCCCTTTTAATAAAATGAGTGGAATCCGATTTTCAGCAAACAGTCTGCTGATATTTTCCGTCACTGCACTGAATTTCAGCATTTGCAATGTGTTTTTCTTGTAGTAAATGGAAATATAATTCACCACATCCGGTGGTACAATTCCCCCGTCAAACTGTTTTAATTTTGAATAGATAATCGGGTATAATCGGTGATGAAATAACAATTCTATAAATGCTTTCCAATCAATATTCTTATAAACTATTGGATTGATAGTAGCAATATCTTCGTTTTTTAATAGCTCAATTATGAAGCGAAGTTCATTTGGTACGTTGGAGATATCAAGATTGAACCGTTTCATATCGTTCTCTCCTTACTTTGACAAGGTTTTTGCAAACTTGTTGACAACTGTAAAACGTTCCATCCCTGCCGCACCAGTTATATAGAAAGGGCCACTGCGCAACCAAGCATGGGCAATTAATTGGCCCGATTCATCTTTTGCCATTCCCAGGTAAAGCGTGCTTTCAATGTCCCGTTTTTCCAGCATCTTCATTGCGGCAATTGCTTTAACAAGGCATTCACTTTCCCAAAACGTATACTTGCTCATGATTTGTATCGCTTGGGATATTCCTCCCAACTTCCTTCTGTATTCAGGATTTAGATTGGTCGATGTTTCTTTCATTTTTTCTCCCAGTGAAGGGGCAATTTTTGAAAAGGGCATCCCTTTTAGCATACGCCCCCAGGCTAGATAAAAATATGCTTCGAATAAGAGCACTTTCATTTCCATATTTAACGACAGAAGTATGTTTACCTTTCGCATCTCGCTCTTTCCCCTTCTTAAGCAGACTCTACCTTTACTAAACCTTCTTCTAATAAATGATCTATGAATCCAATAGTCTGATCCCTGCATTCACTTTCTTCTACATCATATTGCGCTACTAACGAACGAATCAGGTCATGAATTGATGCAGGTTCTTTGATAAACTCCCAAATCTCCCCGCCAATTTCACCAAGATTGTAATACTTTCCATTTTGGATACTTAACATGACTTTTTCTCCATCCATGTCACTGACAATATTTCCTTCTATCTGACTTACAATATCGTTTATTGAGATTGTTTTATTCATATGTCTTACTCTCCCTTGTTTATTAAATTTAATATGTTATCCACCAATTCATGAGCAGTGAATCGTGAACTTGGTCTCATTATTTGATAAAAATCAATCCGATTTACCATATTGGCTGAAAACTCAAAGTGCCACTCCATTAGTCCGGAACGATTAATCATAAAGTTCCGGTAGGTATTATAGTAGAGAATAGGAAACCGCTCTAATTGCTGAACAGGTAATATTTCAATTTCATGTTGATCTGTTTTATTCAATTCAAAAATCCCCGCTAAGGGCATGGGTTTATCAAGAAAATGGTCGGTAACAGGAATTGCAAATTTTGTTTCTCTATCATAAATAGGTTTAAACTGATTAGACTTGAGGCCGAACTGGTCCAAACTTTCCTGCCATAATTTTTGCTGTGGATAGGAAGGTATAACAATCGGAACATTTTCCTCAGATAGCGTCACAGCTATGACATCATCTGTAAGTAATTGAAAGCCCCGATTTACAAATGCGGAAGCCAGCGTTGATTTTCCTGCACCGGAATCACCTACAATAGCATAGGCTTTCCCATCAATAGCAATGCAGCTTCCATGTATAGGTAATATTTTTCGTTGCATGAGTGCTACACCCAAACACGTGCCAAGTATATAAAGTCGGATCTGGTCATCGTTTGAGCCTTCGAAAGGAGATACCGAAATTCCCCTTCCATCTTCAATTTTGTAAATGGCTACATCGGGAACCCTGACCATGCAAAGGTTTTCTTTGATGTAGTAATAGGAGTCTGTTTGGGCATTTTCCAGCCAAAAGATAGATAGGTCTTCTTTCTTGATTATTAAATCTGAATCACAATCTTCATTACTATTACGTTTTAATTCAGGTAAAAAATATTCACTTAAAATGTTTAATCCAAATGCTGCATAGGATGTGGCTTTAGTTGTTTGAAACACTAGTTACTCACCTACTTTTTTATGATAAATAAAATATTGCAAACAAATGAAACGTAGATCTCTCAACACTATTGTACAGTCTCAAAAAATAGTAATCTTTTCTATATTAAAGAATAACCCTTATACAAACTGGTATGTATAAGGGTCAATGGAATTAATGTTGAATACGGCTTACAATAACCAAAATGATAGTTGGTTCATAAACATCATATTGGTCCATAACTTCTACCCTGGTCCCGCATCGCCTGATTACTATTAAACTTCTATTAAATATGGCAATACAAACAGACCTAGGTAAAAACTATCGAATTTCATAATTTAACTACCGATGTTGCCGCCTCCGCCATCGTTACCGCCACCACCTGGATTGTCCGGGTACCAACCTTTATCATTGAAATCAAATATTGCATCATGGCCACCTTTCCAACTACCCAGCATTGTCTCTCTAATATCCAACAATTCTAGTCTTGGCTCTTTCCATTTCTTTTTCATATGTATCACCTCCTTCAAGGTCAAATGATTGTAGAAATCGATATACGATTATACTACGCATTAGGACTCTAAGATCAGGATTAGGGGTAAAATCACCTTTTGGAACTTCCATTGCTTTAGAAAGGGCATTTTTTACCGTCCCCATATTCAAATATTGTGCCATATCCTTATCTTTCACTAGCTGTTTCGCCTCTTTAATTAAATCTGTCCAGCAGGGTATCATCCGATGAACCCAATCCGCTGCTTGAAGTCCATATTTTGTTTGGTTTAACCTCACTTCATCCGGCAGATACCCTTTTGTTGCTTTTCTGATAAGCGCTCGGTTCATTCCGCTATTAATAAATTGATCCAATGGAATAGCCATACAATAATTTATCACACGGATATCATTGGTTGGATCACGCATTAATAATCCATATTGCAAAGATAACTTCGAGAATGATATTCCATTTGTATTCCAAATAAAATCTTTACCAACAAGGTATTGCCTTTCTTTAAACATGTTGAGTTCGGGGAATCCATCTTCTCCCATTCCATATTTTTGAAGTTTATCAAACACGTTCATCTCACTAGCAAAATGAGGATTAATAAGCATCGGAAATTGATAGTCGTCTTCATGGCTTAAAAAAGGAAAGGCCTTTTTACTTATAACTTGAAGTACTTTTTTCCTCCCTACTCCAATATTACTGCTAAAAGATTTAAGTTCACGGGCAAAATGAATCCATTTCATACGCTTTAATAAATGACTATAATACTCTAATCCCGGATCCCAAGATATTGTAAAGTTTCCTCTCGCTCCGCTTAATAAAATCCCAATATCATCATTACTCGCATGTTCAAAAATACCTTTCATCCAGAATGAATTCTCGAAAAATTTATAAGGCGTTTCGATAACTTCCAGCCAGTCATCGATATCTGTATAAGAATTTTTATCATCTAGACTTAAATAGTGATCTTCAATATTTCCTACATAATCAACGGTTTTATTGATAAATGGGCGTTCGTCAGGGAAATGATGTCTTGGTGTATAATCGTTAAAATCTTCCACAGGAATCGAACTGTAGGTATGTAATCTCTTATTTTGTTTTTTCAACGTTTTTGCAGCAAAACTAACAATCGATCCTGAGTCGAGTCCACCACTCAATTGTGATCCAACTGCTTTAAATGTACGTAATCTTGAGTCAACCGCTTTCTGGAAAACATCACGGAAAGCCTCAATGTATTCTTCATCTGACTTGAATCTAATTTTTTCGTCAAATGATAGTACATGATACTTAGAAAGGTTCACGCTTCCATTCTTTACAGTAATCGTATGTGAGGGAGGAACTTGTTGAATATCCTTAACGGCAGTTTTTAATACATCAACTGAGTCAATCATGTTCGGAATTGCCAAATACTCAGCCAGCCACTCTTCATTTAATTTCTTTTTTACATAGGGCAGTTTTAGTAATGGTTCCATGACTGTACAGAATGCAAATCGCTGATCATCATGGTAATAATAAAGCGACCTTGTTCCGGAAAAATCTCTTGCCCCAAATAACTTTTGGTTTTTTTCATCCCAAATCATAAAAGCAAAATCACCAATCAAATGTTTTACAACTTCATCTCCCCATTTCGAATACGCAAGAAGAATCAATTTACCGTCCGGAATCACTTTCCTTTCCTCACGATGAATTCCTAATTTATCAAATAGTTCTTCCCGATTATCAATCATTGCATCTGACGTAATTGCCAATTGTCGATCATAATCATATAAAGGCAATTGTTCACCGATTGATTCCGGTGTAACCCACTGTGCATGGCACCCTAAAAACACATTTTCTTTGTTCCAGGTTTGCACGGCATCTGCAGGAAACTTGCTTAATGCCTGCATCATTTGTTGTCCATGAATTTTGGGAACAGTGTCTTTTACATAATAAATTCCAGCAATTGCACTCATCGTATCTTCTCCTAAAAAAGATCATCGTTTGTTCTTTAATAAGAACTATAAAATCATAAAAAAAGCTGTTGCTTAATTTGCTATAATCTAAATTGTGTCCAAAACAGTATATTAGGTGATTAATGTGACTTTACACCTGTATGGTTCTATATAAAGAACATACCCCATTTTGAGTGGAATTTCAATACTTATTTCTAATTTTTTTATAACCCTTTCATAAATGCATATATAATTAAGCCATTTGGAACACAATTCGTGTTGCCAGCCAAGCTTAACTGTTTCAACTCTTACTTGGAAGGTGCAATGCCTTTTTCAATCTATTTATCAGGCACTATCCGGAGTTGGAAATGTAGTTAATTAGACTTACCTCATTTTAAATAGTAAATTTTGCTTATCTCGCCTAATATGCCTACTTTCCCCTGTCGAAAATAATAACTTTACTTTATACAGCAAGCTAGTAAGATAAAGAAATTCTATGCCCTTATACAATAATTGATGCATAAGGGCATTTAAAAATAAAACATTAAGTCAGGACTAGAAATTAACTCTTATGAAGATGCGCTACTTCATCCTCATCTTCAAACGTAGCATCCACATCCCTAATCCCCGGACCTTGCATTGTCATGCTAATATCCAGCACTTCCAACACTGGCCTTTCCCATTCTTTCTGCATATATTTCACCTCCTTTAAGATAAAATGCTTTTAAGAATCTATAAACGATTAAACTACGCATTAGAACCCTGAGCTCCGGATCAAATGCGTAATCTAATCGTGGTCCTTCCTTAAGCTTGGAAATGGCAGTCTTCAATAGTTTAATATTTAAGAATTCCGAAACGATGGGATCCATAACCAGCTGCTGCAATTCTTTTATAAAAAGTCCCCAGGAAGGTGTCATCCGATGAACCCAATCAGCCCCTTGAATGCCTCTTACGCTTTGATTCAACCTTACTTTGTCAGGTAGATATACTTTTGTAGCCCTTCTAATAAGCGCCCTGTCTAATCCATTTCTCACAAATTGTTCTTCCGGTAAGGCCAAACAATATCGAATTACCCTTATATCATTTGTTGGATCGCGATTCCATAACCCATAACGCAAGGATAATTTTGTTCCGGATGTTCCAGTCGAATTCCACATATATTCCTTTTCAAAATGCTGCTTCCTAACTTCATATATATTAGGTTTAGAATCTCTGTTTATATCAATTCCGTGGCTTTCTACTTTATTAAAAACATCCATCCTTTTGGCAAATTCAGGATTAATTAGCATTGGCAATTGATAAACTTCTTTTGAGCGGTTTAAGGATGGGAATGCCTTCTTTCCAATAAGTTGAAGTAAGCGGGCTTTTTTATTTACTCCGTTGTTTATGCTATAACGCTGCAATTCACTATTCAGACGAAACCATTTCATTTTTCTTAATAAACCCGCATAATAGTCCAAAGCCGGTCCCCAGGATATTGAAAAATTCCCCCTGGCGCCGCTTAATAATACTCCGATTCCTTGTTGTTTAGCCTTCTCAAAAATTCCTTTCACCCAGAAGGAGTTCTCAAAAAATTTATAAGGCATTTCCATTATTTCAAGCCATTCATCTATTTCTGAGATAGAACTTTTCCCTTCAAAGTTCAAATAGTGGTCCTTAATACCCCCTACATGTTGTACAGTTGATTCAACAAAGGGCTGTTCATTAGCCATTCTGTGTCGTGGCGTCCAATCTTTAAAGTCACTTTCCGGAATATAACTAAATGTATGTAATTGTTTATTCTTCTTTCTCAATGTTTTAGCAGCAAAACTGACAACTGCTCCTGAGTCCAATCCGCCACTCAACTGGGAACCAACAGGAAGATGCGTACGTAATCGTGAGTCTACCGCATTTTGAAACACATCTCGAAAAGCATCAACATAATCCCGATCATTTTTATACTTTATCTCTTTATTAACAACCAAAGTATGATATTTTGAAATGTTTACTTGTCCTTCGACTACTGTAATTGAGTGGGATGGAGGAACCTGTTTGGTACCTTTAATTACAGTTAAGGAGCCATCTACCGCATCAATCATGTTCGGTATAGCCAAATATTCAGCAAGCCATTGTTCATTCAATTGCTTTTGAATATAAGGTAGCGTTAACAACGGGCCAATTGCTGTACAAAAAGCAAATCGCTGCGGGCTCTTGTGAAAATAAAGCGTTCTGGCACCAGAAAAATCTCTTGCCCCGAAAAGCTTCTGCTTCCGCTCGTCCCAAATCATAAATGCGAAATCACCAATTAAATGCTTAAGTGTTTCTTCCTCCCATTTATAGTAGGCAAGCAAAATCAACTTGCTGTCGGGCATTATTTTTCCTTCGTCTTTATCAATCTGCAACTTCTGTAACAATTCTTCACGATTATCAATTATTGCATCAGCAGTAATAGCCAACTGTCGCTCATAGTCAAAATAAGGCAGTTGCTCCCCAACTGATACAGGCGTAATCCATTGTGCATGGCAGCCTAAGAAAGTATTTTCTTTTTGCCATACCTGAACATCATCAGCGGGGAATTTTTGTAATGATTTCATTATGCCGTGACTATGTTCTATCGAAACAGGTTCATTATTTAAATTATAAATTCCAGCGATAGCACTCATAATTACCTCCATAGTAAAATGTTAAGTTACTTTCTGCTCACTAATTTTATGTTTTACAGGTATTTGGGTAGCCCGCCTAATCAGCAAAAAATGAAGGGATAGCATGAATAAAATCGCTATCCCCTGGAGCATCTTCATATCCTTTCTTGAAAATCATACCTTCCACCTTTTTACCCTTTTACATTGCTGTTTTGTTCGATTGCCTTAAATGCTTTCTATCCCCGATAAACGATAAAAACAAGATCTTAATTTTATTTAATAAGCTGTTAAAAAATATGAAGAAATAGTATGAAATAAAGAAAATTGTCAGCACTAACATAAGGTTAAACCAAAAATTGTTTCTTAAATAACTTATATCCAGTAATTTAAATAAAAGAATAATTATACTTATTACAAACAAATGTGAGACATATATTCCTACTGCATTTTTGCCTACTTTAGCGATGAATGTGTTTCTTCCTGTTGAAATGTTTTTTAACGTTATCAAAAAGAGACTGATAGTTAAAGGGGCCGTTGTTGCATAATAGTCACCGAACATTTTTGTCCCATCCAATATTTTAACTGTTAGAAACCATTCACCAATTTGAATCAATGATAATAATAGGAACAAATAAACAAAGATACTTGATTTAATCCCACTGATCTTCTTGATAATCCAGTCGCGATGCATTGCAATATAGCAACCTATCGTTGTATAAAACAACCCGAAAAATAAAGCATCTCTAGTGTGTATCGGTAAACTGAAGATGCTCGAGTATGTCTGTCCGAAAAGTCCGATTATGTTAAGGACACAGCTCACAATCAATAGAAATTTAAGTTTATTAAATCTTAAAGCAACATACAAAATAACCATTGACCAGATAAGTGCAGTCAAGAACCATAGATGATAGGACGTCATTCCGCTTCCATAGTAAAGATCATTTACATTCACATATGATGTTATGTAATCCAGTAATTCAGCTTTTACGTTTAATCCCATATAGACTGCAAGAACCACTTGTATAGCAAGGTCATAAATCAGATAGAATAAGTACCATATAATAAACAATCGGATTAATTTAGTCACATACTGGTTAAAATACGCCCTGGAATTGTGCTGTTTGATCTTCCGGGCAAAGAAATAGCCTGCAGCAATAAAGAAAAAGGGAATAACCCATCTTGGAAAGACACGAATGATAAAACGGATATATTCAACTTCCTGCCAATCATAGCCATAAGTCACCGTGTGTAAACTGACAACTAGAAATACTGCAATACACTTCATAACATCTATTGTAGAGTTTCTTTCCAAGTGGAAGCCCATCCCTTCACAGTAAAAGCTTTTTTCTCAGTTATTAATCGGTGTTTTTCCGATAGTATCCAGCCATGCTGCCAAAGCCAAACTCTCAGGCAGTTCCACATCATCAAACGTAATAATCTCACCTTCCTCAACCGGCTGTTTCATGACTGCATTTACAAGCAAGCCAATTGGCACATGATTTTTATGCCCTGCAATTTTTACTGCTTCGCCTCTAACCTGGAAACTGCCAATGCCTTTTTCAATTTTCTCTCCAGGCTGAAGTGTTCTTTTGGCTATTGCTGCAACACTGACAGCAGGGTTTTCACCATTATTTAAAAGGACACCACCGCCATTTATGACCCGTTTAATCGTTTTTACCACTTCCAGGTGACATAGATGATAGTTTTGCAGAATAGTATAGTATGGTCCTTCGCCCATCTTGAAATAGCGTAGTGCATCCTTTTGCCGACTGTCATGTTCTGCTGTAATAAACACCCCGGGAGGAGCTTTTGGTGCGAGCACAAATTCAGAAATGGGATACCCTAACTGTTTAGCCTCTTCAGCTAATTCTTCCCCTGCTTGATTTAAATCATCTGAACTGGGAGCAAGCAGACCATCAACGGCAATTCCAGCACCAAGGCCATTAGCAACCAACGCCTGCTCCACCTGGACTTTTGTTCCATCGGTAAAAGAAGTTGTCATATCAAGGCGGACACCATTTCGTTTTGACCAATATTTCATGTCTTCCAAGTTCGGATCCAATTTCATAAAGCCTTTAATGTTTCCATATACCAATGGCTTGAAACCCATCTCTATCACATTTTCATGCAATGAGGCCAGACATCCCGGCTGGTCGCCTTCCGCTTCAGTGATAAACCCTCTTTTTGCAAAATAAGAACCGGTAGTAACCTGAAGCTCAGCATTCATCGTTACCACCGGTTTATCAGCCTTCATGGCCTGATCAATAACTTCTGTTCCATAAATAACATCCCCGCTGCATTCCACAATTAAATCGCTGTTTTCAATAAATTCCTCCACTGAATTCGTTAGTGTCTCCG
Organism: Virgibacillus doumboii; assembly: GCF_902806455.1. Taxonomy (GTDB): domain Bacteria; phylum Bacillota; class Bacilli; order Bacillales; family Amphibacillaceae; genus Lentibacillus; species Lentibacillus doumboii. The sequence continues at coordinate 221,538 of NZ_CADCWQ010000001.1, read as the reverse complement.
GGAAAGGGTAGTCAGACACTGTACTGATGCGACGCCTTGTAAGAACTTTAGAAAGCTCTAATTCAGATTGTTTTTCCACCTCCAATGCAATTCCCTTACCAATCAAACCTGTACCTGCAATACCGATTCTCGATATTTTACTCACTAGTTTAGCCTCCTTCTTAATAAAGAACAATTAGTTTAAAAAAATACTTCTTTACTTTGATGAACTAACTTTGAAGCTTCATCCTTTTCTATCTCTAAAATACCTCCGTACATGTTTACCTGTTTCATTATCTTCTGCCATTTAACTAATTGCTTATACCAATTTAACGTTATGGTTTGCTCTGTTTTTTCAAGTGTTCCACTCGCCAACTTCTTATAGATTTCCTGTGCCCCATCTGCTGCAATATATTTTGCTTCCCAATTTAAAGCTTTTTCGATCTTATCAAAATTAGCACGATAAGAACGATGATCAGGATCGCCATACCAGTCAATCTTCACATCAATAGGCAATGCTGCTGCAATTTCCTCAGCAAGTGGCCCTAATTGATAGTTATTCCTGTTCGAACCCGTATTAAATATTTCCCCATTTATTTTATGAACTTCTGATTCAAGCAGCAGACACATGACATCAGTCGTATCTTCCACATGTACCATTGGTCTCCATTGAGAACCGTCCCGCATTAGTGGAATTACGCCGTTTTCCCATGCACCATACGTCATTCCATTTATCGCCAAGTCAAATCGCATTCGCGGTGAATAACCATATACCGTCGCTTGCCTCATTACTGTTACGGTAAAATTATTATCAGCCAATGGTAGAACCCCGTGTTCAGCTTTCTCATTTGCTTTGGCATAGACTGTTAATGGATTTGTTTTTGTATTTTCATCAACTATTACCTCTTTATCCTGGAATCCATAAATGCTGCAGGATGAAGGCAAAATATATCGTTCTACACCCATCTTCTTGGCTAGAGTTGCTGTATTAACTCTGGCTAAATGGTTTACTTCATAGGTGACTTCTTTGAAAAGTTCTCCGCTTGGATCATTGGAAATTGCCACTAAATCAATGACAGCATCCACATCCACAAAATGTACTTCTTTTAACCGGCGGCAATCTTCATTAATAATGGTCAAATTAGGATGTGACTGTAATTTATCAACACCAAAAAAGAACCGGTCGATCGCTTTAACATGGTATCCCCGGTCCAACAATTTGGGTACAAGGATACTGCCAATGTAGCCACCTGCACCTGTTACAAGTACGTTTTTCATGAATCATTCCTCCTTATGAAATGTATTCTTTCTCGAATTTTTCTCCTTGCTTTTCAATAATTCCATCCACCACATATCGTGAAAATGGAAATGCACATGTAAATCCCGGGGAAACCGCATTTAATACATGAAATGAATGGTAATCCCCTTCTACAACAAAATCCTGTACAAGCTCTAATGTTTTCTTATTTAATAGCTGAGCTCGTATTCCCGGTCTTGCAAACTGTCCAAATCCTTTTTTATCCAGTTGCTTAACCATTTTCATAGAAAGATTGATAAAATATGATTTCATATACTTTTTCATTTCGTTAAACGCCAATGAGCGAAATTTAAAGGAGTTAGTCATAAACAACTTCATCTCATAAAATAATATGCTGAAAAATTCTCTGGCCTTAAAATTTTTCATCCCACTGTAGTTTTCCCTCCAAAAAGCAGGTATCGCTGTTGGACCTATTTTAATAGAACCGTTTACTGTCTTCGTAAAGTGAACACCTAAAAATGGGTTAGCCAGGTTTGGTACCGGATATATATTAGTGGTAACATCCGTTTTGTTTTTGGCATATTTCAGGTAAATACCTTTAAACGGTATAATTGTGTATTTTTCACCAAAGCCAAAGTCTTTAGCAATATTATCCGCGTACAATCCGGCGGCATTTATAAAATAACGGCATGTAAATACACCGTTATTAGTGAGAATTTTATTATTCGATTTCCCCTTATACTGGGTACTGCATATAATGTCTACCCCTTTATCGAGCACCTCCGATTTCAACGTTTCACAGACTTCAACTGGATCAACAGAAGAGGTTGTAGGAGAATAAAGCGCCCTTTTATGGGTTTTGGCATTTGGATCAAACAATTTCACCTCTGTTTCATTCATCCAGTGAAGTTCAACACCATTTTTTTCTGCTCGTTTCTTTAATTCGTATAACCCTTTTAGTTCTTCCTCATTTGAAGCCACAACAAGTTTTCCGCACCTATTTATTTTCAGACCATTTTTAACACAGTATTCCGTCATCTCCCGGTTTCCGTTCCTGGCGAATTTTGCCTTCAGGCTGTTGGCTGTGTAGTAGAAACCGGCATGCAGCACACCACTGTTTCTGCCACTGGAGTGTTTTGCTACATTGGATTCTTTTTCCAAAATACAGATTAACGCCTTCGGGAACCTGTTTATTAATTCCCTTGCAATAGATAAACCCACGATTCCACCACCGACAATCAGATAATCATACGGTTTCATGACCTGCTCCCACACGGTACACAAAATTTATTTCCGATTCCTTTAAAAACGGCTGATTTGCATCCTTTTCGGATAAAACGGGCGCTGACGCCGGCCAATCGATTCCGATTTCCGGGTCATCCCAGCGTATCCCACGGTCATTTTCTTTTGAATAGTACGCATCAACCTTATATTGCACATGCGTATTCTCCGCTAAAGTACAAAACCCGTGTGCAAAGCCTTTTGGAACCAGTAGCATACGATGGTTTTCTGCGCTTAATGTAACGCCTACCCATTGCCCGAATGTCGGTGAGCCTTTTCGGATATCCACCGCCACATCATAAATTGCCCCAGTAATCACCCGGACAAGTTTGGTCTGTGCTTTCGGATTCAGTTGATAATGAAGGCCGCGTATGACGTCCTTATCCGCTGACAAGGAGTGATTATCCTGGATAAAATTGTAGCTTAATCCTATTTCTTCAAACTTACGGAGATTATAACTTTCCATAAAAAAACCCCGATTGTCCTGGAAGACATCGGGTTCAATAATCTTTATATCCTCAATCTTTGTATCAACTATTTTCATTATTCCCACAGCCTTTCTAAAAAGTTATTAGGAGTTATAGCGTATAAAATCACTATAATACATATTAAATATTTACTAAACTCTCTCTAAATTATCCTGAATGAACTTCTAATTTTTGACCTTCAATTGCTGTATTTTTTAGATTGAAAATCAACTAATCGGTGAAGAACTGACTCATCCACTTTTTTATAAAAATAGTCAATATTGCCTTTTATATATTCTTTATTCAAATTACTAAAATCAAATTCTAATAGTTTGTTGATCGTCTCATCACCGAATCTATACCCGATAATTTTGGCTGGATTACCCGCAACAATGGCATATGGGGGAACATTTTTAGCTACAACTGCATGAGCCCCTATGATAGCACCCTGACCTATTTCCACCCCAGAGAGAATAACAGCATTAAGCCCAATCCAAACATCATCTCCAACATTTATTTTCCCTTTGGAATAACTTTCTGTAACACTCCAATCATTTAATACTCTATTCTTAAATGGATACGTTGAAAAATGGTTGAAGGAATGGTTTCCGCCAAGGATAAACGTAACATTACGAGCAATAGATACGTAGTTCCCTATGGATAAAGCCTCCTCTTCTACATTCCATCTCTCAACCTTCAATGGACCGTATGTCATTTTACCAATATCAATTCCATGAAGTGAAAAGATTCCAACAGGATACATTAAATTATGACTGTTTTTTTCCCGGAACATTTTATAGAACTTTCTATTTTTATATTTCTTTAAGAACCGATTTAACATTTTATCAAATATCATATGATCAACCTCATTAATTAACTTTTATATTTACAGAAGACATCCAAATACTAAGGGATTACACAGAAAATATAGATGATTTTTTCATATTTAGTTGTAATTGTTCTATATTTTCAACAGCCGGTAATACAAAGCTCGTATAGTTGTTATTAAACTCTTCTTTACTTAATTCGAGGAACCAGATTATTATTAAAGAGTATAGAAAGAATACTCTGCCTATGTCATCAAGATTGAGACTATCTTCCGGATTGGCTAAAAATAAATTATTAATCACATCAAAAGGTTGTTTTAACTTACCTAGAAACCATGCAATATCCAACCAGCTCGGACCAACACTCAATTGTCCCCAATCAATAATGTATAGTAAACCACTATTCTTGTCTATCAGCATATTTTCTTTATTTAGATCACGATGCCTTAAAGAATAATGATAATCAGGATTTATTTCCTTGAACATTTGATTATCGACAATGCATTTCTCTACTCTTTTCATTAAATTGATACATATCTGAGAATAGTTTTCCATTTGCATTCTTTTATATATTGCAACAAAAATATTTTTATGTACTTCCTCTTGATGACTTAATGACAGTAATTGGAAAGCATTGCCCATAAATTTATACTTATGTTTCCAGTTGATGTTAACCCTAGAATTACCATTAACGCTCTTTTGGTTTAATCCATCTCGGGTCAATTGATCTAATTTAATTGATGAAATTACTTCACTTGATTTTATTACCTTCTTGATTTCTTCCTCATTGAAACTAGGTCTGTCACCTATAATTTTCTCCGTAGTAATTAGACATAAGTTAGATTCTTTACACTCAAATAAATTAACAAGTTTAGGAGTTATCTCCCTTATAGACTTATAATTACGGTACACCTTAGTGTAAAAAAACAATTCATCTTCCCCTATTGTCCTTGTTAAAATTTTTGTTAAATAACTATATTCTCTTTCTCCTTTGATTTCAGTATGATCTATCAAGCCAAGGTTAGACCCACCACCCAAATATTTATATTCAGATGTAATTTCACTATTGCCATCAGGTACAATGTTCGCCTCTATCTCCCTTTTTAATTGATTAATATCTTTAAATTCTTCTTCTACAGCTTTTTGCAATTTAGCCGTAACATTTTTAATTTTTGGTGAGTCTTTTAATTTAGCCGCCTGCCTTCTATAATAATAAAGCTTAAATTTATGGTATAAACTTTTTAACTTAAATTTTGCAACATGATTAGATTCATTTTTATTTAACATGAAAATCCCTACTTTTACTCATATAGTTAAAGGTATCAGGTTAAAGATTACTGAATATGAAGGTTAAAACTTTCCATAAAAAACTCTATTGTCCTGAAAAGCAATAGATTCAATAATTTTCACATTTGATTAAGTTGTTACAAGAATTATTCCACAAGCTGCAATCCTTTGCTTGCCTCGTTTCTGTTCATTTCCGCCAACCGGATTAAATATTTACCATAGTCGCTTTTCTTTAATGGCTCTGCCAGCTGCAATAATTCAGTCTCAGAAATGTACCCTTTATTGAATGCAATCTCCTCCAGGCAAGCCACTTTCAAGCGGGTACGTTTTTCTATAATCTCAATAAATTGCGATGCTTCCAACAACGACTCATGCGTGCCAGTATCCAACCAGCTAAAGCCGCGGCCGATTAGTTCTACCTGCAACTTATCCCGTTTAACATATGCATTTAAAATATCAGTTATTTCCAATTCACCTCTGGCGGACGGTTTTACAGATTTCGCAATGTCAACTACTTGGTTATCGAAAAAATACAATCCCGTAATAGCAAAATTTGATTTAGGCCGCTTTGGTTTTTCTTCGATGGAAAGCACTTTACGATTCTCATCAAATTCAACCACTCCAAACCTTTCCGGATCATTAACGTTATAGCCAAAAATCGTTGCACCATTTAACTGTTTTCTTACCCTTTCAAGCTGCGAAATAAATTCATGACCATAAAATATGTTGTCACCTAAAATAAGGGAAACATCATCATTTCCAATAAAGTTTTCTCCAACGATAAATGCCTCCGCCAATCCATTTGGTTTTTCCTGAATGGCGTACGATAAATTTATGCCCAGATCCTCTCCATTCCCCAGCAACTGTTCAAACCTGGGAACATCTTTCGGGGTGGAGATAATTAAAACATCTTTTATCCCCGCCAACATTAGAACGGAAAGCGGATAGTAAATCATCGGTTTATCATAAACAGGTAATAACTGTTTGGATATCGATTTTGTTAATGGATATAAACGCGTTCCACTTCCGCCAGCTAGAATAATTCCTTTCATTGCAGATCACACCTCTCAAAGTAAATTTTGCTGTAAAAAGCATAAAAAAATAAAGACTTTGTATAAGTCTTTGATTAATGAACTATTCACTTTCTTTAACGGCTACAGCAGGAAACTGGTACGCACTTTTTGATTTGTTCTCAACTTTATATGTCATAATTCTCCCTACCACATATTTTCCAAAGCGGAATTGATTAAATAAATATGCTGTACCAATACATAGGAGCAAGGTAAATAAAAATAACAAAACTGTATAAGATGGTAAGTTTAAAAAGTCAGGTGGTTCTACAGCACTTAATAGCCGAAAATAAAAAAGGTTTAACAAAAATATACTAAATGAATAGTTACTGATAAACATCACTAATTTAGGTAACTTTGTGATACTTGAAGATACATACATAATTAAAAAAATTACCGAACTGGCATAGAGCAGCATATCCACTCTTTTTGAATCATAATCCAAGTGAAACATATTGTTCATCAGCAACATTAATACCAGTGATAAAAACGGTATTACCAGCAGCCATTTATTTCTAAAAAAGTATAGAACAGCCCGATAATTCCTTCCACAGTAAAAGCCTAATACAAAATAAAAAAGCCAACCGGTAAATGGCATCCAATAACCTTTTGTCCATATGAAATAACCTACTGCATTATCTGGTACCTCCGTAAAATTAAAGAAAGCCAAGTAAAGAAAGTTAATGAGTAATGCAATAGGAATAGTATATTTTGCTGAAAAGCGATTTAAATATTTTCGTAAAAGTAAGTGTAAAAAGTAAAATTGAAATATAATTAAAATAAAATAGACTGCTGAGTCTCCGAGAAAAACACTCATTGCTATTCTGGTTATTACTTCCTGAAACGTCCAGGTTTCAATTGAAATTAATGCATAAATAATACTCATAACCAAATAAGGAAACAGCAGTATTTGTGCTCTTCTCCTAATAAATGTATCAGGTACCTTCTCAGTATACTTATTTGCCAAGAGAAGCTCTGAAATGAAAATAAATACTGGAACTCCAAAAAGAACGGCCATATGCAACACATATGACCCAAAATGATATATGGAAGATCCCGTGAAATAATTATTTCCGCTAACAATAGCATGACCTAATGTAACAGCCAGACATGCTATACATCGGAGCCAAAATACTTCATTAATAAAACTTTGATTTTTCATTAGAGCCTCCCTTCGTTCGCTTTTCAGCAAAACTATAATTTTTCCTTTTATGTGTTTCTTAAATTTATTCCTCTAAACATACCTTTTAGTTTCATATATCTTCCCTTACCCAGGAATTTGTTTTCAAAATTAGCTTTTGCTTTATAACCGACAGACCTTACTTTACAAGAGAAAGGTATTTTGTAATTACTGGTTAACATTTCATCATAAATCTCATTTAATGTTGGGTTATTTCCCTTTTCAGCAAGAATAGTAGTAATGAATTTATTTTTGTTTTTATAATACGCTTCAAGATTAAATACATCGGAATAGTTTTCTATTTTACCGATAATCTCCAATGTTAATAGCGTTCTTAAACATTTAGGGCATTTTCCGCAATTGTGCTTGCTAAAAAAGCAAACATTCAAATATTTATAGGACGGTGTATAGTCTGCAACAAGTTTGGTTTTTTCTACCCTTGTTATAATGGGACAGGAAGAAAAAAACCTTATTGTTTCAGTGGATAACATATTCGTGTTAAAAATATCAAACCCTGCAGAGTCCTCTTTTTTAAGCTTAAACCGATAAAGAGGGACACTGGAGGAATAATAGTAAACGTTAAATAGCTTTTGCAGAATTAATACTGCAGACAAACTCCTTAATGTATTCGTTTTTCGAAAGTTCATACTTAATATCTCACTAATATTACTATCCACCGAAATAAACTCTTTTCCAAACTCTCTTGCATACTTCCTTGTTATTTCAGCTCTTTCTTTAAATAATTTTCTTGCTTTTTCACCGCCATTATCCCCATGTGAGCCAACATTAAAAAAAGTATAATGAGTAATTTTATAGCTTTCAGGGCAGCTATTGCTTAGGTGATCAATAATAGTTGCAAAAGAGTCTATACCACAAGAAAGACCAGTACCAACTGCTCCTTTGCTCTTTATAGGCTCAGTAATTAGTTCCTCACATGTTATTTTAATGTTACTAAATCCATGTATTTTGGCTAACAAAGGAGCTAAGTAGTTGTTAATTGAATAATATAGGTTCTGGGAGACGGGTGCCGAAACTTCTATATCATATCCGTTTTTTAACGCGTAAAATAATAAGCCAACAAAAAAACCATCTGCTGTTTCATCTGTTAGATATTCACTATACTTTTCTTCGACTTCGTACCATAGTGTATTGGTGTTTTGATTATATTCAAATAGGGCTTGAATTCTAACGCCGGTTTCAGTTTTGATGATTTCTGGTTTGTAAAGCTTCAACACTTTTATCATCTCCCAAATCTTTATAGAACCAAGTAATCTAATCCTATGAATTTTTCGAAGGTGAGTTGTTTTAGCACTCAGCTTTATTACCTGTATTTGACTATTTAACAAATGAATCTAATTTTAAAAATTGCCTTTCAGCGTCTTTTATTACTTTTATTTTTTCCAACTTGAAATTATTAGAAAGCACATCATTGATATTCAAATCCTTTATATCTCTTATATAACAGCAATTTTTATCCATTTTTAAGTCTTTCAGCACATTAAAAGTTTTTTCACTATATATAATAGGTATTACATTCTGCTTAAATAAAAAAGCCAATATTACTGAATGAAATCTAGTCCCTACTATTGTTTCACAGGTGCTATAGGAATCTAAAAAATCAGTAATATTGCCTTCGTAACTTATAACTTCTACATAGTCCTTTTCCCTGGGTGTTAAATTTCCCTTTATATAATTTATGGCCTTTAAATCACCCTCTTGTTTACAAAATGAGAATAATTTAATTTTATATCCCTGTTCAATATATTTTTTTATCAGCTCTATATGCATTTCAGTATAACTATGAAAATATTTACTTAACTTTTCCCGTTTTTCAATATCAATTACCGAAAAGCCAACACTTTTTTCAAGTTGTTTTCCTCTATGTTCTAAATTAAAGACTACATCAGGGGCCTTTCTTACATTTACCAACCCTTTAAATATATTATATGAATAAGTATCTCGAAAACATATGTCATCAAACTGAGAAAAGAACCTCCTATGTTCAGTAATGAATAGTTGATCATTGAATGGGCCAAAATTAGAACCTAATATAAATACTTTTTTGCCTAAATCTTTAAATCTGTTAGGTAAATAATCACAGCTTTTCAACAAGCTTTTCCAAGATTGCTTTTCCATAAATATAGATCCGCCTATTATTACCAAGGCATCGTACCTGAAATAATTAAAAAACCTGTTTAACTTGGAGAACAGATTTATTTTTCGCTCACCAATTATTTTTACACTAAGTGATTTAATAATCCTCACGTTTTTATAATCTCTGAAGATGTTTTTATATTTTTTGCTGGATGTTAACAAATCCCACTTAACATTGGGATATCTATCAAATAACACTTTGAGAAACAGGTCATCTCCTAAATTCATTGCAAAATACGCATCAACGAGTATTCGTTTCTTCATATTCGGATCCCCTTCTACTAAGTAAACTATTTAGAATAACTTCTTAGATGATTGACCTTTCCCGTTTATTCTCAACAGCTACCAGCTGTCCATTACTAATTTTAAAGACGATGTCACAGTTTTCTATTGTGCTTAATCTGTGGGCTATTATTAATAACGTTTTCTCTCCTTTTAATCCATCGACAGCTTTCATAATTTCCTTTTCTGTTTCATTGTCCAGTGCAGAAGTTGCTTCATCCATAAAAAGTATTTCGGGATTATGATACAATGCACGTGCAATTCCTATACGCTGGCGCTGTCCACCCGATAGCCTTACTCCTCGTTCTCCTACGGTTGTTTCTAATCCCTCTGGGAGTCCCTCAATAAATTCTTTTAATTGTGCTTGTTCTAAAGCACGCCATACTTCCTTGTCTTCAATCTGCTCTTTATCGATCCCGAAGGCAACATTCCCTCGAATTGTATCATCAGACAGGAATATTGATTGAGGTATATAGCCTATTTTTTGCTGCCATAAAGCTTTTTGGTCAAACAAGTTTTTTCCATCAACCAATACACTTCCATTTTCGGGATGGAATAATCCCAAAATTATATCCACAAGTGTAGTTTTTCCGGCTCCGGACTCACCAATAAATGCTACTGACTGTCCGATTGGTATCGTCAATGAAATATCCTTTATTGAGTATACTTCTTGATTGGGATAGCGAAAAGATACTTCATTCAGCTTTATCGAATCTTCAAATGTTCTTGCGCCCTGATTAATTATTTTTGGCTTTTTACTTATCTTGTTTTTAGTTTCATCGTTATTCATAAATAAATCCTCATAGACAACAGATAATGCAGGCTGACTATACCGAATTTTAGTAATAAGAGATACTATTCGAGTAATGGATGGCATCAATCGAAAAGCCGCCATCGCAAATAAAGCCATTGTTGAGATCATTTGAGCTATACCGGTACCCTGAAAAACAATTATTAGCATAGTTACAAGAACAAAGGATACCAATAATGTTTCAATAAATAGCCTGGGTACTATTTCCAACATTTTCATATAACGGCTATTATCTGCCTTTATTTGGCTTTGACCTGTATAGGAATCAATAAAGAATTTTTCCTTTCCGGATACCTTTACCTCTTTACTTGCTCCCAAACCTTGATTTACCCATTTAATCATTGTCCCGCTTACTTTCTGCTGTTCTTTTCCTAAAAGGCTGATTTTTTTACGAAGGATAGCAAAAAATAAAAAAACACTTCCACCTAATAAGATAGAAGCTACTATTGTTGCAATTGGAGCAGTTACTAACAGTAATATCAGAATGCATGTTACTACAAGAAATTCTGTAATCAATTGAAAACCTGACATCACGATTCCCTGGAATACTCTGGTGACTTCTCCATTCACATTCCGAAGTAAATCTGCAGTATTCCGCTGCAAATGAAATGTATATGGTTTTGTTAAATATTCATTAAATAGTTTCCTCGATAATTTTACCTGCTGATTTAGAATAACCCTAAATTGTGCATAGTTGAAGAGCAGCAAGTATAAATTTTTTATAATAAATACTGCAAGCAGTAAAATAACAGCAAATATAATAAATGATGTTGTTGATTGGAAATCAAACAAGTTATAAAGATAATTCAAAACAGCCTGCTCCTGAATCATTTCGGGACTTGTTACTATTCCCACAAAAGGAACAATCAGCCCTATTCCAATCGTTTCAAATAAAGCTGCAGCAATCATCATAAAAAACAGTATAACCAATTTTTTCTTCTCTCTTTTATTAAAAAATAACATTAACTCCTTAATTTTTACTCTCAATATCATCCCACCTTAAAAATAATAAAGTATAACTCTTAGTTTAATAGCCTTTTCTTATAAAAATGCCCTATCTTTCTTATCTTGTAATTAAAATGTCTAATAGTGAGCTTAAAATAATTTAAGGCACCAAATCCTCCAATTTTTGAAAAATCATTTATTAGTTTTCTGGTATTTTTACATAAAAACTTAGTGGGATAATCATAAAGTATATTTATATAATACCGTTTAAAGTGTAATACTCCCATTTCAAAATCTTTTTTATGTATCGAGTATAATCCTTCTTCCAACAAGAATTTCTTGATTTCAGTATAAGCCCATAGATTATCAAGAATTCTGTCATCTCTGCTGCTGGTTGTTGAATTTTTCCTCTTTAAATAATTATATGATATTTCATTTACCACAGATCTTCGTTCACACATTATAAGTAATTTTGGTATAAGTTCCAAATCTTCATAAAATCTGCCTTCAACAAAAAATAAATCATTTTTATAAAATAACTCTCTTCTAATAAGTTTGTTACATGGGTATGCTCTTTTTAAGATCTCTTGCAGATTCAACTCACCAGGAATATAAGAACCTAAGCAATCCCCTTCTTCATTCACTTCTCTAACTCCTATCACTGCCATATCCGATTCTTCTACCCTGCAAGAATCATGCAATAGCTTAAACATATCTTTTTCAATCCAATCATCACCATCCACGAAACCGATAAAATTACCTTTCGCGTGGTGAAGACCTAAATTTCTTGCACTGGCCTGACCATTATTTTTTGTATGCATTACTTTTATTCTATTATCTCTCTCGGCATACCCATTGCACACTTTACCTGTGCCATCTGTTGATCCGTCATTAACAATTATTAGTTCGAAACCCTGGAAAGTTTGAGTCAGTATGGAATTTATACATTTATCGATATATTGTTCTACATTGTACACCGGAAGTATAATTGATATTTTTGGAAACAAGACTATCACTCCATTTTATTTGTACGGTAAAACTCTTTTAAAGTTTCTTTCCAGAAATAAATATCCACCTAATATCTTTAAAACCAAATTCGCTTTCATTAGTAGTTCCTTACCACTAAAATCATTAATCGCATTTAAGAAATAACTTTCATGAATTAAACTATTTATTTTCTGAAGTTTAACTTTTGGACTCACTTTAGAAAAATAAACACTAACTATCTTTGATAGGTACTGAGATACTGTTTTGCTGTTCTCATACTTAACACAATGCTTAAATACGGCATCCCCTATATTAATATTACTGAGTGTGTGTATAATTTCTTTTCTTCCTTCTAAGTGTAAGTAAAAAGATTGCCGTTTGTTGCTCATTATACTTTTGTCATTAATCCTTCTGTATAAATATAGTGCTTCATTTATCGCACACACATGACTTGCGCAAGAGAACGCCCTTAAATTGAAACACTGGTCCTCAGCTATTCGTACATTTTCATTTATTAATAAGTTGTTTTCCATAATAAACTCTCTATTGTATAGCTTGTTGCATAGGCTTGCATAACCCAATATATTATTGTGAACTAGAGATATTTCCATTTCTTCTTGAATTTTTATCTTATCGTTGATGTTCAACTTTCCATTCAGAGGGTGAATAGCTTCATAGACTCCTTTATTACTCAACTCTTTGTATCCACATAAGCAAATATCCGCATTGTTATTCCTTATCGCACAATACATTTTTTTATACATATCTTTTTCAAGAGTATCATCACAATCAACGAAACCGATATATTCTCCACGTGAATTTTTTATCCCTGTATTTCTTGCGGAACCCGGCCCTCCATTACTTTTATGAATTACTTGAATCCTTTCATCCTGTTTTGAAAGTTTATTACAAATTGTTCGTGTATTATCAACTGAACCATCGTTTACTATTATTAATTCAAAGTTACTTAGGGTCTGAGATAAAATAGACTCAACACATTCTTCTATGAATTGTTCACCATTATATACTGGTACTATGATACTTACTGTTGGTTCCATGCGACTTTTTCCTCTCGTAAAACAAATTATTTATATTTGATTGATTTAAGTACTTAGCATTATTAAATTAATATCCTTCCGTTTAGCGGTCACATTCTCTTTTTTCAAGTTCTCTATAAGATTTTTCCTGACACTATCCTTTGTAAGTAATTTTTTCAGTAAGTTAATCATTTGAATCTCTCCATTTTCCACAATAAATCCTGTCTTATTATTCACTATCTGCTCTGTTGCCCCGGTAAAGTTTGTTGCAACTATCAATTTTTGAAAACATTTAGCTTCAGAAAGCGTTATACAATACCCTTCATGCCTGGAGGGCTGAACGTAAATATCACACTGTTTCATATATGAATATGGATTCACCTTTGATCCAAGCAGTATAAAGTCGTTCTCCACATCATACTCCTTTATCAATTTCTCATATTCCAATCTCGCTTTCCCTTCCCCAATACAATACCACTTTACATTGAGTCCGCTTTTTTTGAGTTCTGACAGAACGGGAATGACTAAATCCTGCCCTTTCTCTTTACTTAATCGGCCGACAGTTAATATTCTGATTCCATCAAAATCATCATCAAACCCTGGACCTTCATCCGCTAATTTTAGAATTTGTTTAGAAGGCACCACATTATTGAATGTTGCAGATTTATCTTTTAACTGAGGAAACATCGAATTAAATTTCTGCTGTCCTTCTTTGGAAACAACAAAGATTTTATCAAACTTTTGATAAAGCCTTTCTGTAAACTGTTTATCAAATCCTACTTTCGTTATATCAAAATGAATCCATTGAACTTTCTTTTTTGCTTTAATTTTTTCTGCAACAAAATAGCTTATGAGATCCATTGGACCAGCATAAGCTACAGCAGTATCATACTCATTTTTTAAACCTGAAACTTTTTTGAGAAGATATTTAAAGAAAATACTTTTTCTTTTTGTTACCTTTGAAAGCATGGTAATCAATGAAAAGACGATTCCTTTTATAAACTTACCTTTTTTAAAATGGTTTAATGCAACTTGCTTTGGCGGTTTGTTAATCGCATATTTTATTTCAGTGTATTCACTAACGTACTCAACATGAACATCATCCGGTATTGAATCTAAAAATCCACCGTACTCTTCCAGCATCAAGATGGTAATATCATACTTCTCTTTCGGCATTTCAGATATCATGTTAAGCAATGCTTTTTCCGTTCCGCCAACATTCATATTTATAACCATAAATATAATTTTTTTCTTCATATTAATACTCACTTCCATTAGCATTTCTATATAAGGGCAGCCACTTTTCTTTTCAATTTATTATTTAAATAAAAAAGATGAGCATCGAATTTTATTAATGCGGTTAAGTATTTGTACTTCATTGATAACCTGGGGTTTTTAGATATTTGCTTATAATACTTTCGGATGTACTTCTGTATAAACAGCAAATACTTTTTCCTTTTGGCAGGGTCACTTACCTGATTCAAAATAGCATATACATGATCCATGCTGTAATACACAAAACATGAAATGTACTCTTCAGAAAGCTGTGGATAATTTTTACTCATAAAAGTAATGATTTCATCCCAACCCAAAAATACATCCAGCTTTTTTTCATTATAAGAAGAAGTTATTATGCTGTTTTCCCGTAATAAATATATATACCCGGAATAATTTGTATAGACTACTTTGTTTGCTTTAGCAAAGATCTTGTATGTGGTCGGTAAGTCATCAAGTCTTCTGTCTTCTGGATATCTGATGTTATTGAAGCACCTTTTCCTGTACAATTTCCCCCACACTGCAAATCTATAATATTTAGCAGTAAATAATTGTTTCATTGCCTCGATATTATCCATTTCCTTAATAAATTCTTCTCTTTCAACACGAATGACCTCACCATTGACTTCCCTGTCATTGCTGCAGATGGATATATCGCTTTTCGTTTTTTTACAAAGCTCATATAATATCAGATACATATCTTCATATATCCAGTCATCCCCATCCACAAAGCTGACATATTCACCTTTTGCCATCTCCAATCCTGTGTTTCTTGCAGACGCAACTCCTCCATTTTTCTTATGAACTACCCTCACTCTATTATCTTTTTGAGCATATTGATTACAAATATCACCGCTATGGTCAGTTGACCCATCGTTCACAACAATAAGTTCAAAGTTTTTAAACGTTTGGGTCAGAATACTGTCCAGACACTTTTTGATGTAAGGGCTTGAGTTATATACTGGAACGATAATACTTATTTCTGGTTGCACCATTTTTTCCCTACTCCTCAATAAGTTTTCATCCTATTAATTGATAAAATTTATCTATCTCTTCAGCATTGCCTTTTTTCTCGGTCTTCAAATAGCTGACAATCTCTTCCCGTAATTCGTTATTAGTTAATAATCTTTTAATACCTTCACACACCGCATCGGCATTCATGTCAACTACGAGCCCGTTTTTTTCATGGATCATTTGATTATAGACTGCATCAAATCTGGTTGTAACAACGGGAATATTCAGCATTCGTGCCTCTGCTATAGCAAGACCAAACCCTTCAAATTTGGAAGTTTGCACGTAAATATCAGCGTTCTTTATAAACGGATAAGGATTTGCTTTAATTCCCAACAGTATAAAATGATTTTCTAAACCATTTTGTTCTATATACTCTTTCATCTCATGTTCCAATGGACCCTTGCCAAGAACATACCATTTAAAGTTAATTCCCAGATTCTTTAGTTTTTTGCAAGTCTCAAGAGCAATGTCATAACCTTTTTGGTTTGCCAGTCTGCCTATTGTCAGGATTCTAACCCCATCAAAAGAATCATCATAACTATTTCCCATTTCTGCCATGTCAGCAATGAAGCGAGCATTATTTATATCATAAATAACATTAACTTTGCTGGCGTACTCAGGAAATGCTTCGAGAAAAGTATCTTTAGTTGATTCGGATACAGTCACTATTCGATTAAATTGATTATAAGAAGCACCCTGAAACTGTTTTTCCCAATGATTTAACCGGTAGCTTACATTAATCCAGGCGAATTTACTTTTTGCTTTAACCTTCTCGGCTACATAATAGGTCGGAATACCTTGAGCATAAGCGATAGCAATATCATATTTTTTTGGGTTTTCCTCGATCACATTGGAAACGTTCTTCCAAAATAGTATTGCTTTTTGCGGGTTACTATATTTTTCTTTACGTATTCTCGTTGAATATTTGAGTCTTGATGAAAACATTTTATATTCGCGATTCACTATTGTGTATTTAAGTGATTTTTTTAAATTCATTTTGGCAAAGTCTGTATACTTCAAAGGTTTTAGAATGTTTACTTCTATTGGAACAAGTTCTTCCAATGCACCACCGTATGCAAACAACTGTAAGTCTACTGAGAATCTGGAGTAATCCAGCATTGATAATAACGTTACTAAACTCTTTTCAGCTCCAGCGGTTTTCAATGAGTCTATAACGAATAACAGTTTTTTCTTCATCTTCTCACTTCCATTATGTTTATAATTGCCTCTTCTCGTACACCCTTTACATCTTCACCTTCCGTTTCACAAGCGTTGATGAAACACCCCTCGTATACGGAAAATAAATAATATCAACACCCACCTGTTCAAACCTTTCCTCCAGTTCATTAAAAAGAGCACTTCCTTTCCAGTCATCACCGACAAACATGACGTCAAAAAGCAACTGCTCCCAGGCTGCGTATTTATCTCTGTTTATTTGCGGGATTACTTCATCCACATATTTAATCCCTTCGACAATTTCGATTCGTTCCTCATACGGGATGACCGTTTCTTTATTTTTATACTCTTCTACCAGTTCATCGGTGCTGACTCCCACAATGAGGTGTTCACACTGTTCTTTTGCCCGTTTTAATATGTTCAAATGTCCAACGTGAAACAGGTCAAAAACACCTGTTGTATAGCCGATTTTATACTGCTTCATTTAGTTCTTCACTCCTTTTTGGCTCTTTTCCATAGCAAACTTCGTCAATCCGGTTCATCAAATAATTGCTGGCTTTTCCTTGTTCATAGGATCCGATTTTCATTAAGAACTTTTCCAGATTGTGTTGATATTGTACGTCATTAAACGACCCGATCTTCTCCTGTAAATCAGTATTACTAACAGCACTAATAAATGGCAGATTCTTTACATCAAAATACAGCTTCCGTTCCTGATTTGTATATTCCTTCAGGTCCGGTACGTAAAGAAAACACGGCCGCTTGGTTATGGAAAAGTCAAACATGAGCGACGAGTAATCTGATATTAAAATATCTGCTGTCAATAGAAGTTCCTGAATATCGTCATAAGAAGTAACATCGATAACATTTTCTCCATAAATCAGCTTGTCGGACTCTGATATTAGATGTGGGTGCAGTTTCACCAAAATGGTCCACTCATTCCCAAATCTGCTTTTCAACTTCTCCACCAGTCCCGGCCAATCGAGCTTATACACATCCAGGTTATTGTCCTTCCTGAACGTAGGTGCATACAACAAGATTTTCCTTTCAGACGGAATATTTAATTTCTTCATGATCTTCTCCCGCTTGCCGGTATTACGTTGAAATAATAGATCATTTCTCGGTGTACCATGTTCAAAAATTTCACCGTCATACCAAAAGGAACGTTTAAAAATATCGGTACTGTATTTACAGCCTGATAACAGAAGATCACACTTCACTGAATCCTTTTTTGCCATTTGTATATAATCCGACGGCAATACATTTTCTGCATCTTTTTCAATATGCTTTAATCGTAGTGAACTGTGCCACGTTTGGATGTAGTACTGATTTTTGCGCTTTACAAATAAGTCTGTTGTTCGAAAGTTTGTAATGACAACTTTCGAGGTACATAGTTCGTAAAAATAACGTAACGACATCGTCTTCACCTTCCGGAAATTATCCAGGTGCTTTTTGGATTCGGGGTCATTAAACGCCCAGACGATATCAAACATGCCTTCCGGATTATTTTTACTAATAAATTCAGTAATATATTTCGGACTGCAACCGTACTGACTTCCGTAATAACTGAACACGAAAATTTTATTATTCTTCAACGGAAAGCAATTAAACAGATAAATCGCAAGTAAAGCAATCCATTTCTTTATGTTCATCTTCATTCAAACGACCCCTCCTTTATCAACCTGTGTCAGTCCATCAGGCTGCGACAAGATTCCCACCGTCTTTAGTCCTTTCCTGACTCCAAGAAAGCAAATATTAAAAAAGGGATGCAATGTGAAAAAAAATAATTGCATCCATAACTGTCTGTCATTCTTTACTGCTTGTTTCAACTCGTGCTGATTTGTTTTTATGTATGATTGTATTTCCTTCCGATGAGCACCATTTTGGTCTTTTGCCCGGTTACGCAACAGCAAATTGTAATGGATAAAGCTCATTTTCAATATTCCTTTATACGATTCATCTGTTAGCTCCCCGTAATATTCCTCAATAAACCGGTGCCTTTCCTTCAGCCCTTTAATGATATCCAGGTTTCTCGGGGTATAAGAAGCAACTATGCTGTCATCCCGCTGTAAATAGTAGTATAGTGGCTGCTGCAAAAGCAAAAAGCGCTTCACCCGGTGCATCACGTGGTGTGCCCAAAAGACATCTTCAAACAGCACCCCTTTTTTGAATGGGATATCGCTAATCAGTTCTGTTTTATAAAGCTTACCCCAGGCGAAATTTTTCACCCGTTCATTAACCAGCAATTCATACATTAAAGAATGATTATCTAAAAGTGCATTTTCCCGAAAATACCTTTTATCCAACAGTATTTTATCGTCATACGCATAATAAAAAGCTGATTGAACGACATCAGCTTGGTATTCCCTGCTATATTTAACCATCTGTTCAACCATTTTCGGTTCTATCCAGTCATCACTGTCAACGAACATCGTAAATTCGCCAATCACATGCTTCATTCCATGATTTCTGGCATCGGATAATCCACCGTTTTCCTTGTGGATAACCTTTATTCGCTCATCTGTTACCCGATACTTATCAACAATTGCACCACAATTATCCGGTGACCCGTCATCTACGAGAATTACTTCTAAATTGGTATAGGTTTGATTCAGTATACTGTCTACACATCGGTGAATATATTTTTCAACTTTATAAACAGGGACAACAACGCTAACTTTTCCCTTTTGCAACATATATTGTCCCTCCTAAATTAATTCGTATAGTTTTTCCAGTTCCCCACTATTATCAAAATCTTTTCTTCTGCAATTGATTGCAAGCTGATTCCGGAAAGCATGGTCCACATACAGTTTTTCGATTCCATCCGCTATTCCTTCAACGGACAAATCGCAAATTGTACCGTCAATTCCATCAATGACCTGGCTTTTTGCTGTTGGATAATTTGTTATCAGTACAGGTTTGCCGAGTATTTGCGCTTCACCTACCGTCACGGCTTTCCCTTCATAACGCGATGGTTGCACATATAAATCCGCCGCTTTAATATAAGCGTATGGATTTGTTTTTTTACCCAGTAAAATAAAGCTGTCCTGCAAATTGCTGTCTGCTATTAACTCTCTAAGCATTGCTTCATCACCGCCATATCCAACTACATACCAGGCAATGTTATCGTATCCACGTTCGTGCAATGCCTTCAATGCATTTATGGCATTATCAATTCCTTTTGCATGGGACATTCTGGCTACTGTTATCAATTTAAACCGCGGATCAGCAATCATTGGGTTTTCCAGTTCATTAACAGACAGGGCGTTAACAAAGTCAGGTGAAGAGATGTTCTCGATTACAACTACTTTCTCTGTCAGGCTCGGATATTTCGTAATGAATGCTTTCATACATTCATCCGACACAGCCGCGATGTAATCAAACTTACGCCACATGTCAAGATCCGCTTCAACATCTGTTTCCACTGTTGAAAAATCAGTATGTACCCAGGCAATTTTCGTGTTTGCCTCTACTTTCTCTGCCACCGTGTAATGCGGCCATAAATAACTGATAGCAACATCATATTTCTTTTTCATTTTTGGTAAAAAAGGCACTGCGTATTTCCACATATACTGCATTTGCCTGTAACCGGGCTCTGCTGACTGGCTTCTGCCCGCCTTATACTTTGCCAGCAGCCTTGTTATTCCAAGTAATAGCTTACCTGATTTAAATAAACGCTCTATCGGCATCCGGAATGTTTTATAAGCTAATGATTCTTCCAGTAAATTTGCCTCTTCCGGCAGCAGCTTCATGAAATCACCGGTATGGCTGTATAACATGAGATCAACTTTGCTGCTTTCATAATCAAAGTGATTTAACATACTGATAAGACTTCGTTCTACCCCACCAACTTCCATATCAAAGGAGGTAATCAGTATCTCTTTCATAAGCTCCTCCTGGTTTAGATTCATAGATATTCTTTAAGGCTGAAATTGCTTTGGACAGGGAATATCCGCTTCGTTCAAAACCATCAATAATTTCAGCGGTATCCAGTTTCTTCATATCTGCCAATTCGATAATTTTGTCTGCCCATACTGCAGGTCCATCGGCTAATGAAAGCTTTGTTACCATTCCGATTTCAAGGTCTGCCTCAGGTTGTATATTTTCAGAAACGATGGATGGAATTCCACTTGCCTGCGCTTCTAACAGAACCAGGCCCAACCCCTCATAGAGTGATGGGAAAACAAAAACATCCATACTGTGCAGCATTGTGGTAATGTCTTTTCTAACCCCAACAAATCGTATATTTTCAAGAAGATCCTTCTGTTTAGCTTCTTCCTCGATTTGTCGTTTTAAATCGCCATCCCCCACCAATAACAGTTTAATAGATGGGTCCTTCCCGATAACACGCTCCATAATCTCAAGCAAAAATTTATGATTTTTAGCTTCGATAAACCTGCCAATATGGCCAATTACCATGTTTTTGCCAAAGCCTTGCTCCATTTTAAATTTAATCACTTTTGCCTGCGGGTTTACGAGAAACTTTGAATAGTCAATGGCATTCGGAAAATAGATGCATGGTTTTTTTCCAAATAAATACCTTCCTGCTTCATTGCTGCATGCCAGTAAGTGCGTTGAAAAAAACGTAATCATCAGTCGCATTACGTTTATGTAGGCTTTTCGTATAAACCCGTTATCATCATCCAATGTTGTATGTGCATGTGAAATTCGCACTTTTACACCTGCAAGTCTGGCTGCCACTGCTGCAACCCCGCAATGAAATAATGTGTGCGCATGAACTGCATCATATGGACCGTATTTTTTAATAACCTGATAGATTTCTTTTATCGAATTTGTTTTTGAAAGCTTGATAACTCTGCCGCCAAGCCTTTTTATTTCATGATCATAATGAGCATCCTCTGAGCTGTATGAAACAAAATCAAAATGTACTCTTTTACGGTCGATATTCCGGAAAATATTCATCAGCATTGTTTCGGTCCCTGCTCTGTTCATTGCTCCAACGACATGTAGTACTCTCATTTTTCCAGCCTCATTTTTTCTCAAATCTTATTTCTTCCCTGAATTTTCATTCTGCCATTTGGCAAATTCGATAACGGTTTTATATTCCTGGAGTTGATCCTTATCGACTCCAGATTCCTTTAGTGCTTCAACAAAATCCAGCCATTCATTTTCCGGCATCAGTTCTTCAACAGGTTTTGTTTCCAGTAATATATGAAAGTCAACATCCAAAACCATTGCGATTTTCTCGATGATTTGAATAGATGGATTTTGATTTACGTTGCGCTCAATATTGCTTAAATACGATTTGGAAATATTTGCTCTCTGGGCACACTCAGAAAGACTGAGCCCTTTACTTTTACGGATTTGCTGAATTTTTTTCCCAATCATGGCTTATACCTCGTGTTTTCCTAAAATCATGTAATACCTATTACGGATGATGTTAGTGAACTGGTCTCTAATACACCTGATTACCCGCTGCTGGTCATCCCCTGTCAGGTTTGAACCGGAAGGCAGGCAAATTCCTGTTTGAAATAACCTTTCCGCTACATGCTCGTTATCACCGTGTGAATAGTATCTAGCTTCGTCAAAAAGTGGTTGCATATGAAGCGGTTTCCAGACAGGCCGTGCTTCGATATTCTCTCTATTAAGTGCCTCCAGCAGCTGCTCTACCGTTGCCCCCGTTTCTTCCTCATTCAGGGTAAATGCAGTCAGCCAGCGATTCATCTTAGTACCTTCCAATTCCTGCATGAAGGTAATTCCTGCCAGATCGGCTAATCCATAATAATAGATATCATAAATCATTCTTCTTGCTTTAACCCGGTCTTCCAGTACATTTAATTGTGTTCTGCCAACTCCCGCCAGTATATTACTCATCCGATAGTTGAATCCGACTTTACTGTGCTGGTAGTGTGGGGCCGGATCACGTGCCTGACTTGCCAGGAAGCGGGCCTGCTGAATTGCCTCGCTGTCATTTGATACGAGCATTCCACCACCGGAAGTGGTAATTATTTTATTTCCGTTGAAAGAATAAATACCGAATTTGCCAAAGGTGCCGCTTGCTCTCCCTTTATATGTGGTACCAAGCGATTCTGCAGCATCTTCAATTACAGGAACATCATACGCTTCACATATTTTCAGCAATTCATCCATCTTGGCACTTTGGCCATATAAGTTAACGATGATGACTGCTTTTGGAAGCTTTCCTTCATGAGCGGCATCACGCATTGCCCGCTTGAGTGCACGAGGTGACATGTTCCAGGATTCCGGCTCTGAATCAATGAAAACAGGATCCGCCCCCTGATAGATAATCGGATTCGCACTGGCTACAAAGGTAAGTGTCGAGCAAAAAACCGTATCACCTTTTGTGACACCTAATAAAGAAAGAGCGAGATGGATTGCTGCCGTCCCTGAACTTAAAGCTGCAGCATCTCTCAATCCTGCTTTTTCAGCCATTTCCTTTTCAAATGCGTCCACGTTTGGTCCCAATGGTGCAATCCAATTTGTTTCAAACGCCTCATTTACATACTGCTGTTCTTTCCCGCTCATATGTGGCGGAGATAAATGGATTCTCGAATTTGTCAAAAAACCACCACCCTTCCTTACGTTAATATTCGTTCAATTATTCGTGTCGGACTTCCAACAGCCTTACTGTACGCTGGAATATTTTCAATAACGGTAGAACCTGCCCCGACGACCGACCAGCTGCCAAGATGCTTTCCCGGGATAACTGTTGCGGAAGAGCCGACATGCACTCCCTGACCAGTAGTCACATTGCCTGATAATGTTGCATTTGGTGAAGCATGTGTACAATCACCGATAGAATTGTCATGCTCGATAATTGCTCCTGTATTGATAATGCAGTGCATGCCAATTTCTGCCCTGGCATTGATTACTGCATTTGGCATTACTACTGTGCCGTTACCTACCTTAGCTGATTTACTTACAACCGCTGCAGGATGGACTACAGCTAAATAACTTTCCGCTGGCAGGTTCAATTGCTGAACGATATCTTTTCTTATTTTATTCCCGCCGATAGCAACAACTATTTTCGTACCCTGCCGTAACAACTTACCTGTGAAAGCTATCGGAGCATAAATAACTCCTTTCTCCTGAAAGCCATCTTTGTACTTATCATCCAAAATTGCAGCAATCTTATAGTCGCCAATGGTATGAATTGTTTCCTGAATGACTTTGCTGTGCCCGCCATCCCCCAAAATAATAACGTTCATGCTACAGCACTTCTTTCGTGCCACTAAATTTTTCCGTCGTTGCGTTATTTCTGTGACTGATTCCTTCATGCTTTACTACTTTGAGAACAGTTAACAGCAGAATTTTGCAATCGAGCAGGATACTTTGATTGGTGACATACCATGTATCAAGCGCGAATTTTTCCTCCCATGTAATTGCATTTCTGCCATTCACCTGTGCCCAGCCTGTTATCCCCGGGTTTACCGTATGGCGCATTGACTGGTCTTTTGTATATAACGGTAAATACTCCATTAATAGCGGCCTTGGTCCGACTAAACTCATGTCGCCTTTTAAAACATTAATCAGCTGTGGAAACTCATCCAGACTAAATTGCCTGAGACGCTTACCTAATGCTGTCAACCGGACTTCATCAGCCAGTTCATTGCCATTTTGATCAAACGCATTTTTCATCGTTCTGAATTTATAGAGGTTAAATGGCTTGCCATCCAATCCGGGCCGTTGTTGTTTAAAAACTATCGGTTTCCCCATTTGAAGTCTTATGAGTGCAGCAGTAATAACAATTACTGGGGAAAATACTGTGAGTAAGGTCAAAGAAATCAGTATATCCATCATTCGTTTCAATCGACGTTCACTCCCCGTTAACTTTTTCAGGCATTAAAAAACCCGCTGCAACATGCACCGGGGTATCACTTTCTGTATTTTTTTCGACGGATGTACTGTAACCATCCGGATTATTTAACTGCCATCGCCACACATCTTCACACATGGTATCTATGTCTTTTATTGCCTGCCAGTCAAGCCCTTCTTTGGCTTTCTGGGGATCTGCATAGCATATGGCTATGTCACCCGGGCGACGTTCTGTGATCGTATAAGGAATTGTTTTACCGGAAGCCCTTTCGAATGCCGCAACTATCTCCAGCACACTGTACCCTTTGCCGGTGCCCAGGTTGTAAGCATCAATACCGATTTCAGCCTGCACATTTTCCAATGCTTTTACGTGCCCTCTGGCTAAGTCAACAACATGGATGTAATCTCTGACTCCTGTTCCATCTTTGGTTGGGTAATCATTTCCGTATACTTGCAATTGCTGGCGTTTGCCAACGGCCACCTGTGAAATAAAGGGCATTAAATTATTTGGAATACCATTTGGATCTTCACCAATACGCCCGCTTTGATGCGCTCCAACTGGATTAAAATAACGCAAAAGCGCTATGTTCCACGTCTGATCTGAACGATGCAAATCGATTAATATTTCTTCTATCATTTGTTTGGTGCGGCCATATGGATTCGTTGCATTCAGCCTGGTAGTTTCCGTTATTGGCACTTTACCCGTTGCTCCGTATACTGTTGCCGATGAACTGAACACAAGTTTCTTTACCCCGAATGCCCGCATCACTTCACATAAATTAACAGTTCCTGTGATATTATTTTCATAATATTTGAGTGGAACTGAAACAGATTCACCAACAGCCTTGAGTCCAGCGAAGTGAACCACGGCATCTATTTTATTTTCATTAAAGATGGTAGTCAGGCTTTCTTTATCCAATAAATCAGCCTTGTATGTTTTAACCTGTTTGCCGGTAATTTCAGTCACCCGACGGATGGCCTCCGAGTTACTATTCGAGAAATTATCCAGCACAATGACCTCATAATCTTTATTCAGCAGCTCGACGCATGTATGACTTCCAATATATCCTGCGCCGCCTGTTACAAGAATACTCACTATCATGTCCCCCTTTCATCTATAAATCTATATAATCACTCCGGTACATGATGTTCAGATTAATAACATTTTCAAAATAGAAATAAGCAAGATAGCAGGCGATAATTGCAATATAGATAATCTTTTGATCCCTTTCCCGGAACACCTTCACAATCCAGGAAATAAGGATAAGCTGATACAGTTCAAAGTAAATGGACACCCTGGCAAAAATCCAATTCTGGGTTGCTATAATCATAAAAATCAAGCCCATCAAAGACATATTTACGATATAGTCACTATTCGGCATGATTTCCTTCAGGCGCTCTCTCCCCAAATAGGCAATAAATAACGGAGCACCCATCACTGCAACCCTGAGGAAGTTAGCGCCACCTTCCTCAAAACTTTGATAGTGACCGTATTGCGTATCCTCCAATGCTGAAAAAAGCAAGGATGAAAATTGTTCAAAACCGAAGACAATTAATACAGAGAGTATGATCAGTGCAAGGGTAGCCTTGGACCATGCTTTAAATTTGACCAAAAAGAACATAGGCAGCAGAATAAGTGCACTTTGATGAAAAAAAGATGCCATTATAATGATTAGCGCATATTTAAGAAACTTGCCTTCCACCAAATATTTGATAGCTGTAAACGCAATCGCTGCTGCAAGCACCTGCCTGATACCATTCATCGATACTAAAAACAAGCCTCCAGTGATATAAACATACACGCTGAGTTCGATCATCCTGGAATAGTTGTAAAAAACAAACAGAATAAGCACATTAGTAATCAGTGCCGCTGTAAAAATCATAATTTGCGGATCTTCTGAAATATGGCTTTTTAACACCCGTTGCAAAATACCGAACCCGATATCTTTTTGTGACACGATAAACTCCCAGGTGAATTCATTCTGTTCGTAAATGTTTTTATAAACATATGTATCTCCAATGTTTGATCGGAGACCTGAAATGACTACGATACTGGCCATGGAACCGAAAAAAAGAAACTTATTCGGTTTTACTGATACAGGTATTCCACCCGCTAATGCCGGAGCGGCAAAATATCTTGCAAAAAGTGCAGTACTGAAAACAAGGGCGAGATTAATCCAAAGTATCGTCATTTGATAAATCCCTTTCATAAGAAATACTCGGCTCACGCCTCGTCTTTCTAGAAGTCAGATGCCGGAAATCGGATTGTAAGAAATCGGCGAGTAAGCCGATTTCGTTTATATAAAAAATTACGAAGCGTTAACTGTCCGCGTTTTGGTTTTTATATACAGATACAATAAAAAACCGAATGGCATGGCAGCAATTGTCAGCAGTTTACTTGGTGTCTCCTGTAAAAATGCCCGGTTTCTGCTTATCAAACTGCTAGATACATAATGTATCGCCTGCCTGAATTTATATAACCCACCAGCAAAAGGCAATTTCATCAATTCTTTGCGGTAAAAAGAAAAGCCATTTGGATTCCTCATGTACTGGTGAAGCATATTCCGGGATGAACCATCGGGAAGGTATTCCACACAACATAGAACTTCATTCATTAACAGCATTTCGTAGTCTTTATCAAGCATGAAATACTTGTAAGCAAGCCCGACATATTTTTCATCCGGGAAGACTGGGTATGGGTATTTTTTTGTTAACGCTGACCGATAGACCAATTTTTTATCACCGGTAACCCGATGTTTGTTATACAGGTCAAACAGTGTTGACTGTTTTATGTGAACCGGTGATTTCGTACCGATTATTTGATTGTCACTGTCGGCGTCAAGTCCGATGATACCGCTGACATGGTCACCACCGTACATATTCCAGAAGGACAGTATCTTTTCAACTGCATCATCCGGCATATAGTCATCCGAATCGATACAAACATTTAACTCGGTTTCGATTAGTTCATATGCTGTGTTATGCGCACCATGCATTCCCTGATTTTTTTGATGGTGATAGTGTATTTGAATCTCGTTCTCTTCTATCCACGTGTTTACCATCTCGCTTGTATTATCGGTGGATCCATCATCAATAATTAACCAGATAAAATCCTTGCATGACTGCCTTTTGAGACTCTCATAACATTTATCAAGACAATATGCCCGGTTGTAGGCCGGGGTGAATACCGTTAACTTTTTCATATCGCTTGCTCTCCCAGTGATAAATAGGTTGTTTGTGTTTGCTCAGCCGTTTTTCGGATGTCATATCCTTTGTCAGCTAAAGCAGTCTGATCAATCGTTCGAGTGTGAAGTTCTTTTTCTAAATGGATAATACGCTTGACCCAGGCATTTCTATCAGTTAATGGAAGATGTTCCATCAGACCTGCCCCCATATCAACTTCTTTTGTGATCCTGTCAGAAACCAGACATGGCAGTCCTGCACCCTGCGCCTCGACCAGGGTAACCGGCAACCCTTCATGAATGGACGGGAAAATAAAAATATCAAATGCCTGCAACAGTGCGTTAATATCTTTTCGGATACCCAGTAATCTCACTTTGCTCTCAAGGTTCAACGATTTTATTTTTTCTTCAATGGCGTTTTTCAACGGTCCATCACCGGCCAGCAAAAGAACAGAATTTGGGAATTCCTTCTGTAAACCGGTAAATATATCAAGTAAAAACAAGTGATTTTTCTGTGATGCGAATCGGCCAACGTGTCCCAAAACCAATGTATTCTTTTCCAGATTTAATTCATTTCTTATCGATTCACGCGACGTCCGCGAAAACTGAAATTTATCTGTTTCTATTCCATTTTTCAGAATGAATGCTTTTCCGGACTGATTCGTAAACAACCAGTCCGCCGCTGCCAGCGAACAGGCAAAATAATGTGTTGCAGCAGACTTTATACGACTTCCTGCATACCATTTATAGGCCTTTGACCCAAATCCACCTTCACTTTCCGTATTATGACTATGAGCGATTCGCACCGGAACACCTGCTTTCCCGGCTGCTTTTAGGATGAAACCGCTCATTTTGTCCATATGCGAATGAACAATTCTGTACTCCGGGTGCTTCTGAAAGAATTGCCTCAGCTGCCGATTAAAGCCCGTATGCCCTGCTTCGGTAACATAAGGTATGCGGTGAATTCTCCCGCCTTTTTGACGGATTTCGTCATCAAATACTCCTTCTTTGCATGTGAGGAAATCAAACTGGACTTTTGATCTCTCAATATTTCGGTACAGATTCATAATCAGTGTCTCGGCACCGCCACGGTTCATATTTACAGCAACATGCAATACTCTTAATGGGCTGCCCACACGGTTTCCTCCTGTTCTACCATAAAAGATTGGTAAATCCGGCTTGTTTCTGCTAATACTTTTGTTGTACTGTACGTTGAAATAATGGCATCACGCCCGTTTAGTCCAAGCTGTTTTTTCATATCTACTGCGGTTGCGAGCGCTTTTATTTTTTTGGCGAATGCCTCCGCATCCCATTCGGCCAGCGTCCATCCGGTTTTATTATTTTGTACAAGTTCACGATGCCCCCTGTTCTCCATAGCCACAACAGGCAAGCCGCATGCCATCGCCTCCATGATATTAACGGGAAGTCCTTCACGGTAGCTTGAGGCGACCGCAATATCGCACATTGGCAGGAGCTGATCAATATCCTTTCTAAACCCTAGAAAATCAACCATATGATTAATTTCAAGTTTGCCAGCGAGCTCTTTGCATGTTTCCAGTGATGCCCCATCTCCAGCAAGCAGCAACCTGGCGTTTGGACATGCATCTTTTAGGTGAACCATCGATTGAAGCAGAAACTGCTGATTTTTATTTGTGTTAAATTCGGATGCGTTAAACAATAAAAAGTCATCGGCATGATAGCCAAATGACTTTTTCAGTTCAGCTTTATTATTTTCTTCCATCGGTTTAAAGCGTACCGTATCTACTCCGACACCATGGACTTTCTCAATTTTTCCGGCTTTGAACCGGTGTTTTTTGGCTAGTTCATAGTCCTCCTGATTAATGGTTATTAAACTGTCGGTATAGCGTGACAGAAACTTTTCAATTGGATAATAAATAAGCCAGTTGATCAGAGGTGATCCTTTACAAAAATGAAATCCGTGTGCTGTATAAATCAGTTTTGTCCCCTGCTTCCTGGCCTGACGTGCTGCCAACCGTGCCAATACTCCCCCCAAAGGTGTATGACAATGAATAATGGAATACTTATTCTGATTGATAATTTCCTTTAGCTGTTTATACGCCTTTATATTGGATCGGCTGAATGGAGAGCGTTCGATGGGAATATCGTATTTATTGTCTGTATACGGTAAATTGATATTGCCTGCTGCGGCGACATCAATGTCCCATCCCTGTTCTTTAAACCATTTCATATATGGTAAATGAAATGCTTTAAAATGATAATCAACGGTTGCGCAATACAGTATTTTCTTTTTCATTGGCATCACCTCCTTGGATGTTTGCTTTGAACCCGCAGTTTTCATTTAAATCGTAACCGCTGATTTAGATTCACGGGTTACTTCATTATTTGCCAGTTTCAGCAGTTGCTTGCGAAGTGTGTCTTTATTAAAGCTGGCATAGCTTGTTATGATTTTATCAATATCCTCCATATAGAGTTCCGTTGTTTTGCCGATATATATTTTTGGATAGACGTGCTGTTCGTGTATTTCATCTTTCTGCAGCAGCTCTTCGAAAAGTTTTTCGCCTGGTCGTATACCGGTGAATTCCAGTCCAATATCATCAATGGAGTTTCCGGACAGTTTGATCAGGTTTTTGGCGAGCTCCACTATTTTCACTGGATCCCCCATATCCAGAACGAAAATCTCTCCACCATCTGCAAGTGCACCTGCCTGAATAACAAGCCTTGAGCTTTCAGGAATGGTCATGAAGTAACGGACCATTTCCGGATGGGTTACTGTCACCGGACCGCCTTTTTCAATTTGTTTTTTAAATAATGGAATCACACTGCCTCGGCTTCCCAGTACATTACCGAACCGGACGGCAACAAATTTTGTTTTGCTGTTTTTATCCATATCCTGGATAATCATTTCAGCAAGCCGCTTTGATGCGCCCATCACGCTTGTCGGATTAACCGCCTTATCGGTTGATACCATGACAAACGTTTTTACGTGGTTCCAGCTTGCCGCTCTTGCTGTATTTCTTGTTCCGATAATATTGTTTTTAACCGCTTCTTCAGGATTTCGTTCCATTAGCGGAACATGTTTGTGTGCTGCAGCATGATAAACAACGTCCGGTTTATAGGTACGCATAACAGCCATCATCTTTTTCACATCCTGTACATCAGCGATTTCCGTTATAAATTCAACCTGGCTGGATGGAAAGATTTCTTTCAGCTCCATTTCAATCGAATAAATACTGTTCTCGCCATGCCCAAGTAAAATAAGCTTTTTTGGATTAAACTCCGAAATTTGCCGGGCTATCTCCGAACCGATGGAACCACCAGCCCCTGTAACCAGAACTACCTTATTCGTGATATATTCCGAAATACTTTCGATATCCATATCCACCGGGTCCCTGCCCAGAAGGTCCTCAACCTGCACATCACGGAACTGATTGACCGAAACTTTTCCCGTGATTAAGTCTTCCAGCAGCGGCAGAATTTTCGTCTGTGCTTTGGTTTTAGCACATTCCTGAAAAATGGCGTTCAGTTCCTTTTTGCTGAGTGACGGAATCGAGATGATTATATTATCAATGTTGAGTTCTTCCACACATTCGGCAATTTTTTTAATACCACCAATGACGGGTAGACCAAGAAGATCGAGATGATGCTTCCTCGTATCATCATCAATGAAAGCGACTGGCAGAAGATCACCCTCGTTATTTTTCAACAATTGCCGCGCCACCATCGTCCCTGCAGATCCAGCGCCAATGATTAATGTTCTGATTTTATTGTCATGCTTGTTCATGACCGTATCCCGGTACAGCCGCCAGACAAATCGTGATCCGCCAATTAAAAACATGTGAAGCAGCCAGGTTACTGCCAGAAGTCTGTAGGAAATTTCCTGTGTATAAAGATACTGAATGATAACTGCAGACAAGATTGAAAAAGTAACTATTTTAAAAATAATTAATAATTCCTTCGTGCTGGCGTATTCCCATATTTTTTTGTAGAGTTTATATCTTATGGAGAAAATATAGTGACAAAGAAGAATCGTTATGCAGCTAATTATCAGCGGCACAGTAATGACATAAATGCTTGCATTAACCAGAAAACTGCTGATAAAAATAGCGGTAAGTATAATACATGAATCGATAATGATGAATAGCGATAATCGCTGCCTGTATGTCACACGCATCCTCCTTTCCCATGAATTTTTTTATATGTAATGAAATGGGCATCCAACCCGCCCTCACACCACACTACCGACGACAGGCGTCTAAGGTTTATATTGGATAAACCCACAGCATGATCGAGTGCCTACATCGATAACGGCAAGTAGACATCACCTGAATTATTTCTTTATAACGCACTTTTAACATAATTTAATTCTTAATAGAGAACAAAATATGTAAAAAAATATTATTTTTCTATAATAATGGAGCCTACCAGGTTTGCCAGTGACAGCTCAAGCACTTTCCCTGCTTCAGCTGCTTTATCCATAGTAGTCTTGCCACGGGTCAGTACTAATACGACGCCATCACATTGATTCGCCAGGACCCTGGTTTCCGTTGACTGCAAAACAGCAGGAGAATCAATCAGCACCGTATCGTAAGCAACCCCTGCCCCTTGCAGCATCCTGGTCATGATTTCGTTACCAAGAACTTCCCCAGGGTTAAAGGTCATGGAACCACTTGTCAAAA
This sequence comes from Virgibacillus doumboii, assembly GCF_902806455.1. Classification (GTDB taxonomy): domain Bacteria; phylum Bacillota; class Bacilli; order Bacillales; family Amphibacillaceae; genus Lentibacillus; species Lentibacillus doumboii. The sequence continues at coordinate 188,871 of NZ_CADCWQ010000001.1, read as the reverse complement.
TGTCCAGTTTCCCAATTCCCGTAGCATAAACAGCCTCATCAAGCGTTGCATGTTCATGAAGTACGTCTGTTAACCCAAGCCTGTTTGGAACTTTAAACAGACTGTCAATAATCGGCTCTCTTAAGTTGGCATCGATTAATAGTACTTTTTCTTTTTGTTGCGCAAGGGATACTGCCAGGTTTGCTATTGTCGTTGATTTTCCCTCGCCCGCCCCTGGTGACGTGATAAGAAAGACTCTATTGTCCGTCTCTCCTGTCAGGAATGTAATATTTGTACGAATTGTTCTGAACTGATCGGACACGACAGAATCAGGATTTGAGTATGTGATAAGGTTTCGCTTTTTCAAATGAATTGCGTTTGTTCGTCTATTTAATATCAACTGTCTCACCTCTCTGTTTAAATTCCTGTTTTTGTTTATTATCACTCTTACTTTTGGTTTTTATAAATTTCTGCCTGTTCATGTTTGGAACAACCCCAATTACTGGAACACCCAAAATATCTTCAATTTCACTTTCTTTTCGCACCGTTCCATCCAGCGTATCAAGCAAAAACACCAATCCAATTCCCGTTAACAGCCCGAAGACCGATGCAACAATAACGATCTTATTTTGGCTGCTATTGATCGGAAACGGGTTTTCCTCGGCAGCGGACAGCAGCTGGACTTCTTTAAAATCAAGTATGTCTGCAATCCCGCTTTTAAATGATGCTGCGGTTGAATTTGCAATAGCAACAGCTAATTCCGGATTTGTATCAGTAACAGCGATCTTGATAACCTGTGAATCTTCTATTCGCGTAACCTGGATTTGATTCGCGATACTATCAGAACTCCGTGAAAGCTCCAGGTCGTTTTTAACCATCTCCATAATGATTGGGTCTTTAATCATGACCATCAGTGTTTTCATGTCGCTGTCTGAGCCTAAAATAATCCTTGTCGATGTCTGATAAAGTGGCACATTATTCATGTTGGTATAAAAATATCCAACTGAAGTGGCAATTACCGTCACAAGAATAATCACCCAAAACCGTTTTCTGATAACCTCGAAATATTCCTTTAAATTAATTTCTTTAACCGGCTTCCGTTCCATGTAGTTATTTTGTTTTAATCTGCTCAATAGAACCACCTTATATTTTCATAGGATTTTATATCTATATTCATGTGTTTCCTAAATATTCTTTATAGCGAACAATAGATTCAAAAAAATTTCCCCGCTTTGATAAGGGACTGTTTTCGTTATTATTTCTTATAATAGTTCTTTATAATGAACAAGTCAACGGTTAATTTAAAATATTTTTTATTTTTATTTAGGAAAACAGTAACTTTCAATTTCTTAATTAAGAACACACGAATTTATTGTATGGGTAAGGACACTTTTTTAGAACGAAAAACCATTTACGTGTTTCTTTTATTTTATCGGTGCCATAACTGTATAAGCTAATAATTGGACGTTGTTTGCTAATCGTCGTATCATTCTTCATAAGAAAAGAAAGCATAAAATATGAGGCGTTATTATGCTTGCGATATGGTAAGCCATGTCCAGCTCCAGCGCCCAGCAACTAGCAAACTTCACACTCCTCCACTACGATAAGTCAACATCGGCTGAGTCTTTGCGTGGCAACGCCGACCCACCCGCGATGCGCGGGCGCAGTTTGTACGTTGCTAAACGGGCGCTTACGCTTTTCTTAACAAGGAGTGAATGAGATGAGTAAAACATTTAATAATATTCCTTTATCCGTATTGGACCTGGCACCTGTACTGGAAGGCGGGAACCCGTCAGAGTCTTTTAAAAACAGTGTTGATCTTGCCCAGACCGTGGAAAAAGCCGGATTCCACCGTTACTGGCTTGCCGAACACCACAATATGCCGGGAATAGCGAGCTCGGCAACTTCGGTGATTATCGGCCATATTGCCGGGACAACAAACCATATGCGTGTCGGCTCCGGCGGCGTTATGCTGCCAAACCATGCATCGTTAGTGATTGCAGAGCAGTTCGGTACACTGGAATCGCTTTACCCGGGCCGAATCGATTTGGGTCTTGGCCGGGCACCCGGAACGGATCAGGTAACGGCATATGCACTGCGCCGGACGTTGAACCAGCGTGTCGAGGACTTTCCGATGCAGGTTGAAGAATTGCAGGGTTATTTTGCAGGAACAGAGCGTGTTAAGTCAGTGCCGGGAGAAGGACTGAACATCCCAATTTGGCTGTTGGGCTCCAGTGGCTTCAGTGCACAGCTTGCTGCCCAAAAAGGGTTGTCGTTTTCATTTGCAAGTCACTTTGCTCCGGATAACACAATCGGGGCATTGAAATTGTATCGTGATAATTTCCAGCCATCCGAAGTAATGGAGAAACCATATGCAATGCCTGGTGTGAATGTGATTGCCGCTGATACGGATGAACAGGCTAAGTACCTGGCCACCACCCAGCAACAGCAATTCTTAAGCATTCGCAGGGGACAGCCGATGAAATTACAGCCGCCAATTGAAAACATTGATGAAGTGTGGTCTGAAATGGAAAAAGCGGCAGTCGAGCAGTCGGTCAATTCCTTCTCGACGATAGTCGGCAGTAAAGAAACGGTACGCGATGGTCTTGAAGCGTTTCTCGAACAAACACAAGCTGATGAGATCATCATCAACTCTCAAATTTTTGACCAGGAAGCCCGAAAACGTTCGTATGAAATTATTGGTGAATTGATGGATTAAGACAGGGGGACTAGGCACCTTGTCTCATCGAATGAGGAAATCGCCGGAGTTTGGCGTGAAGTCGCCGAAGTTTAATTGTGAATCGCCGGAGTTTAGTGGAAAATCGCCGAAGTTCAAGATGAAATCGCCGAAGTTAACGCCTTCCTGAGTGAGACACGGGACCTGTCCCTATGGCCCGCTATAAAAAATCCGCAATCCTGATTAGATTGCGGATTTTTTATATTCAGCTTCCTGATATAATGCGTGAAGCTATGTCAACGGTGCGCTTGGCCTGATGTTTTACTGCGCCTGCAACATCTTCCACCATGTTGCCATCCTGGTCGACGGATACACTTGTTCCATATGGATTTCCTCCAGCACCAAATAATACCGGGTCCGTATATCCTGGAGTTGCAATGACTGCACCCCAATGCATCATGGATGTGTATAATGCAAGTAGTGTCGCCTCTTGACCACCATGCGGATTTTGGGCAGATGTCATCCCGCTAACCACTTTGTTAACCGTTTTACCGGATGCCCACAGTCCGCCTTGCGAATCTATAAACTGTTTCATTTGAGCAGCTAAATTACCGAAACGGGTCGGAACACTGAAAATAATCGCGTCTGCCCATTCAATGTCATCCGACTTTGCTTCAGGGACATCTTTTGTCACATCATGATGTGCTTTCCATGCCGGGTTTGAAGCAATTGCCTCTTCCGGTGCAAGTTCTGGAGCTTTTACTACTTTCACCTCAGCACCAGCATCCTTGGCACCTTCCTCTGCCCATTGTGCCATTTGATGATTTGTTCCGGTAGAGCTGTAATAAATTACTGCCAATTTTACATTTGCCATGTTGGTTGTCTCCTTTACAGTTAGTATTGAAAATGTCACACCTATTTTTCACAAAACTGTGTCCAACTATCCAAAATAAAAAGTCATCCCGGTAAAAATGGATAACTTTTGGACAGCAATTATTTTTCTTTTGCAATTTCATTTCTATTCGGGACAAGCGGCTGCTGTTCCAGCCACTTGTTTTGCACCATAATATTAAACCACTTTTTGGTAACCTTTAAATTCCTTAAAATGGTGGTTTCATAAGCAGCTAAAATGTCTGTTCGCATTGCTGACGCTATCCCCTTCCCATAATATTCCTGGGCAACCTGGGACAAAAATCCAATATGATACATTAATAACTTATCTGAAAACGGTGAGTCAGTTGAAACTGTTACCTCTGTTTCCCACGACTTGGAAACTGGCAAATTGTCTGCAGTTATAATTTTTGAAAAGGATTGGATGTTATTGTCAGCAACTTTAACGGCATCGGTCATAAACTTTCTTACTTCCTCTGTTTGAGCAACCTGGTTAAATGCGATACAAAGTGTTTTGGCTAATACGCTTTTTTTCGTACTAAGTGAAATACTTATGATTTCTGTTGAAGCTAAATGCCTACCTTTTCCAAGGAACCCGTCAGTAAATTCTTTGCTTGTAACAAACTCCCTGGATTTCGGAGGATAACAATAAGGGTCTCTTTGAAATTCCCCTTTCTCGAGCAAAAGATTGATTGTTTGATGGTACATTTTTTTCCCATCATCTTCACATGTATCATAAAAACGCCGTAAATCCTCTCTGACAGAAACACTAAAGGATGTTAAATGTCCGGCTAATCCGTGAATCGTCATGATATGTAAATAATTCAGGCAAAACATATCCGAAAATAACCGCTTTGCATCTTTATTAAGATCAGCTTCTGTAAATCCAATTGGAACCGGGAATCCCTCATTCTTTATAAATGATTCAATTTGTTTCTTTTGCTTTCCAAAGGTTTTAACAGCACTACGAAACAGGGACTTAATGGCTTTATCCTCAACAATGGATATCATATACCGGTTTACCATATCTGTCATTGTTCCATTTATATACTGCCCCCAAAGTGTTCCTATTTCGGAGGATGTCAGTTTTGCTTTTTCTGGACCCATATTTTCACCTCATTACTGGTATTACCAATTTAATGGAAATTATGAGGCTAAATATGGGCTTTTAAAAAATTATGATTCCATTCCTGCCAATTTCACAGCAATTTCTGCTCCAACATGCGCGTTATGTTTCACTAATGCAATATTGGCATCGAGGCTCTTGCCGCCAGTCAGTTCTTTTACTTTGCTGAGCATAAACGGGGTTACCTCTTTCCCGGAAATTTGCTGCTCCTGCGCTTCCTTCAGTGCCGTTTCAATAACAGCTGTTATGTCCTTTTCAGCCATCGCATATTCTTCCGGAATCGGGTTGGCAATGACAGCTCCACCGGTCAAATTTAAATCCCACTTAGCTTTCAGTGTGGAAGCAACTGTTTCGGCATCATCAGCCCGAACGTTAACAGGAAATGGGCTTGTCCGTGTGTAAAAGGCCGGTAATACATCTGTCTGATACCCCATAACTGGCACACCTTTTGTTTCGAGGTATTCCATGGTAAGACCAAGATCAAGAATCGATTTTGCCCCTGCACAAATAACCGCTACATCTGTTTTAGCAAGTTCCTCAAGGTCTGCAGAGATATCCATCGTTGTTTCTGCACCACGATGAACACCGCCGATTCCACCGGTTACAAACGTTTTGATCTCGGCCAGTTCGGCACAAATCATTGTAGCAGCTACGGTCGTCGCACCTTTTTTCCCGGTAGCCAGCAAATAAGGGAGATCACGGCGTGAAGCTTTGGCAACACCTTTACTGTTACCAAAGTCTTCCAGTTCATCATCATTCAGACCGATTTTGATTTTCCCATCCAGGATAGCTATTGTTGCAGGAATCGCACCATGGTCACGAATAATCTGTTCCACTTCGCGTGCTGTCTGAACGTTTTGCGGATATGGCATGCCATGTGAAATAATCGTGGACTCCAATGCTACAATAGGTTTTCTTTGCTCTTTCGCTGTACGAACTTCTTCTGATAGTGAAATATAATTTTTCATGATAACTCCTCCATATCTTCTTCCAATTTTAATGGTGATAAATCCTGACGAACGGTATGAGTTGACTGCAATGTTTTTGCAGCATTGACAATTCCGGCCCTGGTGCTGTCAACCAGGCTCTTCCCTTCAAACCACGCATACGTGACAGCTGATGAGAAAGCATCGCCTGCCCCGGTTACATCGACTATTTCACTTGTTTCAAGTGCAGGCACATGATAAATCCCTTCCTTCTCATTCCCGACTACTGCACCTTCTTTTCCGTTCGTTACCACTGCATTAACAACACCCGATTCCAACCATTTTTCAACAGCTTCCTGCGGGGTTAATTTATTGTCAAAATAAGCTTCTGACTCATCAAGATTCGTAATCATCCAGGTCAATCCATCCAATTCATCAGGAATATGCTTCATTTTCGGTGCTGAAACTGCCACGAAGATAAGTGGAATGTCACGTTTCTTGGCAAATTGGCATAAAAAAAGAAGTGTATCTTTTGGGCAATTTAAGTCAGCAAGGATGCATTTCGCCTGATGTAAAAGAGCGGTATGCTGCCCGATCCATTCCGGAATCATTAAATCAAAAACATCCATATCCGCCAATCCGAGAACAAGATCACCCGATTCATCCAAAACTGCAGTGTATGAGCCGGTTGATGTGTTTGAGAATTGTGCCACCTCATCAAGATTCATATATGGCGATGACTTCTCTGCGATATAATTCCATTCTGTGTCAGATCCGCTAACCGTAAGCAATGTCGCATCCATCCCCAGCCGTCCCAGGTTTTCGGCAATATTCCGTGCGACGCCGCCAGTGGTTTGTGTTGAGCGTATTGGGTTGGACGTTCCTAATTGAAGTTTATCCTTAATATAAAACTTTCTGTCTACATTGGCACCGCCGATACAAAGGATCTGCTTCAAATCATTTAATACGTATGCTTTCCCCCGTATATACCCCTTTTTCACCAGTCCTGAAATAAGATTTGCAATAGAGGGACGGGACAACCCCAATGATTCTGCCAGTTCCTGCTGCGATATGTACGGATTTTGTTTAATTAATTCTACAATCTTTTGTTCCTTTTCGTTCATCATGTCACCACCTTTTATAAACTTATGTTTGTCCTTTAAACTTATGTTTATATTATACACACGAACTGGAACCTGGTCAATTTTAAAAACCACGCTCATTGTAAACGTGGTTTCACTTTACTTATCCTTCGACAATTTCGTTCTGTCAACCATTTGTGGTGGTTCCTCTGTCCATCCGTATTTAATCATGAGGTTTCCTCCGTCACTCGCAAAGTTGAAAATATCCTTACCAGCCATTGCCATTTTCAGCGGCAAATCATTTCTCAGGGAAAAAGAAGTACCTAAAGCACTGCTCCCTAATCCAAAGGTGCTTAACAGAGACGTATTATACATGAAAAGCTTATCTGAAAATGGAGCAGTGGTAGAATCAGTAACCAATCCGGCTGATGTTGTTGGTGCATTAATGTCACTATCCATTAACACATTACTGAATTTTGATATTATCGATTTAGATATTTCTTTTCCTCTAAAAAAATATTTGCGGATTTCTTTTTCCTTAGCCACTTGAGCGGCACCTGTCATCAGCTTCATCCCTGTCACATTTGACTCGATACCCTGATAAAGATAAGCAACTTCTACCATGTTTAATGATCGTCTTTGCCCTGACAGTTTAAAGCCATCACGATAATCCTTTTCCTTGGCGAACGCAACATGGTCAGGTGCTGTAACAGCTGGTGATTTGGAAAGCGCTCCTCTATTTAGTAACAGTTGTGTCGTTTTTTCACAGTTTTCTTCTGCAAAGGCCGAAAACTTTTTGTACAGGGCCATAATATCGGCCCGATAAGTCATCGACATATGCAATGCATGGATTCCCGTAGCAATTTTCATCATCATACGTAAATACTGGGCATGATAAATATCATCAAACAATCGTGGTGCATCCGGGTACACATCGTTTTCAGTGAAAGCAACAGGAACTGCTGCTCCCTCCTGTTTGAAAATGTCAGCTATTTCATTTACAAATTCCTTTTCCTTGTCAAGAAATGTTTGCAATATTTCTGTTATTTCAGGATCCTGGTTTATCGACGCAAAACGCCCAATAACCTGAACCATCATTGATTTCTTTTGATAGACAACCCAAAGTGTTGCATATTCTGATGAAACTAATGGTACTTGTTTACTTTCCAAATTTTCTCTTCCTTCCTTTACCGAGTCTATATCTGTACATTTACCATTCCCTTCAAGTTGATTTTTATTTATTACACCTCTGTTAAACAGTTCCGGATGCTTACTTTTTCACAAAAAAACCACGCTCCCTCAGAACGTGGTTTTCTACTTGCTTATACAGTTTCTGCTGCAAGCTGGCGCATTGTGCCATTTTCCTTAAAATTCGTATGCCATGATAAAGCCTTTTCGAGTACGTGCGGTGTTTGTCCACCGCGCTCAAGTGCTTCCTGGTAATACCCCCACAATTGCTCACGATATATCGGATGTGCGCAGTTTTCGATGATCATCGGCACACGTTCACGTGGAGCCAATCCCCGGAGATCAGCATAACCTTGCTCTGTAACGACCACATCAACGTCATGTTCCGTGTGATCGATATGGGAGGCGAACGGAACAATACTTGAAATGTCACCTTTTTTAGCAATTGATTTCGTTACAAAAATAGCAAGTCGGGCATTACGGGCGAAATCGCCGGAACCACCGATCCCATTCATCATTTTCGTGCCTGATACATGTGTGGAGTTAACGTTTCCATAAATGTCAAATTCCAATGCTGTATTAATGGAGATTAACCCGAGCCGGCGGATGATTTCCGGATGATTGGTAATTTCCTGCGGCCTCATGATTAATTTATCACGGTATTTTCCGAAATCGGAGAATACCTGCTTCATTTTTGCTTCTGACAAGGTAATCGAACAGCAGGAAGCAAAATTAACTTTTCCGGCGTCGATTAAATCAAACACTGCATCCTGCAATACTTCGGAATAAACATCCAGATTTTCAAACTCGGAATCCACCATGCCATGCAGTACGGCATTGGCAACCGATCCGATACCTGATTGGAGTGGTGCGAGCCGTTCGGTTAATCTGCCTGCTTCGACTTCACTTCGCAGAAAATCCAGTAAATGATCCGCCATAATCTTAGTTTCATGGTCAGGTGGTACAATTGTTGACGGTGAATCGACCTGATTGGTAAATACAATCCCTTTTATTTTCGCCGGATCAATTTGAATACCTGTCGAGCCAATTTGATCATCCGGCTTTGTTAGTGGAATTGGGTTACGTTCCCCTTGTTTTCCCGGGCTGTATAAATCATGGATACCTTCCAGCAGCTCAGGCTGTGCCATATTAAGCTCGATAATAACGTTTTCAGCGTTTTCAGCAAAAGCCAGGGAGTTCCCAACCGAAGTAGATGGGATAATCAATCCATCCTCCGAAATAGCAATCGCTTCCAAAATCGCAAAATCAACTGTTTCCAGTACATTACCTCGAATAAGTTCAGCAGTGTGTGAAAGGTGATGGTCCACAAATAGATGTTCACCCTGGTTTATCTTCTTCCGCATTGTCGGATCTGCCTGAAACGGTAAACGCTTGTTTACAATCTCTGCTTCAGCGAACATTTTATCGATATCCGAACCTAAAGATGCTCCAGTAAATACATTAACTTTAAAATTTTCAGTTTCCGCGCGTTCGATTAATGCTGTTGGCACCGCTTTCACATCACCTGCACGAGTAAATCCGCTCATCCCTAACGTCATGCCATCCTTGATCCATGAAGCAGCTTCCTCAGCTGAAACAACACGGTTCTGGAGGCGAGGGTCTCTGATGCGTTCATAGTTAGTTGTCATTTATATCCCTCTTTCATAACTTTTTAAAACAATCCTTAGAACAACTCGGCATTCGCCGTATAGTGAGTGCCGAAATTGTTCATATACTTTAAACCTTAGAAATTGTTTGTATCTTTTTAAAGTGTAACTAAAAAACGCTTTCATTTGGCGATTTTTGAAGGGGATAGAAAATAACCGACTGAACCATTAAATAAATTGTATGAGGCAGCATTTTTGATTAAAGGTTGTTTTCGTGAATTTTGCTGCTTATCAACCTCGTAGTTGATTTATATTACGAACTAAGTTTGAGAGTTATCAACTAGTGAGGTTTCCATGCTCCGTAATTTGAATATACTCACTTTCCCATTCTCGCCGAAACAGCATTCCTCTCGATAGTTTCTAACTTAAATAATTCGCTATTCTATCGTGACACTGCTTCTCTCGATGATTTCCAGCTTAAACCTTCCGCTGTTCCATCGTGACACCGCTCGATGGTCGCTAGCCCAGTATTTGCAAAATTCACCCAAACGACGAGCGCAACAGTGTATTTCCTCAGCGCGGACTACACGCATATAAAGTTACGGCGCAGTTTATAGATTTTGTATCAAAACCCAAGCAACTTCCGAAAATAACTCGAGTACGATTGGCTGACAGGAACTTGTTTCCCGTTCTTCATCGCCAGAAGAAATGTGGAATGCGTATCAGGATAAATGTCCCTGATGTGATTTACATTGACGAGGAACGAACGGTGGCAGCGAATAAACGATTCTCTTGGCAGGGAATATTCAAAATCCTGCAGTGACCGTTTGTTTGTTCCAATAAACGCCTCGGTATAAACATGTGTTTTCCGGTCTTTTGCCTCGAGAAGTGAAACATTATCAAATGGCACGGGCTTCCAACCGTCCGGCGTTTTCACGGTTACAACGGACTTTCCTTCCGTCATCGCCGGGTAAATAGCAGTTACACACCCCTCGAGCACGCCATCGCTGTGGAACGGAACGGCCATCCCGAGATAGGGAACACCAAACACATCACGATCATTAAACTCAGACACCTTTTGTCCTGAGCGCAACGCTTTATGTGCGATTGTTCCCTCTTTTACTGGATCACCGGGTCTTATTTTTAAATCAATTCGTTTACTCGGGCGATAATAAACATATTCATTTGTATTCGATACAGCAATGGATATTTCATCCGAAAACAACTCCCCAATAACGTCAAGCAGGGAGCTAATCGTTAATCTCTGCATAATAGAGCACCTTTCCTGTTGTTTTTCATTAGTAATCATAACTTACCATTACTAATGAAAAACAACAATTCCACACTTTTCCTAGTCTTCCAGCACAACTTTTGGTAATCTTAGAAATAGAAGCATTAGACGCATGTAAGGAGTTTTAAATTATGAAAAATCTAGTCATTCTTGGTGGCGGTTATGGCGGACTTAAAATATTGCTGGATTTACTCGAGCAGGATCTGCCTGATGAATTGCAAATTACAGTAGTGGACCGAAACCCCTATCATTCGGTAAAAACAGAATTTTATACAATTGCAGCCGGCACATCGGCTGATAAAGATGTACGAATGCAATTTCCGGAAGACGAGAGAGTCAGCTATGTGTACGCTGAAATCTCACAAATTGATACAGGCAACCAGCAAATTCTTTTCGAAGATCGCAGTGAACCTGTTAACTATGATTATCTGGTCATCGGGCTTGGCTGTGAGGACAATTATCACGGTATAGAAGGCGCATCAAAATATACCGAAAGCGTCCAGACATTTGGAAATGCCCGTCGTGCCGGTATGGCGATTGGGAATTTGAAGGCTTACGGGAAAGCTACGATTGTCGGTGCCGGTCTGAGCGGTATCGAGGTGGCATCCGAAATACGGGAAAGCAGGCCGGACTTGAACATACGTCTGCTTGACAGAGGCGCTTCCGTTCTAAAAGCATTTGACCATAAAATTCAGCATTATGTGGAAGAATGGTTTTTTAACAATGATGTACACGTTAAACACCACGCGAATGTCGAATATGTGGAAAAAGACGGTGTTTGCAACAATGGTGTTTGTTTCGTGAACGATGTAACAATCTGGACAGCAGGTGTAAGGCCGAATTACCTTGCACGTGAATTACCATTTGAAAAAGACGAACAAGACAAGATTGTCATTAACGATTATTACCAGGTACCTGAGCAGCAAAATATTTATGTTGTAGGGGATTGTGCATCATCCGAGCACTCTCCAAGCGGTCAGCTGGCCGGTCAGCAAGGCGAACAAATCGCTGAGATCCTGACAGCTGTTTTTAACGGGGAAAAACCTAAAAAGCCAAAGAAAATTAAATTGAAAGGAACTCTTGGGTCACTCGGCTCATCAGAAGGGTTCGGTGAAATGATGTCACAGTCAGTAACAGGCACCATTCCACGGCTGGCTAAATCCGGTGTTTTATGGTTGAATAAGCGGCATTAAATCGGAGGGAAGTTCCTGTATTGGCGCCTGGACTGAAAATTCATGTCCGGGCGTTTTTGTATGTTTATCCCACGATTTTATTTTTATCTGTCAGGCACAAAGCTTGTATTTCATCTTAATTGTAACTATACTTGTTACATATGGTGGTGATTCTCATGAAAAACAGTCGTTTTGCTGTTGCGGTTCATATTCTTGCGCTGACTTCCCATAACCCAAGGGAGCAACTCACGTCTGACTTTATTGCAAATAGTGTCAATACCAACCCGGTGGTCATTCGCCGTATATCCGGTAAATTAAAAAAAGCAGGACTGCTGACATCACATGCAGGTATCCCCGGGGTTGCTGTAACAAAAGAATCTTCTGATATCTCCTTACTGGATATCTATAAGGCCGTACAGGAAGATAATGAAGCGACTTTTACGATGCATGAAAATCCAAACCCTGATTGTGCAGTTGGCCGGAATATCCAAGCTGTACTGGACAATAAATTCGACCGTGCACAAAAGGCGATGGAAAATGAATTGGCAGCACAGACACTTCAGGATGTTTTACATGATCTCTTTGATTAAAAGAGATTTTTTCACCACTTAAATGTAACTATTATTGTTACAAACTATACAGCAGGAGGATGATTTTTTATGAAAATAGGAGTCATTGGAGCAAACGGAAAAGCAGGCAGCCTTATTTTAAAAGAAGCTGCTGACAGAGGGCATGATGTTACAGCAATTGTGCGGGATGCAGCTAAAATTGCGGACAAGAACGTGTCTGTTATTGAAAAAAATATCTATGATCTGACTTCAGTTGATTTAAAGCAATTTGACACAGTAGTCAACGCGTTTGGTGCCCCGCTTGGTGAGGAACAGCCACATGTTGACGCTGGACATGCTTTAATAGAGGCAATAAAAGGTACAGACACAAAGGCTATCGTTGTTGGTGGTGCCGGAAGTCTGTACGTGGACGAAAACAAATCGACTCAGGTAATCGATACACCAGACTTTCCTGATTCATTTAAACCGACAGCAAATGGCCAGGCCAGAAACCTGAAAGAATTGCAGGAGACCGAGGGCATTACTTGGACCTTCATCAGTCCTTCCGCAATGTTCGATGCTGAGGGTCAGAGAACTGGAAACTACCAGTCAGGAAAAGATAATCTCCTGGTAAATTCAAAAGGTGACAGTTATATCAGCTATGCAGATTATGCTGTTGCTGTTGTAGACGAAATTGAAAACCCGAAACATATCAATGAACGCTTTACTGTTGTCGGGGAAGCTGAATAATTAAACAATTACCTTCCTGTTGTGGGCTACATCAGGAAGGTAATCTTTTAAGAGACTGCCTTCAACCCAACTGCCCCAACAATAATCGCAAGAAGACTCACAATCCGGGACAGACTTTTTGACTCCCCGAAAAAAAGCATGTTCAGTAAAACCGCTCCAGCCGTTCCAATGCCAACCCATACCGCATAAGCAACGCTGACCTGCAGATATGAAAAGGATTGATAAAGAACCAGCAATGAACTTGAAAATCCTCCAATAAACAATAGACCATTTCTGAATGTGCTGTTTTGATTGTATAGTTTCATACCAATAACACCCGAAATTTCCAGCATCGCAGCCAGTAAAACAAAAATCCATCCCATTACCAGGAACCTCCTTTATTTCGTTTTTCATCTGCACTATCCGCAAGCTTCAAGCCTACTACTCCGAGAATCAGGAGCATGATGAAAACTATTTTCAGCATATTTAATGATCCGTCAAATAAAAATGCATCCATCAAGGCCGTTCCAACCGTACCTGCTGAAGCGAATATTGCATAAACAGTCCCCGTTGGCAGTGCTTCACATGCCTTCCTGAAAAAATGGAAGTCCAACATGATTACTCCAGCTACCAAGCCCCACTGCCACCAGCTTGCAGCAAAATTAAACCCAAACACCCAAACCAGTTCCAAAAGACAAGTTAACGCCACATAAATCCATGCTTTTTTCATCAGTAACACCCCTTGCCTTTGACTGACATTCAGTCATTTTTATCAAAAACGATAGTAAAAGGACATTGCACCGGATTATAATCCCAGCGCATGCCCTGCGAATTCCATCACTTCTTTTTTCTTCAATTCAGCTGTCGGTTCATCCTGCTGACCATACATGTGCGTTTGCTCCGCTGCTGATTCAATTAATCCAATCAGTAGTTCAGCTGTTCGATGCGGATGCAATGAATCGCGAATAGCCCCTTCCGCTTTCGCCTTCTCAAGCTGTTCACTTAACCACGCATAGTAGGATTCGTATATCGTTTCCCACTCCTGTAAATACTCGGTTGATGCCAGGCCTGCATAAGTTAAAGCAAATACATCCCTGTACTCCTTTGTCAGTTCAAACACGATGTCAATAACCTGTTCCAATTGAATAGAAATATGAGCCTCTTCAGGTACATTTTCTTTTATCTCATTGAGAATTTTATCTGTCATCTCTTCTGCAATCGAAAGCATAACAGCCAGTTTAGATGAAAAATATAAATAAAAAGTCCCCTGGGCAATACCGGCTCCTTTGACGATATCGGATACCGTTGCCTCCTCTACACCCTTTTCACGAAAAACATCTATAGCTGATTGAATAATACTTTCTTTTTTATTATCCATTTGAAGTCCTCCAAGCAATGACTGACTATCATTCATTTTATAACAAAACTGTGAAACTGTCAAAATAAAGACCAGATTATTATCTTATTTTTTCTAAAAATGGTATACTAAATGAAGAAAGTTCTGTTTTCTATCACCTCAATATAAGCATTTCCTCATTTTCAAACCGTGATTTTTTTGAAAAATCTGTTTTATGACTATATTTTTTAACTGCTTCAGGGGGTTTTTCATGGACAATATTAAAGAAACGATATTGGAAGTTATTTATTCTATTTTACCGATCACACTGGTCATAACCGCTTTACAATTCACCATTATCTGGCTGCCTATGGAAACATTTATCCAATTTCTGATTGGAGTTGCCTTTGTGGGACTTGGCCTTGTACTCTTTTTACTTGGGGTAAATGTCGGACTGTTGCCTGTTGGGGAATTGATTGGTTCCGCTTTATCCAAAACAAAAAAGCTTTGGGTCATTGTATTTTTCGGATTTCTGTTGGGACTGGTTGTCACCATTGCTGAACCCGATGTACGCGTGTTATCCACACAAGTCGATACAGTTTCCGGCGGCGCAATTCCAAAGAGCGTTCTGATTCTCGCTGTTGCACTTGGAGTTGGTATTTTCGTGGGACTTGCCATGCTGCGTATTATCTTTAACTTCAGCATTGTCTATTTATTGGCCGGCGGATATGCACTTATCTTTTTGTTAGCTGCATTTACACCCGCCCATTTTGTTCCAATCTCATTTGATTCCGGCGGTGTAACGACCGGACCGCTGACTGTACCATTTATCATGGCACTTGGGGTCGGTGTGGCCACCGTGATACGTGGTAAAACAGCTTCAAGTGATGGCTTTGGACTAATTGGACTGGCTTCGATTGGCCCGATTATATCCGTCCTGATTCTGGGGGTGATTTACGGATGAACATACACATTTTCGAAGGCTTTGCTGGCGTAATGTCAGAAGTTGCCACTGCTTTATTACCCCTGGTAATCCTGTTTCTGATTTTCCATTTTGTCTTTTTAAAACTTCCTATGCGAAAATTGATCGATATTGGTATCGGCTTTATCCTGACATTTCTCGGTCTGTCTTTTTTTCTTCAAGGGGTTCACATCGGATTTCTGCCAATTGGAGATTTAATGGGAAGAGCAATGGGAGATCTGTCATACAGGTGGATTTTAATACCGATTGGATTCATTTTGGGCTTCTTCGCAATATATGCTGAGCCGGCTGTCAGTGTTTTAATTGAGCAGGTGGAGAAGGTATCAGGTGGGTACATCCCCGAAAAAGTTTTGTTGTACACTTTATCAACTGGTGTCGGGATTTCCATTGCACTATCCATGTTTCGGATAATTTATGGAATTTCCCTATGGTATTTTATCATTCCAGGTTATATAATAGCATTTATCATGGTACGATATTCATCGAAGACATTTACATCGATTGCGTTTGACTCAGGCGGAGTATCAACCGGGCCGATGACTGCAACCTTTATTCTGGCAATGTATACAGGAATCGCAGCCCAGATAGATGGTCGTGATCCGCTGATTGACGGATTCGGAATGGTTGCATTGGTAGCATTGGCTCCTATATTATCTGTGCTAACGCTTGGTGTGTTGTACGGCAGAAAGGAGAAGGGTCAGTATGTTGCAGACGAAGCAGGGACAAAAGCTTCTCGTCACAATCGTTAAGAAAGAAAAAGCCAAAAAGGTTATCCAGGCATCCAAAAATGCCGGAGCCAGAGGCGGTACTACCCTTTTAGGGAATGGATTCAGACTTAATGAAAAAAAACGGATCCTGGGAATCCCGGTTGAACGGGAAAGGGCGATTATACTAACGCTTGTCCCCGATAAAATATTCCCGGGTGTCATGGATGCCATTATTAATTCAGTCAAACTGAACCAGCCAAGACAAGGCATCGGTTTTGTCATAGATTCAAAAAAAATCACTGGAATCTGTCAGCATTCAGAATTTGATGAAGAAAGTGATGAAAAGGATAAGGAGGGTGTTAATATCATTATGGAGGATCAAAAGGTGTTGTATGACTTGATCATTACAATTGTAAACAGGGGTGACTCCGAAAAAGTAGTAGATGCCACCAGAAAGGCTGGAGCAGAAGGCGGAACCATTCTGAACGGACGTGGTACCGGGGTACATGAGAAAGCAAAACTGTTCAATATAATGATTGAACCCGAAAAAGAAATGGTATTAACACTTATCAGTCGTGATAAAACACAGGATGTTTTGCAAACCATTAATGAAGATGCTGAATTAAATAAACCTGGTAAAGGAATTGCCTTTGTATTAGAAGTTGAGAAAACAGTGGGAATTAACCACGTACTAAATAAAATGGTGAATGAAGAGTATAAAAAAGGGAAGTGATTGCACTCCCTTTTTTTATGAGCTCTTAGGTTTTTACATGGCATGTTTAACACCTTTTTCACCAATATCCAATTGGCTGCTATACGATACTGGAAAACTTCCCCGGATATCTTATTTTTTTAAAAAACATCCATCTGGTAACGTATATCTGTGGGGAAGAAACCTTAGCAGTCATGCCTTCCGTCGATAATATGTGTTATTTCTTTTCTTTGATAGTATCTTGTATTCTGTTAGAGTTGCACATTATTCCGTTGATACCGTATTGAATTCCGTCGAACCCACTGTTTCTCTCCTAAGAAATTATGTCTCTTGTGAACTTTTCGTTATCTTCCCGACCACTTTATCCAATAAAACAATAACAACGCCTATAACGACCACAATAATGATGTAGGAAACAACCGTGCTTATCCATTCAACACGGATTTTATCAACAATCCAGTTGCCGCCAAAATATATTAGTACAGTTGCGACTCCGATGAAAAAAATAAATGACATACAAGCAGCCAAAATCTGGCCAAATGAAAGTCTATTAATTTTTTCTTTGTTTTTATAAAAAATATAAGCCACTGTTACTATTGATAAAATAAAAGAAACGATATCAACCATGTACATGCTCCTGCCTTTATGCAAACATTCTTATATACTCTACGTTGCTATTTGCCAATAGTTTCAGTCCCAGCCTGATTAGTTCCTGCCAAATGATTCCGGCATAACTGCTGCAACTACTTCCGCCTTGGCACAGCAAACATCACCGGCATATACCTCCGTATGCACCTTGAACTTTTTTGGATGAACTTCTTCAACTGTTCCAATAGCTTTTAACTCTACATCCTGTGGGGTAGGCTTCACAAATTTAATTTCCAGCGATGCTGTTACAAACCGTGGCGGCTCTGTACCATCACCAGGCTCGTGGCCGTTCCTCCGATGCAATGCCAACGATGCTGAGCCGGTTCCATGACAATCAATCAATGAAGCTATTAATCCACCATAAACAAACCCGGGTATTGCCGTATGTTCCGGGCGGGGTTTATACACCGTAACCGTTTCGTCGCCGTCCCAGCCTGTACGAAAATGATGCCCATCTTCGTTTAAACGGCCACAGCCATAGCACCAGGAAAAATCATCCGGGTACACATCCTGAATTGCGTTTTTAATATCTTCACTCATGTAAACAGCCTCCTTTTTCTCCAGTATAGCATGAAAAGACTCTTTAATTACGTTCCTATCAATCTATATTATATTTTCATGAATTTTTGATTATTCATGCCACCTTTTCCATTCGGGAAACGATTATAGTTATGAATAACTAGTTATTCATAACCGGCAGAAACATGCTATTATAGTTAAAAAGAACAAATAGGGGTAATACGTTTATGGAAAGTACCGTTAAATTTGAGCATTGGGGAATGACACACTTTGCTCCAATACTCATTCTGATTATAGGGGTTATTCTGATTGTTGCATTCCGTGAATCAATCAGAAATTTTAAATACGAACCATACATCAGGAAATTTAGCTTTGTCACAATGGTGGGACTTGAACTGATTTTTCAGATGCGCAATATATATCTTGGACCATGGACAATCCAGGAAAACTTACCATTTCATCTATGCAACATTTCAGCCTATTTATGTATTTATTTATTGCTTACAAATGATAAACGTGTATTTCCATTTATCTATTTTTGCGGGATTATCCCGGCCTTTCTTGCCATTCTTACGCCGGACCTTGATTATATTTTCCCTCACTTCAATTATTTCAAGTATTTCATCACACACATGATGATCGTTTGGGTAGGTTTGTATTATCTTTGCATACGTAAATATGTGATCACCACAAAATCAACTATTTATACTTTTGCTGCGTTGTGTGTAATTGCAGTAATGATGTATATTTTGAATACGTTGACAGGATCAAATTATTTATACATTTCCGGTACGCCCGATTCAACAACACCACTTAGCTACTTAGGTGATTTTCCCTGGTACATTATTAATTTGTTTATAATCGCAATTACGGTGTTCACATTATTAGCGAGTATATTTTTCAAAATAAATAAGCATAAGAAAGACCTGCAGGAAAACGAAATTCATCTTAAAGAAAAAGCTTGAAGTGGTGGATTCTGAATCTATTTATCCACCACTTTATTCTCCATCCGGCCAATTTTATCGATTTCCACTGTTACAGTATCCCCGGCATTTAAAAATTGGGGTGGGTCCATAGCGAATCCTACGCCATTTGGGGTACCTGTCATGATGATGTCTCCCGGTTTCAGCGTGATTAGATTGGAAATGAATTCGATTAAAAACGGTATATCAAAAATTAAATGCTCCGTATTGGAAGACTGGCGCTCTTCTCCATTAACCAATGAACGTATGGATAGATTGCCGGGATTACCAACTTCGTCCGCAGTAACAACCCAAGGGCCGATTGGGGTACTGTTGTCCAGTGTTTTTCCCTGGAGCCATTGTGGTGTCCGCTTCTGTAAATCACGGGCAGAAATATCATTGCCAATTGTGTACCCGGCAATATAATCGAGGGCATGTTCTTTATTGACATGAGACGCTTCTTTACCAATCACTGCCGTAAGTTCAACTTCGTAATCAAGCTTCTGTGTGGCATTATTTTTTTCAATTGCCGCTTCAGGTCCGATAAGAGCATTGGGGAACTTTGCGAAAAGAACTGGGAAATCGGGGATGTCACTCTTCATTTCAGTAGCATGTTCGGCATAATTTTTCCCAACACAAATAATCTTTGACGGTTCTGGGATTGGAGTGGATAAATAGACCTCCTCCCGGTCAAAGCTGATATCTTCTACATTATGTTCTTTAACAAAATGATATACTACTTTTGCCTTGGCAACAGCATCATTTCCAATAGAAAAAAATGCTGTTGGGTCTGACGGAAGCGGATCAGACTCAGCTTCCTGCTTGGATTTAAGCATTTGGCTATATGCTTCCTTAAGATCGATTACCTTTTCGTCAAGCATGAATCCTATCCGAAGCGAGTCAGTTTTCGCTTTTGTTTTATAGCTAACTAGTTTCATGATAATTTCCCTCCAATGACATAAACAAATAAAAGTATAATATTGGGCATAAATCCTTTACCCCATCTCAGTACCAATGTAACTAATAATATTTTAGCATATTTGGAATTGACACACTTCTGTATTAAATAATTCAAACAAAAAAGCCTAGTAACATCCGCTACTAAGCACAAATTTTAATCATATTGTCTCTTTACAACAGCAAGAAAGCTATTGGTGTGGCAATCAGAATTGTTAGAATTGTACGCTCAATCCAAATTACAATCAATTTCGGGATACTGACTGGAATTTCCGTTGATAGAATACACGGAACCAGTGCTGAGAAGAAGATAATTGCTGATACAGACAGAACTCCGATCATAAATTTTGTGACCATAGAAGCTTCCACTACCAATAATGCCGGTAAAAACATTTCGGCAATCTCAATTGCTGAAGCTTTCGCCGCGAGTAGTGGCTCCGGCAACTGTACAAGCCAGGTAAATGGATAGAAAATATAACCCAGGATATCAAAGACTGGTGTATAGGTTGCCAGGATCAACCCAAGCAGACCGACTGACAGGATCGATGGTAATATAGACGCTGCCATAATGAATCCGTCTTTCAGGTTTACCCAGACATTTTTAAAGATTGGTAATGAATTTTCTGCAGCATCCATCCCTTGATCCCATGCTGCCTTGACTCGACTGCCTTTAACTTCCTCTTCCGGTGAACCTTCACCATCATAATATTCTTCACTTATTTTATTTAACGGCCAGATTCGGACGGTGATGGCTGTTACCAGGAATGTTACTACTAACGTTACCCAGAAATAGGTATTCCAGATTTCCATCAGGCCAAGTGTGTTTGCTACAACAATCATGAATGTTGCAGAAACAGTTGAGAAACCTGTTGCGATAATCGTTGCTTCCTTAATCGTATATTTCCCTTCTTTAAACACTTTGTTCGTAATCAATAGTCCAATTGAATAACTTCCGACGAAAGATGCTACTGCATCAATCGCTGAACGGCCGGGCGTTTTCCAGACCGGGCGCATGATTGGCTGTACAATAACGCCAATAAACTCCAGTAAACCATATCCGACCAACAGGGCAAGAAATACTGCCCCGATTGGAACCAGGATACCTACAGATGTTACTAGACTATTAAATAAAAACGGTCCCATATCCGGATTAAACAGCCAAGCCGGACCAAAGTCAAATACAAGCATGAAAGCTACAATCATCCCGATTACTTTAAAAGCCGACAGTCCCATATTGACAGCATCTTTATTCCAGGACTTATTTACAAACGGGTACACCGCACCAAAAATAATCACAAGCAAAATATAATATGGTACCGCTGCTGTGAAATTCTCTTCCACGAATGTAACCATATGATCCAGTGGAATGGTTGACGTACCGTTTATCGTGATCGGAATAAAAAAGGTAAAAGCACCGATAAAACTGTAGATAAAAAACTTCAGCATGTTTGTTCCATTTGTGTTATTCTTCTTTTCCTGTAAAGTAATATCTCGTTGAGGATTTGCCATATTTTAAACCTCCCTGATATTCTTTTTAAGCAGTGATTGTTGTCAATGAGCTTGAGCGGAAAATCGCCGAACATTTTTTTCATCAAACAACAATCACTTTCCAAACAGCCTTTCCTTATTGCAGTTGTTTTCCATTAACGACCTGCTTCCCTCCTTTAATCACGGTATCGATGTGATTCATTCCATACTTGTACGACATCACCATATAGTTAGGAATATCGAAAATGGCTATGTCAGCTTGTTTACCCACCTCCAGACTTCCAATCCTGTCAGCGCAATTAATGGCATGTGCAGCATTAATCGTTGTTGCAGTTAATACTTCTTCCGGTGTCATGCCCATTTTCAGGCAGCCAAGATTCATGATAAATTGCAGTGAAATCGTTGGTGATGATCCCGGGTTTGCGTCAGTGGACAGTGCAACAGGTACACCGTTGTCAATCATTTTCCGTGCATCAGCAAACTCTGCCATCAGGAAGAATGCAGTACCAGGCAGTAAAACACCCATCACATTATTTTCAGCCATTTTGCGGATGCCGTCATCTGATGCTTTCAACAAATGATCCGCTGAAATAGCACCCACCTCGGCAGCAAGTTCTGCACCACCATAAGGCTCAATCTCATCAGCATGTATCTTCGGAATAAGGCCATATTCTTTCCCGGCTTCCAAAATTCGCTTTGACTGTTCCGGTGTAAACACACCACGCTCGCAAAATACGTCATTGAATATTGCCAGTCCTTTTTCGGCAACTTCGGGGATCATTTCCTGGATTACCCGGTCCACAAAAGCATCCTGGTTGTTCTTTTCTTCAATTGGAACTGCATGCGCTCCCATAAATGTAGAAACAATATCAATCGGATGATCTTCATTCAGTTTTTTGGCAACTTCAAGCTGCTTAAGTTCATGCTCCAGTGATAGACCATACCCACTCTTTGCCTCAACGGTTGTTACACCATATTCAAAAAATGTGTCCAGACGCTGCTTCGATTCTTTGTATAATTGCTCAAAATCCGCTTCCTTTGTTGCTCTGGTTGTTGCATGAATACCTCCACCGGCATTCATGATTTCCATGTAGGTCTTGCCTTTGAGACGCATGGCATATTCGTTTTCCCGTGTGCCTGCGTGTACCAGATGGGTATGCGGGTCGATCAGCCCGGGGGTGACAGTTTTGCCTGATGCATCAATATGCTTGGCCCCAGATATCACATCCTTATACTTCTGTTCGACCTCTTCATGTTTTCCAACTGCGGTGATTTTTCCATCCTCGATAAGTAAACTGCCATTTTCAATGATATCCAGCTCACTCATCGCACCTTTTTTTGCCGGCTTATCTGTATGACCTTTCATCGTTATCAGTTGTTTAGCATTTTTTATAAAAAGTGCTTGTGACATTCCATTACTCTCCTTTGTTTTTTAACATTGGAATCTGAACGCCTTTTTCGCGTGCTGTTTCCTCGGCAAGTTCATATCCCGCATCAACGTGTCTGACAATTCCCATGCCAGGGTCTGTCGTTAACACCCGCTCCAGCCGTTCTTCCGCTTCTTTCGTACCATCAGCAACGATTACCATCCCGGCGTGAAGCGAGTAACCCATGCCGACACCGCCGCCATGGTGAACACTTACCCAGCTCGCACCGCCGACACTGTTGATCAGTGCATTCAGAATCGGCCAGTCGGCAACCGCATCACTGCCGTCTTTCATTCCTTCTGTCTCCCTGTTTGGTGATGCTACGGAACCGGAATCCAGATGGTCGCGGCCGATAACAATTGGTGCCTTCAGTTCCCCGCTTGCCACCATGTCATTGATGATTTTTCCAAAACGGGCACGTTCTCCGTAACCTAACCAGCAAATCCGGGAAGGAAGTCCCTGAAAGCTGATTTTCTCCCGGGCCATTTCAATCCATTTGCAAAGTGACTCATTGTAACTGAATTCTTTTAAAATAACTTCATCTGTTTTGTAAATGTCTTCCGGATCACCGGATAACGCTACCCACCGGAATGGCCCTTTTCCTTCGCAGAACTGCGGACGTATATATGCTGGAACAAATCCCGGAAAATCAAAGGCATTTTCCACGCCTTCATCCTTGGCAACCTGACGAATATTATTTCCATAGTCGAATGTAATTGCACCCTTCTGTTGCATATCCAGCATGGCCTCCACGTGACGGGCGATACTATTACGTGACAGCTTTGTGTATTGTGCCGGATCTTTTGCTCGTAAATCCGCCGCTTCCTGCAACGTCATATTAACCGGTACATAGCCATTCTTCGGGTCATGGGATGAAGTCTGATCTGTCAAAACATCCGGGATGAACCCTTTTGCGATCATTTCCGGCAAAAGTTCCGCTGCATTTCCTAATAGGCCGATTGATAATGCTTTCCCCTGGTTACGGGCTTCTTTTGCCATTTTAATCGCTTCATCCAGGTCATTTGCCTGTGTATCGAGATATTTCGTTTCCAGTCGACGGTTAATTCGGTGCTGGTCGACTTCAACGGCAATACAAACACCTTCATTTAATGTAACCGCAAGCGGCTGTGCACCACCCATACCGCCAAGACCTGCCGTGAGCGTAATCGTTCCTTTCAGACTTCCATCGAAATGCTGCTTTCCACATTCAGCAAATGTTTCATAAGTTCCCTGCACAATGCCCTGGCTTCCAATGTATATCCAGCTACCGGCAGTCATCTGTCCATACATCATCAGGCCTTTTTGGTCCAATTCATTAAAGTGATCCCAATTTGCCCAGGCTGGAACCAGATTAGAGTTGGCAATCAAAACTTTCGGTGCATCTTTGTGTGTACGGAACACTGCAACCGGCTTACCTGACTGAACTAAAAGTGTCTCATTGTCCTCAAGCTGCTTCAATTCACGGACAATTGCTTCATAGGATTCCCAATTTCTTGCCGCTTTCCCGATCCCGCCATATACAACTAACTCATCCGGGTTTTCAGCCACTTCCGGATTCAGGTTATTATTCAGCATCCGCAATGCTGCTTCCTGAAGCCAGCCCTTCGTATTCAATTCTGTACCACGATATTGTGTGACTTGTTTTTTCGTTGCCATTTCATCATCTCCCCGTTTAGTTTTAAAAACGCCTTTACCTGTCGTCACCATTACACATGCTTTTTGTTAAAACTCCTCATCGTTTCCGCCAAAAAATATGCCGCCAGCCGTACGGTTTTGTTATTTTCATCAACCAGTGGATTAACCTCGGAAATGTCAAAGCTGAGTATATTCTCTTTTGCAGCAATGTACGTCATTAATTTTTTTACCGTCTTCGGATCGAGCCCCAATGGTGATGGTGCACTTACACCCGGTGCCGCTGACGAAATAATGGAATCGGTGCACAAAGTCATCATGATATAGTCATATTCCTTTGAAAAGCTATCAATCTTCTTAAATGTATGCTGAAAATTGTCCGCTTCAATCTCATCTTCCATCATATAGTTACAGCCGTATTTGTCTGCTGTCTCGAACAATGCTTTTGTATTGCCGAACTCCTGGATTCCGAGACACAAATAGCCAGCCTGGTCATCCTGGTCGAGAATCTGCCTGAACATAGTGCCTGATGATGGTTGCGGGTCATCCCGCATATCAAAATGAGCATCAATATTCACAATCCCAAGCGTCTTGTCAGTACCTATATACTCTCTCACCCCAAGGTAATGACCATATAATGTTTCATGTCCGCCACCAATAATGACCGGTGTCATGGCGTTATCAAAAAGCTTGTTAACTCGCCTTCCGAGCTCAGCCTGCGCTTTTTCCAAATCATCATTTTCGCAAACTACATTACCTGTATCGATTGTTTCTATCTTTTCATCCAATTTATATGGAAGTTTTGCCAGGAACTTACGGATCTCATCAGGTGCCTTAGCTGCACCAAGACGCCCTTTGTTCCGCCTTACACCTTCATCACTGGAAAACCCAATGACTCCGAAAGCGCTATCATTTTTTACCAATTTATTAATATCCTGAACCTTAATAACCTGATGGAACCGAAAATGAGATGAATCTGACCCATCATCAACCCTTCCGCTCCACAGGCTTTCATCTGATACTTTGTAAATCGTTAATCACCTCTGAGTCATGTTGATTTCTGAAAATAATTACTTTAATTAATATTATAATTTATCTATGGTATAATTACTAATACATATTTTTTATATTTCTATAGTTTTTGACTATAGCGAGGAGCGTTAACATGGATTTACGCCAACTAAAATACTTTAGTACACTTGTAGAACAGACAACATATACTCGCGCCGCAAACACGCTGCATATTTCCCAGCCTTCGTTAAGTGCAGCAATTAAAAAACTGGAAAACGAGCTTGGTATAACCCTGATTGACAGAAGTTCAAGGGATTTGCGGGTTACAAAGGAAGGAAAAATATTATACCAGGAGTCTAAGAAACTGTTGAATCATTATAGCCACGTTTCCGATGAGATGGTCCGGCTGAGACAACAGGGACCGCTCGAATTATCAATCGGATTAATTGAGTCTTCGATGTTTTTTGTTCCTGACATCCTGACTCACTTTAAAAAAGAATATCAGGATGTGCGTGTCAGCTTACTGGAAACATTAAGTCTGAGCGATGTTGAGAAGGCATTGAACAACTTTGATATCCATCTGGCAATTACCAATCAATACATTCATAAGGAAGATATTGAAACGATCCCGATATATGAGGAGAACCTTGTCGCGCTCATCCCGCCAACTCACGAGTTGAGCAAGCGGGAAACACTGCAGATTAGTGATTTGGAAGGGGAAAATTTTATCGTATGTAAGGAAGGATTTCAGACAAGAAGGGATATCCTGAGTGCGTTCAGCAAATCCGGTGTTAAGCCGAATATTCAGTTTGAGATTGAGCGGTTTGAAACGGGGTGCAGTCTGGTGGAAGACGGGCTGGGCATAACCGTCGTTCCGGAAAATTACGTCCGTTATGCGAAACAGACTAACTGCTCGATTAAAAATATTCACGGAGCAGACATCTCGCGGATTGTTTATCTTGCTTATGATAAAAATCGTTACCTGTCGCCAATCGTTATGCGGTTTATAGCGCTTGTAAGAGAATTTTTTGATGATACCGGGTTAACCAAACGTTGAAAATCGTATTCACGAAGTCATTATATGAGAAATTAGAGCTCCCCCAAACTAGATATAATAAAGTTTGGGGGAGCCTTTTATTGCTATATCATCCTAAATTAACCTAAGAAGAGCATATTGATTTCCGAAATGCTAAAAAAACTAGCTCAAGGTTATCAGCTGAAAACTATCTCTCATTAACCTGTTTTACAAACTCCCTCATAAGCCCTGGCATATCTGGCCATGCATGACCGGAAACCAGATTGCCGTCAGTGTGCAGTGGTGCTTCAATATACGTAGACCCTGCCGCTTCCACTTCAGGTTTGCAGGCTATATACCCTGTCATCTCACGGCCCTGCAGATGTTCCCTGGCCGTCGTAAGGACTTGTGCCGCATGGCAGACTGCGGCAACCGGCTTATTCGTCTCAAAAAAGTGGCTGACAATCCCAGGAACATACTCATTCAGCCGAATATGCTCCGGCGCCCGACCACCCGGAATAATCAACGCATCATATTCAGCCGGATCCACCTCATCAAAACCAGCTGTCGCTTCAATAAGATACCCTTCCTTCTCTGTATAAGTTTCCCAACCAACAAAATCATGAACAACCGTATGCAGCTGCTGTACCGAACCCGCAGCAATTGTTGTGTCAAAACCTTCCTCCAGACATCTGAAATAAGGATAATAAATCTCCAACGCCTCCACAGCATCTCCCGCAATAATCAAGACTTTCTTTGCCATAAAAATGATCTCCCCTTTTGGAATAGTTTCAATAAATTATATTCCAATGGCGGGGAGGTTAGTCCTATAAATAGTTAAAAGAATGTTCAGCTATTGTAAAGGAGGATGGGACAAAACGTAAACAGATAAGCAAAGATGAACAATACTAAAAATAAGCAAAGTATATTTCCGGAGCGGTTATATGCGTTATTTCCCAGTTCGGATTTTTCCTTTGATAAAACACTTTTGTCCTTAGCCTGATAAACAGATCTATCAATCTATCATTCCAACCTGACAAATATCGTCATTTTTCTTGAAAGCGATTTCTGTTTTTAGTAATATAAAAATATAAAGAAAAATTTTAATATAATAAAAAGGAGGGAGAAAATGCACATTATCGACCTTCATTCAGATATCATCACCGATATTGCCTTTCGTCGTGAAAAGGGTGAAACAAGGGTGTTTGAGAAGTATCACCTTCCACAATTAAAAGAAAATGGTGTGATTGGACTTATTTGTGTTTTTTGGGTAGAGCCCCTGTTTCGCGAGAATCCTATCCGTCGTTTCCGGCAGCTTCTAAAATATGCGCTCGATGACTTCAAGGAATGTTCAGAAGCTGAGATTGTAACATCTGCTGCTAACTTGGACTTATCCAAAAACAGCAGTAAAGTATTTATATATCTAGGACTTGAAGGTCTAAGCTTTATGGAAGACTGGGATGGTTCATCTGATACCGAAAAAATCTCCCGGGCGGTGGATGAACTTGATCAACTTCATATCCGGCATTCAATTTTTGCCTGGAATGAAGCCAATTTTCTTGCAACAGGTACCGGCTGTCAAGCACACAGTCGGGGACTTACAAATTCCGGGGAGTTTGCAGTTGAAAAAATGCAAAACAAAGATTGGATTATTGATGTGTCGCACCTGGACGAACCATCATTTTGGGATATTGCAGCAAAGACAAACGCTCCGCTAATAGCGTCACACAGTAATGCTAAAAGAATCTGCGACCATGAGCGCAATTTGACAGATGACCAAATAAAAGAAATTGCCCGGCACAACGGACTAATCGGTGGCAACGCACATGCAGAATTTGTTGCTGATCACAAGCCATCGCTGGAAAAATATGTTGACCACCTGGTTTATATGGCCGATCTTGTTGGCGTCAACCATATTGGACTTGGCTTTGACTTCACTGATTATCTGAAGGGATACAATCTGGGATTTAACAATGAGCAGGTTACAACGAATCTCGAGAGTGTTGCCGGCATTCCTTTATTAGTTGATGAATTAAGAAGAAGAGGATTTACAACTGCAGAAGTGGAGCAAATTTGCTGGAAGAATGCCCTGAAGTTTCTGCAGGATAGGGTACAAAGTCAGGATAATAAGTAACACTTCAGCTGTTTGGGGGAGAGGCAATGTTTGACGGCAGTATTATTAAGAAACTACGAAAACAAAAGAACCTTTCTTTAAACGAACTCGCGATAAAATCCGAGGTAAGTATGGCAACAATCAGTCAAATTGAAAGAGGTAATACAGATCCTACCATTACAACCGTATATAAACTGTGCAAGGGGCTTGATACAACGATAGCCACGCTTATCGCAGGTGATGATGAGCCTGATGGCGTTGTAAGAAAAGATAACCGGAAAACTATTACACTGCCAGAATCAAAGGTAACCTACCAATTGCTTTCCTCGCCTCTGAAGCAAAATTTAGAGATGGTATTGGTAGAGCTTAACCCTCATCAGAAAGACCGGAAACTGGTTACCCATAAAGGAGAAGAGTGTGGTTTGGTCCTTCAGGGCAAGCTGGTCGTCATGTTGGGAAACGAAGAAATTCTTCTGGAAGAAGGGGACAGCATTACGTTTAATAGTATGACTCCCCACAGGTATATCAACCCAACCGGCGAAAAATCAATTTCAGTCTGGGCCATGACACCACCTGATTTTTAGTTGAGTTTGATAGATAAACCCTATTGATTCATTGATATTTATACAAGAGAAAGTTTTATCTAACGAAAAAATTACATTGGGGTGAGTAAAATTGGATACATCTTTAATTTCTCCAGATAATACATGGGCGCTTTGGGCGTTTTTAACAGGATGGGCAGCTGTCAGTATTTATTTGGAACAAAAATATTCATGGGCATCGAAGGTTTCAGGGGCAATTATTGCACTGATTGGTGCCATGCTTTTGGCAAATTTTAACGTTATTCCACTTGAATCAAGTGTGTATGATGCTGTTTGGAGTTATGTCGTACCATTGGCTATTCCGCTTCTTTTATTCCAGGCAAATATTAAAAAAATCTGGCAGGAAAGCGGACGAATGCTGACTATTTTTCTCTTAAGCGCTATAGGTACTGTCGCGGGTACGATTATATCCTTTATGTTACTGAAAGATGTTATTCCGCATCTTGATAAGATAGGTGCAATGATGGCAGGATCTTACACCGGAGGCGGCGTAAATTTTGCAGCCATGGCCGCAAAATTTGAAGCACCGGGTGAACTTGTTTCTGCTACAGTTGTTGCAGACAATGCGATGATGGCACTATTCTTCTTTGTATTAATGGCAATCCCGGCAATTAACTTTTTTCAGAAAAAATACAAAACACCACATATAGAGGAAGTAGAGTCCGGCATTTCCGGTGAAGAGGGTGAAACACAGGCAGCTTCATTCTGGAAACGAAAAGAAATATCCTTAAAAGATATTGCCACAAGTGTTGCTGCTGCATTCATCCTTGTCGCTGTATCCTTCAACCTGGCTGACTTTTTTGCCGGAGTAATTCCAAGTGGTGAAGATGCGAACATGTTCTTCGAGATTCTTGGTGCAATTATTGGTGACCAGTATCTGATGCTAACGACACTGACCGTGCTGGCGGTTCTTATCTTCCCGAATCATTTTGAAAAACTGCAGGGAACACAGGAACTTGGAACATTTTTAATCTATCTGTTTTTCGTTGTCATCGGTGTACCAGCATCAATTGCATTGGTTGTGACAACTGCACCGCTTTTACTTGTTTTTGTATTAATCATTGTCCTGATGAATTTACTGTTCTCCCTTGTGTTAGGGAAATTGTTTAAATTTAATCTGGAGGAAATCGTACTCGCAAGTAACGCAAACCTTGGCGGCCCGACAACCGCTGCAGCGATGGCTATCGCAAAAGGCTGGAACAAACTCATTGTACCAATATTACTTGTTGGTACGCTCGGCTATATTATCGGAAACTATATTGGAACAGGACTTGGGTTATGGTTCCAAACATTAATATAGATTAATAATTTGTATACGGTGCTTGGGATATTTAATTCCAAGCGCTATTTCTTTATTTGGTTCTATTCATAAACTTTATCGCTTTCCACATTATTTAGTGGGGCTCTCTCACCACGCATATAGAATATATTCGATTTCCAAAAGTCGTGCTGCCGAGCCTCTTCAGTTCATATCCCGTTCCCGAGTCTCACCTTTAGATAAACATTTTAAAGAGGATTCCGCTTCCTTTCGTCCTTCGTATTCGTGATGAACCACTTTTCTTCGACGTTTTCGCTTCATTTTGTGCTTCATAACCTCGATGAACCACTTTTCAGCGTCGCTTCCGCTTCCTTTTGCCCTTCATAACCCCGATGAACCACTTTTCAGCGTCGTTTCCACTCCCTTTTGCCCTTCATAACCTTATTAATACAGTACCACATTCATACTAATTACCCACCTTTCTGTAAAGCTCTGAAATCTTTACTTATGAAACCGTTTCAAGTACTATTAAAGATAAGAAAATTTACTATATTTACATTATTACAATTACTATATTTAAAGTGGCTTTAAGGAAGGTGAAATTGTGAACCTTACCTATTTCCTGTTTTTCCTGTGCATCATTGTGTGTACATTAATCATTACATATTGGGCGGCAAAGCAAAGTAAGACGACAAATCAATTTTATATTGCAGCCGGCAGTTTAACAGGGATACAGAATGGACTGGCAATTGCCGGTGATTACATAAGTGCGGCTTCTTTTTTGGGGATTGTAGGAACAATTGCGATCAATGGTTTTGATGGGTTTTTGTATGCGATTGGTTTTTTGGTCTCTTATTTAATAGTGTTATTTTTTATCGCAGAACCTGTTCATCATTTAGGCACCTATTCTCTCGGGGATGTTGTCTGCTCGCGGTTTCCGAGTGACAGGATACGCTGGATGATGGCAATTGGTGCGTTTATCATTTCGATTTTATATATGATTCCACAATTGGTGGCTGCGGGTCTCCTGATCCGGTTGCTTCTTGATATCGATTATTCAACCTCGGTGCTTATTATCGGAAGTCTAATGACAGTTTATGTGGTGTTCGGAGGAATGTTTGCAACGTCATGGGTGCAGATTGTGAAAACGGTAGTACTCCTGTCCGGGACTTTTTTGCTTTCATTAATTGTATTTTCCAGGTTTGATTGGAGTATTGCCGAACTGATTGAACA
Organism: Virgibacillus doumboii; assembly: GCF_902806455.1. Lineage (GTDB taxonomy): Bacteria > Bacillota > Bacilli > Bacillales > Amphibacillaceae > Lentibacillus > Lentibacillus doumboii. The sequence goes on along the minus strand of NZ_CADCWQ010000001.1, from coordinate 157,053 downwards.
GGTGAAGCTGGGCACTCCATTAGGTGAACAGTTTTTTATGCCAGGTAATTTATTCGGCAATCCACTGGAAACGATATCACTTCATTTAGCGTTAATTCTCGGAACGGCTGGGCTTCCGCATATTCTGATTCGGTTTTTCACTGTCCATAATACACGGGAAGTACGCAGATCCGTCCTGACCGCGAGCTGGATCATCGGAATTTTTTACATAATCACACTCGTTCTTGGACTTGGTACCGTTGCCCTTATCGGATATCAGGAATTAATCGCACATGATCCAACGGGAAATCTGGCTGCACCATTACTGGCAGATGAACTTGGCGGGGATTTCCTGATGGCTTTTATTGCGGCAATATCCTTTACAACCATTGTTGCGGTAGTCGCTGGTTTGGTCATTTCGGCTACAACCGCTTTTTCCCATGATATTTTTTACCACATCATTAAAAGAGGAAATACGACGGAGAAAAAACAGGTTCGTGCTGCACAGTGGACTGCCTTTGTCGTTGGGCTTATTTCCACGTTATTTGCCCTTGGTCTGGAAAATATAAATGTGACATTCCTTGTTTCATTGACATTTATCGTTGCAGCTTCAAGTAATTTACCCGTTCTGTTATTTACCATATATTGGAAAGGATTCACCCAGACAGGGGCAATCATCGGAATGTTATGCGGTTTAATTGCTTCCCTGACGCTCTTATTGTTCGGACCGCATATTATGAATCCGGATGGTGGCTGGATTGCCAGGGAGCCGCTGTTCCCGCTGCATAACCCGGGCATCATTGCCATTCCGGTTGGGTTTTTGGGAGCATACCTTGGTTCGATATTCTCGCGCGGTCCAAAAGAGAGCCGTAATGACTTCCAGCGATTCTTTATAAAAGCGCAGACAGGGATCGATGCGAAGGAGGACATCCAGTGAAATACTTGACGATTATTTTGTTTGAACGTATCGGGTTATTGCTCGTACTTGCCTTCGTACTTACCCGTATACCCGGCTTTAAATCCTTACTTTATCGTGAATACTCCGGAAAAATGGTTTTCGTCCATGCCTGTATGTTTGGTCTGTTTGGAATAGCCGGAACAATCACAGGCATTATCATGGAGGATGGCGCTGTTGTAACCCATGGATTTGTCGGCCCTGTCGGTGATGACCAAATGATTGTCAGCTCCAGTCTGGTTGCTATTGTTATCGCCGGTCTGCTGGGAGGTCCTGTCGTTGGACTTGGGGCAGGTGTGATTGCCGGAACCCATCTTTTTTATCTTGGTGGAATCGGATTTTTAGCAAATGCGCTGGTCAATCCACTAACCGGATTATTGGCAGGATTAACGGCGCGGTTTTTTTCAAATGAACGGGTTATATCTCCTTTAAAAGCATTGTTTATCGGGGTGTTTCCACCAGTTCTGCAAATGCAGCTGCTGCTTATATTTGAACCGAATTCAGAGAACATGATTGAAATTGTGAACACGATCGGACTGCCGCTTGTTTTGTCCAACAGTATTGCAATCGCCATATTTACAGCAATGATCAGCATTGTCCTGCGTGAACAGGAAAATGAGGCGGCACAGGCAACCAAACAGGCTTTTACGATTGCCGAGGAGGCACTTCCTTATTTGAAAAAAGATTCTTCCCGCGAAATGGCTGCCGGAATCGCCAATTTACTCTATACCCGGTTGAAACTGGCCGCTGTTTCGGTAACAGATGAAAAAGAAGTCCTGGCACATAAGGGGCTTGGTGAGGATCATCACCGGGAAGGGGATCAGATTATTACCGCCCTGTCCCATCAGGCAATTCACACGAAACAGATGCAAATTGCCTATTCCCGTGCGGAAATCCAGTGCAGGGATGCCAATTGTCCATTGGAGGCCGCGATTATTATTCCGCTTGTGGATGCGAATGATGTGACAGGACTGGTTAAATTTTACTTCAAAAAAGCACAGCACATCCGCCCGGTGGAGCTGATGCTGGCACAGGGTCTTGGACAGTTGATATCCAATCAGCTGAATTCCATTGCAACCGAAAAACTGAAAACCCATGTCCGTGATGCTGAACTGAGAAATCTCCAGGCACAGATAAATCCGCACTTTTTATTTAACACACTCCAGCTGATAGCAGCATTGTTTCGAAAGGATCCGGAACAAGCACGCCATATTACAGTTAATTTGGCACACTATATGCGGTTCAATATCGGGCTTGTCTCGTCATCACTCGTACATCTGGAGAAAGAATGCCAGCATGTGAAAGCGTATATTGAAATTGTACAGACCCGCTTTTCCAACCAGCTGCAAATCCTTTTTTCGGAAATAGATGGTATTTCACAGGTGTTTATCCCGCCATCAACCATTCAGCCGCTTGTTGAAAACAGTGTCCAGCATGGTTTGAAGAATATAACAAGTGGCGGAATGATCAAGGTGAACATTGAAAAGAAGGATACATTTATTCACGTATCGGTCAGTGACAATGGCAGTGGTTTTCCTGAGGATATCTTAGATAAGGCGGGCAATGAGTCAATGACAGCTAATGAGGACAGTGGTGCAGGTTTATATAATGTCAATCAGCGTTTAATCAGTTTACTGGGAGAACAGGCACGATTACATATACGCAATTTACCTTCCAGTGGCAGTGAGGTTTATTTTAAAATTCCGTATAAAGTTTATTGATACCTGGAGGTGTCTTGTATGAAAGATATTCATGTCATGATTGCGGAGGATGAACAGTTAGCCCGTGAAGAATTAATTTACCTGCTGGAAAATGAACCGGATGTAATCACTTATCCAAGTGCTGAGAACGGACAGCAATTAATCGACTTATATGTGGAACATGAGCCTGATGTTATTTTTCTCGACGTTCAAATGCCGGGAATGACCGGAGTGGAGGCTGCAAAACGAATTACTGAACTCGCTTATATTCAATCTCCTTTGTTCGTATTTACAACCGCTTTTGATGAATATGCCGTTGATGCGTTTGAAATTGAGGCTGTCGATTATTTACTGAAGCCTTATGATGACTCCCGGTTCCATAAGACCATGAAACGGGTCCGAAAAAAAATCGCACAAATGGATGTAAAAGAAGACAAAAACACACCATCTCAGAATGAAACACCTGCTTCAAAGCTGCTCGTTGACGATGGAGAAAGAATGGTTGTGTTATCTCCGGACGCCATCTGTTATGCAGTTCCGGCTAAACGCCTGCTTGAGATCCATACAAAAGATGAAGTAATTGAAAGCAGAATGACATTGCAGGAATTGGAGGATAAACTTCGAGGCCTTTCATTCTTTCGGGTGCATAGAAGCTATTTGGTGAACCTGAATTATGTCCGGGAAATCACGCCATGGTTCAACGGCGCAAGTAATGTAACACTTAACGATAAGTATGGTACATCATTACCGGTCAGCAGGTCAGCAAGAAAAATATTGATCGAAATATTCAAAAATTAACCATTAATGAATTAATTAAAACAATTCAAACACTATTATCTGCAATTGAACCGGATTTTCCCATAAGTCTTTTGATTTTCCGTTATACTTTATAGTAAGCGCTTACAATACAGGTGGTGATGGACGGAGTTTTTTGACAAAGCAGTCTTTTATAGCAGTCATCATTAATCAAAATTTTTTCAAGGGGGAATGAACGTGAGCAATACGATTGCGCCAAAGAAAATGCATACAAATATGCCGGATTATGATGAAGCCCGGGCCAATTTTTCATGGAGTGATGTTGAAAAGTCCTTTTCCTGGCATGAAACCGGAAGAGTGAACATGGCTCATGAAGCGATTGACCGCCATACTAAAAACTGGCGACGGAATAAAGTGGCACTCTACTACAGTGACAACCAGCGTGATGAGAAATATACATTTCAGGATATGAAATTCCTGTCAAATAAGTTTGGAAATGTGCTGCGTGACATGGGAATTCAAAAAGGGGACCGTGTCTTTTTATTCCTGCCAAGGTCACCGGAGCTGTACGTCAGCTTATTGGGAACGTTAAAAATCGGAGCAATTGTCGGACCTTTATTTGAAGCATTTATGGAACAGGCGGTCCGGGACCGTCTGGATAACAGTGATGCCTCTGTGTTAATCACAACAGCCGAATTACTTCCACGAGTACCATACAAAGAACTTCCACATTTAGAACATATTGTTTTAGTTGGAGGCGGCGATGCTCCTAAAGATGCCAACACGAAATTTTATCATTACGAAAACAAAATGGATGAAGCTTCAAGAGATCTGGAAATCGAATGGGTTGACCGCGAAGATGGCATGATTCTTCATTATACTTCAGGTTCAACCGGGAAGCCAAAAGGCGTCCTGCACGTCCATAATGCGATGATTCAGCAATATCAAACGGCGAAATGGATTATGGATTTGAAAGAGGATGATATTTACTGGTGTACTGCCGATCCAGGATGGGTTACCGGCACTTCATATGGGGTGTTTGGTCCATGGCTGAATGGCGTGTCCAACCTCATTCGCGGTGGACGCTTCAGTCCGGAAGATTGGTATGGAACCATTGAAAAATACCGTGTAAGCGTTTGGCTGAGTGCCCCAACAGCATTCCGCAAACTGATGGGAGCAGGTGATGAAGTCGTAAATAACTTTGATCTGACTTCACTAAGGCACGTCCTGAGTGTTGGTGAACCATTAAATGCTGAAGTGGTTCATTGGGGAACAAAAGTATATGGCTTGCGCATTCATGACCATTGGTGGATGACAGAAACAGGCGGTGTCATTATCGCCAACTATCCGAGCATGGTAATGAAGCCAGGCTCAATGGGAAGACCTTTCCCGGGAGTTGAAGCGGCTATTTTGGACAATGAAGGAAATGAACTTCCACCGGGACAAATGGGTAAATTGTGTATTAAAGCAGGCTGGCCGTCGATGCTGCGGACTGTCTGGAAAAATGAAGAACGCTTTAACCAGTACTTTCCATTTGAAGGATGGTTTGACTCAGGTGACCTGGCGTCGATGGACGACGAAGGCTACTTCTGGTTTGAAGGCCGGGATGATGACGTTATTCAAACTTCCGGAGAACGCGTTGGACCATTTGAAGTTGAAAGTAAACTTGTTGAACACCCTTCCGTTGCAGAAGCAGCAGTAATCGGAAAACCTGACCCGGTTCGTGGCCATATTATCAAAGCATTCGTTGCGCTTAAGGCTGGTTACTCAGCTAGTGACGATTTAGAGAAGGAACTTAGCTTGTTCGTTAAAAAAGGTCTCGCTGCCCATGCAGCACCAAGAGAAATTGAAATCCGTGACTCTTTGCCAAAAACCCGCAGCGGAAAAATTATGCGGCGTGTGTTAAAGGCATGGGAGCTCGATCTGCCGACAGGTGACTTATCAACAATGGAGGACTAAATTATCGGGTTATTTCGGAGGGGCATGGACCCCCTCCCCCAAATTTTTAAGGAGGCTACGTATGAGTAAGATTAATTATGAAAAAGTGGTAGAAAGCAACAAGTTTAAACAGTTTATGGACGACAAGAAAAAGTTCATTATACCATTAACAATCTTTTTCCTGATCTTTTATTTCCTGTTGCCTATTTTCACATCATATACAACATTCCTGAATACACCAGCTATTGGTGATATTTCCTGGGTTTGGATTTTTGCCTTTGCCCAATTTGTCATGACTTGGGTACTGTGTACGATATATGTAAAAAAAGCAGCAACATTTGATGAACAGGCAGAAGAAATCATTACAGAACAGATTAAGGATGGAGGGAAAGCATCATGAGTACAACTGTTGTCGTACTATTCCTTGCAATTGTCGCCTTAACACTTGCCATTACGTACTGGGCATCCAAAAAAACCCAGACAACCGGAGATTTCTACACTGCAGGTGGTGGATTAACCGGGGTCCAAAATGGTGTAGCCATATCCGGTGACTATTTATCGGCAGCATCTTTCCTTGGTATTGCCGGATCGATTGCGCTTTACGGATTCGATGGTTTCTTTTACAGTATCGGGTTCCTGATCGCGTATCTGGTTGTTATGTTTCTAGTTGCAGAACCTTTAAGAAACCTTGGTAAATACACACTTGCGGATATGATTAATGCTCGTTTCGATGCAAAAAAAGTCAGAGGAGCCGCAGCATTAAGCACCATCACAATCTCGATATTTTATATGATTGCGCAGCTTGTTGGCGCAGGTGCACTTATACAGCTGTTATTTGATATTCCATACTGGATAGCAGTTCTGATTGTTGGTGTAATGATGACGATTTATGTACTGTTCGGTGGAATGATTGCCACCAGCTGGGTTCAAATTGTCAAAGCTGTACTGCTTATGGCTGGGATGGTTATCATTTCATTCCTTGTTTTAATGAAGTTTAACTTTAATATCATGGAAATGTTCAATGAAGTTAAAACAGCAACAAGTCATGGGGCGGATTATTTGAAACCGGGTCTGAAGTACACCGAGCCGCTGGGAACACTTTCTCTGATGCTTGCACTTGTACTAGGAACCGCCGGGCTGCCACACATCCTGATGCGCTTCTTTACAGTTAAAGATGCCAAGACAGCGAGAAAGTCAGTTATTTCAGCAACATGGATTATCGGTATTTTTTACGTATTAACATTATTTCTGGGATTCGGGGCAGCAGCATTCGTTGGTGAACAAAATATCCTTGCAGCAAACCCAGGCGGCAATATGGCAGCACCACTGCTGGCAGAGGCATTAGGCGGAGAATTCTTATTCGCGTTCATTTCTGCGGTTGCATTCGCCACTATTCTGGCAGTTGTTGCAGGTCTTGTATTATCAGGTGCATCAGCATTTGCGCATGACTTATACGGTCAAATCATTAAAAAAGGAAAAGCATCTGATCAGCAGCAAATGAAAGCAGCAAAATACGCAGCATTGGGTGTATCTGTACTTGCAATTCTCTTTGCATTGTTTGCTCAATACCTGAACGTGGCATTCCTTGTCTCTTTGGCCTTTTGTATTGCGGCAAGTGCCAACCTTCCAGTTATTCTTTATACGGTATACTGGAAGCGGTTCAATACAACTGGGGCTATTACAGCGATTATGGTTGGGTTATTCTCCGCATTAATCCTTGTATCAATGAGTCCTAGTGTGTTCTCACCTGTAGAAGGTGCAGCACTGTTTACCGGGGAACCAATTTTCCCGCTCAGCAACCCTGCACTGGTATCTGTACCATTAGGATTCCTGGGTGGTTATCTGGGTACAGTTCTATCCAGCGAGTCGGATGTGAAACGTTATGCGGAAGTTAAAGTAAGAGCTAATACAGGTTTTCGGGAAACAGGAAGCTAATTGACTGTTTTTCAAATCAAAAGCAGCATCCCAATGAATGGTATGCTGCTTTTTTTCTTGCGTTTGTTTGGAGGGAATTTTTATGCGGACATTTATTCCTTTATTTGTGCCAAAAACAGGTTTTTTATAAAGTTCACGGACATTTTTTCCGTTATTGATCAAAATCAGTGGTGTTTTGCTGTTAAATTCCTTCGATAACGGAACGTATGTCCCCTCAAGCAATAAAAAAGTGACTTTTTATTAAAATTAAGGAAAATATGTCCTCCAAAATCGAAAACATACGAGGTTCAACTAGTTTTGATTTACAAACTGAAATGCCTCTTAATGCGCTTTGCCGTTTCAGCAGCACTCAAATGCGTATTGTTGATGCGAAGATAATTCTTCTGCGTAATTTCCCCTTCAACAGAATTTAACCGTTCGGTACCCAATGTCCCTAGCAGGTCTTTTTCGGATTGTTCAATATTTCGCTTTGTGGGTTTGTTCTCCAATCTGTTCGGTGTTTTATTCCGTTTAAGCCTTTCTTCGACATCCGCCTCGAGTTCCACCAGGTAAACTTCGCCGCCTTGGGAGCTGAAAATTCCGCACATCTTTTCGACTTCTTCCCAATCTTCTTTCCGGTTAAATGCCCATACGAAAGTAAATATCATTCCCGGCAATTCACTATTGGCAACCGATTTAAAGATTTCCTGCCGAAACATGGTTGATAACCGCCACATTTCAGGGCTGAATCCGAAAAGCGGCTCCAGTAGATCAATGGTCATATGGTTATGTAACAACTTCAAATCAGTTATTTTTGCCAACTCCTGCCCAACAGTCATTTTTCCGACAGCCTGTGGACCAAACAATAATATAAACTTCATCTATCATTCTCCGTTTCTGTTAGTCTTTCTGTTTATGAATCCAGTCCTTTATATTCTCAGACACTTCCCCCGGGGCATCATGATAAATATTATGGGTCGTATCCGGGATAATCCGAACCTCAGCATCAGGCGTGTTCTTTACAAAGGCATCAGATTCTTTTTGCCGGAAACTTTCCATTTCTTCCGGAAGCGTACTCCTCAGCAGTAATACCGGACTGGAAACCTGTGAAAAAATATCCATCGTCGGTTCGGCATAAATTCCTTTAATAACTGCTTTTGCTGCTGTAATCGGTAAAGCCAGGCGGATTTCTCCATTAATTTCTTTCACTTGTGACCGTGACCCTGCCTCAAGCGCTTTGTTCCACCTTGGCATCTCACTTTTCTCAGATTCTATGAAATCTTCCCACGAAGAAAAACGGATACTATTGTGGAACTCCTCAATATTCTTAAGCTCATCCTCCAGTGAATTACCGTCTCCCACCTGTATGTATCCGCCGTCAAGCAGAATTATTCCCTTGACCAACTCCGGATATGCCTTGGCAACATATAAAGCAAGATGCGCACCCCAGGAATGACCAACAAGGAAAATATTCTGTTTACCCAGGTTTTTGATTTCCAGTCCAAGTTTTTCAGCCATGCTTGTTGGCAGATAATCACTATCTTCCGGATAAGGATGGTCATTGTCCACCAAGTCCAAAGCTACGACATGATATTCTGGTAAATACTCCGCCAATTCGCCGAAGTTCTGACCAGTGCTACCCATTCCATGTAAAAAAAGAAGTGTGATATTTTCCCGCGTTCCCCATTCATATTTTCTCATTTCGCTTCGCCCTTCGATAAATTATTATTCTTACATTATCCTTTAATAGCGTCTAAAATCAAGGATGGAAACCTGACCACAGCCCCCTGATTTCTGGGATCAACTTCTTTGGAGCGGAAAATGACTCCATCCTGTTGATCCCAATCAATATAATGGAAGCAGCCATTTTCATCGCAGTATTCCAGCAGGTTCACTTCAAATCCGGCATTCTCAAAGAGATTCGTTAATGTGTTATAGTTATATACAATTTTATGACTGGCAGCCGGATGATCTATTGGCCCCGGACCACCGATTTGGATTGTATTTTGATAGTCTTCATCCGGAAAATATCCATCCGGCACAGCGCAGCGGATATAGCCATCCTGTTTTAAATATTTATGGCAGCGCCTTGCCGCTTCCAACCCTTCATCATAAGTAAGGTGCTCCCAAACATGTTCTGCCAAAATAACTGAAATAGAATTTTCTTTAAACCGATTTTGCCAAGTTTTTTCGTTAAGCAAATCCAACTCATCATCGTTTGTATGCACCCAGCCAGGGTTGTTATTATAATCGCCGGCACCGACAACGATTTTTGTTTCCATTCGAAACCCCCTCAACCTTTTCTAAAATCAAATACTGACATCCCGCTTTTTAAAGATAATAAAGGACAGTGACAAAAACAGCGCCAGGTAAACAACAAGCATAATAATCGAAAATTGCAATGTCATCCCTTCAACCATTGGACCGCCCTCAAAATACAAATTCAGATTCGTGTTGGCGAACAGTGAATATTTTGCCCAGTCGGTAAGTACTGCAAGGATATTTGTTGCCATGGAGCCAATAAACAAAAGCACGATCGAAACAGCAATCGCAATTGCCTCACTTCTGAAAATACTCGAGATCATAAAGGCAAGTGCTGTTAGCATTAAGAGGGTAACACTGCTCGATAAATAACTTACTCCCAAGTACAGTGTGCGTGACCATTCGTATACTTCACCGCCGCTTGCTGATATATGGGTCGCCGCTCCATCAAATCCAAATAATAGTCCTCCGACCGAAAACGAACATACAAAAAGCAGAAGCAGCAGGAACAGCCCAAAAAGAATTACGGTTACAAATTTAGCTGCAAGTAATTGAACTCTCGATGCTGATCGGACAAGGAGCAATTTAATTGTGCCATTTTTGAATTCATGTGAAATGATGGATGCCCCAACGATAATAACAAATGCACCGATAAGATCCACCAAAGCCACATTGGTATCCATATAGGTCCAGGCATTTTCTTTTTCATACGGGGAAATACCATTTTCCATTCTGTAATCATTAATAGCCTGCTGATTGATTGCATGGCTCTCTATATAATGATTGTTCGTTTCCTTTTCCTGTTTAGCTAACTCTTTATTTTCCTGCGTTAGCTCGGCCCGCCATTGTTCCTCTCCGGGCAACTGCTCATTCTGCTGATTGTAAAAAGTAAAAGCCGCAGTAACTGCAATCCCCAATATTACCAACCCGCACATAACATATGTACTTGTTTTATTGAATAACTTCATCCATTCATTACGAATTAATTTAAAAAACATTAGGATGCACCCCCACTTGTCACTTCAAAAAAGCGTTCTTCCAGTGACTGTTTTTCCAAAATAGATTGATAGACAATGACATTATTACCAATTAAAAATGTGATTACTTCTCCTATTTGTTCTTTTGTGGCCAGTAGACGCAGATAATCGTCCTGAATTTCCATTTCGATGGCAGGGAATTTATCAGCAATGAGTTCTTTTGCCCTGCCAGCATCGTTAGTTTCAAGCATGAAATGGCTCGCACTAAGCGCTTTTTCGGATTCTTCTTTCACGTTTTCGACTTTGGCAATTTTGCCTTCCTGAATAATAGCGAAACGGTCACAGATGAGTTCAATCTCAGACAGCAAATGACTGGAGATCAAAATAGCGACATTCTCTTCTTTTGCCACTCTCCGCAGATAATCCCGCATTTCCTTAACACCGGCCGGATCCAATCCATTTGTCGGCTCGTCAAGAATCAACACATCTGGATTGTGCAGCATTGCCTGGGCAATCCCCAGCCGCTGCTTCATACCAAGTGAAAACTTACGCACCTTCTCATTCTTTACGTGTGACAGTCGGACAAGCTCCAAACGCTTTTGGATGTCTTCCTTTGTGACATTATTGCTCATACGTCCAAAGTGAATCAGATTTTTTTCAGCGGTCAGGTACTTGTACATTTCCGGATTTTCCACAATTGTGCCTACATGGCCAATTGCCTTTTTAAAATCCTTCACAATACTTTGCCCGCTGATGGTAATGTCACCTTTCGTTACATTCGTCAGCCCGACAATCATGCGGATCGTCGTTGTTTTCCCTGCCCCGTTTGGACCAAGAAACCCGAAGATTTCACCCGGATAGACATCGAATGAAACATCGTCGATAATATGATGTTTACCTATTTTTTTGTGGACATTTTTTAAAGATAATACAGGTTCCACTTTCAAACTCCCCCTCGTTGTTAATTTTCATCCCAAAATAATTCATCCAGCGTTTTATCTAATGCTTTGCAAATGGCCTTGCACAGGCTCAGCGTCGGATTATATTTGCCGAGTTCAATCAGCCCAATCGTCTGTCTGGATACACCTACCTTTTTTGCCAGTTCCTCCTGCGATAAATCGTGTTCGACCCGGGCCATTTTCATCTTAATGTTTTTCATCGGAGTCACCATCGTCATCCATGTCATCAAGCTGCTTTTTCACGGCTTTGTCGCTTTTTTTCTTCATAAATGAATGACCAATAATAATTACCAATACAAAAAACGGCACATACATCATGAGGCAAGTGAAAAAGACAAGGAAAAAGTTGTAGATGGTGTTCCCGGTTCCTTCGCCATACAGAATGGCACTTTGCGTTGCAATTCCCAGTGCAAGCACGACTCCTATTACCATTCCAATAATCAGGTTTTTCCGCTCCATGGACATTTTACTCGTGCGGTCATGCATTTCCACCTCATCAGAAAAAATCCCTGTTTTTGCAGACCGGTATGAAAAATAAATCCCCTGCGCAAGCAAAATAACCATCTCCGTATATACCCTGTCAGTCCCAATACCATACACATATATTTTTATTGCAGCGGACACTGCACAGATGATAATTACAAGGATGTAGATTTCCTTGTATATTTTATTTTGCAGATTAATAATCCGCTCGTCTCTCACTTTATTCTTACGGAAAAGATTCATATAAGTTTCCTCCATTTGTTCTTATATGCATAGTATATACATATCAACGTCATTTTGCAATATATATATTGCATTTTAAATAAAATACATGACAAAAGCTGCATTCCCCAAAGAAGAATGCAGCTTTTACAAGAGTTATAATTAATATGGGTGCCACCTGACTTTTTGAGCCTCCTCATAACGCCTGTTGACACTGTCCCAGTCAACGACATTCCACCAGGCGTTAATATAGTCGGTGCGGTTATTGTGATATTGCAAATAATAAGCGTGTTCCCAGACATCCAGTACCAGCAAAGGAATCATATCCTGCTGGGAAAGGTTTTGATGCTTCTCAGCCTGCAGTATTTCGGTACGCCATGAACGTGGTGACCATACAAGCATTGCCCAGCCGACACTTTGCACTTTTTCAGCCGCACTGGTGAAATGTTTTTTAAACGCATCAAAGCCACCAAATGTGCGTTTAATCTCCTTCATAATTGGTCCACGCGGTTTACCGCCTCCATCGGGCTTCATATTATCCCAAAAAATAGTATGAAGATAATGCCCTGCTCCGTTAAATGCCGCTTCAACTTCCCAATGCCTGATCAATGAAAAATCGCCTGTTTTTCTGGCCTGCTGCATTTCCTTCTCGGCCTTATTCAATCCATCCACATAACCTTTATGGTGTTTGTCATGATGCAGGCGCATAATTTCGGCACTGATATATGGCTCCAAAGCATCATATTCATATGGAAGCGGCGGTAGCGTATGCTCACCTATTGGAACGCCCCTGTTTTCCTTTCTGTCATCTTCCTGAACTGCAAATTCTTCATCTTCAAGAAAGTGTGTAAACTTTTCCCGCAGCTGATGAGCTTTTTCATTAAGTGACTTCATTGCCTTTAGGCCTATATCGGATTTCCCATTTTGCAGTTGCTGTTCTGCTGATTGACGAAGCTGCCTGAATTGTCCAAGCAATTCATCCATTTCTTCCCCATCACTCCGTCTTATATCAGACCTTGCATTAATTAACCGCTCATAATGCTGACTCCAATCAATTAGTTGATGAAGCCAATTGAACTCTTCTGATTCTGTGTACATGACAACAAATGTCCTCCTTTAAATGGTTAAATATCTCCATCATCAGCTTATGCGGTATAAACCAAATCGGTAACATGTGCTGTCATTTGGAAATCAGCATCATCATATATAACCTGTTAATGATTGTCCAATCAAAAAACATCATCATTATGCTCCATTTCCATGTAGCGCTGATGCTGACGATAACCATACATAATCTTCCGTACTGCATTTTCATCCTCAAGACCGGATCCAATCGCACCTGCAACAGTTGCAACCGATGTAACAAGCCATGTTAATTGAAGATAATGTTTAAAACTCACTTTCTCTTTCAGCCCTACTACTTCTGCAAATAGTTCGGGTGGCACAAAAAAGGCAACCGCTACCAGAAATAAGAGAAACAGCATTACATAATAAACGATAACTGCGGTGCTCAATGTCACAATTGTAGCGGCATTGTACAGCATCCTTAATTTTCGTTTACTTTTGCCTGAAGGTTTTTCCCACAAATTATGTGCAAAAATAATCCAAATAATCATACCCGCTACAGCAGCCAGCATCATTACGATAAATCGCATATAGCCATAAGCCACACTGATGTTCCATAGCGTGGTAAACACCAACCCATAAGCACCTGTGGCAAATGCTATCGCAACAACACTTTTAAATGCCGGAATGATTGTCCACGGGCGATTCGCATAGGACATCCCCGACAATAGCCTTATTCGTCCATGGACTCTTGGCATAACAATAAAATGTACATCAGTATTTTCTTTCTTTTCAATTGGATGGATTTTTCGGATTGGAGATAAACGAAATTCGCTTTTTAGTAGGTGTCTATTATTTTTTTCAGCTATATTATCATTAAGAACCTTGCCATGACCATTGACTCGATAATATAACTCGCTGACCATTTGTATGATCGATTTATCTACCCTTTTTTTCATCGGAAAAGCACCAAATGCCGGGATAGAGACTTGTGCGACACCTTTATCATCGTCCACATGGCCCAGTACCACTTCTTTTTTTGAAAAAATAGGTAAATCTGTCAGACATACTGCATAATTCCAGCCATATTCATATTTTAAATCAGCTGCCCTATTGATGATTTCATCACTTGTTCCAGCAGCACCGGTAAGCTGGTCAGGAACAACCTCCACCTCCCAGCTAATATCGGAATCAATGTTTTCCGAAAACTTTACCGGTAATTTTTTCACTAATTTAGATGCTATCGTTTCCGGCAGTTCAGGAGCAGGAATTAACCCCACTGTTATTGTTTTCAAGTTAAACGACCACCCATGTCTGTATAAAGCTTTTTGAAGATAGTTTCATTTCATAGTGATTTATATTTTCCCGTTTACTGGAAACAAAAACATAAACGAAAGCGGAAGTGACCGTGTAGAGACGTACGAAGGTGAAGGCTGTTGCAGGTGGAGTGGGAGCGTGGCAAAAAATAAAGCTGAACGGTTTTGTAAGCATCGCTCAGCTTTATAAAGTATCAGTTATTAATATATTTCTCAAAAATACCCCCGAAATCTTTCTCATGATACTGTTCACGAACCGATTTCAGCCAGGAAAAACCATATTCGGTCAGCTCTTTGTATTGGTCTGACAGATTTGTATCCGCTGTTCTGGTGTTATGCAGAACGGTTACGGCCTTATCCAGACTTTGCTCGGCTTTATCCAAAATAATTTCGTTTTCGTGCGTTTTTTCAGCAATATAAAGCAGTGCTTTATAGAGATCTTTCAGTTTATCAATCTCGTCTTTATGAACATCAATACTCATTGGTGTATTTCCGAGTGAGAACTTAATTTCAATGTCCATATCAATCCGTCCAGCCGTTTCGAGCAGCACGTTGGAAATTTTGTATTGGGAATATGGATAGCGATATAACGTACGTTTTGATGAAGCAGCATTTTCCCCATCGACGTGAATTAATGCCAGGTTGGTAAAGCAATATTCATCCGACTTTGTCTTGATCAGAAAATAAATTTTTTCATCATCTTCATGTCTGACATAATCATCCGCATCCGTTTTGTCATAATCCTCCGGGCCAATAATTTTACCTATGTCAGATAAACCTAATGCATCTGAAGCTAACTTTTTAAACATTCCGTGGCATCCTCTCTTATTTTAAAATATATTCAGAATTATTATATCATTAAGATCCAAACGATAGAACCCTTGCAAAATTTAAATGAAAATGAAATTTTTCATCGTTTGTATCGTCATATATACAGACGGAACAAACAAACTAAGCGGAAGAAGGATGGTTAGAGTTGGATAGGCTTGTCGAACAATACCAGAACAACCAAATCACCAAGGATCAACTGATTCAGGAATTGATGACTGAATACGGTTCACAGGTCACCAGACTTGCTTATTCCTATGTCAAGGATATTCAGACTGCAGAAAATATATCCCAGGAAGTCTTTATCAAATGCTACAGGAAAATGCATCATCTGAAAAAAGAGTCAGCTGTGAAATCATGGATTTTCCGTATTGCGGTAAATAAGTGCAAAGACCATTTTCGAAATGGATGGATAAAACATCTCCGTCTGAATGTAGACTTTTCACAGTGGCTCACAAGTACGACCCCGTCTCCTGAAACGGAATTTGTAAAAAAGGACCAGCATGACGAACTGACGGAACAAATTCTTTCACTGCCTGTTAAATACCGGGAAGTGATCATCTGTTTTCACTTTCAGGAACTGTCAATCCAGGAAACCAGTGAATTGTTGAATCTGAAGGTACCAACAGTCTCGTCAAGATTAAGAAGAGCTCGTCTAATGTTGAAAGAAAAACTGGAGGGAGACGGAAATGAATAAAAGACTAGATGAATTATCAAAAAAATCCACACTGAACAGGATTAAATTTTCCGAAGAGAGCCGTAATCAGGTGAT
This sequence comes from Virgibacillus doumboii, assembly GCF_902806455.1. GTDB lineage: Bacteria > Bacillota > Bacilli > Bacillales > Amphibacillaceae > Lentibacillus > Lentibacillus doumboii. The sequence goes on along the minus strand of NZ_CADCWQ010000001.1, from coordinate 140,927 downwards.
GCAGCGGATCTCAAAAAAGAATCGAAAACGTTCCATTTCCATCTGGAACAAACGAATATTGAGTGCGGTCACACTGATGTTCTTGTTATTGATTCCGGTATATATTGCTTTTCAGTCAACTGTTGAGGCGCCGAATCAAACTGCTGACAGCCAGAAAGTTACACCCGAAAAGCCGCCACTGGAAAACTTGGAAAATAGCTATGAAAATTTAATCATGCAGGATCCTGAACAATTACGGGTAGTAAATTACGATTCAAAGCAGGAACTGATCAAAGCATTTAGTGAAATTATGAGTCATGACTTAGCCGTACAAAAAGTGGATCGTTTTTTCCGGGAGACGGATGAAGAGTTATTTAAAAATGAAAGTGATGGTCCGGTTACAGTAAATTTTGATAATGCGTATGAGATAACCAAAATCAGTGATAAAAAATACCGTTTAACACAAACCCAGGAGAGCGAACTAACGGGAAAAATTCGATTGACCATTACCTATCAATATCAGGACGACAAGTGGATCATCCAGGACCGCACCGTTGAAAGTTTAGAAAGCAGCTAATCCATTGATAGAGAGGAGGAGATTATGTCATTTAAAAAATTATGTTTGCTGTTTGCCGCAGCCCTTGTTTGTCTGATTTTGGCATCCTGCAGTAATGGCGAACAAACTGCAAGCAATGAGAGCAGCACAAAGCAGGCCAAAGTAGAAAATAATACAGAGTCAGATCAGTCAGACAAGAAGGAGAAAGAATCCGATAACCGGGATGATTCCCCTAAAACGAATGACAAAGGTAAAAGCGGAAATAACAACAATGATAAAGAGGAATCTAAACAAAACAAGCAGTCCGGGAATGACAACAAAGAGAAGCTGCTCCCTGAAGGCATACTTGAGCATGGTGACAGTGGTCCTAAAATAAAAAAATTGCAACAGGCATTAAATAAGATAGGATATTCTTTATCAATTAACAGTGAGTTCGACTGGACGATGGTTTGGGTAGTAAAAGACTTTCAGGCACAGTTGTCAGCACTGGAAACCGATGGTATTTATGGGTCAAAAACGAGAGGATACATTCAAAAAGCTATTAATGGAGACATCGGAATAAATCCAGGAAGCGGTATGGCAAAGAATACCGAACAGAACGACAACGCAAAGAAAAATAAAACAAATAACCAGCAATCCCAGATTGTTTCCGATCCGTCAAGTATTTTAGTACTCGTAAATAAAAATAATCGGCTGCCGGCGGATTACGTCCCTGAAAATCTGGTTGTACCTGATGTCCGCTTTCCGTTTGATGCTGATCTGCCAAAAAGGCAAATGCGCCAGGTTGCAGCAAATGCACTCGAAGATATGTTTCGTGCTGCCGACAAGGATGGAGTTGATCTCTTTGCCCAATCAGGTTACCGTTCCTATGACCGTCAGGAAGCCATCTTTGCTGCAAATGCAAGTGAACACGGCAGGGAAGCCGCTAATCAGTTCAGTGCCCAGGCAGGTGAAAGCGAACACCAGACAGGACTTACTATGGACGTAACGAGTCCCGACATCAATTATCGTTTAATTACGGATTTCGCCAACACGGATGAAGGGCAATGGATAAAGAAACATGCCAGGGAATACGGCTTCATTGTACGCTATCCGAAAGGGAAAACGGAAATAACCGATTATCAATATGAACCGTGGCACCTGCGTTATGTTGGAGGAAAGGCTGCCAATGCAATCGACCGTATGAATATTACGCTTGAGGAATATTTAGGAGCTGCTAAATGACAGAGAAAAGCAATGCAGATTTTATTCAAGTGGGTTAACGGCTAAAACACTTGTAAAAAAATCTAAGGTGATAATGTACCGCTTTAATTAATTTGGCGGATTCTCATTCCGTTATATGCTATAAAAACGTCATATTGTGCATCATTTAGGATCCTCATTCCATTAGTTGCTTTTTTTACCTGTAAATTCATCAATTTCGAAGCGATAGCGGAACTACAATCCGCCTGACCTCTTTTTGTACAGTTCTTTTGTCAATTAGCGGAATGAGAATCCGCATCGTTCTTCTGCCGGACACGCATTCCGTTAGTTGCTCTGCTCCATTTGCTCATGAAATTTTCCTGTTAATTTCTCCCGTTGAAGGTAAAGTGTTACGATCAGAGCTATCTCGCTGACTGCCAGTAATATCAAACCCAATACCAATCCACCAAAGAACAATGCTTCATTCACTCCCCAGGAATAAAGAAACCAGCCAAAAATCGCACAGACTCCCATAAATAGATTAATAACACTCGCGATAAAAGTCTGCGATACAAACAGACCGGTCATTTCAATCACTTTCCAGCCATACAAATAACTGACAGCCAATGAAATAATCATGAATAAAACATATAAGAATATAGCTAAATTACTTCCATCCAGTGTCATAGTAACGTTCCTTTCTATTTATCCTTGTTCCCCAATTAAGCTTCATGTCGTTTCCACATGATATAATTATAGCTGGCCTGCAGTGCAAAAGCGACAACAGATAATACTATTATAATAATTTTTAATGTCCATGAAAATTGCACAAGAAATAATGCAGCAATCAACAATAACAAGCTGACTGGAACTGTCCAAAGGGTACGGACAAACTTTCTCCGATAACTTAATCGAAAATAATTCGCTTTAACTCCCTTGTCTGTTTTTTGTTTATTCCGATTTATTACTGACAAAATAACTGAAAAAATCAGGACGACCAATATTGGAATCAGCAACGTCCATTCGAATGGTGGACTTGGGCGAGATACTGTAAAAACAAACAAGATAATACCTCATTTCCACTATAAAATAATAATTTCCTTCTATTCTATGTATTAAACTTTTAAGATATCTAACTCCAGCAGTATATATTACTGCATTAAGGTTTGTATCAGGAGTACAGCAAAGACAATCATCATAATTATAGATAATAGAAATTGGTTTTTACTCCGCTCACTGCCTTTCCTTAATTCCAAAACAAAAGTGCCAGCAAAATAAATAAAACCTATCCCCATAATGATTTGTATTAATACATGGTCCAACCTAATCACCTTTCTGATTCATTTTATAATCTATTCGTCATATCGTTTATTATTTTCATACCAGGAAGCGATTCCCGCCATAATTCGTATCGGTTTATGTGAAGTCACTGAATCACCCGCCAAGTGTCTTTTCAATCAATTGACAACAGCGCACCGACAGCACCACTATACTCGCCTTTCTGAAGAAATACTGGTGTCTTCCCTATCATTCTCGTATATTCCTCTATAAGTTTTTGCAAAAGTGGATTCGAACGAAAAGATGAACCAATATATACTATCTTTTCTGTATTATATTGTTCTGCCATTTGGATGCTGATAGTGACAATAACTTCTCCAATCAAACCAATGATGGACGCTAATATATCTGCCTTTTCAGGTGAGTTTTCCAACATCGCTTCTGTCTTGCCAAAATTACTTGCTGTCAGATCACCGGATATCGGTGGTAATGTGCCTTCGAAAATATCTTTTACTTTCAGATCCACATTCTCTCTGTCACCATTTCCTGCATGCTGAACTATTTCTTCAAAATTCCTGATACCCGTTGAAAGATAGGCAAGACCAAGCAATGTTCCGCCACCAACACCAGATCCACCAACCCGTTCCTGTTTACCACCGTTTACATGATGAATTGATGTTCCGGTACCAACATTAACAAATAGAAAAGAATCCCCAAGATCATGTTTTTGCTGATCTGCCAGGAACTGAATACCTTTTGTAGTAGCATCAAATTCAATCACTGTTTTTGCTGGAATGTTCAATTTTTCTGCCAGCACTTTACTTTTCCCACCGGTAATGCATACTGCTGGATTATCAAAACTATTGGTAAACCATGTGCAGACCTCATCAATATCACGTGACGGAAATGATTGATAGTTTATGGCTCCATTTTCCTGAGAAGCAACTTTTATAAGTGTTCCACCGGCATCAATACCTATTTTTGTCTGGTTCATTATATATAACCCCCTCGGAAAAATATTGCAATCTTACCACAAATCAAACAGCCCAAAGCCTTCTGACGCCAAGGCAACGCACATGACAACCATTACGAAGACCATTTGAATAATGGTGAATAGATAATCATTCTGTCCTTTTTTATGCTTGAATTCCATTACTGCCCGAACGATTTCCTGTAGAATAAGAAAGAAAAAAGAAATACCCATTAATACCCATGAACCATATTCCATCTGATAGTTAGCTGCGAAAATAATGAAAAAAAACAATTGAAGAAATTGCAAAAGATATCCTCAGAAACCAATCTATTTTCTTATGCGCCTCATTAATATGGTTATCGGAAAACATTTTCTTCCGTTCAACGTAAAGTATTTTTCGTATAATGGTGTTAAAAATAAAGACGACCAGTCCCAGGGTGCCCATCAGGAGAATTAACTTTCCAAAGATATTAGGATCCGATCCATAATTTGGAGGCATATAAAGTTCACTCCCATCCCTTTTGTTTATTTTCCCAGCAGCTGTTTCTTCACCTTGAAATTTTTAAGGGATGTCTGTTCCAGCAACCCATACCTCTTAGCAAGAACTATTGATTTCGGTATTCCCAATTCCCACTATGAACTTTTTTCTATGTTTCAAACAGCCCAAAAAACTCTGATTGATACGTAAAAAACAATACCGCAATTGCGAAAACCATTTGAATGATAGTATACAAATAATCATTTTCCCTTTTTATACTTCCATTCCATAACTGCACGAACTGCTTCTTGAAGTAAAGCTGAAACAACACCAATAGCTAAAAAAATCCATTGATAGTTCTCTATTAAATAGTGATTATGGTAATTGAATAGAAAGATAAAATAAGAAACAATGATAGTAAGTATAGATGCTATCCAAATATACCTGTCGATTTTCTTATGGGATTCATTAACATGGTTCTGTGAAAACAACTTTTTCCGCTCAACACGAAGTATCTTTCGCATAATTGTATTAAATATAAAGAACACCAACAGCAAGGTCGCACCCAGGATGACTAAATTACCCCAAAACTCCGGACCCGGTCCATAGCTTGGATGCATATAAAATTCACTCCCATCCCTTCTGTTTATTCCGCAGCATGACCTTCAATCGTACCCTGTAATCTCTCTTCCGGAACATCTGTCCCAGCAACCCATTCATCAAAATCGATAGCCAGAACCTGTTTGCTTTGGGCGATTGCCGTCAATAACTTGGAATCCTCGTAACGGTAAGCAAATGTATGCAGGGTTCCAAACAGATTTTCATAGTCTGTATAAAAAAGCGGTGATCGTATATCCCGAAAATGATCAAACGCTTCCTGCATTGTCATTTTATTCTCTTTCTTTGTTGCCAAATACGTATTCCGATCAAGGGAGTTATTGATCAATGATCTGTTTTTAAACTGACGTGATTCGTCCTGAAAATGATTAACACACGTTAGAAATGCTTCATCGTGTCGCACCTTAACCTCATTTGGACTTGCCTCCACAACAGCAACTTTCCCGGCTTTATCCCCCAGTGAAAAATTGTAGCAGGCGGCATGCGGAATCTCTTTCAGCATTCTGACTGCCTCAGACACAGATGAACACGTATCGAGGACCATCCGTACTGCTAACCAAGCAGATACCCCTTTCATGTAGCCGTGGTTGCTAACGAAATGAAGTCCAACCACAAGGCCATCCTGATTGACACCGTCATGTCTGCCAATCACCTGAAGATTATATCCCGCCGTGGCAAGAGCTTCCTCAGGCTGAATAAGACTGAAATACCCGTCATACAATGCCGGCGAAAAGTCATAATTACGCACATAATACGTACCTGTCAGCATGGCCGAACAACCCAGTGCTTCAGGTCTTGGCACATCATAGCCGCCAAATAAAGCAGCTGCCCTTGTCCAAGGAACTTGTGCTCCTTCTGCCAAACCTTCCAGTTCATCCAGCAAATGCGGTGCAAACGACTGATAGATTGCTTTCACGTTTTCGGTATCAACTTCCGGCCGGGTAATCGTTTCAAATTTTTCAGGAATTGCTGTACCCATAATCTTTTTTCCGAGATTCAATCCTATATGATACGAACTGTCTCTATTCTGAAATATATTCACTGTGAAATCAGACATCACTACACCTCTAATAAAAAAATGGTTTATCCTTTTAATTCGACAAAATTATTTGGAATTCCTTTATTTGAAAAATAAATCCCCGGACCTTATGTCAGGGGATTCTTTAAACCACTATATTCTTTCCTTCAACATCCTAATTTCATCCTCTTCAAGTTTGGTTACCTCGGCTGTAAACTCAATTGAGAAGCCTTTCTTTAACATCTCTACGGCAACTTCCTTCTTACCTTCTTTTCTTCCTTTTTCCTCATAAGAAATCGTAAGTTCCATTACTTTTTCACCGTCCTCCATTTTGTCTATTTCATCATGCAATTCTTTTTCCTCCTTTTCATTAAGCTTTAGATAACTTTCGATAAAAATGGTAAATTAAGTACTCCTTAGCCGGGTTTAACTGCATTCTAGTCAACATCCGCAGAAATTGCTTAGTGCTATTGTCGGATTCAATGTATTTCCGCCAATTTCTTTTCCGGAGTTCAAGCGTCAGGAAATTAAACGTCAATACATGAAGGAAGGGAAAACTTATCGAGAAGGTGTTTTTTTCATCATGATTGTTATCATAGCTAAAAACTGCAATAGGTATTACTGGTTTCCGATACTTACTATACAGCAAACTGTAATAATCAAACATTCGTTCATGAAAATTGGGTTGAACGTAGCTTTGCGGCTCAACATGAATGATAATTACAGATTCTTCATCTTTAAGCTTCGTTTCAACGACGATATCCAGTCTTCGTGTTTTTCCTTTATAAAGGTCTGTATGGACTTCTTCAGATAAGAGCTTTGTAGCATGATAATCAATATGTTTATGAATGTCGGGGTAATAAAACAGCTTAAATAAAATTATTTAAAATTAACAATTTTCTTGCAGGAAAACTAACCTCCTTTGTCGAATAATGTAAGTATATAAAACACAAGGAGGTTAAAGAAGTGTATACAATGGAAGAAGCATTAAAAATGCTTGGCGTGCACCCTAATACATACGAACAGAAATTAGTTGAAGACATGTTCATTATAGTTGTTTTCAGCAGTCGTTTGTATGGAAGTAGAAGTCATAAACGAAAAAATCTGCAACAGACAGTAAAACAAGCAATTGAGGACAACGAACATGCTTACGTACAATAAAAAGGTTCGGTTGGTTGTTACTAAAGAAAACAGACAGCTGTTAGACTCCCAGTCCAGAATGTGCAATTGGCTGTATAATCAATTACTTGATGCGGTTGAGGAAGACTATCGAGATGGGAACGCGAAGAGGTTACTTTCCGGAAGAAATTTGCGTAATGAGGTACCCAAAATAAAAAAGGAAAACCCATTTTTATATAAAGTCCATTCATCTCCTTTAAAAAATGCGGCATTACGATTAAATGATGCCTACAACCGTTTTTTTGATGAAAAACTGGCCAATCAGAAGCCGAAGTATCGTTCCTGGAAAAAGAAATGGTTTTCGCTGTATTACGATGAGCCTAAGAAAGGGTTCAAATTAGTGAATTCCAATAAACTTTCCCTAACTTTTGGAAGGTTAACAGATGAGGAATTTAAAAATGCAAAGAAAGTAGATAAAAAAGTGAAACAATCTATTCACATCACAGTTGGAATTGTGGAGGAAGTCCAACTCAGCGAAACAGAAGAAATAAAAACGCTTCGCATTACAAAAGACCTGGATTCTTATTATGCCATTTTTACAATAGAAGACAGTAAGGAAATCAAGCAAGTGAATGAACAATCATTTATTGTGTTTGATCCAAATCATAAAAATCTGGCAGTGGGGCTTGGTAGTGATGGGAAGTCATACGAATTGAAATCGATGAATGCTTTACTGAAATATTGGGATAAACGCATTGATGACATTAAATCCAAACGGGACAAATGCGAAAAGTTAAGCAAGCTCGTATGTACTGAAAAGGTCACTTACTTTGAACCGAGCAAACGCTGGAAAAGACTCAATTGTGCTTTAGTGAAAGCTGAATTGAAGCGTCGAGAACAAATGAAGACGTTGTTATTTAGTTATGCACATTATTTTTCAAAGCGTTATGATGCCATTTACATTGGTGACTATACACCATCACCAGATGTTGCGACGTACGGAACGATGCGAAGGGCGATGTTAAATCAAACACCTGTCGGTAAATTTCGCAGTATTTTAAACTGGGTGCAAGCAAAAAATGGCAAGCATTATTATAAAATTGATGAACGTGATACAACGAAAACCTGTTGTGTTTGCGGTCATAAGGAGAAGAAAGAACCATCTATTCGCAGCTTTACATGTGTAAACTGCGGTACAACGCTTTCGCGAGATATCAACAGCACCGTTAATATCGGAAAGAAAGCCAAAAAGCGATTGCCACGCGCGGGCTACGTAGGTGTGGAATCCCCTATGTATACAGTTTGGTGGGATTGTAAACAGGCAAAGATTGCTTGTGGTTTCACTCCATCTGCTGGCCTCGGGAAGTAAATCCGAGGGTTTGAAATAACATTCTTCTTGGTAACAGAGGAGAATACCTTTTGGTGAAATAAGTTTAGATTTGATTAAACTTAGTTAATAAAAGGAGTGCGGAAAAATCCTTCGATGAATTCTTTGAAAAATGTTTGAATCAACTTTTTGAAGAGGAGATCATGTTTAGTATGATCAAAAGTTTCTGATTGTTCACGTACAATAGTGGCTACTTGCATTTAAGTACATCCCTTGAGGTTAATGAAGTGGAATGCCGGGGTGTGGCCCCTAATAATCATTATCCACCAAACAGAGCAATTGTTCCCATTATATTTAAAAATCCGAACAGCAAATTACTTGTCCGACTAAAATAATCCTTAATACCTTACCCTATACTTGCTAAAATTAAGATCACCAAATCATTTCCAAAGGAGATATACATATGAAAAAACTTATCCTGGCATCATCGTCACCACGAAGGCAGGAACTCTTAAACCAGGTCAAGATTCCTTTTACTGTTCGAAAACCGGACGTAGATGAATCACAAATCAACTCAAAAGATCCACTGGAAAAAGTAAAACAATTAGCGATATTGAAAGGAAAAAACACCTCTATTGATCATAATGATGAAGTGATCTTATCCGCTGATACCGTTGTTTCCTATAATCAAATGATATTCGAAAAACCGGAGAATAAGGAAGAAGCTTTGCAAATGATTACCGCATTCAGTGGAAACGAACACGATGTTTTTACCGGTGTGATGATACGTTCCCTTGATAATGAAATTATATTTGTTGAACGTACAAAGGTTGAATTTTGGCCATTATCTAAAGAAGAAATTGATTGGTACATCTCCACAGATGAACCGTACGATAAGGCAGGAGCTTATGGAATCCAAAGTATCGGAGCAATGTTTGTTAAGCAAATTATCGGAGATTACTACACCGTTATGGGATTGCCTATTTCACGTGTGGTCAGGGAACTGAGAAGTTTTTCCGTATACACGGACATATAAATGTTATTGCAACACTCGAGCGCGCAAACCCTGCCTCTTAACCATCATACGGCTTAATGGCGAAATACACATTGACGATTTAACCGAAGCATAATCCCTGAAGACTTGGAGATGATAATGTGAAGATTCATTTGGAGGGAAGTGGAACAAATGCCTGATAAATTGTACGATGTAATCGGGATTGGGATAGGCCCTTATAATCTTGGATTAGCTGCTCTTTTGGACATGACCCATGAACTTGATGGCTTATTTTTTGATAAGACGCCAACGTTTGAATGGCATCCCGGGATGTTAATTGAACGGATGAACTTGACCACCCCCTTTTTAGGAGACCTTGTCACATTCACTGACCCAACAAGCCGGTTCACTTACGTCAACTATTTACATGAACACAATCGTCTGTATCAGTTCTACTTTTTTAACAAGTTTCAGATTCCCCGTCAGGAATATAACCATTACCTGCAGTGGGTTGCCGATCAATTGGAACAGCTCAACTTCGGTTATGAGGTCGTCGATGTGATAGATCATGAAGAAGCCACGGAGCCTCACTATGAGGTGGTCGTGGAAGAAACTTCAACTCAAAAACGATCCTCATACTTCACAAAAAATATAACAATGGCAACTGGCAGCGAACCCTTGGTAATGGATACCATGACAGGACACCCAAAGGAGGATGTTTTACATACAGAACGATACATGTATGAAAAGGAAAACCTAGTTGAATCCCCTCACATTACAATAGTTGGTTCTGGTCAGAGTGCCATCGAGGTCCTCCTGGATCTGTTAACAGAACAGGAAAATAAAGAATTTCAATTGACGTTATTCACCCTTTCCAGCGGCCTATTTCAATTGGAGAAAGCCAAATTTGGCCAGGAGTATTTTTCGCCCGATTTTGTGGATTATTTTCATTCGCTTGGCTTTAATCAGCGCCTTGAAACATTGGAAACATTAGGAACGCTCAGAAATGGGATAAATCCACAAACATTGATGGAATTATACGAAACGCTTTACCATAAAACAACTGGCCAAAAGAAACAGCCGGTAACTATCCAGCCCAATACAGAGGTGAAGCGTATAAGCCGAAACAATGACAAGTATGTGTTGCACTGTCATCAATGGCAAATAGAAAATTCCTTTGACTATGAATCGAATAAGGTTATCCTGGCAACAGGCTATAAACCACATATTCCTGCATGATTCTATGATCGATTCAAGGATAAAATTATGTGGGAAGACGAGGACCATTATAAAGTTACCCGAAATTATCAACTCGTGTTTAATGATCAGCGAGACCACCGTTTTTTCACCATGACCAATTTGGAGCATTCTCATGGTACGGCAGCCACCAACTTGGGGTTGGCTATTCAAAAGAACATTCAAATCATTAACTTGCTTTCCGGAAAGGAAGTATACAAGAACAGACGTGATACCATCTTTCAGCAGTTTACTATGGAAGATGAATAACCTATCCAAAAGCCATTTATGGGGAAACTAAGAAGGAAATGCTTCAGGTTTTTCTTCAAATACGTGATTTCGATATACCTGCCACAACAATCGATCCTGCATTAAAAAGAGTGGCATGGATTCCTTAAATGTTGTTAAGGAATCCATGCCACTTTTCAGCCTTCAGATTCGATTGTAGAGTGAGGCATCTATTTTCACTCTAATTTTAACCGGCATCTTTACCGGTGAATGACATCACTGCTAATGTTAAGATAGTCCTCTTTCACCTTAATATGATATGTAGTGGCAAAGCCGTTTCTTCCGCTTATGCCGCCTCCGGTACTCATCGAATCTGTTTTATAGGTGATGTTGTTTTCATCCAGCCTTGCTTTCGCCTTGTAAAATTGATCAATATTCTGTGTTGAGTACACAATCACCCATTTTTGAAATAAATTTTGGAAGAGGCCCCGCATACACACAATCCCCCTAACATTTGTCGTTACTACATAATATTATTTTAGGTTAAATTGTATGCTAGATAGGATTCCACCTTTGTTAACCTGTGCAAATCATGATGATATTTCCATCCGGATCGTGAACGGTGAAAAAAGCAAAATCATCAAACTCCACAATGTCCGCTTCGATAGCATAACCGAGCTCGCTCACGTATTGATACGACTCGTTAATATCATCCGTATGAAAGTTAAACAAAGGGTAAGAAGAATTATTTTGCTGTTTGACATTACCCTCGGGTCCGGCGTCCAATGTCAGTCCTGTATGGTGATTTATTTGCATATTATAAACCGGCCTTGCCACCTTTGATAAATCATACTCCTGACCGAGTAATTGCGAATACCATTTAACAGATTGCTCCAGATCACTTACATGTACAAAAATCGTATTAATCTTGTTCTTAATCGGGCTGTTCATTTTACCACTCTCCTCTAAAAAATTCATCCCGCAAGCTATAAGCCTGCGGGTGAGATTTCTTAACTGAACTGTTGTATGGTTCTTCTGAGCTTATCTGCCACTGAATGGACACCTTGATTTACTTCCGAATCTGTAAATGAAACGCGTACAAAGCTTTCGTCCATTTCCAGTGCTTCGGCAAACAGTCCGCCAAGTCCTTTTGCACGGCGGTCAACCTGAAGGACGAGTTCAACACGGCCCTTTTGCATAAAAAACATTGCTTCCAGTTCATCCAAATCACGGCGGAATTCGTTTCCCGGCAGGAATTCAAACTCCTGAACGTAGCGATACCGTTTGGAATATTCCATCTCCACTTTACGCAAACGGAAGCCAAGCTTATTTGTTAATGCTTCCAGGACGGTGTTCATATTCCGGTGCGGCTCAACCTGGACAAAGTCTCTGTCTTTTGGGTCGATTGCATTTGGAACATCCATACCTGTCTGAACCCATACCTTCGTTCTTCCTATTGTAGGAGGGGTATGCACGGGAAGGGTGAAGCTGAAGTCAATTTCCTTCTTTTCACCTTCACCGATTGTAAATGAATCACCAACGGTAAAAGAATCCAGCTTCACATCTTCATGCACTTTTCTGTCATTTACTTCACGAACCGCTTCGGTCATCAAAAATAAATTAAGCTGGTCTACCTGCTGCTCGGTATTGCCACCTTCAATAACAATTTTTCCACTGACTTCTTCTCCTGGTACAAGCCGGTCATTTTCCAGCTGTGTATCAACTTTCGCACTTCCGATTCCTACACTTGCAAGCCATTTTTTTAACATTTCGTATTCCTCCTGTTTACTTGCTTCCCTAATATTTTCGACAGTTCCGGAAAAAATCCTGCTTATGATTTTTCGGATTTATTTATGGATGGGTAGTTTTATAATGTATCAATTGTTACTCCTCCCTTTTTCCCTTCCAAAGTCGCACACGTTCTTCAAAGCTCACTTTTTTATGTATCTTACATAAAAAAGTAATCACTATCTTTTACGATTGATACGGATAGAAGTTTCATATTCTAATTTACTTTTAATTGAATAACACAGAATATTCTCCGTCAATTGAAAATGATTATTTTAATAATGACAATAATTGTTGTCAAAATGATAACCACTATGTACAATATAAACAGAAAAAAATATTGTAGGTGATGCTGTTTGAAAAGTCGCTTGAAGGAGCTTCGGGCACGTGATGGCTATAACCAAACCCAGCTCGCGAAGCTCGCAAAGATATCCAGGCAAACAATAAGCTTGATTGAACGCGAAGAGTATATGCCTTCACTGCTTATCGCTGTTCGTATTGCACGTATATTTAATGAACCTGTTGAAAATGTATTCCGCTTTGAAGAGGAGGAGTTATAAATGAAAGCTCTATTGCAGCTTATTATTAGTGGATTTGCCGGCTTTTTTGTTGTGTTGTGTATGTATTGATGAACTTTTCTGAGGTGAATTATGCTGGAGCGATTACTGTAATCAGCTTAATTGCAATTTCTATCATTCTAACAGCTATGAGTATTTTTCGGTTTCAGAAGATTAAATCGTTAAACACACAAAACTTTAACGGCGATGAAGAAGATGAGGTTGAAGATAAAAAGTATAGAATGTTTGCTGATTATTCATTATATGCTAATTCCAGTTTTGTTTTTTCTATTCTTGCACTTAGTTCACGTCTTATTACAAATCAGAACTTATTTATGACGATTGCATCAATAATCTCAATCATAATAACCTTTTTCCTAATCCGTTATATGGCTAATTTAATGAAACAAATGTATCCGGAGCATAATATGCCAAGTAGTTCCGACCCTGATCATGTACTCGATCTTGCAGATGATGGTGAAAAACACGTCATTTTAGATGGACTGTATAAATCACAGGGTTTATTAAATTTTTCTCTTATCACTGCTATTATACTATCTACAATCTACTCCATTGGCCAAGAAAATCCACAAACCTTTTCCATTATCCTTATGGCGATTGTATTGTTAGTTGTTAATGGTAAATATCTGTTAGTGGTTCGCAATAAATAAATAACAGGAAAAGAGGGTAGTCATCGCAGACTGCCCCCTTGTTATTTTATATTTTCCTATCCAAGAAAACGGATGAAGTTCACAAACCTATACAGTCAATTCAACAAGATTTCCTTCAGGGTCCTCAATAACACTCTCATAATACCCATCCCCAGTGGTTCAAGGGCCGCTAATATGCCGATAACCATCACTTTTAAACCGGCTTGTCATCTGGTCAACGGACTCTCTGTCCCTAAGAGAAATTGCTATATGAGCCCAGCCTGTGCTATCCCCCTGATTCTTCTTATCGATACCTGATTTACGCATAATCTCTAATCGTGCACCAGAGTCGAAAGTGAGAAAATAAGATTCAAATTCCTTTTCCTTATTATGATACTTGGTGTTTGACTTACCATTAAAATATTTTTCATAAAACGCTCGCATGACTTCCAAATCATTGACCCATATAGCGACATGCTCGATTTTCATATCTTTTTCACTCCATGATTCCTCGTTGTCTTGTCCACTTAAAGCACGATAATCCTACCTGCTACCCTATATTTTTAAGTACGTCATCGATTTCTGTTTCACCTGACATAAGATCGAATGACTGTTTGTACGTTTTTTCTTCGTTGAGTGCAGCAACAATGGTGCGTGCAACATCTTCACGTGGAATTGATCCTGGCTGCAGTTGTTCAGCGGCTGCAATTTTTCCTGTACCGGGCTCATTTAACAAACCGCCCGGCCGAAGTATAGTGTAATTCAGACTGCTGTTTTTGAGTGTTTCATCAGCGTAATGCTTGGCAACATAATAATGCTTAATTTTTTCATTCCAATTTTCGCGGTTGTTGGCCTGATAGCCGCTCACCATGACGAAACGGTCCACACCTGCTTTTTCCGCTGCTTCGACCGATTTAATGGCACCGTCCAAGTCGACCAGCAGTGTTTTGTCTGCGCCGGTACTTCCACCCGATCCGGCTGTGAATACCACCGCATCACAGCCCTTTGCTGCTTCAGCAATAGCTTCCACACTTCCTTCCAGATCCGCTAAAACCGCTTCAACGCCTTTTTCCTGAAGTGCATCTCTCTGTTCTTCTTTCCGAACCATTGCCCGTAATTTATGTTCATCACTATTTTGCAGTAAATCAACGAGATGCTGTCCAATTTGTCCATTTGCACCGATTACTAATACTTTCATGAAACACATCTCCTTTATCATTTGGATCTTGTCTCTACCTCCTATTATTCCAAACGGGCAGTTTCATGACAACTTAACTGTTTGTGCCCGATAGCTTGCCGGTTGTCAGAAAAAAAGAGAGGTGTGAATATCGGATGATATCACACCTCAGTTGGTTACTCAGCACGCGGCTCACTTTCAAATCCAATCTTTTTGTGGGTTCCATCACAGAATGGTTTGTTGGATGACTGCCCGCAGCGACATAGGGAAAAGGCCTTTTTCGTTTCAAATACGTTTCCTTTTGCGTCAACCATTTCCACATTGCCTTTGACCAGATATGGTCCATTATCATTTACTTTGATTGTTCCTTTTTCACTCACTTAAACTCCCCCCTTAGACCATTACTTGTTATATCTATTCGATAATCAGTCTAAAATTCCTTTATTTTACTATAATCGGGGGAACAATTATTTCTTCATTTGATGATGGCCCCACATGAACTTGTCTTCCTTCATTTCGAATGGATATAGCCCCTGCTCTTTGGCTTTTTCAGCATGTTCCGTCATAATCTCATCAAACAACTCTTCTGCACTTTTATCGTTTGTTTCCAAGCCTAACTTCTCAGCAGTTTGCATCGTTTTTGTTTCGCGGATTTCCTTTTCTAGGTTGAGCACGTCTTTTCCTTCCGGGTTAATTCCTAATGCTTCCGCTTCACTTCTGATATGCGCTTCAAAAACCTCTTTTCGAAGCTTTTTCATTCCTTTCCCCTCGGTTTCGATGCCCAGTTCATCAGCCTTTTGCTTCACCATTGCTTCATAGACTTCTTTCGCCAGGGCTTTCGGTTCTTTTCCTTCCGTTTCGATACCCATTTCCTCGGCCTTCTGTTTTACTTTCGCATGATGAACTTCCTTGGCTAGCTCTTTCGTGTCCTTGCCTTCTGTTTCAATCCCAAGTTCGTTGGCGTCATTTTTGACTTTTGCATCCATTACTTCATTTGCCAGTTGTTCCGTATCTTTACCTTCCGTTTCAATCCCGAGTTCTTTTGCCTTTAATGTGAGAAATATCTTATTGTACGATTCTTCTTTTGATTCCTCTGCGTCTGACTTACTGTGAAGATCCTCTGCAATTCCTTTATAAAACGGCAATCCTGAAGGTGCACTCATAGACAGCCCCATCGTAACAGTCAGAGCTATCAAAAAGCTTTTCAACATCATGTATTCATCCTTTCTTTTTGTTAAATAGTTGTAATCCTGCTTAGTATTTCCAAAAAGAACAAATACATGAGTATCTTATTGTTTAATTTCCAGCCAATTGGCAACTGAAATAAGGTCGGGAAAATACATATCCGCATCAGCTTGTTCATTACTAAGGTCTCCAATAAGAATGGTTTGTGTTCCTGCTTCTTTTCCGGCTTGTATATCCGGTTCCCTGTCACCAACCATATAGCTTTCGGCTAAATCAATATCATGTTTTTCAGCAAGGTCGAAAAGCATTTGCGGCTTCGGCTTCCGGCAGGCACACCCGGCATGTGGTTTGTGTGGACAATAGGCGATATCATCAATTTTAGCTTCGTATGCAGCCAAATCAGCCTGCATCTTTTTATGAACCTTTTCCAAAGCGGTTTCCTTCATAAACCCTAGGCCAATTCCACCTTGGTTAGTGACGACAAAAACCTTGAATCCATTATCATTAAACCGTTTTATCGCTTCACCAGCACCATCAAGCAGATGAAAATCACCGGGCTTGTTTACAAATTTCACCCGGTGACTGAGTACTTCATTTATTACGCCATCCCGATCCAAAAACATTCCAATCTCCATACCATCACCTATCCTGTTGTACTGCATCATATTCCGGTCTTAACAACGAATAAAACAACTGTATCATGGTATCGGACACCATCAAAATCCGTTTGTCTAAGGATTCCCTCTTTGGTAAAACCAAAATTCCTCAACAATTTCTCTGACCCTTTATTTTCAGCAAAAATATCACCAACAATCCGGTTAAGGCCGAGGGTATTAAAGCCAAAAGCTAAAATCTCATCCAGCACCTCGGTCATAACACCCTGATTTTGGTATTCATTACGAATAACAACGCCCAATTCGGCTTTTTTGTGCCAGATACTCAGTTTATGTAAGCTGATTTTACCAACAAGATCACCGTTCCTGTTATGTTCGACCGCCCAGGGGATTTCTTTCCGATTCGTAAAATTGTCAAGCTGTGTTTGAACTTCTTCTTTCAGCTCATCTTTCGTCTTTACCGGATCAGGTGTTATGTATTTCATCGTCTCCCGGTCGCTCATAAATTGAAACAACTCACCGGCGTCATCTTCAGTTAGACCTCTTAAGGTATAATGTTTTGTTTCCAGAATCGGAACTGCTGCAAAAATAGCTTCATTCTCCATATGCCGGCCTCCATTAAAATAGCAGTGTGATTTCATATTATCACACCGCTATATCTCCTGATATTAATCTTTCTTTCGATCAACAAATTGGTTTGGTACCTCGCCGCCGCGGGAGTTGCTGTTTTTATACTGGCTTTTACGACCGTTGCGATGTTCACCATGATTTGTGTTTTCCTTGAACTGATTATTCTTTTCAGCCATGTCGATACCCCTTTCCAATTACTATGCTTAGTTTTGGATTGGAGGTCCATCTTTATTCATATTCCCAGGTTGCTACTTAATCCAGCCTTTCTCCTTCACTTTTGAAATAGCTTCAATTCTGTTGCCTGCTTCAAGCTTGTCCAGAATAACGGATACATAATTGCGGACTGTACCATTGGTGAGATAAAGCCTTTCCGCAATTTCCTTTGTATTTTTACCATCTGCTATAAGTTTAATCACCTGTTCCTCGCGTGCAGTCAGGGGATTCCCATTATCATATGCCATATCAACAAGCTCCGGCGCATAAATTCGTCTGCCATCCATGATTATACGAATTGAGCTGGCCAACTCTTCACTCGGACTGTCTTTCAGCAAATATCCGCTCACCCCGGCTTTTCGTGCCCGTTCAAAATAGCCTGTTCGGGCAAAGGTTGTTAATACAATTACTTTACAAGGGTTGTCCGTTAATTCTTCAGCTGCATCAAGTCCACTCTTTAACGGCATTTCAATATCCATAATACAAATATCAGGCTGGTGCTGCTTCACCAATGTTAATGCTTCTTCACCATTCTTTGCCTTCCCGACAACTTCCATATCTTCTTCCAGGTTAAGCAATGACCCAAGTGCTCCGAGCAGCATTCCCTGGTCCTCAGCAATCACAATGCGTATCACGACAACTCCTCCAGTTTTGTTTGTTGAACCACATTTGGCACGCGAATGGTAAGTAATGTACCATTTGATGACTTTATTTCCAGACTCCCATTGACAAATTCCAGCCGCTCTTTCATCCCCTGAAGACCATTTTCCTTATAAAAATCGATTCTTTCTTCCATACCTGTTCCATTATCCTTTACTTCCATACGTAATTCATTTGGTGATTGTTCAATTGATACGGTGCATGAAGTAGCCTGACTGTGCTTTACAATGTTGGTGACAGCTTCCTTCAGACACATACTAAGTACATTCTCGACCAATGGAGGAGTTTTGGTAAGCTCCAGGTTTCCTTCCAAATGAAATTCGATTTGTGCGGCCTCCAAAACTTGCTGAACCCGCACCATTTCATCTTCCAGTTTGGCACCTTTCATATCCGATACCATTTCACGAACCTCTTTTAATGCAGTCCGTGCCGTCTGGTGGATGTCATTTATTTCATTTTTTGCCTTGTCAGGTTCGATGCTCATCAGCTTCCCTGCCAAATCACTTTTTAACCCGATAAGCGAGAGCTTTTGCCCCAATATATCATGTAAATCACGGGCAATCCGCTGACGTTCTTCAAGAACCACCAATTGCGAAAGCTTTTGATTCGCATCCTTCAACTCACTTTCCAATCGCTCCCGCTTATTACGAAAATAAAGGGTTTGCGGCAGCAGAATGACACCAATTACACTAAAAATAATAAACGGAAGCTGCGAAAGAAATATTTCATTTTGGGTAAAAAAGCCAATTGTTACGGCTGTGACTGTTGTGACAAGATGAACAACATAAAGGGAAATAAATCGTCGTTTATGTTCCACGTTACCGATGTAAAATGCCAAAAATAATGCGAAATAAACGTATCCCAAAAACACTGTCATGACGATGCTTATTACCATTTCTAAACTGACTGATAAATAAACTGTCCAGCCTTTCGAGAGGAAGGATATTCTGTATGCAGTGAAAAATAGTAATATCATTAAAATCCCAAAGATAATTTCCAGTGTTCCGGAGGTTCGGAAAATAAAATAAAAAGGCAAAATACAAAAGATAATCCATGCGTAAATACTGAGCCCGGTATTTTTCGGGATAATATGATACCACTTCTGCATAACAATCCTCCTTTTTCGCTTTCACTAAGTATAACAAAAGCATGACCCTCCAATACAATATTGAAGGGTCTTTGCACTAGTCTCTTTTCGCAAAGATTCTTGCTGTAATTCCACAATTGACGTAAACTGCGAATTAACTTGATAAAAGTTGAGTGCAACAACACCGCTGCGGAAATACACTTCGCTTTCCGGGGGCGGCTGCTGAGCCCACTTCGTGCTAACGCACTCCGTGGTCTCACCGATGCCTTTCCTCCCCCAGGAGTCTCAGCGTATTTCCTCCGCTGTGTTTTGCTCATTCTATCTTGGTAAATCAATATTTTTTAGTAACTAAAATGATTTAACCCTTAAAACCAGCAGCTGGAATAGGCAAGACTCCTGCAGGAAGAAAAGCCTAGGTGAGACCCCGAAAAGCGATAGCTTGAGGGGGCTCACCAGCTTCCCGCGGAAAGCGAGTCTATTTCAGCTGCGGTAGCCAAAGAGCCTAATAAACAAATCAAATCTAATTCGCTTTTTACGGAAATTATAAACTAAGGTTCTATTCTCTGGATTACACCAAAAACAACAATTTTTTAGAAAACAGCCTTTCACTAAGATAACTATTTTTCCTGAATACTTGATCTTCCCGTGCTCATTTGTATTCCGGATTTTCTTTTTTTCAGCCTGTCTTTTATCTCTCTGAAGCTTACAAATGACTTGTTCTCTTCATCAAACAGACGAAAACGAATTGATTTCAGGCTGGATGCCAATGTTATCGTTGTTGCCTGCTGTAATGGTGGGGTGGATTCATGTGCCTCTTCCAATTTATAGTTAGGTACTCGCGGACTTAAATGGTGAACATGATGGAAACCAATGCTTCCGGTCATCCACTGCATCACTTTTGGAAGCTTGTAATAGGAGCTTCCATCAACGGCTGCTTTCACAAAATCCCATTCATCTTCATTTTCAAAATAGGAATCTTCAAACTGATGCTGGACATAAAACAACCATATCCCCAGTGAACCTGCAATGAACAGAATTGGCAATTGAATAATCAGGAAAGCCTGCCAGCCAATCGCCCAGATTAATAATGCGTATATCACTGCAACCGATGCATTAATCAGGTACGTATTCATTCGTTCTTTCCGTTTTGCCCCTTTTCGGTTAAAACGATTTGAAATTAAGAAAAGATAAATTGGACCCAATCCGAACATAACGATTGGGTTTCGGTATAGACGATATGCCAGCCTGCCCCAAAATGATGCAGCAACATATTCATCAACCGTCATGACCCATACATCACCAGTACCACGCTTGTCCAGGTTACTGCTGGTCGCATGGTGAATCGCATGACTTCGCTTCCATTTTTCGAAGGCAAACAACGTTATGATTCCAGTGATTGTACCAACAATCCGATTTGCCTTCCCATTTTTAAAAAACGATCCATGTGTACAATCATGGAAAATAATAAAAATTCGAATGACAAATCCTGCAGCAACAACTGCTAGTGCCAGAGTTAACCATACCGAGACCGACAAGCTTTGGTATGCCAAAAACCAAATAAGCAGAAATGGGAGTATTGTATTGATTAACTGCCGGACACTTGCCCTTATATCAGGGTTCGCAAAGGTTGCGACGCTCTTTTTTAATTGTACCTGTTTTTGTTTACTCATAATTTCCTCCTGCAATCGTCAATTATTCTATACTTTATCCTAGACAAAATGTACAGGCAATAGAAGTCATAAACGTCAAGCAGGAGGTATGACAAATGTCATGTTTTCTTTTACCAGAAGCATAAATTCTTTGTATTTTTTAGCTATTGGTAAGAAAATAATTGATTAGGAGGTTACATGCCATGCAGGGGATCGATTTACACCAGATATTCTCGTTTGTTCTTATACTGGTTTTGATTGCAGCCGGAATTACAGCGATTGCAAAAGTATTTAAAAGACCTTATCCGATCGCGCTTGTTATTGCAGGTAATATTATTGGACTTATCAATATTCCTATTCCCGAACCAGTAAATATATTTATTACAGAAGGGGAAGTTTTTAACTTTGCAGTGATTACGCTGTTCCTGCCTGCGTTATTAGGCGAAGCCGCATTAAAGCTTCCTTTTTCACATCTGTATGATAATAAAAAACCGATTCTCTTGCTGGCTTTTGGCGGAACTTTTTTATCATTTGTTGTTATTGGCTTTTCTTCCATGTGGCTACTGCAGCTTTCCATCCCGGCAGCATTTGTATTTGCTTCTGTCATGAGTGCGACTGACCCGGTGAGTGTTTTATCAATTTTTAACAGCCTCGGCGTGAACAAACGGCTTGCCACGGTAATCGAAGGAGAAACAGATAGGCTCACCGAATTGACAAGTGACCACTAATATTAAGGCTGTTTCTGAAAGTAAATTGCTGCTTTTGGGACAGCCTTTAATGTTTTTTAATAATCTAGTAAAATAATACTAATCAATTCGACACAAATACTGTATAATTGGAGGAAAATAGGTATTTTTGTCGAATACTATTGTATTAGAATGAAAAATAGACGTGTGTTTACCTAATAATGATACAAATTCAGTCGATATAAGAAGGGCTGACTATTTTATATAACATCAATTTTAATAGAGTAAACCTAATTTTTTTACATAGGAGATGATATTGTGTCTAAGGATGTGGATAGAAAGTCTATGGGCTGGCTTAAAGGTGTTTTGTCAAATCAAACGCAGGCAGAACAAACCAGCACAGAACAGCATGCTGCAACTGAAGTAACCGAAGAGCAGCAGACCACTGCAGAAGATGAACATGAGCAAGTGAGTACGTCTGAAAACCGGAATATTTTTTCCAGGGATAGCCAGGATAAAGTAGCTTCGGATTTAGTCGTTTCTTTGGAAAATATGCTTAAGGACAGGGAATTGCTCCAGTATAAAAGCAAAGGTCTTAAGGATCAATTACATACTGCAAATGATACGATTAACCGATATAAACATGAAGACATGAAAAAAGATCAGCTGATTCAGGAAAAAAATAAGGAAATCCGTGAGCTGGAAGGCAGTCTTACCAATAAACAGATGAACTATGATCAGCTGCTCGAGGATTATAAGGAATATCAGAGTAAATCCAACAATGAGTACGAAAAAATCGCCAACGAACTGGAAACGGAAAGTAATAAATACGCAAAACTTAGTGAAGAATCAACAAATGCTCAGTATCAGAGTATGCTGAAAATCAAAGAGCTTGAAGAAAAGGTAAGAAACCTGGAAATCGAAAATCAGAAATATAACGAACGTTACGAAAAAATCAGTGAAGAAAAAGCTGAGTTAATGCAGACCATTAATGACTTTACCGAGCGCATGTCTTTTTCCTTTTCTCCAAAGGCAAATGATAATTCATCCGAATCATCCGAGTGATACAGCGTGTTTTGAGTTATTTATTGCGGGGGAAGGGAGGAAATCATGGCAGTCTTTTATAATAAATTAATTGAACTATTAAACATTGAAACGCATGCTGAACAATCTTATTTACGAATACGAATAGCCTCTGATCAAGATCTGGAATTGCTATGGAAAATTGATAATGCTACAGCTGAAAACCTGAAAGCTGCCACTGTATTTGATGGAAATTACAGATACAGATTATCCTTCAATGGCTCCTGGGACTACGGCAAGGAGCAGTACGTTTCCTTTATGAACAGAACGTATCGGGATCAGAGTGAAAAGGTTTATTTTACCTGCTCGGAAGATTATGTAAAAGCTTTGGAAGCCATTAAACGTCAGGAAATAAACAGCATGGATAATCTATCATTTTTATCTATGAATCTACCACAAGAGGAAGAACCAAAACAGGTACAGGAACTTCAGGAGCCGGAAAAAACGCAGCCCAAAAGAAAAAATCATAAATTCACATGGGTTGCTGCAGCCTGTATCAGTGTTATATCAATCGTTTTGATTGGATTTTCCGGACATACATATTTTGCTCAAAAGGAATCTACGGACGAAAAAGTAGTAGCTGAAGCAAAAATGAATGAAAGTAAAGCTAATGTGGAAAACGAGGAACCCGAGTCAAAAACTGACTCGACCAATACCGAATCAACCAGTACCAAACCAGCCGATCCGGAGAAAGACAAGCCCGCTGAACAATCTGAAATTCCCTTGGTCGAACTCGGTAACGGACTGACATACAGTATTCCTGATGGAAGTGTTGCGCTTACTTTCGATGATGGCCCATCGAGATACTCCAAAAAGCTCGTTGATATTTTAAAAGAGTATCAAGTCGGCGGCACATTTTTCTTCATCGGAATGAATGTGAAAAAAAATCCTGAATATGTCCGCTATGTAAATTCCAATGGTTTTTCAATCGGTACGCATTCGATGAACCATGTAAATGTTTCACAGCTTTCTTATAAAAAACAGGAACATGAAGTAATGAAAGCAACACAACTGGTTGAAGCTATTATAAATGAAGAAGTTGACCTTTTCAGACCACCATATGGAAAACATGACCAACTGACACAGAACTTAATCAATGAACATAACAGGAAAATGGTGTTATGGAATAAGGACCCGAAAGATTGGAAAAGTGAAAATGCCAATAGGATCATAAATTATATAAAGAGATCTGACATGTCCGGGTCGATTATCATTCTTCACGAAACCCAGGCTACCATCGATGCACTGCCTCAAATTATTGAGTATTTGCAGGGGCAAGGATTAGAAATTGTGAATTTAACATGATTAGGAAATTAATAATATGCCGGCTCAAGAATGTTAAGACATTTCCGAGCCGGCTTTTTCAATTAGACGCACCCTTTTGTTGAATAAAACTTCTGTAATTATTCCTTATTGTAAAAAATTGGCTTACCGAACTTCGATAAGTCCATTCCATACACATTGTATTATTTTGATAATGCGATTTTTATATGGGCCAGGTGATGCTCTTCGTGCCAAGCTAATTTTGCAACTTTTGTTGCGACTGTAATGTCACCGTTTTGCTGGTGAGTAAAAGCCCGATTTAATTGCTCTTCAGTTAAACTATTTCCTAAAGATACGATACGCTCATTTATACCTTCCAGCAGTTTAACAGAACTTTCTACAGGAAGTTTTGTATCCGGCTGAACAGCCCACTTTTCTTGATCAAAAGCTGGTACTGTTGGATTGTCATCTGTTAAAGCCAGCTTCAAACGTTGATACATGTTCAACTGAGAATCTGCAATGTGATGAACAAGCCCGCGAACTGTCCAGCTGCCATCACGATATGTTCTGCTTAATTCCTCATCGCTTAATGCATCAACCGTTTCCCTTAACCGAATCGTGTAAGTTTCGATTTGCTTCAGCCATTCTTGGATATTTTCTAATGTAACTTTTTCAGGAACTTGTAACTGCCCAATCGGAAATTTGACATCCATTTTCAATCCCCCTATTTGTTATTAATAGCTAAATCATTTCATAATCCTCGTTATATTTTAACATACATATCAAATTACCTTATTAAGTGCTATTCAAGAAACTGGTCCTATTGTTTCTAAACAATAAACCCACTTCCATCAACGCTTCACAGACACCAGTCTGCCACAGTTTCACACGTTCATTTGAATGTCCCATTATTTCAATGTTTCCGCTATTGCCCGTCCTGCTTCACGACCGGTGAACAGGCAACCGCCAAGAAATGTTCCTTCGAGCGCACGATATCCGTGTACGCCACCGCCACCAAACCCAGAGACCTCACCGGCTGCATAAAGACCGGGAATGGCTTCACCTGCTTCATTCAGCACATTTCCCGATAAATCTGTCTGTAGTCCGCCTAATGTTTTACGGCTGAGGATGTTCAGCCTGACAGCAATCAGCGGGCCATTCTTCGGATCGAGCATTTTATGTGGAGCAGCAACCCGGATTAATTTATCCCCACGATATGTTCGTGCTCCACGCATCGCCGTTATTTGGAGATCCTTCGTAAACGTATTATCAATTTCACGGTCCCGCGCTTCGACCTGACGTTTAATATGCTCGATATCCAGCATCTTTTTTCCAGTCAGTTTATTCATGCCGATAACAAGATTATGAATATTATCAGCAACAACAAAATCCTCACCTTTTTCCATAAAAGCATTAACCGGATCAGGAGCACCTGGAAGGACACGGCTTAATAACTTTTTAATGCTTTTTCCGGTCAAATCAGGATTCTGTTCGGAGCCGGAAAGTGCGAATTCACGTTCAATTATTCGTTGCGTCAAAATGAACCAGGAATAGTCGTAACCCGTTTTTTGAATTGTTTCAAGTGTACCGAGTGTGTCGAAGCCCGGAAAATTAGGAGCCGGTAGCCTTTTTCCGGTAGCATCCAGCCATAACGATGATGGTCCCGGGAGTATTCGTATTCCGTGTTTCCACCAGACCGGGTTCCAATTTTTTATTCCTTCCGTATAGTGCCACATCCGGTCCCGGTTAACGATTCGTCCACCTGCTTCCTCTGTAATGGAAATCATCCGTCCATCAACATGTGCCGGGACACCAGAAATCATATTTTGGGGAGGTTTGCCAAGACGGCTCGGCCAATTTTCACGGATCAACTCAAAGTTTGCACCAATCCCGCCGCTTGTCACCAATACAGCCTCAGCTTCATACTCAAAGTCATCAATTATGTCTCGATTGCTTTCTTCACCACGGTCAGCTGAACTTTGCGCGAGAACCGCCCCTCCTGCTCCGACAATTTTGCCGTTGCGGATGATAAGGTTGTCAACGCGATGTCTTGGAAGGAATTCCACAAGCCCATTTTCCATATGTTCGCGCACACTTTTTTCAAATGGGGCGACAATTCCAGGACCTGTTCCCCATACAATATGAAAACGGGGCACTGAGTTCCCGTGTCCCTCTGCATCATACCCACCACGTTCTGCCCAGCCAACTACCGGAAAGAACCGTACTCCC
Organism: Virgibacillus doumboii; assembly: GCF_902806455.1. GTDB lineage: Bacteria > Bacillota > Bacilli > Bacillales > Amphibacillaceae > Lentibacillus > Lentibacillus doumboii. Next base: position 114,470 of record NZ_CADCWQ010000001.1, on the reverse strand, counting down.
ATTTCCCGGAGCCATTCCCGTTTTTCCCCGGCAGCAAAATCAACATACGCCTCTGCCCATTTCTTCCCCCAATAATCCTCGTCATCTTCCCTGTCAAAACCTGCCGTACCAAGCCAATCCTGCCATGCCAGTTCTTTTGAATCTTTTACTCCCATCCGGCGCTGTTCCGGTGAGTCGACTAGAAACAGACCGCCAAAGGACCACCATGCCTGTCCGCCAAATGAACTTTCAGGCTCCTGATCCAAAAGAAGCACTTTTTTACCGGCATCTGCAAGCTCTTTTGTGGCAACTAACCCTGCAAGTCCTGCTCCAATTACGATTACATCATGATACAAGATTATATCTCCCTCTCTGCAGATTGTTAGTTTAAACATATTTGAAATTTTTTAAAAAGTCAATAATCAGAAGCCGATACAAACATGTGGGTCGCTTCTGAATTCTTGGCGGACATATATTCCGTTATCCATCTAAAATAACACCCTATCTGCGTTTTGGAGGACATTTTTTCCGTTATCTGGTTACATTTGCAGCCTAACTGCACTTTTTTTGTTCAATAACGGAACATATGTCCGCGAACAACTGAGACAAACATGAAAAAAAGCCTGCCCAGGCAGACTTATTTTTGGCAAATGGCGATACCAAGTGGATATTCAGTTTCAAGTTCTCCCGCAGCAGGCGTTATAAGTGCACCTTTTTGAAAATAATAATGTGCGGATGTGTAATTCCGAAACAAATCCTTAAACTCATCAACAGTCAGTTGGTGGACATGGAACGGCTGTCCGCTTGGTATGCCACGCCCCTTGCCAAATGGAGTCGACAAAATGAGGGTCCCTCCAGGTTTCAGCATCTGATAAATACTCGCTAAAAATTGCCTTTCATCTTCTACATGCTCAATTGTTTCAAAACTGAGGATGCAATCAAACTGCCCCAATTCCCCCGGCAATTCTAAATCCGTTACATCGCCTTCCACGTATTTCGAAAGCGGGTGAAAATAGGTGGCACGTGCGTATTTCACCGCCTCCGAATCGAGGTCAACACCAACAACTTCCTGTACGCTTTCCTTACATTTTTTTGCGATCATATGACTTCCATAGCCGGTACCACTTGCAAAATCGAGCACACGTCCATACGCATATTCACATGCAAACTGGTACCTTGCCACATGCTCAATCAGTAAATCATTGGTTATTTTCATCTTTTCGGGAATAACCCGTTCGCCTGTATCTTTTAACATCACCTTCACCGCTTTATAGTTATTTTGCTTCCAGCTTAGCTTTTTCAGGCTTTCGCGCCAGTAGTGCACAAATAAGACCCATTGCCGGGAAAATTAGAGATGTAAGCAGAACCGGCGTGTAATTATGGAAAATATCAAAACCTGCACCAAACGGCAGTGGCCCGAGTGATGAACCGATTACCACCATTGTCATGCCTACACCGTTAATACTGCCTACATATTTTCTCCCAAAATAATCCGGCCAGATGACGTTCATGCCAATCCGCTCCAGGCCATTTGCGATACCCCATAATATTCCAAACACAACCGCCATCAGCAGACTGTTTGTCATCAAAAGCAATATAAGGAAAATAATTTCAATCACAAAAACAATTGCCAGCAGATAATTCGTTTGGATTTTTTCAGTTATAAACCCTGAAATAAGTGACATCGGAAGTCCCACAATAGCCATTAAACTTAATACCATCGCGGCAATTGCCGGGGACAGCCCGTTCGTATCAAAAATCGAAATAATATGAAATGTAATTCCTGTGTTAATCATTGCCGGTATGCCGACGCTAATTAAAATACCTCAGAAAGCCCAGGTACGCATTGCTTCTTTCAGCGTCCAATCTTCCTCAGCTTCAGGAAGAGCCGTGCCCATAACTGGCCCTTTTCCTTCGTCCAAAGAAGCTTTAAATCCATCCGGTTCAAGCCCCATTTCCTCCGGGCGGTTGCGAACACCGAATAAAGCAATCGGGACAAATACAACGAGGAGCATCACACCCCAGAAACGCCAGGCAATTTGCCAATCCCATGTCTGAATAATCCACGTATTAACAATCGGAAACAGCATCGCACTTAGAAAGCTCCCAATTGTCATAAAGCTGAAGGCACGTCCTCTTTTTTTCACGAACCATTGGGCAACAAGCGTGTTCGGAATCAGTGACATCGTTCCCTGACCTAACAGACGTACCAAAAAGAAGCCAATTGCCAGCATGAACATATTCGTGACCATACTGTTGAAAAAGCAGGCAAAGGCGAAAACCGTACCCAATGTCACCATCATGAAGCGCTGACCAAATCTGTCAATGAAACGCCCAACAAACATCATAATAAGACCGGCAGCGAGTGTGGCTGATGAATATAAACTGGAAACCTCTGTACGTGACCAGCCAAAATCGTTTATGTATTGATCAATGAATGCCGAGTTGGAATAGGTTTGACCTGGACCGGAGAAGAAAATTCCCAATCCGCCAATAAATACGATAAACCAACCATAATAAAATTTCTGAAAAAACCCTTTTTTGCCTAACAAAGCTGCACCTCCATACAGAGAAAATATTACGACAAAATACGCTTCAATACAACAAGGGAATTGGTTATTTCATCCTTGTATATTACCTTTTGCCGCGCAAAAAATATACGTGAGGCCGCAGAAAGGAGATTACTATGGAAAGTAAGCGTGTACAGGAGATAATGGATTCCATAACAATGATCAACGTAAAATATCACGGTATCCCCGTTTATATACAGGAAGTAAATACGGATAGTGAAATGGCAACCATATTCCCACTTGATGAGATGCACAATGAACAGCAGGTTGATTTACAAGGTTTATTTGAAGATGGTCCATAACAAGGAGGATATTTATATGAACAGGCAACGAGCAGAAGAAATTGCACAATCAGCTAATATGAAAAACGTTATGTACAACGGAGAACAGATCTATATCCAGCACGTAAACGAAGGATCTGAAACAGCACGGGTTTTCGCACTAAATGACCCGGAGAATGAATTTGATGCACAGCTGGCAAATCTGAACGAAAAGATGTAAGCCTGCTTTTATTTTCCATATATATTTTTTTCACAGAAGGAAATAGTAAGCAAAAACAGGCATAAGGAGATGTAGGAGTAATGAAATCAGTTAAATTGTTTGCAGGCCTGATATGTTTACTATTTCTGGTTCTGACAGCGTGTAATGACAATACACCGCAAAGTCAGAATGATGATGACACCAACCTTATTTCAACGATAAAGACGGACAAACCAAGTCAAAATTACACCACACAGAATGTTCGTCAAAGGGATAATAATAATTTTCCTTTTGGCATGTTCGGATTGGATGAGCGTGACCAAAACCGGAACACTGATGGAGAGCCGAGAGAATTTCAAAGACGAGAGGAACAAAATCAGCAGCAGCGTATTCAGCAGGAGAGAGGTCAGCAGGAAGATCAGACGGACGGAAGAAACCAGGATGAACCGCAAATACAGCAATCCATTAATGAATATGCATCAACTGTCATTAAATTAACAAATCAGGAAAGACGAAACAAAGGTCTGTCTGAATTACAGGTGTCCAAAAAGCTTAGCAGGGTTGCAAGGAAAAAGTCGCAGAATATGAATAACCAATCATACTTTTCACATACCAGTCCAAGATATGGATCCCCGTTTGAGATGATGCGTCAATTTGATGTATCTTATCAATCGGCAGGGGAAAACATTGCGAGGGGTCAGCAAACACCCCAACAGGTTGTTGACGCATGGATGAATAGTCAGGCACACCGGGAAAATATATTGAATGAGAATTTCACCCATATTGGTGTTGGATATACAGCAGACGGCAACTACTGGACACAGATGTTCATTCAAAAATAATTGCTTAATCCAGCTCGTAGACCCAGGAATTGATATCTTTTACCGTTTTGATTAGGATTGACAGACATTCATCAGCTGCTTTAAATGAATCCTCATTAAGCAGAATTTGAAAATAAAGGCTGCGGAGAAACCCCTTCGTGTTCGTATAAGCACTACCGCCACCGTCAGTATCTAAATGGTCCAGCCATTTATTTCCGTGGAAGGTGGAAAACCTCCGCAGCCATTGTTCAACAAATGATAACTCCACCAGCTCCCTCCTGAGTAAACTGAAGACAGCAAAAGCCAGCCGTTCATCCTCGGCTGCTGCATAGGTATGGTTAACTTTTTGCATTAGCTTGTTTTGAATCGTCATCAGGATATGTTGTAAATCCATTTCTTCCATACGGCGATTTCGTGCCAATGATCCCAAGAGGTCAGCGGCATGTGCTGTCGAATGTGCCCAGCCTTTTTCAGGAACATAACCCCGAAGATCATGTTCGTGATTAAAATATTCAACTGCATTTTTCAAAAGCGTATGAACATCCTCTTTTCCAAGAATTTGTCTCTCATTATCGTATTCAACGATCCCCATTAGGATTAACACTGAAAATGACCTCAGAAAAACAGTGTCTGTCTCCCTTTCGCCAAGTCCCGATTTCAGATTTAGCATCATTTCCTTCATTAGTTGCTTCATTTCCTCTTTTGAATAGTAATCCCGATCCATCCATTCACATATAGTTGGAAATGCAATTTCATCACGTAATACAGGGTCAGTCGAACCAAGGTAACCTTTCAGCTCCTCCGTAAGTTCAGAAATGTTGAACCCTGTTGGAATTTTGTAATCAGTTGCACGAAGGCTTTGCCAAAATTGTTTGTTCATCTTTTATTCTCCTTGAAAAAATAATCTTATATCGCCCAAAAGCGATGGATCACTCCAGTGTACATAGTGGCCACCATCAACAGCACGGTATGAAATTGGAAGCTGCTTGTGTTGCTGCAATTTGTTTATGTGCTTATGAGTAGATGCCTGTTCGCCTTCATTTACTCCATCAAACGTCGCATAGGCAAGGTATGTCGGAACCTTTACACCCTTGAGCATTTCAGGCAAATTTAAATTATAAAATCCAAACATCAGATTTAATCCATCTGTTGAAACAGCAGTTTGATTATGTAATGCTTTTCGCACATACTCACTATCCTCAATAGAAACCATTTTACAAAAACGCTGTACTTCCAACTCAAAATCGGTATTGTTTTGATCTCCTGAAAATAACGGACTCAGCAGGTTTAAAGCAGGCTTTCCAAAAATCATTGTAAAAAAATTCAACACCGGAAAGGCGTACGCAAATACACCAAACTCTGATTTTGGAATTCTTGAAAATGGCTTATGGCCCTGATCAAGCAGCACCAGCTTATTTACCCTGTCTGGAAAATGAAAAGTAAATGCCAATAAAACGGCTCCTCCCAGCGAATGGCCAATCAGATTAGCTTTGTCGATTTGCTTTTGGTCCAAGTACTCCTTCAACCATTTTGCCATCTCAAGCGAAGTGATACGGTTTGCCTGGATTCCCATTCCCTTGCCTAAACCCGGCAGGTCCATCATATGTGTTTCATAGTCATTCTGGAGATACACAGCAATATTGAGTCCCTCGTTCCCGGAAAATCCTCCTCCAGGAAGGAAAATAACCGGTTTCCCATTCCCTGTTTTTTCTACGTAATAATCATACAGCACATTATTCATTATATTAGTCACCTCTTCCAGTACATTTCGACATTTATTTCCAAATCACCTTCTTTCCCAAATATTATCTGTTTTTTCCAGCAGTATTGGGGAAAATAAAACACGTAGAAACATGAGCAGTGGTTTTGACAATGCATAGGATGTGCTGTATGTTGAATAATTGAATTCCGATTAATTTTATAGGATTAATATTAAAAAGCTTTGTTAATCGGAGCTTTTAAATATATGCTTAATACAAAGGGGGATTATATGAAGGCCATTTGGAGAAGTTATATTGAGGCGTCGCTTATTTTGAAAATCACCATTGCACTCATTCTTGGTATTATCGTCGGGTTAATCTTTGGACCGGATGCATCTGTCCTGGCGCCTTTCGGGGATTTGCTGCTCCGTCTGCTTAAGTTTCTGATTGTACCACTTGTACTGTTTACATTAATTGTCGGGGTCAATCAGTCAAAAATGGGTGATCTGGGGCGCATGGGCGGAAAGGTGTTTGGATATTACGTACTCACATCTGCTTTCGCCATCATCGTTGGAATCTCTGTCGCGAGCTTGTTCGATCCGGGTACCGGGATGACGCTTGATACAAGCGAAAAATTTGAAGTACCTGAAAATCCAGGCGTCACAAGTGTTATCTTAAGTATCGTTCCGGAAAATATTATAACTGCTTTCAGTGAACTCAATCTGCTGGGAATTATTTTCACCGCACTTGCGTTTGGAATTGCGATTTCTGCTTTAAGGTCGTCAAAAGAATATGGTGAACTCGGCGAAAGTGTTTATAACGTTGTAAATGGATTAAATGAAGCAACGTTGAACATCATGCGGGTTATCATACAATATATACCAATCGGGATTTTTGCCATTATTGCAGATGTCGTCGGCAACCAGGGGGCAGATGCGTTAATTGAACTTGGCAGTATGGTAGGCGTACTCTATGTTGCACTAATAGTTCAGCTTGTGTTTTACATTATTTTCATGATTTTATCAAAAGTAAATATAAAACAATTCTTTTCAAAGGCACGCACACCTATGGTAACTGCTTTTGTTACACAAAGCAGTTCGGGTACATTGCCAATAACATTGGATGCTGCGAAAAATTTGAAGCTGTCCAAGAGCCTTTATGGCTTTAGCTTACCATTAGGCGCCACCATGAATATGGATGGTGCGGCTATCCGTATAGCTGTATCAGCTGTCTTTGCAGCAAATGTAATCGGTGACCCGCTCAGCTTTGCCGACATGCTGCAGGTCGTACTGATTGGTACACTGGCATCTGTTGGTACTGCAGGAGTTCCCGGTGCCGGCATTATTATGATAGCCACTGTCTTTGCACAGGTAGGACTGCCAATGGAAGCAGTCGGACTATTGACTGCCATTGATGTACTTGTCGGAATGGGCTGTACTGCCTTGAATGTTACCGGTGACTTGGCCGGAACGTCGATCATTAATAAATCGGAAGCGAAACGGAAAAAGGAACAACCTATTGCAAAATAATTTTTCCAGCGTAAAAAACCGCTGCATCCTCATTAAGGGTGCAGCGGTTTTCATTAGCTCGTTCCAATCTTCTCTTTTTCAAAGTCCCCAGCATAATCAGCCAATTCCTCCGCATGTTTTGCCACTTCTTTCGTGGAATTCGTTAATTCTTCCATACTTTCAGCTGACTGGTATGCTTGTTCTGTGTTTTCTTCGCTGATTTCCTGGATTTCTACATTATTATTGCTCAACTCTTCATTCTTTTGTCTGATTTCATTTGCACTTTCATTCACCATTAATAATGCTTCTTTGATTTCTTCAACCGTAGCAACGATATTATTAAAGGATTCATTGGTCTCCTTTACGACTTCATCCTGTTTACCGGCGATATCATTCGTTTTTTCAATGTGCTCAACCGTGTGTTTGACCTGTTCTTCAACAACCACAATTGTTTCCTCGATATCTTTCGTTGCAGTCGCTGATTGCTCCGCCAGTTTCCGTACTTCTTCGGCCACGACTGCAAACCCGCTTCCGTATTCTCCGGCTTTTGCCGCCTCAATAGACGCATTCAACGATAATAAATCGGTTTGTTTAGCAATTTTCTTTATCGTTTCTGTGAAAGTGCTAATTTGTTCAATCTGCTTATTCAAATCTAATATATCCGTGACAATTTGCTGAGATATGTCCAGGTTTTCCATCGAAATATTTTTCAGCTTGATGATTGTTTCTTCTCCATCTTCAGTGGTTTTTTTTGTTTTATCGATCTTTATTTCCACACTTCCGGACCTATCATCGATTTTGGAAATAAGCTCATTCAGTTCTTCTATTAAGAGCGTATTCTGCATGGATTTCTCAGCCTGTTTCACCGAGCTGTCTGTTATACTGTCAACGTAGTTTTTATTTTCATTTGCCTGCGAGTTTGCCTTCTCTGCCAACGAAGCCAAGTTACCGGAAAACTGATTCAGCTTTTCTTTTATTTCAATTTCCTTTTCTTCCGACTCATTGCTTTGAATCTCAGGTTCTACAGGTGTATGTACTTCTTTTTTGAACAAATTTTTAATCAAATCCCTACCCCCTAAACGCGATGTTTCTTTTTATATCGGCTAAACTTCCGATTTATTAGAGGCTAGGTCATCCAAAAACTCCAAGGCTTTTTCATAACTTGGAAATGGTACTTCGAGTTCATCAACTTTTGATTCCTTGCTGACTTCCTCCAGCTGTCTCTCAATCAGCTTTTTATCCATTACGCCGCCAACTTTGTGGATTTTTGACCGAATCCATTTTTGCTGCTCACCGATTGCGACCTTGGCATCAGGACTGAAAACTTTCATGTCTTTTACATCAACCATTAAATAAAATTTCTGACTTCCAAATTGCTTATATACTGCATCCAGTTCCCTTGTTGCCTCTTTCACTTCACTTTCCTTTACCATACCTTCCCATTTCAGCATTGCAATTTTTTTCCGTTCGTTTATAACCTTTACCGTATACATCGTACTCCCTCCTTGTCTTTATTTTACACTTTTTTCCTTCATAAATAAATCAAAAGGCCTATTTATTTTGAATTTATTAAAGAATTTCGAATTCTGTTTGGTTTTTTATGGTAAAATAACTTGTAGAGTAAATATATGAAGGGGAATTAGTATGAACTATAAGCTCTTATTAGTATTGATTTTGTCCTATTCATTGGCATTTTCAGTCAATTTTATGCCTTCCATTAAGCATCCTGACTCAAATATGAATATGCTGAACTTACTTGTATCACTTTTGTTTGTGCTCATTTTATTTTTGTACGCCAGAAAAGGAAATAAGATATTCAGGATCTTTACAATTGCTGGCGTCACTTCTGGGATAATCGTATTTGTCATCACCAGATTTGAACACCTGATGTACAATAATGTGCTGTTGGATATGATCGCATCCATCCAGTATCCGCTTTACCTGATCTTTATTACACCGTTGTTTGGCGGAAATATTGCATTCGGGATGAGTTATGGAGCATACGGCTTATTGATGTCATTGGTTTACGGACTTGTGTTCATTGTCAGTACCGGTTTCAAAAAGAAAAACGTACAATACGTATAGAAAAAACGCTTGAACCGGCAAATTGCGTTCAAGCGTTTTGTTATTATTTGGTATCGCCTTTTTGGAGGACATATTTTCCGTTATTTTTAAAAATTACACTGAATTTACTGTTTTGCCGGACATATTTTCCGTTAGCAAACAAAATCTGAAAGGAATTGCTGCTTTTTTTGATGATTAGCGGAACATATGTCCGTAAACATCGTCAAAACAGTGTTTTTACTATAAATAACGGAATAAATGTCCGCGCATTCTGTTTGCTGCAACCTAGGCGTCACTGTCAATAAATACTGTCAGCACTTTGGCCCCGTCATTATCCACCGGGATGAATAAATGCGGTTTGACACCTCTGAAATAAGCCGTATCCCCTTTTTCCATGATCTGCTTTTCCCCGTCGTAAAACAAATCAATCGAGCCTTCCACAATATAAATAAACTCGTCCTGTGAATGGGTATACGGTTCATGCCTCAGATTTGTGTCCTTTGGGGTGACATGTACTATTGTCGGCTCAATCCGTGAAAAGCGGGATCTGTTCGCAAGCAGTTCAAAGGAATACCCCATATTTTCATCGTTCGCACTTATTCGCCGTTCTGCTTTTGGAAGCACGACAAGATCTGTTTCAGGATGCCCGTCCAGGACCCAGGACAGTGGTACATCCATTGCTTCACTGATTTTCGATAACGTTGCAACGGCGGATGATGTTTGTCCATTTTCTATTTTTGACAACAGGCTTTTGGAGATGCCGCACTGATCTGCTATTTGCTGCTGTGTTTTTTTGCAACGCACGCGTGCTTGTTTTACTTTTTTTCCAATGTTTTGTATGTCTATGGGAATTCTCTCCTTCCGCCTTCGAATTGTTTACGATGTTCTTTTATCTTAGGATAGATTATTTTTTTTGTTAAGGCAAGAACGGGTGTTACGCAAAAAAACAGAAAGTCATCATTTCCGATACGCTAAACGAAAATAATGACTTTTATAGCTGTCAACTATCCTTTTCCCGTTCACCCGGATGACACTTTCAAAGCTGGCTTGCGGTGTATGCAAGCGACTTACTCGGAAGGGTTTTTCCAAGTTTATTTTGAATATAAAGTGCTGCTTCCTGAAGTTTTTTATCGTTCATTCCTGTCTCAATTCCAAGTCCGTGCAGCAAGTATAATACATCGTTCGTTGCCACATTACCCGCAGCACCCGGAGCATACGGGCAACCGCCCAGACCGCCGATTGAACTGTCAAAGCGGGTAATTCCATATTCCATTGACGCCATAATATTGGCAATGGCCATACCTCTTGTGTCATGGTAATGCATAATTATTTTTTCTTTTGAGAAACGCGCGAGTACAACATCCAGAAGCTGGTCGACCTGTGAAGGTACAGCCGTGCCAATCGTGTCACCAAGCGAAATGTCATCAACGCCAAATTCGAACAGTCTATCGCAAACACGAACGACCTGTTCAGGTGTGATTTTACCTTCATACGGGCAATCGAATACGGTCGATACATAACCCGTTACATGTTTGCCGGCTTGCTTTGCTTCATTAATGACTTCCTGCAGTATCGGATACGTTTCATCAATTGATTTATTAATATTTTTCTTGTTATGCGATTCACTGGCGGACATGAATACGGAGGCGCCGTCAATGCCAGCTTCCAGTGCAAGTTCCAGGCCTTTCATATTTGGAACCAGTGCAGAATAACGGACATCCGGATTGCGCTTGATTTTCTGACCGACTTCGTGCGCATCAGATAACGCAGGTACCCACTTCGGATGAACGAATGATGAATACTCGATTTCCTTAACTCCCGAATCGGAAAGCATATTAATCCAGTGCACCTTGTCTGCCGTTGAAACATGTTTCTTCTCATTCTGCAGTCCGTCACGCGGTCCAACTTCCTTAATCTGAACAAACTCCGGCCAACGTCCCATGATTCACCCTCCTCTAATTTTTAAAAAATAGTTTATGAATGCGCTTACACCATTGATACATAAATAGGTATTTGCATTTGCAAAAACCTTGCTGATTATGAAAAATTTATCCGTTTCTATATACTATTCAATCAAGTTTATTTTGATTCAACATTGTTGAATTAACTATATAATAAATAATCCCGTCCTGTCAAACAGAGAAACTCGGCATTCGCCTCGTTTTTACAGAAGTCAGAGGCTGGAGGTCGGATTGGAGCCATATCGGCGAGATAGCCATTTCATTATTTTACTGCTTCCTGATTTTTATAGTACTGGAATATTTTTGGCACAAAAAAAGCCTTTCCTCATCAGAAAGGGCGAATGTTTTATTCTCATATTTTCTCTTTAAATTACTTTCGACTACTCTGCCAAGCGGGTCTGTTTTTAATACTGACGATTAGATTATCCTCCATAACACATTTTTTGCCGCTTCCACTGAAAAGATCATGCAAATCGTCCTTGGTTATTCCTTGCCGCTTCGCCTCCGAAATCAGTTCTACCCACTCCCGATCAAGTCCTGTAATTACTTCCTCCCCCATACTCCCCCTCCTAAAATACATTCGCATTTCAGGCAGCCCAGCCATCATAATTCCATTAAACCTTAGACCTGTGACTTTGCGTCCCTGTTTTTCAACAGGTTTGCCTTTTTCTGTTTTCTTCCTTTCTCCTGCTACCGACGCGTGAAAATTCTGTAAAAGATATAATAACAGATTCGCCATTACAGCATCATTACAATCAAGCGTATTGTAAAAAAATATTATGAATCAGTAAGGTGTTTCTCCATTTCTTCCCATTCACTCTCAATCCAATTACGCTGCTTCAAAAACCAGTCTTCATACAAGCCTGGCATCGGATTATCTGTTCTCTCACTTAGTATTTGTTTATATTTTTCTCCTTTTTCATTTGCTTCTTTCGTCAAATGGGCATCTTTGATTGCTTTTATATGGTTGAGCAAATCGGATTGAATTTCTCCCTGCAAATAAACGTGTTCCCGCTCGGTGACGAGTATCGGCAGGCTGTTACCTTTATCATTTACGGCCAACAGCTGCTTCAAATAATGTAAGGAGACACGCAGCCGGTTACGGGCGTTTGTTATATTAACTTCCGGCCAAAAAACATCACATAAATCATCGCGGGTTGCTGACTCCTGAATGACAAGGTAAGTGAGAATTTGTTTTGCTTTTCGTTTCCCCCATCCCTCCGTAATTCTCCTGCCATTAATATGAACACTGAAACCATGCATAATATTTACTTTCAGCTGATTAGCCGTTCGAACCGGGGCTTCCTTCTGATTCATCCTCCCTCTGATTTCTGTATACATTTGGATTGTGAGGTCTTTATGAAAGTCGTATTCAGACGTATTTCTGTTACCCTTATTTTTTTCAATAAAACGATTAATCCAATCAAATGTTATTTTCGGCTGATCCATCTGAATCATAAACGAAGCATACGGAACGGTAAAATACCTCGCATTGTAATTGAAATTCAGATTTGCACTATTTAGTTCCGGGGGATATGTCGTGTCTTCCGAGCCTGATAAAATAAGAATTGGTATTTCGATACGCTGAAACTTGTCTAAAGCAGCTTCCAACTCTCCCGAATGAAACAGCGCAAAATAAACTTCAGGTGACACTTTACGGTAAGCATCAAGCAATGGTTTGATTTTTTCTTCAGTAGAGGGATAACAAATTGACTTTACTATTTCCTTTCCCAGTGTCAATACTGACTGCTGTCCCTGGATCTTTTCTTTTCGGCCATTCACAACCTTGTCCGCGAGTTGCTTCGGATACTGAATCGGGACTGCAATTAATACAAGCGTTTTTAGAATATGTACATTTTGTGCCGCAGAATGTATAGCTATCAACCCGCCAAATCCCTGCGCAACGATATGTAATGACTTTATCCGAAGTTCAGAAATAAGGTGATTCAGATCCTGAGATAACAATTCAACTGTCAGTTTCTCGTCACCCGCATCACTTCCGCCATGTCCCCTGAAATCGTATCGTACAATATGATAATTCTTGCGGAAATAAGGAATAATAAAATCCCACGAGTAGTAATCCAGTCCTACCCCGTGTACCAGAAGCATTGTTTCTTCTGTATGCGGGTTATCCGATTCAATCCATTCATAATGAATACGTAAATCCCCTCGATTAAGCCATGCCACGTTAACACCCCCAATGCCTTACTTATCTCTCTATATGTAAGTTTCGTCAAAAAATGGGAAATTCCTCCTTATTGTTGCCAATTTGCATAATATTCCGTATTATCTTTTTTGCAGATTTGGTCTTTCAGAAAATAATAGTGTTAACCCAACTTTTGGTATAAACTAGTCTTAGTCCAGTTTGAAAGGGTAGGTTCGTGTGACTTATATGTTATTAATTGTGGGATTTGCTCTGCTAATTAAAGGTGCTGATTTCTTTGTTGAAGGTGCTTCAAAAATCGCCCGGGCACTGCATGTTTCCCCATTATTGATTGGTTTAACAATTGTAGCGTTTGGTACAAGCTCGCCGGAAGGAACCGTCAGTATTGTTGCTGCATTGGAGGAAAGTGCGGGCGTTTCGATTGGTAATGTAATCGGAAGCAATATTTTTAATATTACGCTGGTTGTTGGTCTGACAGCAATCCTGAATCCGCTGTCAGTAAAACGGGAGACCATCCGCAAACAGATCCCGTTTACCTTATTAGCTAGTATAGCTTTTCTTATCCTGATTAGTGATATCCGCCTTCAGTCGCTGGGAGAAAACCTGCTGACAAGAAGTGACGGACTGATTTTCCTGCTGTTCTTTGCGATTTTCTTATACTATTTGTTCGAAGTTGCCAGAACATCCAAAGATGAAGTTAACGATCAAAGCGAGGACAGCAAAACAAATTCATGGGTAAAAAACATCGCATTAACGATTGGTGGTCTGGCAGCAATTATTTTTGGCGGGGAACTGGTTGTCAGTAATGCAACAGACATCGCCATTTCATTTGGAATGAGCGAAACCATGGTTGGACTGACCATTGTGGCAGTCGGCACGTCATTACCGGAATTGATAACATCTGTCACGGCAGCTGTCAAAAAAGAAAGTGAGATTGCAGTCGGAAATATCGTCGGAAGTAATATATTTAATATCCTGCTCGTTCTCGGAAGTGCCTCTGTTATTTCACCGCTTGCTGTTGACAGCCAGGTTTTCGCTGATTCCTTATTAATGATCCTCCTGACCGGGCTCTTGCTCATTTTCTCAAGAACCAGCTACAGAGTCGGAAAAACTGAGGGCATGATACTGGTTGCCGCGTATGTACTGTACATGGCTTATGTCATTATGAGGAATTTAATGTGATGAGGAGACAAAAAGACAGACTCCTTGTCTCATCCAGTACATTCCAGATGATTGAATTGTTTTGTGACTAGACATAGATAAGTACCTCCTAATATGTAATAAACAAGCATACAATAGGTTTGAGAGGAGTGATTAATTTGGCTCGTTTAGGATCCTATTCACAAACTGCAAATCCGGCATGGAGCAATAAAGCGTTTCAGTCCGGAGATTATATTGCAAACCGGATGACCTTGCAGGGAACAGTTAATCGGACGATGTTTTTGTTTCTCGCTTTGCTTATCACGGCACTATTCACTTGGAATCAATATTTCAATGGTAACACCTCTACCGTGACAGGCTTACTGATACTCGGTTTAATTGCCGGGTTTATTCTGGCATTGATTACAATTTTTGTTCCAAAGGCTTCTCCGTTTACGTCTATTCCATATGCACTTGCTGAAGGCCTGGTACTCGGCGGAATATCAGCAATGTATGAATCACAGTATTATGGCATAACTATGCAGGCTGCAATGCTGACATTTGGCGTTCTTCTTTTCATGTTACTGTTGTACAAAACCGGACTGATCAAGGTTACCAAAAAATTCAGGATTGGCGTACTTTGTGCAACAGGTGCCATTTTACTCGCATATTTGGCAACCTTCATTATGCGACTGTTTGGAATGCATGATGTCCTATACCTGCACAACAGCGGCCCAATCGGCATCCTGATTAGCGTTGGGATTGTTATTGTGGCTGCATTGAATCTGGCACTTGATTTTGACCTGATTGAAAGAGGTGTAAAGCGCCAGGCACCAAAATATATGGAATGGTATGGTGCATTCGGGCTGATGGTGACATTGGTCTGGCTTTACCTTGAAATTCTGCGTTTGATTGCAAAACTGCGAAGGTGAGACAAAGCTCCGTGTCTCATTCGGACATGGAGCCTATTCTTTTAACGTATTACTTCCATAAAATGCGTTAAAATTTTAGCAGTGAGTCCCCAAATGGCTTTATCCTCATAAATATAAAATAATTCATCAATCTTACCCGGTCGCCAATTATAATTTTCACCGCCGGGAATCAATTCATATGGGAAACCTTCTTCCGGTTCTATTTTGGAGTATATGTGATGTATCTTTGGTGGATTTTCTATAAAAAAAGACAGCGGAACCTGAAACACCTCATCAACTTCAGAAGGATTTGGCTTTATAGATTCAGACTCAGTAATCAGACCCGTATACGGATAAACAATCATCCCATACGGGGAAACCAGATAATCCAGCGGAAATACATCTTTAATCTGGTCCCTGATGATTCCCAATTCTTCTGTCGTCTCTCTGACAGCCGTATCCTGTTCCGTTTTATCCTCTTTATCCATCCGTCCCCCGGGAAAACAAATCTCCCCAGGCTGTCGCCGCATTTTATGGGAACGAACCTCAAACAGAATATGGATTTCATTATCTTTTAGGACAAGCGGCAAGAGGACGGCAAATTTTGAAAATTCCTGATGGCCCAGGACGAATGGCGAATGATTTTTCAGTTTACTGTTAATTTTATCCAGTTCCATCGTTTCACCCCGAATCTCTATATTTCTACTATTATATCATGATTGATAAGGTATGATTATTCTTTTGAAATTATGAATCAGAATAGGGTCAAGCTGTTTCTGTTTTTTAATAGTATAATTGACGCAAATACCTTTTCAAAGATTAGAAAACCGAACAAGAGGAGATTTATATGGATACTCATTTCAGAAAATTAACCGAACCAAACCCAAGCATTCTGGAAGCCTTCAACAGATGGGAAAACGACTCGGAATTAATTCCATTAACCCGTCCTAATCAAAACGAAAAAGAACTGAATCGCCGGGATAACGTGACCTTGGATAACTTGAGAAAACGTATGAAGCACCAAAATATCTATCTGATATATTTGAATGACCTGTTAGCAGGTGAAATGAATTATATGGTCGATCCAGGTCATCTTTATAAAAAAGTACCTGGAACCGCCTGGATTGGCATTACAATCGGTGAACCCGTTGGACGCGGCCAAGGGATTGGTATGAAGGCAATGAATTTTTTGGAGCAAGAGATTAAAAAACAGGGGATTAAACGTATTGAATTGGGAGTTTTTGAATTTAACAACCAGGCTTACAGACTCTATCAAAAGCTGGGATACAAGGATATCGGTCATATTGATGATTTTACGTATTGGCAGGGCAGAATGTGGGCTGATATACGGATGGAAAAATATTTGTAATAAAAACAGGTACTGTTTAAACCGACTGGCCCAAAAGCAATAAAAAAGCTGCACGATATTTCGCAGCTTTTTTAATCATGCTTACATTCCATACCCACGCTATTCTACAGTGAATTTTTTTACCTTTGCATTTAAGTTGTTGCTCATCTCAGCAAGTTTCAACAATGCATCAGAAATTTCTTCCATTGCAGCGTTTGCTTCTTCTGATATCCCAGCCACCGTTTCAGCATTAGATGAATTTTGTCTGGCAGCAGTTTCTATTTGCCGGATTGTGTCTAAAATACTTCTTGTTCTTTCCGTAACTCGGCCGATATGTAATAACACGTGCTTTACTTCAGCAGCTGCAGAGGAAGTTGAATCAACAATTTTTTCAAAACTATTACCTGCATTCGTAATGATTTCTCTGCCTTCTTCTGTAATGTCATTTGTCTGTTCCATGGACACTTTTGTATTTTGTGTATCGTTTTGAATTTCTCCAAGAATCAAGCTGATTTCATCTGTTGCTTCCGTTGATTGGACAGCTAATTTTTTTACCTCGTCGGCTACCACTGCAAAACCTTTTCCTGCCTCCCCCGCTCTTGCAGCTTCAATTGCCGCGTTTAATGCCAGGAGGTTTGTCTGACTGGAAACATCATTAATCATAGCAACTATTTTATCTACTTCACTGGTTTTTTGTACTAAATTATTTATTTTTTCTACCGAATCTTTTACTTTAATTTCAATATCATTTATTTTTTCCACAATTTTGTCCATATCTTCTTTACCGGCTTGTGCGTTCTGATTTGCCGTTTCTGATAAAGATGTAACAATTTTAAAGTTAGCTTTGACTTCCTGAACATCACTGGAGATTTCTTTAATTTGAAGGTCTGTTTCACTGATTCCTTCCATCTGTTCATTTGTCTCAGATGATACCTGTTCAATCGATGTAGCAACCTCATTGACCCCTGCTTTTGTTCCTTCCGCATTCAATGATAATTGTTCAGATGTATGTGTCACATGATACACATTCTGCTTAACGTCTTTGATGACTTGTCTCAACGTTTCCGTCATTTTATTAAAATTAGATGTTAGCTTTCCAAGTTCATCATTCGTTTTTACTTCTAAAGGCTCAACAGTGAGATCATCTGTCGTAACTTTATCCACCTGACGGGAAATTTGTGATATGGGCCTCGTAATCACGACAAGGGTTACATAAATCAGACCAACCGTAAAAATAATCGAAATGACTGCAATCATTAAAATCCAGGAGATACCTTCCTGACTTAACCTGACCGAATCATTTACACCCTCACTTATTTTTACTCTGGCAGTATCAATGATGGATAACAGTGCATCATTGGATCGGTCAAAGTAGGCTTTACCTTTAAATAATTCGTTTTGTGCAGCAAATTGATTGCCACTGGCAGCATTCTCAATCATATTGGCAATCAGCTCTTTATAACCTTCCCATTGCTTCATAAACTCAGCGTAATGCTGTGCTGCATTCCCGTTATTTAACTGTTCTATCAATGGTTCGAGTTCACTTTGGCTTGTTTCTACACTCTCAATCGTATCATTTATATTGCCTTCCAGCTTGCTGATTGTCACTGACATGGTCGAATTAACCATCTCATTCGCATACCTGTTAATTTGCAGCATACCATTATTCATCTTTGTCACTTCAATAAGTATAGGAAGGGACAATTGGTTAATTTCTTTATCATTTTGAGAAATAGCATTCATTTTACTGTAGATAACAGTACTCATCGTAACTAATAACAAAAGAACGATAGCAAAACTAACAATCAACCTTGCGCGAATAGTTAAATGAATATTCCCGGGACGTTTGAACCGTATACTGTGTAATTTTGGCAGCAATTTCACTACTTCCTCCTCAGTTTTACCCGTTTCAATCTACCATCTATGATACAAAAGTATGATTATGGAAATAAGCGAATTTACTATAACTTAACTAATTCTTTACATTACAGGCCGGGTAGCTCACATATGAGTGTTAAGGAACCTCATATTTCCGGCTCATTCTACAAAACTAGTTGTTTTTCATGACATCATCTGACAGGCTTTTTATGATACTTGCTGTAGAATGGGTGAAAAGTGTTGTATAGGAGAGAGGATATGGATACACTTGTAAAAATTTATCAAACGGATTATGAAGCTTTTGCAACGGACCAGTCCATAACAGAAAACCTGGAACCGGATAACCTGTGTTTCTATCAGTTTAGCGGTGGCAACGCCAATGAAACGGATGACCTGATTAATCAATTGGATGCATTGAAAGAGAAAAAGGCTTTGCTGATTGGGATCTTCCGCTTTCCATTTCGTTTTGAAGGCAAAAAAAGATTCCAGACCGCTTCATCCCAGTATTTCAGGATGAAGGAACTTTGTGATGCTGTCATATACTTTCACAGTGATGCGTTAATGGAATCAATTGATAAATATACGACAATCCGGGAAGCAAATCAGACGTTCCATGCGATTGAAGAGCACACGATTCATACGATGAAACAGCTGATTGAAAGAACCGGTGACATGAATATTGACTTCCAGGATATCGAGGCATTCATCAACAAAAATAAGGGACCCCTATTTTTACATACCGTTGAAGGCGAAACTTTTGATGAGCCTTTAAAAGATCTCATCTCAACACCTTACCTGCCTGATGATTTCGCGGACGGCAGGCAGCTTATGCTGAATATCGGTTATGCACGAGATGTTGATATGGAAGCCTATCGTCAAATTAACTTGCGACTGCATGATCTTTTTTCGAAAGCAGATTTGTTTAAAATTGGCACCTATTTTATGGACGAACCAGGGCAGCACTTCAACATCACCTTGCTTGTGAACGGCATTCGTGACCCGATTGACACGCCGGATGATTTTAAGAAGCTGTCAAAATACAGAACACTATTTAGGAAGTGGCAGGGACTGACCAAAAAGGGACGGCTGTTTTCGTAGGAGCTGTGTTATTTGGCTGGTTAATAGCAACTTCGATACGTTTCTGCCAGTAGGTAGGGCTGCGGAATCCGGTGAACTTAGCTTTTCGCCGGAGTTGCCACGGGTGGTTTCTATGTAATTCAGTTGAAATCGTGTGTTTGGCTGAAGTTGTCACAGTTCCCGCTGAAGTTCACAGGAATTTCGCTGAAGCTGTCACAGTTTGTTCGCTCACATTCCGACTTAAGCTCAGAGACCCGTCCAGTACTTTTTAACTCAACTTTCACAGCGTAAAAATGAACACATACGCCTTGTAGGAATTAGGGAGGTCAAAGATACACTACTAAGGTTGACTTTGAATTAACGGTAAAATATTTTAGTGAGGTTTCCGTTTTTTCCTTTCGTTTCCCTAATGAAGGACATTTCATTGATGTTTTCACCTCCTTTTGTCCTTCATAATCCTTATGAACCACTTTTCATCGATGTATTCACTTCCTTTTGTCCTTCATAACCCCGATGAACCACTTTTCATCGATGTATTCACTTCCTTTTGTCCTTCATAACCCTTATGAACCACTTTTCATCGATGTATTCACTTCCTTTTGTCCTTCATAACCCCGATGAACCACTTTTCATCAATGTTTTCGCACTCTTTTGTCCTTTACACCAGCCTCGCATATATAACAGCTCAGGAGGGATATTTTCACTCAAAATGTTCCGCTGATTATATCTTTTGCGTACAAAAAGCTTTTATGTTTACTGAGGTTGTCAAGGCAACAACTCAAAAACGTTTCGAGATTAACAAATTTAACTGTTTGAGCCTATACTATTGGTGCGAAAATTGAGTTATTAAAAAACACCTCTCCTCCTTCCAAGCAGGGATGAAAAGGTGTTTTTTAGTTTCAATTCTTTATTCCGCACCACTTTCCAAAATCGCAAACGTGCCATTCCCACAATCCACTTCTGCCATAGCCCCGTACGGCAAAATCATCTTCGGTTCGGTATGGCCAAAGTTCAGATTGTACATAATCGGCAAGTCTTCGAGCTTATATTCCCTCATGACCGTCTGAATAGCCTCTTTATACGCATCGTAATACATTTCATCCTGGGGCTTGCCAAAAATAATACCATTCGTTTTGTGCAGAATACCCTGGGCTGCATAATTACGCAGCCAGCATGTGACGGAGTCTGGCGAAGGCTTCTCTTCTGAAGTTTCAAAAAAGAGAATGCTGTCCTCCCAATATTTTTTGTCCGGCCAGAGAACTGTCCCTTTCGCAAACTCCAACACCTCCATACAGCCGCCAATCAATCGTCCCTGTATCACTCCGGAACCTTGCAGGACTTCATAACCCTGATTCGGCTGCATCTTGCGCCTTGTATTTTTGTTGACGATATCCCATTCCAGCCGCTCACTCGTCCATTTCTTAGCAGGTTCGATTTCACCAATTACCTCGCTGGAAAATAACGTCCGCTTTATCAGATCAACTGTATACGGGTCCATTGCCACATTTTCAGCAAAATCAGTCATAATCGCCGGCCCATAAAACGATGACAGGCCTGCTTTGTGACAGAATAAATGCGGAATGGTCACATCCGAATAGCCCATAAAGATTTTCGGATTCTTCCTGATCACATCAAAATCAATGTATGGAAGCAGACGAATACTTTCGCTTCCTCCTATGTTTGCGATAATGCCCTTGATGTTCTCATCACGGAACGCCTCCATTAAATCTTCCGCGCGTGCTTCCGGATGTTCATAAAGATAATCCGCACCCTTTAAACTGTTCGGCATAGCAACTACTTCAAGCCCGAACATATCACGCAGCCGTTCCACGCCTTGTTCATAGCGCCATCTTAACTCCTGCTCCCCGGCACCGCCCCATGACGGACTGATTGTTGCCACTTTGTCTCCAGGCCTCAATTTCTTTGGTTTTATAAGCATCCAAACACCTTCTTTCTTAGTTTGATATAATAACACATACTTTCTATTAGTGATATATTAAAAAATAAAATTCTATTTATCCTAAGGAGCACCTGGATATGTTACATACAACACTTAAACGATTTCTGCCGGCCATTCAATCATTAGGAACTGACCGGCCACTCACCAAACAAGATTTATTAACACCGTCATTTTTGATGGACAAAGAAAACGATATAACCATGTACTATGCACCTCATAACGAATATATCAACAGGGACGCGAAGATTGTGATTGTCGGCATTACTCCGGGATGGAATCAAATGAAAACTGCCTTTGAACAATTTGTAGAAAGCCATTCGTCAGGTAAATCGCTGGAAACATGTCTGAAAGAAACAAAAGAAGCTGCCGGATTCGCCGGTTCAATGCGGAAAAATCTCGTCGACATGATTGACCAATGCGGCATCCCAGACATACTCGGTATTAAAAATTCATCCGCTTCGTTCGGAAAAGACAGGAACCTCCTTCATACAACATCGATCATTAAATACCCGGTATTCTTAAAAGGGAAAAACTATACGGGACATCAGCCGCCTATCGACCGTTCTCCATCCTTGCAGCATTATGCCTTTAAAGAGTTCCCGGAAGAATTAGCACAAATAATATCCCCAGCGCTGGTAATTCCGCTTGGTAAATCAGTTGAACAATCAATTCTCAGGTTGGTTGAGGAAAACAAGCTCCCTAATCATACCTATTTAACCGGTTTCCCGCATCCTTCCGGGGCAAACGGACATCGCTTCAGACAGTTCCGGGAGCATAAGAAGCAGCTTCAAGAAAAAGTAAAAACCTGGGCTGACAGGATTAAATAACTCGGATCCCCTTCTTAAATATGTAAAAACCAGCCTGAATCCGATCAATCAGGCTGGTTTTCTGCACTAATATTTTATTAACGGAACAGATCCAACAATCGTCCCCAAAATCCTTTTTCCTTTTCTTCATCTGTTTCTTCTTGTGTTGTTTCGGTTTCTTCCACTTCAATCGGTTCTGTCTTCAAAACAAATTGAACGACACCGACTTTACTATTTTTATCTGACACAAACGATTTCGGTTCAAAGTCAGAGGTATCATATTCATCCATCATTTCATCGACCTCAGATTGCATTTGGCCAGGCAAATCACTGGTTTCTTCCTGCAATTCCTGTGTGCCGTTTTTCAGCTCACTTGCGCCGCTGTCAAGGGATGAAACGCCATCAGACAGTTCCTGAATACCAGAATCAAGCTCCTGATACGATGAAGCCAATTTACCGACACCATCCGTATAATCAACCAGGCCGCTATGGAATGTTTTGTACTCGGAAGCCAGAGAGGATAGCCCTTTTTGCAGGTCTTTTATGGCATCCATCTGATCCATCCCCGCCAGACCTTTTTCAACTTCTGCAGCCATTGTTTCGGCATTATCAGCCATTTTCCCTAAGTTGCCGGAAATTTGATCCAATGTGCCTGTTACAGATCCAAGTGCTTTTTGGATTTCCATGGACTGATATATTCCTTTGGCATTACGAGCAGCCTGATAAGTGTCGACCAGCTGTTTTACAACTTTTTGATTAGCATCACTTTCACGTAGTGCCTTTATTTGCTCGTCAGTAATATTGTAATCCGGAATCCCGTTCATAGCTTTACTCAATTCTGTATATGCAGCACCATAATTTTTGCTCAGGGTATCCAATCCATCAGCCGACTTCCGCAACCCCTCAGCCATACCACGTAATCCATCAGGCAATTTCTTAAGCCCGCTAAGATCCATACTGCCGGAGTTCCCTTGCATTGATTCACTCATCTTGTTCAATGCATCTCGGATATCTGCAGATCCATTAACGAGTTTGCCGGAAGATTGATCAAGCTCTTTGATGCCATTCAGGTAGTCGCTCGAACCATTGTTCAGATCGGCCGCTCCTTCATTAAGCTCGGAAATGCCGCTGCTCAAGTCGCCGACACCTTGATTGATCTCATGAATAGCATCGGACAATGACTGCATTTCACCCTTCATTCCACCCAGATTCGGATCTTCAATCGGCATGGAAGCAGGTGTTGCCGTAATGTTAATCGGGTTCATCTCAATATCCGTCACACTGGCGGACACAATGAACGTTTCCTCTTTTTCCGGCATCACAGTAAATGTCACTTGTGTATCCTTTCCGGCACTGGCTTTTATGGCATCTGGCGCCTGGATATCGTTAAATGTCGCCGGATCCATTGTCAGCGAAATTTGCAGCATATAATTTTTGAAAAAAGCTGGATCGACATCCTCATTAGCGGATGTGGCAATCTGCAGTTCCAGGGCACCGCTTTTCCCGGCTAATTCCTCAGGTGCTATTTTTTTGCCATCCAGCATGTAAGTTATATCTATATTCCAAGGGAGTGGCTGATTGTTCATGTCTCCCTGGTAATAAAATTCACCTTTTTCCGCCTGAAATCGGATGGTATTCCCATCCTTCTGTATATCCTTTAAGTTACTCAGGTTGCGTACATCGGAGTAATTTCCGTGATCAATGATTTTACCTGGATCGGTCACGTGGAAGGTGTTCACCACATACATATTCTCAAGTGCACCACTCGCATCCAAATTACCGTATATCGCTTCATCTTTCGCAGAATACTTGCCTGCTTCCGTTTCATCACCGTTATTGTCTTCAGCCAAAGCATTTAATGGAAGCGAACCAAACACCAACACTGCACTCATCATAACAATTGCCAATTTCTTTATCCGCACATCATCACTCCCCTTTAAAAAAGTTTGGTTTCCATGTTGTCTTTTCAATGATCCGGTCAAATACAAGAAGCAATGCCGGCAGAAATAGAACCACCATTATAAACGCCAGTAACGCACCGCGTCCGAGCAGCAGCCCGATGGATGATACGATTGGGTCTGATGACGTTGCCCACAGGATAAATCCAACACTCGAAAGGATTGATGCAGACACGCCAATCGAGAAAATCTTCTCATTAATGGTTTTCTTAATCGCATCCATGGCACGCAATTCTTTTCGATTTTGTGTATAAGCTTCCGTTAAAAGAATCCCGTAATCAACCGTTGCCGCAAGCTGAACCGTACTGACAATCAGATACCCCACATAAACCAGGGAAGAATTGGTGAAGTACGGCACCGCTAAATTGATCCAGACGGCGGACTGAATCGTCAACAGCAATACGACCGGGATGGAAATCGACCGGAACGTGAAGAGCAGGACAATCGCAATCGTGATCACAGTTAACAGATTGACCAGCGTATTATCCCGTTGCACGATATCCTTCATATCATACAAGGTGACACTTTCCCCGAGGAGCTGATAATCATCACCGTAATACTCCTTTGCGATTGACCTTACATCCTCCACTAGATCAAATGCCTTCTCGCCCTCCGTTTCCGTTGTCGTATTTAACGTAATCCGGCTGTAATTCTCTGAAAAGAACTTTTCTGTCTGCGATTCATCGAGATACTCCGGCGGTATTCCCGCCCCAACTGTATTCACATAAGAGACGGTGCTTTTTACAGATTCGAAGTTATCGAGTTCATGCACAAGTTCTTCTTCCCGAGCAATGTCTCCCTTTGGAACAAGCAGAACCATTGGTGTAAACTTGCCAAAAGATTCCTCGATTTCCGCTGCATCACTGCCGGCCCGTGTATGTTCCGGACTTTCCCCGGTTCCATAAAGGAAATTAGTCTGAGACTGTGCCAGAAAAGCCGGTACAATCAGGACCATCACGATCAGCAAAACAGGAATACGTAATTTCAAAAGATATTTCCCGACATTATAAGTGCTCGGTACAAATGGTTTATGTTGTGTTTTATCAATCCATTTATAAAACATCAACGTGAGTGCCGGTAGAAAAATCATGACACTGATAAAACTGAGCGCAATCCCTTTGACCAGGTTCAGACCCAAGTCAGCACCAAGACCAAATTCCATAAACGTCAGGGCCATGAACCCGAAGAATGTGGTCGACGCACTCGCTGCAACGGCAGGAAACGACCGCTTCATCGCTTTTTTCATCGCTTCTGTCGGATCCGCTATCTCATGCCGATATTCGTCAAAGCTATGGAGCAGGAATATCGCATAATCGAGCGACACGGCCAACTGCAAAATAGGTGCTACCGCCTGCGTAATGAAGGAAACTTCGCCAATAAAAACGTTCGTCCCCATGTTAATCACGATTGATACACCAATTGCTGTCAGGAAGAAAACCGGTTCAATCCATGAACGCGTTGACAGCAGAAGAATCAAAATAATTATTGGAACGAGAATCAACGCTGCATTCAACGTTTCGGTACCGGTCTTTTTTTGCGATATCGCCGTATTCAGGGCTTCCCCTGACATGGCATTATCATCACCGATCAGCTCATAGACCGCATCCGTCGTTTCCACTTCTTTCCCTTCTTCAATATGGAAGGAAAACAGCGCATCACCATCCTGATAATACGACTCAACGGTATCCGTATCCGCCATTTCAATTGGTTTTTTGAGATCAATAACATCATCGAGCCACATCACTTCAGAAACACCATCAACGGCTTCAAGTTCTTCCTTGAATGCCAACGCCTCCTGAATGGAGATGTCCTTCATCATGACCCGTGAGTTCGGGGTAGCCCCGTCAAATTCTTCATTCATAGTATCCGTCGCTTCAATGGATGGTGTGTCATCCGGCAAATAGTCGACCATATCATGATTGACCGGAACGCCAAACTGCACCACCGCACTGATGATTGAAAGCACCACAAATGTGATAACAATCGATTTTTTATGTTTTAAAATTTGTGTTGTCATATCAAACGGTGTACATCCTCTCTTGATTCATCCAATAGAACACTATAATATTATAATAGACACTATGTTGGATTTACAACAAACAGTTTTCTAACTTGCGTACAAAAGCCAACATATGGAGACAATGTGTTGACAAATCCCAAAAAGAAGGTGTGACGATTTGATGAATAAAAAACTCGACCGCCGCAAGAAATATACCCGAATGGTCTTAAAGGATAGTTTAATCAACTTACTAAAAACAAAACAGGTTTCAGCCATTACAGTAAAAGAAATCTGTGAACAGGCCGATATTAACCGTTCCACCTTCTACACGCACTACAGCGATCCATTTGATTTGCTGGGGCAAATAGAAGAAGAACTTATTGCAGATTTAAACACTTATTTAAACCAATATAATTTCGAGCAGGAAGAAGAATCATTGCAAATGACCGAAAAACTTCTCGAATATGTTGCATCCAAATATGACATTTGCCAGACACTCCTCAACGAAAATGCCGACCATTCATTTGAACGGCGCGTCATGGACGTTGCCAGGACATTTCTTATTAAAAACTGGATGCATAACAACAATGAAGCAGATCCGGCCATATCCGAATACACCAGTACCTTTGTCATCAGCGGAAGTATCTATGTCATCAAACATTGGCTGGCAAACAACATGGATCAACCACCCAAGCAAATCGCCCAACTAATTAATAGTTTCAGGATCAGGGAGTAAGATAAATGCCCGGCATACCCCTTTTATACCTATAATCGAATAAAGTTCTGAAAAAGTGGCATCATTTCCATGCCACTTTTTTGGGTTTCGGTTCGATTATAATAGTGAGAAGGTATATCTCAATACGATGGAAAATTATCTGGGAAAATTGATCTATTCATGCGATACTAATTATAGAAAAATGTATTCGCTTTCGAAAAAGTGTGCCATAGAAGCAAAGGGGGAAAATTTGCGTGAAAAAGAAATTACGCATTACGTTAGGAAGTCTTATCGCTGTTTTATTCTTTGGATTAATTTTTGCAGGGAATTATTTTTACGGGTAAGGAATCAAAAGGGGAACTGAGGTAGAGCTCCACCGCGAAGCGTCGACAGTAAATGCTGAAGCAACCACTAAAGCTCAATCTCTTCAGGAAAAAGCAAAAAATTGGTATGAAAAACAGCAGACAGAGAAGGTCGAAATAACATCCTATGATGGTCTGAACCTTTTCGCACAATTTATTGATCACAAATCAGCCAACGACAAAGCGGTTATTTTAGCACACGGTTTCCGGAGTACAGGTGATGATATGGGGAAGTTTGCCAAAATGTATTATGAAGAAGGATTTGATATTCTTTTACCTGATGCACGGGGGCATGGAAAAAGTGAAGGCGATTACATAGGCTATGGATGGCATGACCGATTGGATTATCTCGACTGGATTGACTTGTTGATTGAAGAATATGGTTCAGAGGATATTATTTTACATGGAAACTCGATGGGTGCTGCGACTGTTTTGATGACAAGTGGCGAAGATTTGCCGGAAGAGGTCAAAGGAATCGTTGCCGACAGCGGTTACACTACTGTAAAAGATGAATTAGCATATCAATTGCAGCACATCTACGGTCTCCCATCATTCCCGCTGCTTGATGTAACAAGCGTTATCACGAAAATTCGTGCGGGTTATTTCCTGGGAAAAGGTTCTTCGATTGCTCAAGTTAAGAAAAACACACTTCCTTTATTCATCATCCACGGGGAAGAGGATGAGTTGGTACCAACTGAAATGGCTCACGAAATATACGATGTAGCCGGCGGGGAAAAAGAATTATGGATTGTGTCTGATGCAGGACATACAAAAGCATTTGATAATGTTACTAAGGAATATCAGGATCGTGTGATGGGGTTTGTTGACGGGATCTTAAATTGACAGCTTTCTTATTTCACTTGTTCAGTAGTTGATTACGGCCCTGGCTGGTGTCCTTTGCCTTAAATATGGGCCGGGAAGCGTTTACCGTTTTCTATTTGGTTACGGCCATCCTTTTACTTGCATATAATAGCCGCAGGGGAATAGTATACAGCGGAGAGGATGAGATGCCTTGTGTGGAATCACTGGCATTATTCAATGGCAAAACGATGTTAGGGCGGAGAAAACAACTTTAAGAAAAATGGCAGAAACATTGACTTCAAGAGGCCCAGACGATTCGCAAGTGTGGTTAAGTCAACACGCTGCTTTTGGTCACAAAAGACTGGCAGTTATCGATCCTGACGGCGGAAAACAACCTATGAGCAAGGAACATAACAATGTGACGTACACACTTGTTTACAATGGCGAATTATATAATACACAAGAATTAAGGCAGGTACTAAAAAGCAAGGGATATGAATTTACTACGTCATCTGATACGGAAGTTTTACTGACAGCCTACATTGAATGGAGAGAAGCATGTGTCCAGTATTTAAATGGTATCTATGCATTTGGCGTATGGGATTCGGCTGAACAACAGCTATTTATGGCACGTGATCGGCTTGGTGTTAAACCATTATTTTTTCTGGAGTCTCATGGACGTTTCATATTTGGATCAGAATTAAAAGCGATTTTAGCACATAATGATGTTCACTCAGAAGTCGATTATTCGGGATTAGCCGAAATCTTTGGTTTAGGTCCATCACGCACCCCAGGGCATGGCATATTCAAAGGGTTTAAGGAACTCAGGCCAGGCCATGCATTAACCTTTTCAAAAGCGGGATTAAACATTTGGCGTTATTGGAATGTGGAAAGTCGTAAACATACGGACACGATAGATGAAACAGCCGAAAACGTCAGACGTTTATTTGTTGATGCGGTTCAACGGCAATTAGTTGCGGATGTTCCAGTATCTACATTCTTATCAGGCGGTTTGGATTCAAGCGCAATCACTGCAATTGCAGCAAACAATTTTGAAGTGAATAAAAGAGGCACATTATCAACTTTCTCAATTGATTATGATGGAAACGATCAATACTTTAAGGCAAGTAAATTTCAGCCCGCAAGTGATCAGCTTTGGATTGAAAAAGTTGTTAATCATTTGTCAACTAATCAACATAATGAAGTGATAACTGGATTTCAGCTAGCGGATTTATTAAAAGAATCGGTAGAGCTGCGAGATCAACCCGGGATGGCAGATATTGATTCTTCGTTATTATGGTTTTGTCGTAGAATCAAAGAACATACAACAGTAAGTTTGTCAGGAGAATGTGCTGATGAAATTTTCGGGGGTTACCCGTGGTTCCATGACATCTCTGGTAAACAGCGAGAGATTTTCCCTTGGATGAAATCATTAGATTCCAGAATTGATTTGCTGTTACCTGAATGGCAAAATAAACTTGATTTAAAATCCTATGTAATGGATCGATATATGGAAACTATTAGCGAGACCCCTCGTTTGGCTGGAGAAAATGAAGAAGATGCACGACGAAGAGAGCTGTTTTATTTAAATATGCACTGGTTTATGGCACAATTATTAGATCGTAAGGATCGAATGAGTATGGGAGCCAGTCTTGAGGTTAGAGTTCCCTTTGCTGACCACAAACTAGTCGAATACGTGTGGAATATCCCATGGAATATGAAAAATTTACATGGAAGGGAAAAGGGTATTTTGCGCAAAGCGCTGGAAGGTCTATTACCAGAAGAAGTATTATATCGAAAGAAAAGCCCTTACCCTAAAACTTTTCAGCCCGAATATACGCATCAGGTAGTGAATTGGATGAAAGAAATACTAGCGGATCCTGAATCGCCACTATTTAATTTTATAAGGCGGGATCGAATCGAAGCTATTGTAAAAAGTGAAGGAAAAGAATTTACCGAGCCATGGTATGGACAATTGATGACGGGTCCACAGCTAATTGCTCATTTATGTCAAATTGATTACTGGCTAAGAACTTATGATGTTAAGGTTCGGGAATAATAAAGCAAAACCCATTCTTTTACCTGGATGGGTTTTGCTTTTACTCTGTTTTATTGATATTAGACTTCTCATGTTTTCCGAACAATATGAACTGTTATTAGAAAGATGTTAAATACTGTTCGCGTTCCCATGGATGAACAGCTGTTCTAAACATATCCCATTCAATTAATTTGGCTTTCATAAAGTGCTCATATAAATGATTTCCAAGCGCACCTTTAATTACCGCATCTTTCTCAAGTTCTTCAAGTGCATCCATTAATGTTGCCGGAAGATCTTTGACTCCATTTTTTATGCGTTCAGATTTATCCATATCGTAAATATTTTGATCAATCGGGTTAGGGGGTGTCAGTTTATTTTTAATACCATCTAATCCAGCAGCTAATAGTACAGCCATTGTCAAATAAGGATTTGCGGAAGGATCTACACTCCGGGCTTCGATTCGTGTGCTTAATCCTCTTGAGGAAGGGACACGTACCAAAGGACTGCGGTTCAATCCTGACCATGCGACATAACAGGGTGCTTCATAGCCGGGAACTAATCGTTTATAGGAATTGACCGTCGGGTTTGTCACGGCTGTAAAACTGGTTGCATGCTTAATAATGCCTGCTGTAAATTGCTTCATTAATCCGCTAAGCTGCATATCCTCCTTCTCATCATAGAACATATTTTTATCGTCTTTAAACAGGGACATGTTCACATGCATACCGGACCCATTGACACCAAATAATGGTTTTGGCATGAAGGTGGCATGTAAGTTATGTTTTCTGGCAATCGTCTTAACGACTAACTTGAACGTTTGAATATCGTCAGCGTGTTTAAGGGCATCAGAATACTTAAAATCGATCTCGTGCTGTCCGGGGGCGACTTCGTGGTGAGAAGCTTCAATCTCAAAGCCCATGTCTTCCAGTTCAAGGACGATATCACGTCTGCAATTTTCGCCTAAATCAGTGGGTGCAAGATCAAAATAACCGCCCCTGTCATTCAACTCCAGCAATGGGTCCCCTTTTTCGTCCAGTTTAAACAGGAAAAACTCAGGTTCGGTTCCGATATTAAACGTTGTAAATCCTAAATCTTCCATATATTTTAGATTCCTCTTTAAATTATAGCGCGGGCAGCCTTCAAACGGGGTTCCATCCGGATTGTAAATATCACATATAAAGCGGGCCACCTTACCTTTTTCCGATGTCCATGGGAAAACAGAAAATGTATCCAAATCAGGATAGAGGTACATATCAGATTCTTCGATACGAACAAATCCCTCAATCGAAGAACCGTCAAACATTATTTTATTATCCAACGCTTTCTCCAACTGACTAAATGGAATTTCAACATTTTTAATCGTTCCCAGCATATCCGTAAATTGCAATCGAATAAATCGAACATTTTCATCCTCAATTATTTTATAAATATCTTTTTTCTTTATTTCGGCACTCATTCTTTTTCCTCCCTTTATTAAAATAAATCTTCCAGATGGACCATAATTACGGAATTTTCCAGTCCATCGACTTGATGGATTACTACTCTCCACTCATTAATTGCTTAAATGATTAAGCTTTGCTCGCACCTGGAATCACCTCCTGTAGTTACATTTATCTACTGGTCATGAAGTCACCTTATAAAAGGCGTCAAAACTTTGAAGGTATACTAGGTGAACTTCGCTTGTGTCCCGTTTTTTCATGCATTTTTCTAATGAGATGGGAATCTCTATCCGGAATTTTCTTTCCTTGCAAAAAATCGTCGATACGATCGTATGTCGTTCCCATTTCCTTTTCATCCGTCTGACCTTCCCACAACCCGGCACTCGGGGCTTTTTTTATGATCTCTTCGGGAATACCTAAAATGTCTGCCATGTGAAAAATCTGTCCTTTTAAAAAATGAATGAGCGGGAGTACGTCAACTCCGCCATCGCCGTACTTTGTGAAATATCCCGTATACCACTCCGCCGCATTACCGGTACCGGCCACAAGATATCCGTAATGATTGGCAATTGTGTATAGTGTACTCATCCTCAGTCGGGCGCGTAAATTCCCGTCGTCTAGTTTTTCCGTTTTCTCATTCCAGTAATTTTTTTCTGTTAATGTTCTTTTGATGCTTGTAAATAATGTGTCATGTGTATCGGTCAAGTCGATCGTTAAATAATCGATGCCGCTACCTTCCACAACCTTTTTTGCGTCTTTTTGATCGTCAACATCATTTTTGCACGGCATGATTACACCTAGGGAATGCTTAGGAAGAGCTCGTTTCGTCAAGTATGCGACGACTGCTGAATCAATACCGCCGCTCACCCCGACAAGAATTCCATTGGCTCCGCTGTGATTGACTTGATCCTGAATCCATAGCACGGTGTCCTCGATTTGTTTTCTCATATCCAATCTCCCTTTCTCTCCTATTCAATTTAACTTCAGTGTAAAGGATTTTATTTAATGATTCAGCAAGTTTGTCATAAAATCTAACATACTTTTTTGATAAAATAAATAATTATGTTAGAATATCTAACATAATTCATTGTGTATTGATTATATTTGTTAATAAAAAAGGAGTGAGAAATGATGGCAAATACAGATCATGTCTATAAATTTAAAAAGGTAATTTCTATAGGAACTGTATGTGAGTTAACCGGGTTAAGTGAACGTAAAATTCGTTATTATGAGGATCGAGGGCTAATTTTTCCGACACGAACAAAACGCGGCACACGGAAATATTCATTTGAAGATATAGAGAATTTGATGGAAATTGCAACCAAAACAGAAGAAGGAACCCCTACTTTAGAAATTAAAAAGGAATTGAACAAAGCTAAAAAGAAAAACTCTGACAATAAGATCAAAGAAAAAATGGTTCGAGGGCAAATAAATGCACATTTTAAAAGGCATTAGAAAGACGATGCCATTCTCTAACTTGAAAGAATCCGTTGATTAATAGTCGAAATGTCCGGCGATCACTTTTTAAGGGGAATGAAAATGTACGGGATTATCTGCCTGGTTGTTTGACAAAAAATCAACTGTAACAAAAATGTCACGAACCCTTCAGCATTCAAACAAAGGGGACTTATCAAGAAGGTACCTCTGAAAAAATTTATTAACCAAGGAAGGTAATTAGTCTAATTTCCCAATAAAGGTGCGGACAGGAATTAGGCTTTCTTATCTTCTAATATCCTTATCATTGTAAATTAGTATTTTCTTTATGTTAATCCTTTGGTAAATACATTTGGCAACAAGTGGTACATTATTATATCCGTAAATCAGTTGACAAGGAAAACTTGACTACTGAATTCTCATCTAATTATTGCCCACCAAACATTTATACTCAAGTATAATTTCCTAAATACAATCAGAGTGCTACGCTTTAAAAAACTAAATAGGAGGAAACTTTGAGTATGAAAAAGATTATATTTATATTATTACTCTGTTGCTTGTTGGGTCTTTCCCTGACTGCCTGTGGAAATGACAACTCTGACGCAGAGGCGGATTCTAAAAATGATAACGCAACTGAGACAGAAAGTGGAGATGAACAGAAATCCAAAGAAAGCCAGAGTGAGGAGGATATCGCTTTACCAGCAGAAACTCCAGCTGACTTTCCTTTTCCTGAAGGAGATTATTTAGAGGTCCAGACAATGGAAATGGCTGGAGGTATGTCTTATATTGTCGGGTTCACATTTTCAGGTGATATCGATACCGTTTACGAAGACTTCAAGGAATACGCAACCAACAATGGATACACGGCTTCATTTGAAGATAAAGAAAATTACCAGCTTACATCAACAAAAGGGACTGAAAGCATTGCCGTAAAAATGTCTGATGCGGGCTCAGTTACTACTGCAACCGTAACATTTATTATACCGTCAGAATGATTCTATCCGATACCATGATTACTAACCAGGAGGCATTCAAAGCAATGCGTGATCAGGATAAAGGTGTCATTATAAACTATGGCTCCATTTCAGGCTTGCGTAAAGAAGCAGGAGCAACACTGTATTCTGCGTCAAAAGGTGCAGTTATGTCGTGGACCCGCAGTGTTGCAGCTGAATGGGGACCGCACGGCATCCGTGTAAATGCTGTTCTTCCGGCAATTCATACGCCAATGTATGAGGCTGCGCGGTCACAGTTAACACCAGAACAGCTGGAAGCAATGGAAACGGAAAACCGTAAAGAAATCCCACTTGGTGGCAAATACGGTGACCCGGATGAAGACCTTGGCCCGGTTATGACCTTCCTGGCAAGCGATGCCTCCCGATTTATCACAGCACAACTACTTCCTGTTGATGGCGGACAAGCAACCGTTCGATAATACAATTTCATTATCCGGTCTGGCTTTTAAACCAGTCCCGCTTTACATCAATAGTGATGCTGATATATTGCGTCGTGTATTCGAAAATGTGATCCGCAACGCCTTAACGCACGGGGAAGGCGACCTAAAGGTGCAAATAGAAAATATGAATGGCTAAGCAGTGATTCATTTGCAAAACCATGCTCCCGGATTGCAGGAACGGGAAATCCAATATCTGTTTGACAGATTCTATACAACAGACCCTCCCCGTCATCGAAAGTCAACAGGATTGGGGCTGTCGATCGCCAGACGATTGGTTGACATGATGGAAGGGGAAATAACAGCGGTGAAAAAAGGTGAAAATCTCATCGTGTCAATTCAATTTGATCTTATCAAATGACTCATCGTGATATTCATTTATGGAGGCTGGGAAAAACAAGCAAGAATGCCTTGTTTTTCCAGCCCCTTTATAAACCATCGCTTTTTAATTCGTAACTTAAGCTTTCCACTGCATTTCTTTTTTTATTTCTTTCGGACAGGAATCCAAACTTCACTATAAGCGTAATCTTTTTTCTGTTCATCCATTTTAGTAAAAGAAAAGGAAGGAGCATTGATTACTTCATAGTCGGAAGAAGGAAGCCATTCTGAATATGTTTTTGCCATTGTTTCCTGTAACGCAGATGGAAATGGGCCCTCATTTGGAAATATCGCCCAGGTATAGGCTTCGACTGACACTTTATCTAATCGGTCGCTTACTTGATTTTCAGTCGTTAAAACACCAATCAAGTGAGTTAAATCTCCTTCTTCTTTCAAGAAATTAGCGTCAGCGTCATAAGATGCATTAACAATTTGATAAGGCTCCAGATTTTGAAGCGAATGCATTTCTTCTTTTTGCTCTTCTGTTATACTTTCTGCAAGCTCTACAATCTCGTTATTAACACCTTCAAATTGCATGGGGACACGTTTGCTTACACCGACCAAATTAAACGCTGGTTTTTCCTCAATTCTAAACTCCATTGAATTACCTCCTTTAACAGTTATTACAAATGAAAGTTTGGGGAACGATTTGCTGATCCCTTTTTTTATTACATCTGATGGTAAAAAACCACTCCATTTTTTAAATGCTCTCGTAAAGCCGTCCATTGACTGATAACCATATTTAATAGCAACATCCGTTACTTTTTCTCCATTCAATAATTCCTTATTTGCTTCCGACAATCTTCTGTTTTTTATATATTCACTTAACGTCAACCCTGAAATATAAAAAAATATCTTTCTGAAGTGGTAGTCGGAGACCCCAGCATATTCAGAAATTTTTTCAAGAGACAGGTCATCCATTAAACGATCTTCAATATAGTCAATCACCAGGTTAAATTCCTTTAGCAATGTGCCGCACCTCCTTCCATGTCTACATAATAGCAAAGCAGCATTATAAATACTCGACATTATTAACATAAATAATATCGAACTGTTAAACTTTATTTAAACATAATGGTTCAGACGCGTATTCCTAACCAGGATAATCACCATTTACATATATTAAGACCAGATTGTTGAAAATCAGAAGGAATTTTTGTCATGAAATCGAAATAGTAATTATGGTGAAGATAATTATTTTTGAATAGGGAGTTGTCCTATGAATAAAAAAACCATACACATTGTTAACATTTCCTTGGGAGTTTTAGTTATTGGAGTTTGTTTATTTATGGCTTGGTTTGGGTTAGCTCTAGTTCCCATAATAGATACAACAACAGGTATCATTATTCCAATTATTATCCTTTTAATATGGTTAAGTGCATATTACCTGCAAGTCAGGTCCCGTTCATCTAAAACTTTTGCAGCTTCTTTAAGCGTCGAAGTGGTGGTGCTTTTTATTATAGTTTTACAGTTAAGTCAACAAGTTAGTATAACGATATCAGGATGATGGATGTGTGATAGTATTCAAATTTGAACAGCAAAACAGGCGATAGCATAGGATACCTTAGGCTAATAATGGAGGTATTCTATGGAAAACAACGTTAATCAGATTTTAAGTAACTGGGAAGGTAAACCTTTAGAGGGTGCGAAAACAATAATACAGAAGTATGGCTATCCACAGGAAGCAACAAACAGCAGGTTAATTTGGTACAATAATGGTCCCTGGAAACGAACCATCGTCCATCGTGAATCCATTCCACATAATTTTCCAACGCCACATCCGGATTTTTTGGAACAAACCATTGATTATCATGTACCTGTTCATTTGTATGATGCGATTGCTGTATTTGATGGAAGTGCTTATCCTGACAGAACGAAAGGGGAAGTAACTGCAATGTGCGATAAGGAAGCAATGAACTTTTTATCGATTAATGTACTGAATGATATCGTACATGGACAACGCGACATCCAACGTGCAAAAATGTTTCTTGCCCAAACGGCATATATGTATCTTAAGCAGAATGTTCCCTCCCCTTATACAGAAGGACTACTTTTTCCAACACAAGCAAATACTGCCGATCCGGGTATTGTTTACTTCGATTAAACGAAACAAAGGCTTATGCGCCCGGCTAGCGACTGATTGCCCCCCGCGCCTGCGGGTGTGCCGGAGTTGCCCGCTTAGTGGATCCCAGTCGTCAGGTGCTTGTGAGGGATAACCGGCCGACGCAGCATACAATCCGCGATTCGGTAATAATCAGGCGGACATATTTTCCGTTATATTTAACATTTAAGCGAATTTCAGCCTGTTACTGGACATATTTTCCGCTATCCAGCAAAAAACATATGAAATCAGGCCGATTTTTGGTCAATAGCGGAAAAAATGTCCGCGAATACTGCTAAAACAGTGACTTTGGGGTGATTAACGGAAAATATGTCCGCTTCGTCATCTACAGTCAGAGCAATAGCCTGATTCCCGTCCTCATGTCCAAGAACTGACTGATCGTACGGTGGTGAAAAAAGTTACTACAGCTTTAGCGCTGGAGCCGGACGCGACCTTTTAAGGAAATTAAGTTATTCACAGCTCACAAATTTTATAATTTCCTGGACTAAAAAAGGAAGCATAAATTGGCGCCTCAACGACAAATATGCTTCCTTTATAGTTATGCCAACGTTTCCTCTTTTTCCACCAGGCCAAGTGCCTTTGCAGTATTCATACGAATCTCATGGACAAGCTCCGGATTGTCTCTCAGTGACTTGCCGTAAGATGGAATCATTTCTTTAATTTTTGGTTCCCATTCTTCTAATTGTTGCGGGAAACATTTCTCCATTATCTCAAGCATGATGGAAACCGCAGTCGAAGCACCTGGAGAAGCGCCCAGTAATGCAGCAATTGATCCATTGGCTCCAGTAACAACTTCCGTTCCAAATTGAAGTGTTCCTTTGCCGCCTTCTTCGGTATCTTTAATCACTTGTACACGCTGGCCGGCAACCACGATATCCCAATCTTCACTTTTAGCATCCGGAACAAACTCTCGTAACTGCTCGATTCGTTGTTCTTTCGTTTGCAGGAGCTGTTGAACGAGATATTTTGTTAACGGAACATTTTTTGCCCCTGCTCCCAGCATCGTGAACGCATTATCTGGTCTTACCGAATTTAATAAATCCATATTTGAACCAGCTTTCAGGAATTTCGGTGAAAAGCCTGCAAACGGGCCAAATAGAAGAGATTGTTCGCCATCGATAAATCGTGTATCAAGATGCGGCACAGACATTGGCGGAGCACCAACTGCAGCTTTGCCATATACTTTAGCGTGATGCTTCTCGATAACATCCGGATTATTGCACACCAGGAACTGACCGCTTACCGGGAATCCGCCGACATGTTTACTTTCAGGAATCTCCGTCTTTTGCAGTAATGACAGGGCTCCCCCGCCAGCGCCGATAAAGACAAAACCTGACGTGTGGTATTCAAGGGTATTGTCCTCAAAATTCCGCACTTTCACTTCCCAGGAGCCATCTTCCCTGCGTTCGATGTCATCCACCGTATGATTGTATTTCACATGGACATTTTTTTCCTCTAAGTGACCTAACAGTTTACGTGTCAGCGCCCCGAAGTTGACATCCGTTCCAGCATCAATTTTTGTTGCTGCCATCGGGTGATCGATTGTCCGGTCTCCCATAATAAGTGGAATCCATTCTTTTAATTTTTCCGGGTCATCGGAAAATTCCATCCCCTGGAACAGCGGATTGTCCGTCAATGCGTCAAACCGCTTTTTCAAAAAATC
Source organism: Virgibacillus doumboii (assembly GCF_902806455.1). GTDB lineage: Bacteria > Bacillota > Bacilli > Bacillales > Amphibacillaceae > Lentibacillus > Lentibacillus doumboii. The sequence continues at coordinate 75,744 of NZ_CADCWQ010000001.1, read as the reverse complement.
AACATTATCCTGCCCATGCACCAAACTCATATGGGGCAATGGCATTATAAAATCTTTCGGATCTTTTATCAGCCCACTGTCTACCAGATGGGTCCAGAACTGCTTGGAAACCTGAAACTTCTCATTAATATTCAGCGCCTTGCTGATATCAATGGAACCGTCCGGCTGTTCAGGTGTGTAGTTAAGCTCACAAAGTGCAGAATGGCCTGTCCCCGCATTATTCCAAACGTTGGAACTCTCCTGTCCTGCCTGATCAAGCTTTTCAAAAATGGTAATATCCCAATCCGGTGCCAATTCTTTTAATAATGATGCCAATGTTGCACTCATAATTCCGGCACCAATTAAAATAACGTCTGTTGATGTATTGCTGTTATTCATTTTTTCCATCCCTATCACCTAAAATTTACAGAAAGAATGCGGACGCCCCAGCATTGTCAGAGCGCTATCTGTTTGAACATCTTTTCTGGATTATTTTTATCCTAAATTATAGTTTATCAAAGTTTTTTACATACTAAAATACATTACTATTATACGATAGTTTTCAATTATTGAAAAGATGGTGTGCGTCAGTGCTTTATTTTTAAAAGCATGTTGCCTGGTACGTCATTATGTATCTTCTTCCTTTTCTTTATATTCATTCCCAATTATCTTTTTAGAACATATGCTAATGAAAAAGCGGAGGAGTATACAATATGAATAAAACACCAACTTTTTATTGGGCACCAGCCAGTATGCCCGACTCAAACCCGAACGTTCGCCAGCAAATAAGTACACAGGAGGTTTTGCAACGGCTTCGCTCCCAGCATAGCAACCTGTATTCTCAGCTGGAACAGGCAGGAATGAACAGACAAATTACCGAGTATGTTTTTTACTATGTGGTAAATTACACGCTTAATCAGGCAAATACAAACCAGTCAGCTCCACAAATTTACCAGCAATTTAAACGTCAAGTCCCATGGTTTTCGATCTTCTTTTCTCAATTTGGTATATCAGGAAACCTCATGGACCGCGTGTTGACGCGTGTAATTGAAATTGTACTGGGCCTCCTTAACGGTGATCAGGATCAGCCTGGCGAGGGATGGTCCGGCTGGGAAAGCCTGGGCGGCACCTTAACATCGGCACCAGCTGTTTCCTCCTGGCAAAATAACCGCCTCGATGTCTTTGCACGGGGTACGGACAATGCGCTTTACCATAAATGGTGGAACGGCAGCAATTGGAGTAACTGGCAAAACCTTGGCGGTAACTTAACGTCAGCACCTGCAGCCGTTTCCTGGGGGCCAAACCGAATTGATGTATTCGCACGTGGTACAGATAACGCTCTATACCATAAATGGTGGAATGGAAGCAGTTGGAGTGATTGGGAGAACCTTGGCGGCACGCTCACAAGCGGCCCGGCTGTTTCTTCCCGCAGATCAAACCAGCTTGATGTATTTGTTCGAGGAACCGGTAATCGGCTTTATATAAAAACATGGAACGGATCACGCTGGGAGGACTGGGAAGATCTCGGTGGTAACTTGACCTCGGAACCAGCAGCTGTCTCCTGGAATCCAAACCGGATCGATGTCTTTGCACGCGGAACCGACAATGCCCTTTACCATAAATGGTGGAATGGCAATAATTGGAGTAACTGGGAAAGCCTTGGCGGAACATTAACAAGTGCTCCAGCTGTCGCTTCCAGACGTCCAAATAGATTAGAAGTATTTGTCAGAGGCACAGGCAATCAGCTTTATCTGAGAGAATGGAATGGCTCACAATGGTCAGGATGGAGGAATCTCGACGGCAACCTGACATCAGCACCAGCTGCCGTTTCCTGGGGGCCAAACCGTTCCGACGTCTTTGCCAGAGGGCAAAATCAGGATCTTATTCATTTGTGGCAAGGGCAATAGAGTGGCCCGGAGGAGTGGTCCGTGGGGACAGGAACCCTGGACCATTTACCATATAAAAAGCTGCTCAGTAACAAAACAAAGTAGCTCAGTTTAGAAGTACAAAATTGTAATTTGTACCATTAATTGAACTACTTTTTTCATGGATTTGTAATTACAGATGAAGGCAAAGGGTTTGCTAATACACGCAACAAGGAATTTGAGGAATTTATCTTTCTTATTTGGAGCTGATAAACCTAAATAATGCGCTTTATTCTATTTATAAACCACTCAATAGCATTTACTTTCTTATTGCATTAACTAGAGCGTTAGTTTAATAACAATGAGCATTTTTCAATAAGGAAATTGCTCTTTTTTTGTATCTCAAATTACATTAGCAAGTGATTTTGCAGTTTCTTAATAACTCAACTTTCGCAGCGTAAAAATGAACACATACGCCTTGAAGGAATTAGGGGGGTCAAAGTTACACTACTAAGGTTGACTTTGCATTAACGGTAAAATATTTTAGTGAGGTTTCCGTTTTTTCCTGTATCCCTAAGGAAGGACATTTCATTGATGTTTTTATCTCCTTTTGTCCTTCATAACTCCGATGAACCACTTTTCATCAATGTTTTCGCTTCCTTTTGTCCTTTACACCAGCTTCGCATATATAACAGCGCAGGGGGGATATTTTCACTCAAACTGTTAAGCTGATTATATCTTTTGTGTACAAAAGGCTTTTATGTTTACTGAGGTTGTCAAGGCAACAACTCAAAAACGTTTCGAGATTAACAAATTTAACTGTTTGAGCCTATACTATTGGTGCGAAAGTTGAATTATTAATGTGAAAAAAAATAGCAACTAATTTTAGTTGCTACAGAATAATTGCTATTAATCCGCCCGAACCTTCATTTATAATACGTTCAAGCGTATCCTTTAATTTATATCTCGCATTTTCAGGCATCAGTGATATTTTCGCTTGAATTCCTTCCCTGACTATTGAACTTAAGGACCTGCCAAAGATGTCAGACTCCCAGATGGATGATTAAAGTGAACCAAGGAACCTGTCCCCGCGGTCCTGCCTCCCCACGCTTCCTCCTCTATTGAAATTGCTGTAATCGTGAGAAAAATTGTTTGACGAATTCGTAAAATACTCTTTCTGATGGTGCCAGAGTTGTTTCCTTTGGTTTGATGATTCCCACGGTTCGTGTGACTTCCGGGATTTCCAGCGGGATTTTTACTGTCATCTTCGGGGTTGATTCATGAAATGAGCTTTCCGGCAGCAGGGTAACACCGACTCCCGCGGAGACAAGCCCTTTGATCGCATCAAGGTCTTCCCCTTCTGCCGAGATATTTGGGGCGAATCCTGCCTGCTTGCATGTGTCCATAATCATTTTTTTCAGTACATAACCTTCTGGAAAACTGATAAATTCATCATGCTTTAAATCGCTGAGGTACAGACTTGTTCGATCGGCCAGGTGATGATTTATCGGAAGCAGCGCCAGAATGTGTTCCGAAAATAGTATGTGGGATTCAATTTCCGGTTCATCCCTTGGGACCGGTCCAAGAAATGCTACATCCATATCGCCCCGTTTTACGGAATCGATTAAAAAATGATAGGAACCTTGCCGCAGATGGAAGCGGACATTCGGATACTCACCCTTAAATGCAGAAATGACGTTTGGCATGAGGTGACTGGATAAACTGGTCGGGAAGCCGATTTTAATCGTTCCGCGCTCAGGGTCCAGATATTCTTCAATCTGCTTTTTGGCATTATCCATCGCCTGCATGGCAATCTTAACATGGGTATAAAAGGTTTTCCCGATTTGGGTTAATTTAATATTTCTGCCTTCCCGTTTAAACAAATCGACGCCCAGTTCACCTTCCAGGTTGGCAATTTGCCTGCTTACCGCTGACTGGGCAACATGCAAATGAACAGCGGCATCTGATACATGTTCCCGTTCTGCCACTTCCATAAAATAACGTAATTGGCGCAGTTCCATCCCCATCATCCTATCTATATCAAAAATCGATTAATTTAATCTAAATTATATATTGTTTCGATTGATTGGTAAACCTATAATTAAGAATACACAGTAAATACTGAATTGAACGAAAATCTAAAGGGAGGGATAAAGATGCGTTACAATAAGATACCCAAAGCGCAGGGCCTGTACCACCCTGAATTGGAACATGATGCATGCGGCATTGGTTTATATGCGCACATGCATGGCACACCGACGCATGACATCGTCAAAAAAGGACTGCAGATGCTTTGCCGGCTTGACCACCGCGGCGGCAGCGGTGATGCAATGACGGGAGATGGTGCCGGGTTGATGGTCCAGATTCCGGATGCTTTTTTCCGGGGTGCTTGTCCGGAATTAAGTTTGCCGGAAAAAGGCCGTTACGGGGTTGGAATGGTTTTTTTCACAAACGATACGGACAATCAGGAAAAATTGGAGAAAAAAATCAATTCGATTATCAGGCAGGAAAAGCAAACTGTCATTGGATGGAGAACGGTGCCGGTGAATATCAGTTCCATCGGTAAGACGGCGCGGGAAAGCTGTCCGTTTATCCGCCAAGTATTCATTGGTGCCAACCCTTCCCTAACAGACACAATTGATTTTGAACGGAAACTGTATGTCATACGGAAACAGGCAGAAAAAATAGCAACCGATGAGGAAGAAGCATTTTATTTTTCCAGTTTGTCGAGCCGGACGATTGTCTATAAAGGCTTGCTTCGCCCGGAACAGCTGCACACATTTTATACGGATCTAGTGGATACGACATTTGAATCTGCGTTCGCAATGGTTCATTCCCGCTTCAGCACCAATACTTTTCCGAGCTGGGAACGGGCACACCCGAACCGTTATTTGATGCATAACGGGGAAATTAATACCCTGCGAGGGAATATAAACTGGATGCAGGCACGCGAGAAACAATTTGTATCGGAAGTATTTGGTGATGAGTTGGAAAAAGTGCTTCCGGTTCTTGATTCCGACGGCAGTGATTCGGCGATGTTGGATAATGCACTGGAATTTCTCATACTCGCCGGACGAAAACCGGCTCATGCTGCGATGATGCTTATTCCTGAACCGTGGGATAACAATCCATATATGTCCAGCGATAAAAAGGCCTTTTATGAATATCACAGCACATTAATGGAACCATGGGACGGTCCAACTTCCATTTCTTTTACGGACGGAAAACAGATCGGTGCGATTCTGGACAGAAATGGACTGCGGCCGGCACGGTATTACGTCACCAAAGATGACTTTTTGATTTATTCCTCGGAAGCGGGTGTCATCGATGTGGATGAAGATCAAGTGTTGTACAAAGACCGCCTCAGTCCGGGGAAAATGCTGCTGCTCGATATGGAAAAGGGGAGAATCATTTCAGATGAGGAAATTAAAACAGAAATCACAACTGCAAACCCATATCAGCAATGGCTTGATAAACAACAGATAATCCTCAAAAATAAAGTAGAAATTTTTAATAGCGATTCAATCCGGAATCTGGTAAAAAAACAAAAAGCATTCGGTTACACGCACGAAGATATCCATAACTATTTAATTCCGCTGGTAACGGATGAAAAAGATCCGATTGGTGCGATGGGGAATGACGTCCCATTAGCGGTGCTATCTGATTACCCTCAATCACTATTCACTTATTTCAAGCAATTATTCGCACAAGTCACCAATCCTCCAATTGACGCTTATCGTGAGCAGCTGGTTACTTCGACAATGACCATGCTCGGTCCTGTCGGAAACATCCTGCATCCAACTGAATTAAACTGCCGGAAACTTCGGATTGGAACACCCGTACTTTCCAATCGGCAGCTGCAACTGTTACAAACGGACAACTATGAAGGATTTGCTTCCCAAACAATTGACACACGATTTGACGGAAACCTGGAACAGGCACTGGAACAAATTTGCCGGAAAGCAGAAACCATGATGGCTGACGGTGTTAATATCCTTATCCTGTCAGACCGGAACATGGATGAAAATAATGCTGCGATTCCTGTCCTGCTTGCAGTAAGTGCATTGAATCAGCATCTGATTCGACAGGGTACACGGACAAAAGTGAGTATTATTGCTGAAACGGGAGAAGCAAGAGAAGTACATCATTTTGCAGCTTTAATCGGGTACGGCGCAGATGCCATCAATCCGTACCTTGCTTACGCAACGCTGAGCAAGGCAATTGAAGCAAATCATCTGTCATTCAGTTATAAACATGCAGTAAAATCCTATATCAACGGCATTACGGAAGGCATCGTCAAAGTAATGTCCAAAATGGGAATTTCAACGATTCAAAGTTATCGCGGCGCCCAAATATTTGAAGCTATTGGCATCAGTAAGTCAGTTATCGACCGTTATTTTACAGGAACTGTCTCCCAGCTTGGCGGAATCGGGCTGGATACCATTGCCGAAGAAGCTTTGAAGCGGCATCAGAAAGCCTATGAAAATAATATCGACGATTCCCTCGAATCAGGCAGTGATTTTCAATGGCGTAAAACAGGGGAACATCATGCATTCAACCCGAAGACCATCCATCTACTGCAATGGGCATGCCGGCGGCGCGATTACGAACTGTTCAAGCAATTTTCACAAGCAGCAAATGAAGAGCGGCTGAATTTTTTACGAAACTTGTTTACGTTTAAGAAAACAAACGCCATTTCCATCGATGAAGTGGAGCCGGTTGAATCAATTGTCAAACGGTTTAAAACAGGTGCCATGTCATTCGGATCGTTAAGCAAGGAAGCTCATGAATCGTTGGCTGTTGCCATGAACCGTATCGGCGGGAAAAGCAACAGCGGGGAAGGCGGAGAAGATCCGGAAAGGTTTACGACGGATGAAAACGGTGATTCACGAAGGAGTGCGATTAAACAAATTGCTTCGGGACGTTTCGGCGTAAACAGCCATTACCTGATGAACGCGGATGAGTTACAGATAAAGATGGCTCAAGGTGCAAAACCCGGAGAAGGCGGACAGCTGCCCGGAAGCAAGGTGTATCCATGGGTTGCTGATGTCCGCGGGTCCACTCCAGGAGTTGACCTGATATCACCACCACCGCACCATGACATTTATTCGATTGAAGACCTGGCCCAGCTGATTCATGATTTAAAAAATGCCAACCGCAATGCCCGCATCAGTGTAAAGCTTGTCGCCAAGGCCGGCATCGGCACCATCGCAGCAGGTGTTTCAAAAGGTAAGGCAGACGTTATTTCAGTCAGCGGGTATGATGGCGGAACTGGCGCATCACCAAAAACGAGCATCAAACATACCGGGCTTCCATGGGAACTTGGTCTTGCTGAAACACATCAGACACTCAAGCTGAACGGACTCAGAGATCGCGTTGTTATGGAAACGGACGGGAAATTAATGACTGGAAAAGATGTCGTTATGGCAGCACTGTTTGGTGCCGAAGAATTTGGTTTTGCAACCGCACCGCTTGTCGTCCTTGGCTGTGTGATGATGCGGGTGTGTCATAAAGATACTTGTCCTGTTGGAATCGCCACGCAAAATCCCGAACTGCGAAAAAAATTCATGGGCGATCCCGATCATGTCGTTCATTTTATGCAGTTTATTTCACAGGAAGTCAGAGAAATCATGGCCGAACTCGGGTTCAGAACGGTTGACGAAATGGTCGGCCGGACAGATGTGCTCAACATAAGTGACCGCGCAAAAACACACTGGAAGGCAAAAGATCTGGATTTATCTGCACTGCTTTTTCAAGTGGATGGCCCATCAACCAATCAAACCAAGCAGGATCATGAGCTTGATCTGTCGCTTGATATAAAGGAGATTTTGCCTGCTGTAAATCAGGCTATTGAACGAAACCAACAGGTGGAACTGGAGCTGCCAATTAAAAATATTCACCGCACAGTCGGAACAATTACAGGCAGCGAGATCACAAAGCACTACGGGGAAACCGGAATGCAGGAAGATTCGATTACTCTGCGATTTAATGGTTCAGCGGGACAAAGCTTTGGTGCCTATATTCCAAAAGGTATGTCCTTATTTTTAACGGGTGACGCTAACGACTATATCGGAAAAGGATTATCAGGCGGAAAAATAATTATTTCCTCCCCGCCGGAAGCACAAGCAACTGCATTTGGCAACGTCATAGCCGGTAATGTCGCATTCTATGGCGCTACAAGCGGTGAAGCGTATATAAACGGTCATGCCGGTGAGCGTTTTGCAGTCCGCAACAGTGGCGCAAACTTGGTCGTTGAGGGTATTGGAGACCATGGCTGTGAGTATATGACAGGCGGACGTGTCGTTGTTCTGGATGAAACCGGAAAAAACTTTGCTGCCGGTATGTCAGGCGGTGTCGCGTATGTGTACGCAGAAAATCAGGAGACATTCAAACAATTATGCAATCAGGATATGGTTATGTTTGAGACCCTATCTGATGCTATTGAAATGGAAGAAGTAAAGCAACTCGTTCAAAACCATTATCAGTATACAGGCAGCACAAAAGCCGGGTTTATTTTATCAAATTGGTATCAGTCTGCCGGAAATTTTGTAAAAGTTATCCCAAAGGAATACAAATACATGCAGGAACAAATCCAGGCATATAAACATGACGGCTTATCTGAAGCGGAAGCTGCGATGTATGCCTTTCAATCAAAAAAGCAGCAACAGCCAACCGCCCAGAAAACAAAGCTACGGGAGGTCCCGCTAGAGGCGAAATGATTTGCGATTGATACTACCGAAAGAGGTGATAGCATTGGGGAAAACTACAGGTTTTATGGAATTTCAACGTGAGGAGACGATGAAACGGGATCCGCTTACCCGGATAAATGACTGGAATGAATATGATGTGCCGTTTTCTGATGAAGCTTTAAAACGGCAGGGAGCACGGTGCATGGATTGCGGAACACCTTTTTGTCAGATAGGCGATGTTATCAACGGTACGACAACAGGCTGCCCGATTTATAATTTAATTCCGGAATGGAATGATCTGGTGTATAAGGGTAAATGGAAGGAAGCGCTGGAAAGGCTGTTAAAAACGAACAATTTCCCTGAATTCACCGGGAGGGCCTGTCCCGCACCTTGCGAAGGATCATGCACACTTGCGATATCCGATCCTGCCGTAACCATCAAAAGCATCGAACGGACAATAATTGATAAAGGGTTTGAAAATGGGTGGATCACACCGCGCATTCCCAAACACCGAACCGGCAAAAAAATCGGCATTGTCGGCTCCGGTCCCGCCGGCCTGGCCAGTGCCGACCAATTGAATCAGGCCGGACATCACGTGACGGTATTTGAACGTGATGACCGTGCGGGCGGACTGCTGATGTACGGCATTCCGAATATGAAACTGGAAAAAGAAGTGGTCGAACGGAGAATCAAGCTTCTGAAACAGGAAGGCATCAATTTTATGCTGAACACAGAAGTTGGAAAAGACATCTCCGCCGAGGAATTAACTGCGGATTATGATGCCGTTATCCTTTGTATCGGAGCGCAAAAGCAGCGGGATTTACAGATTGACGGCAGGGACATTAACGGCGTGCATGCTGCGATGGATTACCTGAGGGCATCCACGAAGAAGTTGTTGAATGGAACGATGAACAGCGACGAATATATTAATGCAGCAGGAAAAGATGTCATCGTAATCGGAGGTGGAGACACGGGTGCAGACTGCATTGCAACCGCACTCCGGCAGTACTGCAACAGTGTGGTGCAGTTTGGTAAGCACCCGAAACTTCCAGCTGCCAGAACAGAAAATAACATGTGGCCGGCATATCCGGATATTTTTACTGTGGAATATGCCCATAAGGAAGCTGCAGTTAATTTCGGGGAGGATCCGCGCCAGTACTGTATCCAGACAAAACGATTTGTTGCCGGAGAAAACGGAGAGTTGAAAGAAGTGCATACTGTGGAAATGGAAAAAACAACAGACGACAACGGCAAACACGTCTTCCGTGAAATACCCGGCACAGAAAAAGCATGGCCTGCACAGCTGGTTTTTATCGCAATCGGTTTTGAAGGACCTGATCAAAGCCTGACACAACAGCTTGGTCTCGATACTGTAAATGGAAAGGTGAATGCAAAATACGGTGACTTCACGACGAATGCACCAAATGTATTTACAGCCGGAGATGCCAGACGCGGTCAAAGCTTAATCGTATGGGCAATTAATGAAGGCAGAGAAGCAGCCCGCCAAGTCGACACCTTTTTAATGGGACGTTCCGTGCTGCCAACTTATTTGGAAGCATAGGGACGGCTTTTTTTTAAAGGAAGCAACAGAATCGTCTCCGATCGAGTGAATAGTTATATCTGCTTACTTTCATTACACAGGATATTGATGTGTGGACAGTAGTAAGTTCAACCTCCAATAAATGATACATATAATGGTAACGCATTAATCATTTATTGGAGGTTAAACGATGTATTTTCTTAAACCTGTTTCTGATGAGGTTCGATCATTTCAACAAATATTCGATAATCATAAAAAAACGATGAAGCTCATTTTAGTGTCCATTTTCGCCTGTTTTGCTGCTGTTTTTCAGGCTGCTGGCGGCTTTCTACCGGGTATCGGATATTTTATAAGTCCACTTGCCACTGCACCTATTTTGTTAGGCGCCATGTTTTCTTTTTCCTTTGGTGTAATTTCCTACTTCCTGACAATTATGTTGTTATTCATCTTACAGCCAACGGAACTTATTATATTTCCTTTTACAACGGGATTGTTGGGACTTGGCATTGGGACAGCATTTTCCTTTTTTAGAAAAAGAATAAGTATTATAGCTGCCGGCTCTGTACTTTTAATGTTGGAGATAATGAGTCTGCTGTTTACTTTTCACTTTCCCATTTTAGGCCCGGTCGCAGGTGACTCCTTTTCACTTCTTACAACTGGAGGTATTTTTTTATTTACTTTCCTTTATAACTGGCTGTGGGTTGAACTTGCATTAATCCTTTTTAAAAGAATAAAAAGGATTATGATTTAGTCACGGAACAATTTCAAAAACAGTACCCTGGTTAAAGTCAGTTACATTCATCGAGCCGTAAACACCTAAATATAATCGGCTTTGGTCCGGGTTCGTTCCCAGACTAACAAAATAAGCAGACTGAGAACCAAAATCATAATCGGTTTCAATCACACTAAAATCACTCAGTTTACAATCCGGTCGGACCCTGGTATAAGCTAAAACCCCTCTGGCAGGCGACTGAGAGTTATCTGTCCGGAAAATATCGGTAAACACAACACTCCCCGTTAAAGCGGGGATGTCTCTGCCCATATATGGCTGGACCCCTGTAAGTGCAGTTCCCTCAAACTTATCAGGGCGGGGATCCTGATGAAAATAACTGGTTAAAGGCTGAATCCGCTTCACTGAAGTTTTAATTACTTCATCGTAATAAGCAATCGTTTTCTCATCCAAATTCGGATTATTAGTACACTCTCTTATAATTGAAGCAGGTAATGCACCTTCCCACGCTCTCCAGCCAAAGTTAATAAATCCTTCCTGGTCAAGTTCGATGTTCCTTAAAGACGCTTGAACAAGCTGAGGAACCGGTATTGGTTTATAAGGTAAAAATGAAAAAATCGACTCTGCCAATTCCTGTCCGACATTACCCACATATTTCATATACTGATCATAATACCTTTGAAAAGAAATACCCGAAATATTGCGAACCCCTTTGGCAATTACCGTGAGTGTTTCCTGAACAGGAGCGGGCAGTTCATGAAAACGTGTCACTACGGGAGGATGATGGACAAAAGTCTTGGCGGCAACATCAATCTCAATTATTTTCCCGCATATTTCTATATCGTCCTGGCTCAAATTAAATGGATCATAGCCTGATCCGCCATCTCCGGTTGTTAAAACAAGTTTCCCTGTTTCAGGTGAAAAGTTTAAACTATTAACACCGTTATGATTCGAAAATGGTCTTCTTAAGTTAAGCAATGTCCGTCGTATTTGAGGTTGGCCATTCGATGGTAACCCCCATTCTTCAACGGTATCAATATGATCATATTGTGTATCTCGATTTGTCCACTTCAGGTTTAATGTTTGGGGATCACACGGGTCAGGAGTAAAAGATTCAGGAAGAGCACCCGGGCCTTGTGTTCCGGCTGCTGAATAATGAAGATAAAACAAACCGTTATAATAAAATTCCGGATGAAACGCCAGTCCCAACAATCCCCGTTCATCATATCCACCACCGGAAGAGCCCAATTCTATGATCCGCGAGCGAATATCCAAAAAAGTTCTAATTTCCCCGTTTCCTACAGAAAAGATTTCTCCCACCTGGGTTGCAATAAATAACCTTTCCATTGAGTCACCTGGAAGTATAGTTGACTTTATAACAGTGGGTAAATTTAAATTGCTTACAATGGGCCGTAAGCTAACTTTAACTTTTTTCAACGTTTCGACCTCCTTTCTATTGGTTTCTTTTATAAGAATATGATTGGTATTGTATTGTAAGTACCATATCTTTAGTGGGACGACAGGTATGGTTTTCTGCTAGAGGTGTATTCAAATGGGTATGGTTCACTCCTATGTAACGTTTGTAATAAAATAAACCAGACAAGTAAATACCGGTAAGTGACAGTAGTTTATATCAGGAAACATAGAGACCTACTTAATATCTGATACAATAGAAGTGACTATATGTATAGAGTCCCACTCTCCTTCAGATACAAAAGTAATTGGGAACTTTCACCGAAAAAGTTGTTTATCGATTTCTTCGATTGAAATTCCTTTTTCATGCAGACTTTTCACTTCCCCATAAAGCCGATCAACACACCTTGAAGGAACCCGGATATATTGATAAATTTAAAAGGAAGCTGACAAAATTAAAAAGTCAACGTTTGTAGTAAACTAAACTGGACAAGTCATTTCGCCATAATCGAAAGGATGATGGATATGAATACGGAAAAGCAGCGTAATGAAACCTTAAAAGAGCAGGCTGTATCATTTCTGCAGCTTGTATCAACAGGAAATGTGGATGAAGCATACCAAAAACACATAGGTGAAGACTTTCGCCATCATAATCCCTATTTCCCGGGTGATGCAGATTCACTCAAGCGGGCAATGAAAGAGAATGCAGCTGAGGCTCCTGAAAAGATTTTTGACGTCAAACGAGCTATGGAAGACGGAGAAATGGTTACGGTTCACTCCCATGTAAAACAGAGTCCAAGAGACCCTGGAGCAGCTGTTGTGCATATCTTCCGTTTCCATGAAAACCAAATTGTTGAATTATGGGATTTGGGCATACCTGTACCAGAGGAATCTCGTAACGAAAATGGGTTATTTTAATAGTGGGAGTTAGTAGTTGAGCCATGGGGGATGATTTTCCCCACGGCTCACAATATGACATAATTCGACAAAACTCGGAAAGTGACAGGCACCAAAAACCCTCCCCCCCTCTATACGCCGCTTCCAACGCCGAAATATCAAACTTCTTCATCTGCAAAAATGCTTTGGTCACGCGTTCCATTTGCTCGCGCGTTCCGTTTGCCATCATTTCTCCTATAACAGCCGGCCAAATTTGCCAGGATACACCGTACTTATCCTTCAACCAGCCGCATTGTTCCGCTTTTGGATCAGCGGAAAGCTTCTCCCAATAGTAATCGATCTCTTCCTGATTGTTACATTTAACTAGCAGTGAAATGGCTTCATTAAATTGGAACGGATGAGCCTGCGCACTGTCCATTGCAGCAAACCATTCATTCTCCAGCTTAAAATCCGTAAACATTACGGTCCCTTCCTTGTCCGGTTCCATGCCTTTTGGATAATGTGCCAGTGCTCCCCGTTTTGAATCATTAAAAACGGAAAGATAAAAGTCAGTTGCTTCCTCTGCTTTGCCGCACATCTCCTGAACATACATCAGGGAAGGTACAATAAAAGGCCGCTCTTCTCCGTCCGGATTGGTGAGCATCAGCTGCCACGTCAAACCGTATTTATCCTGAATCCATCCATAACGCTTGCTGAATGGATATTCCTGAAGCGGCATCAGCGGGGTTCCGCCCTCAGACAGTTTATCCCAAAGCTGATCCAAATGCTCCTTCGCATTTTCATCCCGGGAAGGGTCAAAATTGACAAAAAATGATATCGACGGATTGAACTTAAAATGCGGTCCCCCATTAATCGCCATGAATGAATAACCTGACAGATTAAACGTAACGATATCACTGTCACCTGATGGTGTGTCGTAAACAGTTGCAGAATTGATAATTTTCGAATCCGGAAAGATGGATGTATAAAAGTTTGCAGCTTCTCCCGCTTCTTTATCAAACCATAAATGCGGTATGATTTTTTGATTACTCATTGACTTCTCCTCCATTCCAAAAATAAAAACTTATTTGAGACTGTTGAGATGCTCTTCCAAACGGTCCCATGTTTCGGTGATACCTTCCAGCATACCCATATCCATGACTTTCTGGAGTTCGTCTGCAGAAACATATGCAGAACGGTTCACCAGTTTTGTCGCCTCGCCCATATCGATGAATTCCAATTTGACTTCAGATGCCGGCAACGTTTCGTCAATCGTACCTTTTGCATCTGAGAAGTAGTCGGTGTACATGATCATCTCCGGGTCAATAATTTCCTTGTAAATGACTTTCCCCCAGGACTCCATCCCATAAAATTCACCCTGGTTCTTATCCATGCACTTCATACAATAATGCCACGTACCACCAGGCCGGAAATCAACGTGACAAACCGGGAGTTCCCATCCATTTGGCCCCCACCAATGTTTGAGATGCTCAGCTTTCTTAAACATTTGAAACACCAGATCACGCGGTGCTTCGAAAACACGTTCCAACACCAGCACGTTATCGTTCTCCACCCTTGATTTAATTTCATGGTTTGACATAGTAGGTCCTCCATCCATTTTATTTTTCCTTTCTTGCTGATTAATTCAGCTGTTTCTTCCCCTGCATAACATTAAGATAATCATCCAACCGATCCATTCTCTTTTCCCAAACACGACGATACGTATTAAGCCACTCATCCAGCTCCTGAAACGGTTCCGGCCTTAGTTTATAGATACGACGGTTGGCTTTAGGCATTACTTCAACCAAGCCGGCTTCTGTTAAAACGCGAAGATGCTTCGACGTTTGCGGCTGGTTTAATTGCAGTTTATCCGCAATCTCCCCAACTGAATACAGATTCAAACGGAGGCAATTCGTTGTTGATGGTGGTAGTATGGTTCCATTTTTATAAGTTAACAGTAACTAAAATGACTCCAGCTAAATCAAGTTGCTGGGGTCTTTCTAATTATACTGGCATTTGTCACGTAACAAAAAATGAATAAAATTATGCTCCTTTCCCCTATCACCAACCCGCCCAAACACCCTTATTCTAAAAGCTTTCTATTTTATTTCCCAAACGGTAAAATAGCACATAGAGTACCCTGGAAAGAAGGACATCAAATGGAAAAGAAGACCGTTACATCCCCTGGCGATAATCAAACCATATACCGGATTTTGTTTATCATCTCAGCATGCCACTTGCTGAATGATTCACTTCAGGCTGTTATCCCGGCCATGTTTCCTATTATTGAAAGATCCATGGGGTTAAGCTTTACACAGCTTGGCCTGATTTCTTTTACATTAAATATGGTTGCTTCCGTCATGCAGCCTGTTGTCGGGACGTACACCGACAAAAATCCGGTCCCCTATGCGTTGCCAATTGGGCTTGGAAGCAGTATGATCGGAATGTTCGGTTTGGCACTAGCCCCGAATTTCTGGCTAATTCTAGTCAGTGTTCTATTTATTGGATTGGGATCCGCCATTTTTCATCCGGAAGGGTCACGTGTTGTTTATCTTGCTGCCGGAAATAAGCGCGGGCTTGCCCAGTCGATTTTTCAGGTTGGCGGAAATTCCGGGCAGGCGCTGGCACCTGTTATTACAGCGCTGATCCTCGTACCACTTGGTCAAAAAGGTGCACTTTGGTTCACCTTAATTGCCGGGTTAGCAGTTCTTTTCCTGACATATATTGCGAAATGGTATAAAGAGCAAATGGAGCGTATTAAAGAAAAAAGAAAAAATACTGCAGCTGCGCAACCGAACAAGGCGGTTTCCAAGGCTGTTAAACGTGCCATCTTTGTACTGGTTTTCATCGTGTTTGCCCGGACATGGTATGCAAAAGCGATTTCCAACTTTTATGCCTTTTATGCGATTGATACATATCAGGTTTCCATTGCCAATTCACAGGTTTATCTATTTATATTTTTGGCAATGGGCGCTGTCGGAACGTTTATCGGCGGTCCATTAGCTGATCGATTCGGCAGACGAAATGTTATTCTTCTATCACTTGTCGCAGCAAGTCCCCTGACAATCCTGCTGCCATACGTTGGGCCGACTTTGGCGATGGTTCTCCTGGCTGTTATTGGGGTAATTTTAATGAGCAGTTTTTCAGTGACAGTCGTGTACGCGCAAGAACTCGTACCAAGTAAAATCGGTACCATGTCC
Source organism: Virgibacillus doumboii (assembly GCF_902806455.1). Lineage (GTDB taxonomy): Bacteria > Bacillota > Bacilli > Bacillales > Amphibacillaceae > Lentibacillus > Lentibacillus doumboii. The sequence continues at coordinate 59,452 of NZ_CADCWQ010000001.1, read as the reverse complement.
GGCCTGATTATCGGGCTGGCTTTCGGAATGGGAGCAATTGGTGCCGTTGTATTGGGTTCGTTTATCGATCTCTTTGGTTTAACAACAACAATGATTATTGCCTCACTTCTGCCGTTGTTGGGCTTTCTTACTTTTCTATTGCCATCCGATGAGAAAGTTCGGGAGTGGTACTATTAATTTAGTCAAACCTTTAGAAAAGGATAAATGTTTGTCACTATTTATGCTGGAGTTGCGTTGTCGTATAAGTCAAAAATAACTAATGCTTATCATTCATGACCAGCCATACCTATACAATGGTATCTCCATTAAATTTAAGAATTTTTGTCCTTTCAGGTGTATAGTATTTTCGGATGGCCTTTATAATCTCATCTTTTCTGATAGTTGCCTGCTCAGGTTTAAGGGATAGCGTTACATCGTCAATATCATGAGGCCCTATCCGCCAATGGCCAAGAACCGCACCTTGAAACTCACCATCAATTAACAAATACTGCAGCACTTCCTGACCCTTATAAATAGACTTAAGCTCATCTAAATGGCTCCTTACTAAAATATCTGACTTATCAAGCATAAATACCGATTTTGGAACTTTCCGTTGCACAAAGCCCATAGGATCTGCCTTCATATATCCAGTGCCTAAACCTTCAGCACTTACTTCAACTATCAAATTTCTTGCAACCAGCTGGTGCAGTATACGTTTTAGTAAGTTCTTTCTCAATTGTGACCAACTTTTTATTTGATCCAAGTTAGCAAAGACCATAGAATCAAGAAATTGCAATAGAATTTTCTCCACACTCTCATCTGTTTGTTCCGGTACCTCAAACCATTCTTCGGAAAAATCAAACCACCCTGTATCCCAATCCGTATCAATTTGATCCTCATAGACTAGATAGGCTTCCTGCAGCTTTGTTAAAGCCTTCGTAATTTCTTTGGCAGAATAGCGTAATTCCTTTTTTAGCTGATCCTTTGAAATACCACCCAAACTTCGAATGGTTCCCAGAATTTCTTCATGAATAGGGTCTAATCTTTTAAGCGGCTTTTGAAAGACACGAGTAAACAGTTTTAAATCTTCTTCAAACACATATCCAACACGGCCACCCTGAAATCTGGCTTTTACAATTTGATGTTTTTGGCGAAGTTTTGAAGTTACTAAAGCATCATCAAAAATAGTGCGATGAACTAATTTGGGCGGATCGCCGGGCCTTGAATTGTGAACCGGAGCCACAGGCTGCAACCGTTTGAATAAATTTTTATATCCGTCAACATCTGCCGGGTCCTCTAAGGGGTCAAGTAATCCCTGTTTCTTCATTCGTTCATGCAGTATAGTCTGTTTATCTAAATTCTCCATAATAAAAAACTCCTTAATCTGCTTTTTAACATATTTCTCTATTTCCGATAAAAATCCTTTTTGTATAGAAAATTGCTCTATAAATCTTGCAAGTCCAGCAATATAAAAAAAACAGGAGTCCATCCCAAGACTCCTGTTTTTAAACTTCTCCTTATAAAGACACTCCTGCAAAAAAATACATCCTAAACAACATAATATAATTCGACAAAACCCGGGTGGTGACAGGCACCTCCTCAGGCTGAACGGTTGCCTGTTAGTTTATCAACGATTAATGCAATCGCTCCGTCCCCTGTTACGTTAGCCGCTGTACCAAAGCTGTCCTGCGCCATGTACAAGGCAATCATTAAGCCTAATGCTGTATCATCAAACCCAAGCATTGAACCCAAGAGACCCAGTGCCGCCATAACAGCCCCACCCGGAACACCAGGAGCAGCAATCATGATAATCCCTAACATGAGAATAAACGGAATCATCATACCAAACGTCGGAAGCGATAACCCACTTGACAGCACCATAACGGCCACCGAACACGTGACGATTGTGATTGTGCTTCCGGATAAATGAATCGTTGCACATAGCGGAACGGCTGAGTCAGCTACTCCATCACTTACCTTATTATTCTTCGCCGAACGAACAGTTACCGGGATCGTTGCTGCACTTGACATCGTTCCCAAACCTGTAAAATATGCAGGGAGCATATTTTTTAATGCTTTAAACGGACTTTTTCCTGCAAATGTGCCTGCAACTAAATAAAGAATACTAATCCAAACCCAATGGACGACTACAGCCATTACAAGAACGAGTCCAAATGCCTTTAATGTTTCAAAGACTGCTCCATCCGCTGCAATTTCCGCAAAAATACTTGCAATGTAAAATGGTAAAATCGGAATAATAATTTTCCAGATGAGCCGTTCGATAATTTCCTTACCTTCGTCAAAAAAACTCCGTAATACCGGGCTTTCTATCCGTGTAATTCCAACACCGAACACAAATGAAAGAACCAGGGCGGTCATGACACCCATAGCCGGATCAATCGTCAACTCAAAGAATGGCTTAAATCCGCCCGTTTCTTCAGCTGAACCCCCGCCATTCCCAACGAGCATCGGAATAACAATAAGAGCAACAATAAATGCTAATGTACCCGCAAGAATAGATGAAGAATAGGCGACCGCCGAAGTAATACCAAGCATTTTACCTGATTCTTTACCAAAACTGGCAATCCCGCTGACAATAAAGAAGATAATAATAAGCGGAATTGTAAATCCTAAAAATTGCCCAAAGATTTCTTTAAACGTTACAATCCCCCGGGAAAGAAAGTCCGGGGCAATTAACCCAATGATGATACCGCTCACAATGCCAAGCAACAATTTTCCTATGAGTTTCATGTCTGCACCCCTTTTTTGAAACAAAGATATGACTAGTGTACCATTACCGCATATTTTTGCAATAGTATTTCAATTAAGGGTATTCCTCCTTCCCGGAAGCAAGAGTTCCACCCCTATGCTTCCCCATACAAAAAAGCCACTTTGCCATCATTAGACAGCATAGTAGCTTGCATAAATTATAGAATTACAAGTTATTAGTTCCGGGCAATATAAACTTTGACAAAATTCGTCAAAAACCGGGAAGTGACAGGCACCACTACTAGTACGAATAAGTCACACCATTCTCAATCAATGTTCTTTCCAGTTTTTTCAATTTTTGAATTGATTTTTCAGAGGTACGTTTCCCCATTTCAACAACTAATGCCTCGATCAGGGCAACAATTGGTACCACTGAATATTGTTTCTGGCTTACTTCAACTTGTAATGTTACGGAAGCGTATCGAATAACAGGACAAGAAATATGGTCTGTAATCAATATAATCTTAACACCCAGTTGATGGGCCAGCAAAGCTGCTTGTATAACTCGATTCGTATATGGCTCGAAGGCAAAAATGAGTAATACTTCATCTTTTTCAAATTGCAGTATTTTATCAAAGAGCACTTCGGTATCATGACTTAATTGCCTTATGTTAGGGTAAAATTCTCCAAGCACCTGTTCAAGATATAAAGCCATGGCCTTATATGGTCTGGTACCTAATACATTAAGCTGACTGGAATGGCTGATAACATCAATTGCAGCTTCAAAATTGTCTATTAAATCGGAGTCTAATGATTTATCCAGTGTATTCATAGATTCGTTCCAAACTTGCATGATAGTTGGAGTACTCTCTTCATTATTTGGGACTTCTGATAAGGACTTCTTTAATGTCCATTTTGATTGATCAGGCAGTGATTCATCAAAGATATCTTTTCGAAAATCATGAAAGTTGTTATATCCAAATGCATTTATCGCACGCATAACGGTTGAAACGCCAACTTTAGCATTTTGTGAAAGCTCTTTAACAGTTATTAATCCGATCGTTTGGTAATTCTTCAAAATATAATCACATAGTTGTCTTTGCTTTTTTGGTAGAGAATCCTTCATATTAATTATTTCGGTAATTAGTGATTGTTTTTGTGAGACCATTTGAATCTCCTTTCACCTTCTGCCGACAGGTAACCTGTAAGTTTAATCATAGTATATCTCATTACTTTCTTTTAAAAAAGGCATGAAAGAATCGTTGCAAAAAAATAGGTTAACGACCTCTTACACCTACCTTCAAATTGTTGTGGAGATAATCGATGCTCTGTTTACATGCTTCCATTTCTTTTTCACGTGCAACTTCCATGGAATCTTCTCCAATTGCATATGGTACCTCAAAGGTAATTCGGTTAAGAGGAGACTTTTCTTTCAATTCCTTAAGAATCTTTTCACAGTCGAAGTCACCCTGTCCGATGGCAGTACCAATGAAATGTGTTCCGTCTGGATTGATTACTAGTTTATAATCACAGAAATGACAGTTGATAGCATAGGGAGCCATTTTTTCAACACATGCTTCAGGGCTTTCTAAGACACTAAGAGAGTTTATGGTATCAAGGCAGGCACCAATACTCGGGTGGTTTAGCTGCTTAATCAGCCAGATGATTTCATCCGCATATGTATCACAATGATTTTCAATAGCAATCTGTAATTCTAATTCCTCCATTAATGGAATATTGGCCTTAAATTCATTACAGCGATCTGACAGCTGCTTCATAACATCCGGATGGAAGCAAGTTCCATATAAAGGCCGGGGACGTTCGATGTCCAAACTGAATTTAACAAGATCTGCACCCATAGCTTTGGCATTAACAAGGGCATCCCTTACTGAAGAGTTAACACGTGGATCGGAGGGAGCATTAAATGAAACATTGTATTCCAAGTATAGATTATGGGCTTCGGCAGCCGCCTTTACCTCAGCCAGGCGTGCGGGGTCCAACGTTTCAAGATCAACATTGGTTATGTGCAGACCATCAATCCCCCATTCAACGGCCAGATCCATCAATTCCATCAAATTGATCGACTTTTCATACGCGTAATCAGAATCAAACCCCCAGCTTTCTCCAAGGCCGTGGAGATGTAAGGTATACGTATGCATACCAAGTTGCAGTTGATTGTTGTTGTTTTTCATCTTTTTACATTCTCCTTTAATTTAATTAAAAAAGTAGAGCCTGCCTTTGAAGAAAAGATTAACTAAACAGACAGGCTCTTAAACTATATTGTCCCGGAAAACATTTGTAAAAACAATTTGTCATTTTCTGCGATCTGTTTTTTAGCAAAAGCTAGTGTATTATTTTTTCTTTAAGTCTTCTATGGAATCAATCTCCATGTAAGTTGGTACAACAAGACCATTGCGTGTACCAGTCAGGTTGACGCCTAAGTCCACCAAATCATCCTTATATTTTTCCAGGTAATGCTTATGTGTTGAAGGCAACCATGCACCGATCATTGCATCAGTACTTCCATCCGCAACACTTGCAAACATTGGGCCTGGTTCCACCTGCATTAATTCCACTTTATAATCCAACTTATTTTCCAATACATATTTGATGGTGTTGGAACTGGCAATCACATCGGCCCAGGCAACATATGGCACTTTAAGTGTTTTACCTTCACCTGAGTCAATTCCTTCAATCCATTTATTAACGACATCTTCATTATTTCCAACCCATTCTTTAGCAGCTTCTTGCTCTTCCATACCTTCTGCAATTTTCAGCATGACGCTTTGCAGGTGCTCCGGCTTCCATTCAAATTGATCAAAGAACTTATAGGCACCAGGCATATCTTCCTTTAAACCTTTTCGTACAAGCGTATTTATATCCTCTTTCCCGCCAAAAACCCCTTTAGGGTCCTCCAGCATTTTGAGATCATACTCAATAAATTTCCAATGTGGAATCCAGCCGGTCACGATGATTGGCTCTTCCTCTTTAATTGCAGCGTCTAGGGCTCCCGTCATAGCAGCAGCAGAGCTCTCTTTAAGCTCCCAGTTCTCATCCAGTCCATACTCAGCCATCACTTCTTCTGTTAGCCCCATTAGACCTGCACCCGGGTCAATTCCTGTAATTTCATAGTCCAGTTTTTCACCAATAAAAGCATTATTATCGGCTCCCTCGGTTTCACTTCCTCCACATGCTGTTAATACTATCAATAACATGATAGCTGATAATATACCTAAATATATTTTTGTCATCATATTTCCTCCCGCTATATTATTTAAATATCTTCAAAATGCTCTGGTTTTCAATTTGCAGCGTTAAACTTCTTCCCTTTTTGGGATTCAAGAGGCATGGTTCCCAGTAAGCTATTAATCTCTTGTGCGGCATTGAATCCAGATTGAACAGCTGTTTCCGTATAAAGCGTACCTAAATAATCACCTGCGAGGAGCAACCTGCCAGCAGGCTGCAATAAGGTTGATTGCAGTTTTGCACGGTCCGGGAAAATATAAGCCGACCCTAATGGCCATCTCGTCACTTGAGCTTCCACTACATAATCGCTAAATCCGGGAAATATCTCATTTAAATCTTTTAAATATGTTTTAATAATCTCATCGTCAGATTTATCAATAAGCTCGCGACCGCGTTGGGCTGGAGAAAAGGTCATGAAGCTGCTTCCCGGTTGTCTTTCGGTTTCAATTGAACGATTAAGGTTAGAATTATGAATCAGAATATCAAAAGACCTTTTAGGCGTAGCTATCGAATATAAGTTATCCCACACTTGAGGACTCGTTTCATTGGTTAAAAAGGCAGCGCTAACATGTGGACCATAGACAATTTTATCAAGCGCTTCCCCAACTTTCGATTCTATATCGACTGCAATACGACGTGTGATTGGTGCCGGCGTCGCTAAGATTACATAACGTGCTTCCTCTTCATGTTCTATTCCGTCTTGGATATATCGGACGACAACAGAGTTCTCTTTATGAAACACTTCATTTACTTTAGCATTCAGTTGTAATCGATTGCCTAATGCTACTGCAATCGTTTCAGTAAGGGTTGAAGGGCCTCCAACAATATTTCTCGATAACCCTTCACTTTTATTCCAGATTAAATGGAAATATCCTATACCTGCCCCTGCAGCTATTTGTTCAGGATCTCCAGTCGAACGGCTTACTGTAGGCCTGAAAATTGCATCGGCATCCATTGGCAATTCTCCAACAAAATCTGTAAAGGTCTTATCATTCATAAAATCAAGTACGCGTTGCTGCTGAATCTTATAACCCTCTCCAGGACGTAATTTTGCTTTCTTTTCGTATTTCATTACAGCGGTACGTACTTTCGCACCAGCCCGCATTAAGGCAAATCTGGATTTCCAAGACATCGGAACCCTAAATGGATAGGTTTCAACCCGACCATCTACAAGCAGTTTGCCGTTCATAAACATCGCAGATAAAATACCAGGTACAGGCAGCGCGTCTATCCCTACCGACCGCAACAACTCACCTGTGGCGGAATTGGGACCGCCATATACATGGCCTCCCCAATTCAACCAGTACTGACCACGCCTTTCAGACTTTATCCGTCCACCAACACGATCATTCGATTCCAAAAGTAAAATATCATGGTGTTTAAGACGCCATGCAGCAGATAATCCAGCAATCCCACCGCCGATTACAATGGCGTCTTTCATTTTTGACCCTCCAGCTTTAATTCTTTCAAATCAGTTAATTTCTTTTCAATAGTGGACTTAAACTCCTTCGATGCAGGGACCAATGGTAATCTGCTTTTCCCTCCAGGAAGTCCCAATACCTCCAATCCCGCCTTAATCGTTCCTGGAATAGGCTCTTCCTCGATTAAGTTATATAATGATAAAAGTTCCTGGTTGAGCCAGGTGGCTTCCCGCAAATTATTCTCATGGACGATTAAATCATAGATACGGACAATTTTTTCCGGTACCAAATTGTGTACAACCCCAATTGTTCCATGCCCTCCAACAGCCAGTGCAGGAAGGATTAGATGTTCGAAACCAGTCAGTACCGAAAAATTCGGATTATCTTTTGTTAAAGAAATAACTTTGCTGTTGTGCTGCATCTCATCGGTATTTTTTATGCCGACAATTCCATCTATTTGGCTTAATTCATAAATCAATTCCGGATCAAGTTGAACGTTCGTAACTTCCGGATAATTATATAACACAATCCCAATGCTGGATTTTTCCGCTACTGTTTTGTAATGATCAATGATTCCTTGCCTGCTCGTTTGCATGTAGTAAGGAGTAATGACCAATGCACAATCCGCACCAACTTCAGCTGCATACTGCGTAAGTTCTATGGTATCCTCTGTTCGATGGCATCCTGTACCTGCCATGATCGGGACGCTGCCATTTGAATAATTGCAGACAAATTGTAAGACTTCTTTTCTTTCCTCAAAGCTCATAAGTGAATATTCACTTGCACTCCCACCTGCCAGAAGACCATTCACTCCTCCTTCTATTACATAGTCCATTATTTGTTCAATACCATTGAAGTCAATGCTGTTATCTTCATTCATAGGTGTAGGCAAAGCCGGAATCACACCAAACGGTTTAAACATACTAATCCTCCCTTGTAATTAAGATTTCTTATCTGTTTTTCTTGTGGGTGACCTACGAACTTATAGCTGAAACATGATTGTTAAAACGCTTTCATTTCTGGTCATTTACCATTAGCTTTCTTTTCATGGAGTAATAACCCATTTTTCATTTGTATCACCTCACATGTTTCATCATTGATTGAAAAGACAAAATTTTCAACCTTATGTGGTATCAATGTACCAAATATATGAATTGTTGTAAACCGTTTTTGGTAAAAGGGAATAAAATAATCCATTTGTAAAAAATTAATAACTATTTAATTAAAACAGTTCCCCTCGGGTGGTGAAATTAAAGTAATCATTTGTATTAAAATATTGTTCCATTCAGGAATAATAAACAGCGAGCAATGACTTACTCGACAAAATTTGACAAAACCCGGGTCGTGCCAGGCACCTCAATCTCCAGGGACTAACAGAATTAAAGGGTCAGTTTATTTAGAAAAGTATGTTAAAATTTAATTAAAATAGTCAGGAGGATTTGTATCGCAATTAAGTCATGTTGATTATGAAGTCCAAGTTGAAGGAAAAAAGGAGGTTAATGTCTGAACTGGGCAGTATTAAAAGACATTTAAAAGTGCGGGAGGATGTATTATCTCAGATTACATGATGGAATTACGGAACAAAGTAGGTACTATGCCTTTAGTTGTAAGTGTGGCTGGATGCTTAATAATTGACGAACAAAATCGGATTTTATTACAGCACCGGACAGACAACAATTTGTGGTCGCATCCTGGAGGTGCTGTGGAACTAGGTGAATCAGTAGAAGAAGCCGTTGAAAGAGAGGTTTATGAAGAAACTAATATAAAGCTACAACATATGGAACTATTCAATATCTATTCTGGAGAATCGCAGCATTGTATTTATCCTAATGGTGATGAAGTTTACTTTGTAAATGTTATTTATGTATGCAGAGATTTTATTGGTGTTCCAATTGCAAATGATAATGAGAGTAAGGAAGTTAAATTCTGGGATTTAGATAATTTACCTCAGGTGACTTCTTCTAACAGAAAGATCCTGGATGATTTTAAATCGTATTTGAGCAAGTAGAAAGCTTATGTTCCCTGGTTATTTGGATTCCGGAAACGAGCGCAGTAACTGAATTAGAGTGTATATATCAAAATACGGACAGATTTTATAGCAAAAGGAGGTGTTCATTTTGCAAAGATGACAAAACTGCAATATGCCTTTTAACTGGATTGAAATCTATAAGTCATTTTTGCATATAGAGTATAAACCAATTGTGTGTGATAACTGTGGTACGAAACATCAAATAACTAATTCTGGCAGATGGACTTTTGTGTCACTGACTATTTTGCCAGCAATGTTATTCTTTAATTTCCTTTCACCTTTTAATAATATTTTTGCAACGTTAAGCGCGGGACTCTCTATATTGATGTTTGGCTCTTTGTTCATACCACTTTTTGTTAGATTCAAAATTGCTTGCGACTAGATTGCCATTATCGGGCGCAAACGTTCAGGAGGTGAAAAAAATAGAAGATAAAAAATATTTAAGAGCAAAAAAAAGAATGGAAAATCTAAAGGCATTCTATATTCATCTAACCGTTTTTACTCTCGTGAATATTATGCTTATTGCCATCAACATATTGACCTACGAGCAAAGTGGGCATTGGTGGTTCTTCTATCCGCTATTGGGATGGGGGATTGGTCTAGTATCCCACGGACTTTCCGTATCTTCATTTGGACTATTCGGACCAGATTGGGAGGAGAAGAAGATACAGGAATATATGGAAAAAGATAATAGAGATGAATAGTATTTATTTTCGGGGGTCAGCGAGACTCCTATTTTTTATACAATAAGGGAGGATAAGTGGGAACTATGCAAAAATGTGAAAGGTGCCATACTAAATTTAAGTGGAATTTTTATGGATGAAAAGGAAGGGTATAGATGATTTTAAAGAGGTTTAACCGAACAGGAAAAGTCATTGCGTTCATAGGAATGTGGGTCTTTGCCTTTGGAATTGCATTTAATAAAACGATAGCGGGGATTTCAGGCACTCCGGATTCATTGGCAGCATTATCAATCCCATTAATTGTTATAGGAATAGTAATGCTAATTACGGCAAACTTTTTCAAAAGAAAACCTGAGAGATGATTTTCTTCAAACGGATGCTTAATTGTAATGGCAACGAATTTAAGGAAGCTGCGGATTTTATGCAATTTTACCTAAAACGTCCTCGCTCTGATACAAGAGTCAGTCCCCCACAGTGCCTAAATAATTAGCATAGTTGGGGACTGGCCAAATTGCGTTTGTATCCTATGTGTGTTCACTTATCATTCCTGTGATTCCGATTAGAGAATTTCCATTGGCAATGATATTTTCGACAAAATTTGACAAAAACCGGGAAGTGACAGGCACCTCAATCCACGGGTATATACTTATATATCTCCCCAGATTTCGTGAGTTTGGTTAGCTTCTCCAGCCAATGATAATATATCAGGGCATCATCGAGTTGTTGATAATCCAACTTGGCTTTTTCCCGTAATGTTTCATCTGTTTCACTATCTTCAATCACCTCTTTGAGTTGTTCTTGGGACTTCTTAATACCAACCAAAAACATTTCCACTTCACGTTCCCATTTCATACCGAAAAATTGAGAGAAATAATTGAAGAAATTTTTTTCAGCCATGAATGAATCTTTTCTCGAGCCTTTCTGCCATACCTTTTGAACGATATTGATATCCTGAAGCTTTCTGACAGATGTACTCATACTTGGTTTACTCATACCAAGCGCTTCTTTCATTTCATCCAGGGTAATTGGCTGATGTTTAAAATACATCATTCCGTACAGACGTCCCACTGAAGGGGTAACACCATAAAGATCCATCGTTTCTGAAATTGTATTAACCATTATACGTTCAGCCTGGTCGATTTTTTCTTCGGTTTTTCCATAATTAGAATTATTCCCGTTTCCTTCCATTGTGGCACCTCTTTTTTGTGAAAAATAAGGGCATTAGATACCTTTTACTGTTAAATTCATTTATAATTAATTAAACATTTCTTCCATTCTATAATGAATAGTACTGTTATGCAACTTAAATTCACTAACAAAAAAGTATCCTTATTCATAGAAAAGAGACGATCCTCTTTCCGAGAATCGTCTCTTTCCATAAAATTATTTCATCCATTTTTCAATGACATCCTGATTATCTTTCACCCATTTTTGTGCGCCTTTAAGAGGTTTGTCTTCATTGTTTTTGACATTAAGCATTAATTCACCAAGCTGCTTGTCATTCAATTTAAAGTTTTTCAGCCATTTGCTAACTTTTTCAAAGTCTGAGGAGAAATCATCACGGGTTGCCATATAAATTTTTTCTACCCCGCCATAGGTTTTCTTAGGGTCCTCCAAAAACTTCAGATCCACTTCAGAAAATACATAATGCGGTTTCCATAACGGTGCAACGATAGGTTTTTCTTGCTCCACCGCACTCTTAATGGATGAAATCATTGCTGGTGTACTGCTCTCTACCAATTCATAATCAAGTCCGTATTCTTTGATCACATCTTCCGTTACCAGCATTGTTCCGGCTCCAGGCTCAAAACCTACTATTTCGCCGCCGAATTTATCTTTGTTTTTCTTTAAATCTTCAATGCTATTTATGTCTTCCATATACGTCGGAACGGCCAGTCCAACCTTCCCATTTTCATACCAAGGCTCTTCGAAAAAATCAGCTTCGTCTTTATACTTTTCATAGTAACTCTTATCTTGTACCGGCAACCAAACTTCCGGTGCCACATCCAAATCTCCTTGAGCTATAGCAGCCATTTGGGGACCCATCTCAATAAGTTGTAATTCCACGTCATAACCCTTATCTTCCAAAATAGCCTTCCACAAATTTGTAACGGCAATGTTTTCAGGCCAATTAATCTGTCCAATCGTGATTTTCCCTTTACTTTCATTCGATTCGTCAGTTGCACTTCCCGATTCATCACTTCCACTAGTTGAACCGCAAGCTGCTAGTGCAATAACCAAAACGGTAAATAATAATAATTGACTTATTTTGCGAAAATTCATTAGTTGAGATACACCTTTCCAATTTATATTTTGTCAAACATCTATTGAGAAACACACACCTTTCCCGAGAGTGCTATTAGTTAACTTTTACTTAATTGTATTACTAATTCGGCCCCCTTTTATTAAATAAAATAAATACGTTAAATATTTTTTAAATGTTTGACGTCTACTTAATAGGATAACGAAAGATCATCTTTTGTCAAACCTGATATTTTACTTCACCTTGTTTCATTATTGTCTTATCAGTGATATAACGATTTCATATTTTTTCAACGTTTGACAAGCAAATAAAGGTACTGATAGGATAATTGTATTAACAATATTAAATTTTTATTTAATAAACTTAACGATTTGCTTATAGCAAAGGAGTGATGATTTGAGCTTACAAAAAATGTTTATAAATGGCGAGTGGGTTAACGCCAAATCCGGAGAAACGCGAAATATCATTAACCCATATAATCAAGAAGTCATTGCGACTGCTGCGGAAGGAAATGAGGAAGATACGCGAGCAGCCATTCAAGCAGCCAGACTTGCATTTGATGAAGGCAGCTGGAGCACATTGCCGGCTAGTGTTCGCGGTGAGCTTGTGTACAGAATAGGTACTTTAATCCGTCGAGACTTGGAAGAACTGGCTGAATTGGAAACCTTGGATACAGGTAAAACCGTCCAGGAAAGCCGTGATGATATGGCAGACATCGCAAATGTTTTCCTTTATTTCGGAGGTTTAGCGGATAAACATGGCGGTGAGGTCATTGAATCACCGATACCAAACAGTGAAAGTAAAGTTGTTCGCGAGCCTGTCGGTGTTTGTGGTCAAATCACACCATGGAATTATCCTTTATTACAAGCCGCATGGAAGATCGCACCGGCTTTGGCAGCGGGTAACACCATTGTTATGAAACCGAGTGAGATCACACCATTATCAACAGTTAAAGTCTTTGAACTAATGGAAGAGGCCGGCGTACCAAAGGGTGTGGCCAACTTTGTGCTTGGCCCTGGCGCATCCACAGGTGCAGAACTATCGGTTAATCGTGAAGTTGATTTAATTTCATTTACCGGTGGCATTGAGACTGGAAAAACAATTATGCAAGCAGCCAGCCATAATGTGAAAAAAATCGCATTGGAGCTCGGCGGAAAGAATCCGAATATCGTTTTTGCCGACGCTGATTTTGAAACAGCGGTTGATCAGGCGTTAAATGCTGTATTTTTCCACGCCGGACAGGTTTGTTCTGCTGGGGCAAGACTTTTAGTTGAGGAAAGCATTCATGATGAATTTGTTGAAGCGCTCATTGAACGGACGAAACGAATCAAATTAGGCAATGGTTTTGACGAAAACACACAAAGCGGCCCGATGATTTCCGAAGAGCACCGTGCGAAAGTGGAAAGTTATGTAGAAATTGGCAAAAACGAAGGAGCCACACTAGCTGTCGGCGGGCAACGTCCTGATGATCCTGAATTGCAAAACGGCTTTTTCTATTTACCAACCATTTTTACAAACTGTACAAATGATATGCGCATTGTCCAGGAAGAAGTATTCGGACCGGTATTGACAGTAGAAACCTTTCAATCCAAAGAGGAAGCTGTCAAATTAGCGAACGATTCGATTTATGGTTTGGCCGGTGCCGTCTGGACGCAAGACTTGGATAAGGCTGAATTTGTTGCAGCACGCTTGCGAATGGGTACCGTTTGGATCAATGACTTCCATCCTTATTTCGCACAAGCACCGTGGGGCGGTTATAAGCAATCAGGAATTGGCCGTGAGCTTGGTCGTGAAGGCTTGGAGGAATATACGGAAGTTAAACACATTTATCGTAATAAACAGCCTGAACCTATTCATTGGTTTAAATAATTTTTAAAAAAACAATAGCTCTAAGCCTTTTTAAATTAGGGTTTAGAGCTATATTATGCTTTTACCAAAAATATTACCTCGAGATTTACAAGTTTAATAAATCGTGGTATATTTATATTGTTTGATACGTTAAAAATATATTTAACAAACTTAATATTAATATACAGTCGAACAGTCGAAGAAGATGAAATAGCTTTTAAAATTGCTGGATTCCGCAATAAAAATCCGGCGTCAACGAAAGAAACTTTCAAATCTCTTTGTCTGCTGTATTCCATTTAATAATCTTCAGGGAGGTATTTCAGATGAAACAAACATACGACTATGTAGTAGTTGGCGGCGGCAGTGCAGGTTCTGTAATGGGCAACCGCCTGAGTATGGATAAGAATAAAAGTGTTCTTGTTCTGGAAGCGGGGCGCAGTGATTACTTTTGGGATCTGTTTATTCAAATGCCGGCAGCTTTGATGTTCCCGTCTGGCAATCGCTTCTATGACTGGATCTATTCCACGGATGAGGAGCCTTATATGAACGGACGGCGTGTCGCGCATGCCCGTGGGAAAGTCCTTGGAGGATCAAGTTCCATAAATGGCATGATTTATCAGCGCGGGAACCCGATGGACTATGAACGGTGGGGAGCTGACCCAGGTATGGAAACGTGGGATTATGCCCATTGTCTTCCGTACTTTAAACGACTGGAAACAACCTTTGGAGCAGACCCATCTGATGAACACCGCGGTCACCATGGTCCAGTAAAATTAAAGCGCGGACCTGCAAAAAATCCGTTATTTCAGGCCTTCTTCGATGCAGCTGTTGAGGCTGGTTACTCGAGAACACCTGATGTAAATGGCTTTCGTCAAGAAGGGTTCGGCCCATTTGACAGCCATGTGCACAACGGAAGACGTGTTTCCGCTTCACGAGCATATTTACGACCTGCCATGCGACGCAAAAATCTTACAGTAGAGACACGCGCTACTGTTACAACTATCAATTTTGATGGTACGCAAGCTCAGGGTGTAACATACCAAAAGAATGGAAAAACCTATCATGTTAATGCGGGCGAAGTGATTCTTGCCGGTGGTGCATTCAACACGCCTCAGTTACTGCAATTGTCCGGTGTAGGAGACGCTGACCACCTGCGCTCACTTGGCATTGATCCGGTTGTAGACTTGCCGGGTGTAGGTGAAAATCTGGAAGACCATCTTGAAGTATATATTCAGCACGCTTGCCCGCAGCCAGTTTCAGAACAGCCCAGCTTAAATAAAGCAAAAATGCCCTGGATCGGCTTGCAATGGCTACTTGGACGCACTGGTCCGGCAGCATCAAACCATTTTGAAGGCGGCGGATTTGTCCGATCGAATGAAGAAGTAGATTACCCGAATCTGATGTTCCATTTCCTGCCCCTTGCAGTTCGATATGATGGGCAAAAAGCAGATACGGAGCATGGATTCCAAGTACACGTTGGACCAATGTACTCCAACTCCAGAGGCAGCCTGAAAATTAAGTCCCGTAATCCTTTTGAGCATCCAAGTATCGTATTTAACTATCTATCTACTGAAAGGGATCGTCAGGAGTGGATTGAAGCAATACGCGTTTCACGGAATATCCTTTCTCAGTCGGCATTAGCACCTTACAGTACAGGCGAAATTTCACCAGGTCCTTCCGTTCAAACGGATGAAGAAATTCTGGAGTGGGTAGCAAATGACGCGGAAACAGCACTCCACCCATCCTGCACCGCAAAAATGGGTCCTGCAACTGATCCGATGGCAGTCGTCGATCCGGAGACGATGAAAGTTCATGGCCTAGACAACGTACGGGTAGTCGATGCATCTGCTATGCCGCATACAACAAATGGAAATATCCATGCACCAGTGTTGATGCTCGCAGAAAAAGCAGCAGACATCATCCGCGGTCAAAGACCAATGAAGCCTGAGTATAAGGATTATTACCGTCATGGTGTTCATCCGACAGATGCAGGTACGGTTTGAGGGTGCCTGTCACTTCCCGAATTTTGTCGAATATTGATCAGCAGCAAATAGCCCACATAAATAATAGGGTCAGTCCTCCGCAACGCTAACACGTTAGCACAGTGGGGGACTGACCCTTTCATACAATTATTTATTAATCTTCTGCTCGATTTTATTAGTTTTTCGTTTTATCCCTTCCATTTCTTTAAAAAGAAGATTAACATCTGCATGGGTATCTTGCGTTTTGATACGTAAATCCTTACGGATATCCGTAAAATTTTCCGACATTAAAGTTGCGTTATGTTTAATAATTTCCTTAAGTTCTTGTTGCCCTTCATCTAATCGGTCAAATCGTTTGGTGGCTCCATCTTGCCACTCATCCACTCGATCAAATCGGGCGCTGGCTCCTTCCTGCCACTCATCCACTCGATCAAACCGTTCGTTCGCTTCTCCCTGCCACTCTTCCATCCGGTCAAATCGTTCGTTCGCTTCTCCCTGCCACTCTTCCATCCGGTCAAATCGTTCGTTCGCTTCTCCCTGCCACTCTTCCATCCGGTCAAATCGTTCGTCCGCTTTCCCTTGCCATTCCTTCATTCGGTCAAATCGCTCGTCCGCTTTCCCTTGCCATTCCTCCATTCGGTCAAATCGCTCGTCCGCTTTCCCTTGCCATTCCTCCATTTGGTCAAATCGCTCGTCCGCTTTCCCTTGCCATTCCTCCATTCGGTCAAATCGTTGGTTGGTTTCTTTTCTAAACCCCTGAAGTTCAATAATCAATTCTTTTATAAGTTCGTCCATTATGATAGACCTCATTTCTTATCAAATCTATTTATACCCAGCAATCAAGAATAATTTTCTTATAATTTCTGCTGTTTCTTCAACAATTTTTAAGTCTAAATTATTTTGTGATACCAGATTATATTTGAATTGTTTTTTACCAGGGTGTTGATAGTATTCCTTTAACTGCATCCATTCGCCCCTGCAACCACAAGTCCGGGGAAACAGGATCAGATTTTTTCGGCGACCAGACCACTTGGTTAATGTCTGAAAAATCACGCGACTACACGAGCGATATGTTCCAGGGTATCATCCATCATTACATATACCTGATTCATAGGAATATATCTGTAGTTATTGCTAAGAGGGACAGCATTATTTCTCTAACACTCTTTTTTTTGATTAATACATTGAATTTTATATCGTACGTTGGAGTAATAGTAAGTCTTTATAGTTTCTCAAGAGGGGTTTAGTAAAGGAGTCTATTATTTTCAATTAATCGTTGCCATCTTATTGCACTTTTTCTAACTAAGTATGGGTTTAGATATAAAATAATCCAGTTTGGTACAAAAGTCAAGACCACTGATTCATGCATAATCTTACTAAAATCCAAGTTTGTACATACATAAAATGTACAAACTCAGTTTACGAACATAGAAAAGGTATAGATATGAAATTTCGATGTCTCTAATATGGTAAAAATACATTGCAGGGAGTTTTCAAGGTCAGTCCCCCACAACGCTAACTCTTTAGCACTGTGGAGGAGCTGACCCTTTCAGTTTTTACTTCATATCTTGTATTAAAATAGAGTAAAGATGAATTATTATCGGACAGTCCAACCAGCATCAACTGTTATTACGTCACCATTAATAAAATTAGATTCATCAGATGCTAAAAATAAAGCAGCATTTGCAATATCTTCAGGAACTCCAGTTTGATATTCACCAAGTTGTGCATAAGTTTCCATTCCGAGTTTATCCAAGGAAGAAGGGTCATCAGGTGTCATGCCGGTTGAAATAGAACCTGGTGCGATAATGTTGGCACGGATTTTTCCTTCACCATGTGAACCATAGAACGCAGCAATGTTTCTTACCAGACCGATTGATGCGTGTTTAGACATCGTATATGCAGCACCGCCCCGTGAACCTAACCAGCCGGCTACAGATGCAACATTAACAAGTGTTCCCCCAGTTTCTTGCTTATTAAATACCTCAACCGCTTTACGGGAAGCATAGAATTGACCAGCTAAGTTTACACCCATCACACGTTCAAACAATTCATTAGATGTATTTTCGACAGACGCCATGCCATCAAAAATACCGGCAATGTTAGCCACAACATCCAGTTTTCCGTAGTCATCCAATGCTTTTTGAATCATTGCGTTGACATCTTCTTCTTTGGAAACATCAGTGCGGATTTCTACTGCTTCTCCACCCGCTGATTTAATATCTTCCAGGGTTTCATTCATTGTTTTTTCATTGAATTCCGCCAAAACAACCTTTGCGCCTTCTTTTGCATATAACTTTGCAGTAGCTCGTCCCATACCGGAACCTACTCCTGTAACTACTGCTACCTTACCATCTAATCTAGCCATGAATAATCGCCTCCTGATGTTAGTTTGATAAAAACAAAGAACTTTAATCTCTGTCTATATTAATTATATCCTTAATTCAGAATAAATTGGTGGAATATGCTTGAATAGAGTTGCGGCCTACCTTTTGGGAGCACTTTCTTCAGATTACCTCACCTAATTTATCCCATTTACACACCGTAGCAAACAATAAATAGCGTTTGTATGCTGATGGTGAAGGAGGGATATGATTGAATAATAATTGTGGACTATTTTACCGGTAGATCAATGGAAAGAATCACGAAACAAGATACAGCCGCAAACGATAACCAAGTTAATAAACATGGCATTTACCTGGGCATGATGAAACCAGACGACGCCGATCAGGTGAAACATCTGACAGTCCAGTTAACCTTTATGACCGAACAGATCGACAGTCTAACAAAACAACGGGAGGAACTGAGCAGCAAACAAAACCAGCTGCTGCGTCACTGCATCAACTATCTCGAAAGCAGTATAGCGCCATCAATTCATCCCGATAAGGACTCCATTATGATTGATGAAAATAACCATACTTGGGTGATTTATCATCGAAGTGGGGAGTGACAATCCTCTTCCCGCCCCGAAAAGGCTCCGCGCGCACCCCCCCTTATAAATACTCTCTTCATATCTATAATCGTATCCCGCATCGATTTGGTGGCATAAAAAATAATAATTTTTTTCAATAGACAATGCCACTTTTTTCAACTTTGCTTCGATTATAATAGTGAAAGAGTCTATATATTTATTCATATGGTATATTCCTTACCGCACCACCAGGGTCTGAGCCAAAGGATTTAAGAGGGAGAATCGTGCCTTAAGGTATTGATTTTTGCTATAATGACCACTATGCAGGTATAGTTACTATAAATAGGAGAATGAAATATGGACAATAACGTTTTTGAACAGATTGCAAAAAGATATGATACAGAAGACAGAATTGAATTGGCTAACGTTATCGTTGAGGAAGTAAGACCAAAATTACAACATAGTAAATCAAAATCTTTAATCGACTATGGTAGTGGTACTGGTCTAGTTAGTTTGGAATTAACAGATTTAGTCGATTCTGTTTTGCTGGTTGATTCATCACAGCAAATGCTGGATGTTGCAAAAGCTAAGATTTCCCGCAAAGAAATTACCAGCGCAAACATACTTAATTCAGATTTCACCCAAGAAACACCTGAACGGAAGGCAGACATCATTTTAATGTCACTGGTCCTTCTTCATATTCCGGATACCGAAAAAATTTTACAAGCATTGTTTAACGTTTTAAATAATGGCGGCAAGCTGATTATTGTTGATTTTGACAAAAACGATAAAATAAATCACCCAAAGGTTCATAACGGTTTTTCGCATGAAGAATTGAAAAAGGATTTGACTGAAGTTGGGTTTAAATCAAATGAAGTGAAAACATTCCATCATGGTCATCGGATTTTTATGAATCAGGACGCCTCTATGTTTATATGCAGCAGTATTAAGTGATCCTGAAGCATGAAAACCGTCCCTGCACTTCATAGGGAAAAGAAAAACCACCGTCAGTGCTTTAAAAAGAGGAGATCACTTTGGAGGTAGTCTGGATGCATATTCGCGAAATTGAAGAAAAGGACAATAAATCGATGGAGCAAATTATTAAACGCTCCCTAGAATCATTTGACTTAGACATTCCAGGAACGGCCTATTTTGATCCCCAGCTGCGTAATTTAGCACAATTTTATAAGCAGCAATCAAACGCAACGTATTGGGTTGCGGTGAATGAACAAGATGAAGTGGTTGGTGGTGTTGGTATTGCACCATTCTGGGAAAAAACGGGGGTTTGTGAGCTGCAAAAGCTATACATCACACCCGCTGCTCAAGGAATAGGGCTATCGAAGGAATTGATGAAAGTAGCACTCAACTTCTCCAAAAAATATTATACCCACTGTTATCTGGAAACAATGGAGAAACTCCAGGCGGCCAACAGCCTCTACATTCAATTTGGTTTCCAACAACTTGAAAGCGCACTGGATGGTTCAGCGCATAATACGATGGACACTTGGCTTATAAAAGAACTGTCATAAAGGTATCTACTCTCTTATTGTTGTACTTCATTACGATTAATAAGTCCAAACACAGAATGCGGCTGTGTTTGGACTTATTTTGCTATTTCAAATGCCTTTACGCTTCAAAATACCTTCCAACATTAATCAGCCATCAAGGTTTCAACATAGTCTTTCAAGACGTGAATTGCACTTACGATATCATTAAGCGACGACCATTCTTTCGGATTATGGCTAATTCCATCTTTACTCCTGACAAACAGCATTGCCACCGGAATATGCCTTCCCAAAATCATCGCATCATGGCCTGCTCCACTTGGAACATAAGAAGGTTTTATATCATTTTTTAAAACAGCAGCGGCTAATTTATCCTGCAGTTCTTTTTTTATTGGGATGGGCTTTATTTTTGTTGTTGGGTTAATATCGCAAGTAATTCCTCTGTTTTCTGCGATCGATTCTGCTTCCTGAACAATCATTTCCAGTAGTTCATCCCTTGTGTGCTCATGTATATCACGGGCATCAACACTGAGTTCTACTTTCTCCGGGATTACATTAATACCATTTGGATAAACATTAACCTTCCCGACTGTTGCTACAGATGAATCACTTACTTTTCCCGGAAAACTTTCAATACGTTGAACAAACGCGGCAGCTGCCACCATCGGGTCTTTTCGGCCAATCATTGGTGTGTTACCGGCATGTCCCGCTTGTCCAATAAAAGTCACCTGCAACCACGCCGGTCCGGCAATACCACTGACAATCCCCACCGGAAGATTTTCCTTTTCCAGTTTCTTTCCTTGCTCAATATGAACTTCTGCAAACGTCTCTATTTCTTTTAAATCTCTTTTTGATTCCTGGAATTTTTGCGGGTCGCTTCCATACGCCCGAAGCACATTTTCAAATGATTTGCCATCATAATCAATAAGGTCTTTATTTTCATTAAAATCAGCTTCACCTGTCATTGCCATACTACCGGTTAATCCGCTATTAAACCGTGAGCCTTCCTCATCTGAGAAAACAATTACTTCATATGGTTTCTTTACTGAATAATTGGTTTCCTTCCAGGCTGCTACAACCTCAAGCGCAGCCAGGACCCCAACAGGCCCATCGAAGTGGCCTCCGTTTGGCACGCTGTCTACATGGGAACCGGATGCAATTGCAGGGACATCATTGTTTATGCCATTCATTCTTCCTATAACATTACCAGCGCCATCCTCTGACACTTCCAATCCTGCTTCTCTCATCCATCCTTTAACCAGCTGCTTTGCATCTTTTTCCTCTCCCGAAAAGCCAGGTCGCATCACCCCTCCATCTGCTGTCATTCCAATTTGTGATAGCTCATAGAGCCGCTTTGCAATCCGATCTCCGTTGATACCGGAATGGTCCAGATTACGATCATAGTCTTGCATTAATTCTTTGAAAATATTTATTTCATGAATCGGTGACATAGAATCCTCCTCCTATTGTTAAATATCCATCATTTAAAAATGCCCCTTAGATAAGAGGCATTATTTCTCCTATTAAATTATACCCTGCATTTTCAGCACCAGTTCTGCAATAACCGCAGATCCAACAAAAGTACCTACTAATACCAAACTGGCAACTACAATTGTTTTCCATCCCAGCTGCATAAAATCTGTCCATGAACGGCCTATTGCAATACCAGCATAGGCAAGTATTGGTGTAGCAAGTGCAAGAAGTTGTACTTCGGACGTCCACGCTACTACTTTTTCTGATCCCGGCATCCAAGGCATTGATATAACCACACCGATAATGGCAATGTAAGCGACACTAGGGAAGTTAACCGGTATCAGTTTATTTAAAATAAATCCTGCAAGACAGACTAAAATTAGAATGATCATACCAGGTACTGCTGCCAATGGCATAATATTATAGCCTGCCCAATTACCTAATAAGGCAGTGAAGCCGAATATCACTAACAACAATGTCCATTCCTGAATATTTTTTAACATGGTAACTCCCCCCTTATTTTGTTATAACCTTTTCGTCATCTTCCTCTGTAATCCCATTACCTTGGTTATTGCGACGCCTTGTCATCAAGGCATAAAGTTTTTCTGTTAACGGTAAAGCTATGAATATACTTACATAAAGACCTGTGGATAATGACAACAAGTTACTTGCCCCAGCAAAAGCAACAATTTGTGTCTCCATATCCGGAAATGCTGCGATCAGTGAACCACTTGCTGCAGCCATCATACTTCCGCTGCCGATACCAGATGCCATCGCAAATGATAAGGGATGTAAAGGTGTTAATGTTGCAAGGAACCCGGAAATCAACCCCATGAACACAGCGCCAAAAACAGTTCCAAAAATATAAACTGCCATGACACCTCTTCCTTCTGGAGAACTGATTCCGTATTTGTCCATAATTAAACCTACGTTTGGTTCACGTGCTACAGAGTGTGTCATACCAATCGTTTCACGTTTTAATCCCAGCCAAACAGCTACTGGCAATGCTAAAAATATAGTTCCAAGGTTTCCAAATTCCTGCAGCAATAGTGCAGGTCCTGCTTCAATTAATTGTGGCAATGACGGTCCGATAATCACACCAATTTTAGCCAATAATAATGCTACTCCCAATACGATAATTGGCTCCGCATTTTTGGACTGCTTTTCCTTAACTACTGGAGTAAAAAATAAAATAAGTCCAATAATTAAAGCGTACAGCATTGGCAAAAGCATGATAACACCTGGACCAATTGTAAAACTGAACGTTCCAATTGCCTCTGTAATAACAACAATTATTAATACAAGCGCATGTAACCGCCAGTCCTTCCATAACCCTTGAGCCACTTCACTACTCATGAAAACGCCCCCTTTTACTAATTAATAAAAGACTTACCTCCCATTTCCGCTAAAACATTATAAATAGTTGAAGAATCCTCTCCTCCTCTCCCTTTCTCTTTAGCCATCTGATAAAGCTGATCCACAGGTTGGCTGACATAAGTTGGTATTTGTTGTGTTTCTGCTAAATTCCTATATAGGTGAATATCCTTGGTCATATTAGCAAGTGAAAATTTAACGTCTTCAAAGCTCCCGTTTAAAATGTTTTGACCAAACACTTCCATTACTTTGGTTTGCGCAGACCCTTTCTGCAGAATGGAAGCAACCTTTTCTTTTGTAACACCTGCTTTTTCACCAGTTAAAAATGCTTCACTTAAAAGTGTAATGACACCGCCAACGACCATATTGTGACAAAGCTTCACTGTCTGACCGGCACCACTTGGACCTACAAAATCGATATGATCACCAATCGCATTTAATACAGGCAGGATTGCTGAATATGCTGCTTCATTACCTCCAACCATAATTGTTAGAGAACCTGCTTCAGCACCTGCTGGACCACCGCTTAACGGACAATCAAAAAAATCAATTTCGTATTCTTTCGCATAATTGTGTAATTCACGGGTTACTTCCACATCGTTGGTGCTCATGTCCAGTATGTTTGTTCCTGCCCGCATCCCGTTTATAGTTCCATCGCCCAATAACGTTTTCCTCACTAATTCAGGAGTAGGCAATGACAAAATAAGGCAGTCTATTTCTTTTGCCATCATTTTTACACTTGATGCACCTATAGCTCCTATACTTTCCAGCCGCTTAACTGCTGTTTGGTCAATGTCATAAACCATAACCGTATAATTATTTTTCAATAAATTCTTAGCAATGCCGTGCCCCATTAAGCCACAGCCAACTACTCCCACTTTTTCCAACTAATCATCACCCTTCTAAGCTGCTCGCTTACGGATTAACGTAAACTGACTTATAGTCGGTCCAAAAATCCAATGCAGTTGATCCCTGTTCACGAGGACCAATACTTGATGCCTTCTTGCCACCAAACGGAAATTGGTTTTCAAAATAGGTGGACGGCATATTGACATGGGTTACTCCTGACTCGACATGACGTACAAAATGAAATGCTTTTTCTAAGTCATTCGTATAAATTGTGGATGAGAGCCCAAAGTCACTATCATTGGCCAGTTCCAAAGCTTCATCATACGAGTCAACCTCGATAATCCCGATTACCGGGCCGAAGATTTCTTCGTGAAAAATTGTCATCTCCTGTGTGACATTGCTGAACACAGTAGGAGCAACAAAATAACCCTTATCTTTTCCGTTATCTACTAATCTTTTACCGCCAAATTCCAATTTTGCTCCTTCTTCAAGTGACACGTTTACGTAGTGTAAATACGTGTTTAACTGCTGATCATCAATAACCGGCCCACTGTCCACATTTTCACCAAAGCCATCTCCAATGACGAGACGCTTTGCACGGTCAACCAGTTTTTCCGTTACTTCTTTGGCAATTGTTTTCGGAACAATTAGTCTGCTTGTACCAGTACATCGCTGCCCATTATCTAAAAATCCACTGACCACAATACTTTCGATTGCCTGGTCAATATCCGCATCTTCTAATATAATTGCCGGGTTTTTACCTCCCATTTCTGCTTGCATTCGTCCACCTCGGCTTGTTACTTCATTTCCTAATCGGACGCCAACATCTGTAGAACCAGTAAAAGAAACCGCTTTTATTTCAGGGTTGCTTCCTATTGCTCCCCCAATCGTTTTACCGGATCCGGTTACCATGTTAATAACACCGGCTGGAACGCCCGCTTCCTCGAAAAGTTCCATAATTTTTACGCCAACTAAAGATGTGTTACTGGCTGGCTTGAAAACTACCGTATTACCAGCTATGATGGCAGGTGCAATTTTCCAGATTCCAATTCCCAACGGAAAGTTAAATGGAGCAATTACACCAACGACCCCTAAAGGCTCCCTTACTGTATAGCCTAGAATATTATCATTCTGAGAAGGTGCGGTTTCGCCATTCAGCCGTGTTGCCTCGCCGCTGAATTGCTTCATCGCATCAATTGTTTTCCGGACTTCCCCTTTCGCTTCCCGCAAGGATTTCCCCACTTCCTTCGTAATCAATGAAGCTAATTCTTCTTTATTTTGTTCCAACAATTGAATTAAGTTAAACAGGACATCCCCACGCTTTGGAACGGCAGTTTTTGACCATTCGCGGAAAGCGTTTTCGGATGCGGCAATAGCTGATTCAACATCCGCTTCATTCGATTTTTGAAAATAACCAAGCACTTCATCCGTATTTGCTGGATTAATACTTGAGTAGACTTCATTGGACTTTGATGCTGTCCATTTTCCATTTATATAGTTGTAATATGTTTGAGTCATATTATTATGCCTCCTCTTCATGTTTGTTAATAATTATAATACTCAAAATTGTAAAAATATATATGGCAAGCAACAAAATTTATAACTCATTTTTGTTGCTTGCCATATATAAATCCATTGCTATAACTAAGTCTATCCATTCCTTTTCCTTATTTAAATCTATATCAAGTGCTTCCTCTATCTTTTTTAATCGATAATATAACGTGTTTGGATGAATGTGCAGTGCATCTGCTGTTTCCTTGTGATTTTTATTTTGCCTGATATAACATTGCAGTGTAGCAACAAAATCCGAACCCAACGTGAATAAATTTCTAAGTTTATCATACATATATATTTCAATTGTGGAGGGATCCACCTCATGCAACAGTCTTTCAATTCCCATTTTTGCATATTCAACTATTTTTGTTTTAGGATTCGACTTTGCATACCCAATAGACCGAATTGCTTCCTTATATGATATTGCCAGTTCATTAATTTCCGTTTCCCGGCCAATGCCATAAACAAATTGTTTATTTTTTCCCCATTGCAGCTCAATCGTTTTTATTAACTTATCAATTGTTCCTTCTTTTATTTTGGGGACAATTAGAATTAACTGGTAAGCTCGAGTGACAATAAAACTGTTTCCCGCAATGGAAGTTGCACTCTGTTCCATAGATCGTACAAGCCTTTCTTTATCGGTTAATTTTTTCTGATTCCACAAAGGCTCCTGTACATCTTCCATTATGATACATTGCAATTTCCAATTTTCATCCCAATCAATATAATGCAATGCCCGTTTTAAATCATCATAAGACAGACCTTCCAACAATTGATTAAATACTTCTTCCCTGAAGCGAAGCTCTTTTTCAAATAATGCATTATCCTTTACTAATTCCAGTGCTATCGTTAAGCTTGCATGTTCAATTGCTATTTGCTGCATTCGAGAAAAGGAGTTAAAAGCTTTCTCCAATTCTAAAACTCCTAAGACTTCATCCCCTCTCACAATAGGATATACCGAATCTTTTTCATCATAAAAAACGGTGGACTGATACGTTACTTTTGAATCAATAATTGATTCAAGCAAATTCAATACGGTATCAATTCCTTCTCCCCGTATGATTAAATTATAGAATTGATTATGTATTTGAGTTGATTGTGACAACAAATCATTTTTTTCCTTTAAACGTCGATAAACATTTGAATTATCTATTGCTATGGCACTTTGATCAGCGACCACTTCAATTATTTTCATATCCGTTTCTGTAAATACATTATCCTTTTCAAAATTATCAACTACCAATACTCCCAAACAGTTGTCCTTGTTCATGATTGGCACACAAAATGCGCTTTTGATTTTTCGATTATAAACGCCTTTATAGTAATGTTTATAATTTTCCTCACGCATGTTCTGCATATATGAATCTATTTCTTTCTCCGATGTGAAAAGCTTGGAATTCCGCTCAACAAAAACCTTCCCAGCAATAGATTCTCCCGGTGAAAATGCTATCCTGCCCAAAGATTCTTTATCAATACCTTCCCCTTCTGCAAAGTGCAATTTTTCAGTGGCTTCGTCGTATAGATAAATAATAATAATTGTATCGGATATTTCAATCAGTTCTTTTGCCGCTTCGATAACATTTTGGAGAACTTCCTCCAATTTCAATGATTTCGTCAACATTTTATTAATTTCTAATAGTTTCTCTGCTTTTTGAATGTCTAAGAATTGATGGTTTTCCAAGGTAATCACCTCATTTGTAAAGTTGAATCCTGAGTCTATAATATTTTACTTATTCTACACTATCTATACGATAGGGAGTAATGAAATCCCTGCCTTCAAAAAAAGTGAAAAGTAGAAAAAAATAAATAACATATATATGTTGTGTACCTTTCACCCTTTACAAGGAAAATATTACTTGAGAGGGGTGATGAACGGCTTTTAATACATTTCGGCCAAAAAGTTCAGCAATAACACCGAAAGCTGCATAGTTACAGACTGAAATATAAATTCAATCTAAAACCTGATTCTTTACCAGTTCCTCCGGTAAGTATTATTTTTTTATTTTTTGCAATTGACAAAAAATACTGAAATAACATATAATAAGACCACAGTCGGTGAACGTAGTCTGTGAAAGCTATAGTCCTACATAATAGTCAAATCCAAACAAAACATCGCAGCTTGTTCACACAATTCCTATATGCAAAACACAGTATCCAGTACTAAAAGTTGGTGTATTACCTGTTACGAAGTGAACTACCAAATACAGCGGGATGAATTCCTGAAGTTAATAAGTCTACAATGTGTGGGTGAAATATGAGAATATCAATTCTTTTGAAATTACAATTGACGTATTTGTTGCTTGGGCTATCTTACAACCTAATAAGTTTGGGCATGGTATACTATGGAGCCGGTTCATTATCAGCTACCTCTTCTATCTCAGGAATAGTTGTGATGGCACTGTATGGACTGTTTCTAATTACCGGGTACATGAATTATTACACCGTCTATAGAATATTAATGTTCATTGCATTCGCTGGTTTAGGATACGGTGGTGTCATTGCTCATTTACTGAACATTTCTGATCTTCATCTTTATTATTCTTTCACAGCCTGGCTAATTGCTATCTTAATTAACTTTTTTGGGTTGTGCTTAAATTGTTTTGCTTTTACAGGAAAATTTTCAACTACTCGTAGTCAAACGAAGAATATAAGGAGGAAAATTTCACATTAATGGATAAAATGAGCAAAAGAAAAAGGCAAGCAATAAAAACAAAAAACAGATTAATGGAATGCGCAATAAAGTTATTCCAGGAAAAAGGATTTTATAATGTTACAGTTGATGAAATTACTGAACATGCTAACTCATCAAAAGGGGGATTTTACAATCACTTTAGCAGTAAGGAAGAACTGCTTTTTAATATGACCGCTTTAATTGACAAGGAATACGAGGAATATACAAAAAGAATTATTGAAGCAGATAACACAATCGATGAATTACTCTTTTTCATTATCTTTATCTTTAATACGATGGAAGAAAAAATTGGCCTTGATTTTCTTTCCGTAATATATTCTTCACAGATTAAAGATACCAATTTCCCTAAATTTCACATTAACCCGGAAAGAAATTACTATCAATTACTTGAAACGATGATTAATAAAGGAAAATCCAAAAATGAGATTAACGCTAACATTACCACACCCCAAGTCATCAAATTAATTACTACCACTATAAGAGGAGTTGTTTACGAATGGTGCTTGAGCAGAGGTGAATATTCCCTGAGTAAGAATGGCAAAGAAATGATCATTATTGTGTTACAGGGGATAAGGAAATAAATTCTTTTTAGCCTGTTTCCTTATCGTCAAATTTAAACAATGGATTGAGAGGTGTGGGTATTGAAATATTTAGAAATTGCTAATCATTACATATTGTTTATCATCACAGGTATCATTATTTTGTTTGTTTTCATTCAAACATTTATTTATATACAAAAGGCATGGAAACAAGCAATACATCTTGGGGTACCTAAAAAAACTTTAATCAATACCGTAAAAACAAGCATTAGTATATCAATTCTCCCTTCTATACCAATTGTTATAGCGTTATTTGTATTAGTCCCACTTTTAGGTTTACCAATTCCATGGTTACGACTTACAGTTATCGGATCAGCGCCTTTTGAGATGCTGGCAGCAGATATGGGGGCACAAGCTGTTGGTGTTTCCGGTCTTGGAAGTACTGAATTTGATGGGACTGCCTTTGCTGCTGCTTTTTTACTGATGACTATAGGCGGCTCATTACCTTTGTTACTATGTGTTTTATTTAATAAGAAAATTAGTTTGACATATGAAAAATTCAAAGCCCGTGACGCCAGCTGGATGCAAGTTTTAAGCGGAGCAGCCTTAATGGCGTTAATTGCTACTTTAATGATAGAGTACCTTGGACATGGAATTATTGCATCCTTAACGGTTTTAACCAGTTGTATTTTAGCACTATTTATATCCGTATTAAGCCAAAAAGAACGATTTGCCTGGTTAAAAAACTTTTCTTTAGCTCTAAGTATTATTTTTGGAATGGCCTCAGCCGTTTTATATACATCACTTTTATAGGTAATCTGCTATTCTTACGCATCAATTTAAATCAAATTCCCAAAGTTTATTAAAAAAGGAGGGTGAACAAACATGGGATTGAAACAAGAAAAAATCCAAATTTCAACTTTTGATCAAAGCATCCACCGGTTTGCTAGGGTAACAGGGTTAATTGCGTTTATTTTAATGCTTTTATTCCCATTAACTGTATTTATTATGTTTGAAATACCTCTTGATTTTTCATTAGTTTGGCAGCCAATTATTTTAATCAGTTTAGTCATGGCAGCTTTTACTTTTACAGAGCTGATTGCTTATCATCCAGTTATTGGGACTGGAAGCTTGTACATGTCTTATGTTACAGGAAATGTTTCAAACTTAAAGATGCCTTGTGCAATATCCTCTCTGAAAGCAGCAAACATCGATCAGGGAACTCCAGAGGGGGATGCTGTATCAATGATTGCAGTAGGTGTGTCTACCATAGTATCAATGGTAGTCATTATACTTGGAGTAATCCTCATTGTCCCACTAACCCCTATTTTAACTTCTGAAGCATTAGCACCTGCATTTAATAACATCATGCCTGCACTGTTCGGGGGGTTAGCTGGAAGTTGGATGATATTCTATTGGAAGGAATCAATCACACCATTAATTGTTGGTGTTATAGGTGTGTTTTTACTGGGACTGACTACTCCTGTTTTACTGCCTTTTAGTTTTATATTATCTATCTTAGCCAGCAGGGTTCTTTACAAGAAAAATCTGGTAGGCAGCGATAAATAGGCTTAAATGATTACTGAATCCCATTAACAATTTACAAGGGGGAATTATGATGAAACAAGAATTACTTAATCGAGTGAATAAACTGCGTGCAAAAATGCAAGACCACTCTTTGGATTCTTACATAATAACTTCTGATGAGGATATCTGGTATTTTACTAATATTACCTATATGCAGCAAGAAAGACCTTTCATTCTTATACTAACATTAGATAAAAATCCAATTTTCGTTGTTCCAAAGCTTGAGGAAAAACATGTAAAAAAAGGTATATTGGACGTTGATATCATTACTTATTGGGAATATCCTTCTCCTCAGGGAACCGAATGGCAGAATGTCTTAAATGAAATTGTCCCTAAGCTCGGGAGAATTGGTATAGAAAATAATGTCAAAACTGAAGTGTTTTTAAATATAGAGTCCCAGGAACTCACACCATCTAATTTAGTTGCCGAACAACGAAAAATAAAAAGTGATTATGAAATTGACAAAATTAGATTGAGTTCAAAGATAACCGATAGAGCTATGATGGAGATATTTAAATCTATATATAAAGGGGCAAGTGTTTTAGAACCCTTTACACTATCAAAAAATATACAGACTGACTTGATAAAGAACAAACAATTTGATCCGTTAACAACTACCCTGCTGACTGTTGTCTGGCCAGCTCCAGGAAGCGCAATGCCCCACAGTGTTCCGAACTTGGGTGACAAGCTTGGAAAAGGTCCAAATGTTGGCATGTCTTATTATAGAATTAATGGATATGCAGCAGAATGTGAACGAACATTATTTTTAGAACAACCAGGCAAAGATGATGTGGAACTATTCCATCATATGATGGAAGCCAGAAAAAAGGCATTGAGCGTGTTAAAGGATGGAATCAGGGCAGCAGATGTTGATTCAGAAGCACGGGATTACCTTTCTAAAAATGGACTTCTATCTAATCTTCTCCATCGAACAGGTCATGGGGTAGGTTTGGGAAATCATGAAGCACCATTTTTAGCTGAGGGCAGTGATGAGATACTAAAGGAAGGTATGGTAGTAACCATTGAACCAGGTATTTATATAGAAGGAATCGGAGGATACAGACATTCAGATACAATCCTGATTACCAGAGATGGATATGAATTATTAACGAAGGCACCATTAGACCTGGAAGATGTGACAATTAAGAGCTCGAATTTTGCTGCAAAAATTAAAGGCAGTTTTATACGAAAAATGCTCAAAATTAACTAGCTTAAAAACATGGGGACGATTCTTTTGCTTCTAATTTAGCGTAGCACAAGAATCGTCCCTTTTCTTCTGTGAACTACCGAAAAGCCAAGTGGACCAGGACCCCTGTCCCCGCGGTCCACTATACAAGCCTCTCAACCAACTCCTTGTAATCTTTCATATCCGTAAACGTTTGAAGAGGATAATAGTTTGTATCCGGGGCAATACGTTTAACGGTTGGCAATAGGCGTTCATGACAAATAATTAAGTCTGCACTTGGTGAGATATCATCAATTGATGAATTCACAACTGAAATATCTAAATTTGCCTCCTGTAATCTCTTCCGAAGCATTGCTGCGCCCATTGCACTTGAACCAATGCCCGCTTCACAAACAAAATAAATCGAATCAATTGTTGTTCCTTTTAATTCCATGGTTGCCTGTTCATTCATTTGCTCCGCTTTTTCAAACCTCGATTCACCACGCGTTGGAAGGCTTCCACTTTCTGTCACTTGATAAAAATCATTTATAGTGTCTTTTGTATCCTTAACAGATGGAGAATCAGAGACATTCTCTAATAAAAAGTAACTTCCAATAAACGATACAAGCGCGGATAAAAGTACTCCTAAAAGAACAAATATCATATCCTCTTTTGGTGCAAGTCCAACTACGGGGAAAATACTTCCTGGTGAAGAAATAGCTACAAGACCAACATTAAATGATTGAAAACTGAATATCCCTGCCATTCCCCCCAGAATAAGCGGGATGATTAACCGGGGTTTCATTAACACATATGGGAAATATACTTCGTGAATACCGCCAAAAAAATGAATGGAGGTTGCAATTTTGGCCCCTTTCCTCTGTTCGCCTTTCGTTTTTAACCAATAAGCAATGAGAATTCCCAGTCCCGGACCAGGATTTGATTCGATTAAGAAAAATATGGATTTGCCCAATTCATTTACCTGATGGATACCCAAAGGTGCCAGCATTCCAAAATTAATAATGTTATTAAAGAAGAGGACTTTCGCTGGTTCAACAATAATTGCTGCAAGTGGGAGCAGGCTCGAATTAACAATCGATTCCAAGAAGTTTAAAGAAAATTCGACGCCTGCAGAAAACAATTCACCTACATATAAAAAACAGAACAGTGTGGATATAATTGCGATAAATGAAGCCAATACATTTCCAATCAGCAGTTCATACCCAACACCAGGTAATCGTTTAATCATCAGCTGATCAACTTTTTTCATCACCCATCCCAATAAGGGCCCAATAATCATTGCTCCCAGTATGGCCGGCACTGTACTTGAAAGTGTTAGTCCAAACACAGCAATAGCAGCAACGGTTGCACCTCGTTGTCCGCCAACCAGTTTACCGCCGGTGTACGCGATTAAAACCGGCAACAAGGTGTGATATACCGGATTAACAATTTCAGTAATTGTTTCATTGTACCACCAGCCGTAATCACCAAAAATAACACGAATAACACCAACAGCAATGATGATTATAATATTTTGGTATACCATCGCACTTAAAAGCCGGGCAAACTTTTTCATTCGTCTTGTAACCCTTTCGCTATAAAAGTTATTCGCCGCTTAAAGGATTCCGTTAAAACGCTTTCAAATAAGCCATGCACTTCATTTTCCGTTCCAGTAATTAATCCCTCAAGAAACGATTCATCGATGAATGATGCAGGAATTTCACTTATCATTTCCATATGTTCTGCCGGAGCATCGATAGGCACCACCAGCAAAATAATTACCTTAACCTTTTGCTCTTGTCCATCATCACCATGCCAAGGCACAGGTGATTCTGTACGAAAGAGTGCGACAACAGGTGCGTTCACCCCTTTTGATTTGGTATGTAGCATGGCAAGATTATCTAATACAAAGCCACCTGATTTTTCACGTTCTGTTAAATCATTGATTAGTATCTTTTGGTTTGTGATTTCTGCAACATTTTCCATGTAATTCAACAGACTCACAATGCGGTCAGAACCAATCTTCACACCGTTATATATATTAAGATTCCTTATAATTTGCACCATTCCTTCACCGTAAACCCCCAGCGAGAAAAGCGATGAGG
This sequence comes from Virgibacillus doumboii, assembly GCF_902806455.1. GTDB lineage: Bacteria > Bacillota > Bacilli > Bacillales > Amphibacillaceae > Lentibacillus > Lentibacillus doumboii. The sequence goes on along the minus strand of NZ_CADCWQ010000001.1, from coordinate 25,538 downwards.
AATCAAGTGCATTGCTGTCCTTTTCCTCTGAAGCAGAAATATTTTTCTTCGCATGGCCCACTCCAGCCAATGTATTACTGATTGTCTCTAAATCTTCTTTATTTAGAAAGGGGCTGACTATAACTACCTTTGTGCCACTTATAACGGGCGGGTTTACTGTTGAAATAATAATATCAATGTCGGATTCTTCTGTTATCCGATTGGACAGTTCATTTAACGAAACAACTGCTTCCACCTGCAGATTAGGAATATCTGTACGAATTTTTGTGGCCAAATACATCGATGTTCCAAGGCCGCTTGCACAAACTACTATTGCTTTATATGTTTCCTTTACATCCTCTTTGACTCGTAATAATGATGCACCAATATGCATGGCTAAGTATCCAACCTCGTCTTCAGGAATCGGATAACCTGTCTTTTCTGTTAAATTGACACAGGCCTTCTCACAAGCAGTAAAGACATCGGGATATTTTTCCTTTATTTGATCCAGCATCGGATTATGTATTTGTAAGCCATATTTCAATCTTTTAAAAACGGGTACAAAGTGGGAAAATAACCCCTCATAAAGTAACTGATCTCCTTCAAAAGACCGATCAAGATAATATTCAATGGAACGAATAAAGCTCTGTGTCAGTTCAACCCACACAAACTCTTTACTATCACTCTCTAAATCTATTCTTTTGGATATCTCGGCCCCGGCAAGGTGAAGTGATATATATTCCACCTCGATTTCCGGAAAAGTCAGTGATGAAACCTTCTCCAGCCGGGCTACTATTTTTTTTGCAAGAGAAAGTGTATCCGCTTCAAAAGGAACCCAATAATTCAGGTTATTATATTCGATTACCTTGCCACTCTGAATTCTTTCCATGGCCAGCAAAATGTGAATCATTAAATTCACATAATTTCTGTCGGTTAACACCACATCTGGATGTTCTCTCAATACCTCTTGTAAAACATGGTCAACATCCATAATTTTATCTTTCTGAACAAATTTAAGCAATCTGTTCCGAATAACGGAACCCAATTTCCCGAACAGCGATTCTTCCGCTGCTGGTTCATGAAAAAGCTCCAGCCAGTCTTCAAATGTAATATCCTTATGAAGTAATTGCGACAATAAAGTCCTTCGTTGTTGTTCTGTGCCAATAATATAAATGCCGACACCCGGGGAACGCTCGACTTTTACCCCACTTTCTTGAAACCATGAACTGACCTTATCTAAATCATAAGCAATGGTTGCGACGGACACATCGAATTTTGTGCTGAAATACCCTTGTTTCAAAGGCTCATTTGATAATAAAAGTTCATACGTAATTCCTTCCTGGCGCTCCTCCGGGGAATATGCAGTCATAACTTCTGCTTGCTTCATTTGTGCATTTAACTTTTCTATGTTTTCTTTTGCACCCTGTAATTCCAATCCGGAACCAATTTTTCGTGTGATTTTAATGTCATATTCTTTTAATATGGGAGCGAGCGATCTTATTTCCCTTTGAATCGTTCGTACGCTTAATTTAAAGTAATCGGAAAGATATTTATAGGAAATTGGTTTATTTTCATTAATAAATGACCGCAGCAATTCTTCTTGACGTGAGTTTATAGTGATAGACTGTTTCATGCCTTTCAATCCTTCCAGTAAAAAAATTGAATGTTTATCCACTGAATTGGCTTTATAATTCTATACTATCCTATTTCTGTTTCATATTAAATAAAGGCTTTAATTGCGTATATAAGCTTTTATATATTTGATAATTATCTTCATACGTTTTCACATTTTGCCCCAGTGCCTTCGTTTCCTCACTATTTTCGAAAAGCGCCGGTAACATTGTTGGGCTTTCCCAAACACCTATACCAAGTCCGGCTAATAATGAAGCACCAAAAGCAGGTCCTTCCCTATCATCAAAAAATGTTAGCTTACGCCCTAAAATATCAGCTAAAATTTGTCTCCATGCGGAACTTTTGCTCGCACCTCCCGTAACGTACAGCTTATTAATGGACACATTATTCATTTTTATCAACTCATAGCAATCCCTCAGGCTATATGAGACACCTTCGAGAACGGCCCTTGTAAAATGCTTGCGGGAATGATTATAGTGAATTCCAAAAAAAACGCCCCTTGCATGTGGATCATTATGCGGTGTCCGCTCCCCATTAAGGTATGGAAGATAATATAATCCTTCAGAACCGGCTGGAATAGCTTCAATTCCCGTAAGAAACTGATCATACGTGTCTTTTTCCGAAAATGTATGCTTGAACCAATTTAATGACATGCCTGCTGATAATGTTACACCCATAGCATGCCAGGTTCCAGGTACACAGTGACAAAATAAATGTAAGGTAGACAATTGTCCCCCATCGTGAATCGGAGAAAGTTCTTTCAATGGTGCAAAAACGGTTCCTGACGTCCCGACACTAATCATTCCGGAACCTTCTTCAACTATTCCATTTCCGAGTGCCGCTGCTGCGTTGTCGCCAGCCCCGGCTACAATCCTGGTACCTTTTGTTAAACCTGTTGACTGTGCAGCTTGTTGCGATACTCCCCCTACAACAGTCTGACTTTCATGGACTACCGGCAGCCATTCAAATGGTATTTCAAGCCGTTCAATTATTTCCCTCGACCAGCTGCGTTTTTCTGTATCAAATAAAGCTGTGCCACTTGCATCTGAAACATCACATGAAAAAATTCCACTTAGCTTGAATACAATATAATCTTTCGGCAGCATCACATGTCTGATTTTGGAATACCTTTCTGGTTCATGCTTCCTGACCCATAACAGCTTAGGTGCAGTAAACCCCGGAAGTATTGCATTTCGAGTAATTACTGAGGCTTTCTTTTTGCCGACAATTTGTTCAATCTCTTCACATTCTTCGTTGGTTCGTACATCGTTCCACAAAATAGAGTTACCCAATACTTCCATATTTTTATCCAGCAAAACAAGGCTGTGCATTTGCCCTGATATACCTATCCCCTGTATTTGTTCCGCTTTAATGCCTTGGTCCCAAATCTGTTGCAATGATTTTGTTACACCATCCCACCATTGCAGTGGATCCTGTTCTGCCCAACCTGCCTTTGGAACTTCGAAATCATAAGTATGGTTTCCTTTTGCAATAATGTCTCCATTTTGAATGATCACAAGAATTTTCACACCCTGAGTTCCGATATCAATTCCCATCAATAATTCATTATCCATTATACAGCCTCCTTAGCAATAAAAGGAAAAGCCACATTCGACATGTGACTTTCCCGGGTCCTTTGATACACATTCGTCTTATATTTTTATTTGAACCTTTAAATCGTTGGAATCTTTTGGCCCTTTCAAAAAATCAATAGTTTGTTCAAGTGAAATTTCTTTTGAAATAATAGGCTTTAAATCAATACGTTCATTTTTCACCCACTGGAAGGCCGGCAGAAACGTATGATTAATTGCCATGGTACCAAGAATTGTCCAATCCTGGTTATATAGTTTGAATGGATCAATTTCTACCTTCGCATTTTTAGGTGTAACGCCAAATTGTAAATAGGTTGCCGTTTTTCCCATATAGTCAAAAGCCTGTTCAATAACATCAGGTATACCAGTTGCGTCAATAACGACATCAAAACCATTCGGATACTTTTCCTCACTTAATTCAGTTCCGATATTTTTACTTAATACGCCTTTCGTTGCTCCCCACTCAAATGCCATATCAAGCTTGTTTTGGGAGATATCTACAACAACAATTTCTGAAGCCCCAGCCATTTTCACGGATTGAACGAGTTGTTGGCCCATCGCTCCAGCTCCAAATAGTATTACCCGATCGCCTACCTGGAGCTGCAGTCGATTCATTCCGTGCACAACACATGCCATTGGCTCAATAAAAGCAGCTTCAGCGAACGACATCGAATCAGGTATTTTAACGACATTTTTACTGGGCACTTTTACATACTCTGCCATGCTCCCATCAACCGTGTTTCCAATGGCTCCCCAATTTTCGCATTGGTTGCCACGATTCGTTAAACAAAATTCACAATGTCCACAAAACAGGGACGGGTCGGCAGTACCCCGATCTCCCGCCTCAAAACCTTGTACGTTTTCACCAATTTCATAAACAGTACCTGAAAATTCATGACCAGGAATAATTGGATAAGGTGAAAGAAACTCACCTTGAAATATATGAATATCTGTCCCGCAAATACCAATATTTTCAACCTTAATGGTGATTTCATCTGATGCCGGCTTTGGATAAGGTACATCTTTTACAGTGGCATCATATGGCTTTTCAATGACTAAAGCCTTCATTTTTTAATCATTCCTTTCCTTTATATCTATCTATATAATCGGGTATTATCCTTTTACAGCCCCCATCGTTAATCCCCTTACTAATTGCCGCTGTGTAAACCATCCCAAAATAATGACCGGTAAAATTGAAATCGATGCAGCGGCGGACATTTGCGCCCAGAACAATCCTTCCTGTGTCATATAAGATGCCATATTAACCGGTAATGTTGCGGCATTTGTGTAACTTAAACTTACAGCAAAGAAAAATTCGTTCCATGCAAATACCATGGATAACAGTGCAGTTGAAACAAGTCCGGGTCTGACAAGCGGCAAAACAACTTTAAAGAATGCCTGTAAGCCTGTTGCACCATCAACTCGTGTGGCTTCAATAATCTCAATGGAGACATCGTTGAAGAAGGACCGCATCATCCAGATAATTAATGGTACATTCATTGCAGCATAAAGTAAGGTTAAGGCAAGTAATGAATCCAATAAATTAATGTTTTTAAATATCAAATACAATGGGATAATGATCCCCGCTATTGGCAAAAAGCGGGTTGAAATAATCCAGAATAAAATATCGTCCTTTCGCTTAATTTTAAATAACGCAAGGGCATAAGCTGCCGGTACGCCAAGCAGCAGCGCCAATAATGTGGACGAAACAGTAACAATTGCTGAATTTATAAAAAACTCGCCTATTCCCATTCCCCATACCATTTGAAAGTTCTCAAGCGTTGGTTCAAAAAATATGGAAGGCGGGATGTTAATTGCCTCACTTTCTGTTTTAAATCCTGTTATGAAAATCCATAGAATTGGGAAGAAAAACACGAATGCCAGTAAATAGGTAAACAGTGTCAGTCCACCAGATACTATTTTTTTCATGACTGTTCCTCCCTGAACATGCGACGTAAGACTTTAAACATAATCAACATCATAATAATGGTTAATATAACCGTCAATACACCAATCGCTGATGCTTCACCTATTTCCCAGCTTTGAAATGCGGTACGGTAGACATAGAATGACAGATTTGTAGAAGCAAACCCTGGCCCACCCGAAGTAGTTACATATATCTCACCGAACACTTGTAATATAAACATCAGTCCCAATATAATGACCACTTCAATATAGTTAACCAAATGTGGTATTGTCACATGGATAAACTGACGGATTTTATTAGCTCCATCCAGTTGAGCTGCTTCAATTAAATCGCCTGGACGAGATTGCAGTCCCGCCAATAGTATAAGCATGAAAAACGGAGTCCACATCCAGGATACAACCAGGATAATTGATAACAGCGGATGTTCTGATAACCACTCAATTGGAGCTGTTCCAAAAACATTTGCAAAATAAGCACTTAACCCGTAGCTGGGATTATAAACCAACGTTTTCCATACAATTGCTGATACGGTCGGCATGACAAAAAATGGCGTTATAAACATCGTCCGAACAATGCCCTTCCCGAAAAAGTTACGATTCATTAATAATGCAAGGGCAAACCCTAATATAAAACAAATAATCAAGGCAGCAAATGTTAATACAAAAGTATTTCCTAATACTTTATAAAAGGAAGCAGATGTCAGGAGGTTCTTGAAATTTGACAACCCCGAAAATGAAATCCCCTGATCAGGGCGCAATAAGTTCCAATCCTGAAAACTATAATAGATTGTAATAAGAAACGGAACTTGCGTCATAATGATCAGGAAAATAGCACTCGGTAAAATTAATCTTTTTGTTGGTGGCTTGTTCACAGACTTTCTCTTTTGTTCAATTGCTTTCATACGCTTACTCCCTTTTAAAAACAATGATGAAAGAATAGAAGAAGGTCAAAACTTCCCATCCTTCTTCTATTCATCTAAAAAACCGGATCCTATTAAACAATCAACATCATATGACTATTCAAGGAGACAAATTTTATTTGTATCCACCCTCTTTGGCAGCCTGTTCCGCAAGTTTCTGAGCTTCCTCCATAGCCTCTTCAACTGTCTTATCTCCCGCAATTGCCGCGGCTATTTGCTGACTGACTTCGGTTCCGAGTGACTGAAACTCAGGGATTGCCACATACTGAGCTCCAACATATGGTACTGGATCTACTGTCGGATTATCATAATCCACGCTCTGAATACTTTCTAAAACCATATCAGAAAAAGGCGCTGCTTCTTGATATTTTGGATTTTCGTACGTGGAAATTCTGGTTCCAGAAGGGGCAACCACCCAACCTTTTTCCTCTCCGACAAGTTCAACATATTCTTTGCTGGTAGACCATTTAATAAATTCAAATGCAGCATCCTTATTTTTACTAGCTTTCTCAATCGCAAGTGACCAGGCATATAGTCCACCGGTATTTTGCTCTTTCACTTGTGTTGGAGCAAACGCATAACCAATTTTACCTACTACCGATGAATCTTCAGGATTGTTCAGTGTTCCTGCAGCAACTGTCGCGTCATACCACATTGCTGCTTTTCCGGTAGACATTATCGTTAGCGCCTCCGTATATCCTGTACTTGTTGCTCCTGGCTGTCCGGCATCTTTTAATAAATCAACATAGAATTCAACAGCATTTACAGTCCCTTCACTATTAAGCTGCGCATTCCAATTTTCGTCATAATAGCGGCCGCCAAATGCATTAATAACCGTTGTGAGTGGTGCCATCATTTCTCCCCACCCCGGCAGTCCACGCAGTACAATTCCCGGATTGCCGGTTTCCTCTTTTATTGTTCTGGCCATTTGTCCAACCTCTTCCCACGTTGGACGTTTCGGCATTTCCAATCCTACTTCCTTAAAAATTTCTTTATTGTAATAAAGCATGGTACTTTCTCCATAGAAAGGTAACGCGTATAAGCTGTCATCATACGTAAGCGCAGATCTCATAGATGGGAAAATATCTTCCAAGTCGTAAGCCTTTTTTTCTTCATCGGTTAATTCATTCAAATATGGACTTATTGGCTCAATCCAGCCATTCTCTGCCCAAATTGGTGTATCATATGTGCTTATCGTTACAATATCAAAAGCACCTGCTCCCAATGCAACGTCTTCTGTTACCTTTTTACGGAGGTCCGTCTCCGGCAAGACGACAAATTCCACTTCAATTCCAGTTTCCTTTTCAAAGTGTTTTTTTGTTAACTCTTGCATGATCTTCATATCCGGGTTGTTAACTGTTGCCACTGTTAGAGTAGTTCCTTCGTTATCACTGCCGCTGTCACCATCTCCGTCATTTCCGGAAGAAGAACTGCAACCAGCAATGACAATGATGATTGCTAATAGCATAACAACTAAAAAGCTGAATTTATTTCTCATTAAAACTCCCCCTTGTATGTTATCGCTTTCACAATTTTAATTATATCAGAGAATTTTAAAAGTAAATGGGTAAGTTGTCATAAGATTGTCACAATGAGGGTGTGACAAAAATAGGAGATTAATTTTCTGGTCCAAGGGTGTGGTCCTGGTCTGTGGTCCTGGTCTGTGGTCCTGTCCAAGGGTGGCCTTGGTCCAAGGGGACAGGGGCCTTGGACCAGTTTTCAGATATTAAGAACGTAAAAAATATGTAAATCATTAAATATCGTGTGGACCAGGGTGCCGCTCCATGGTCCATATATTGATTTCGTGGTATAATAAATATAGGGAAAATAATCACCCACTTACCGGCTAAACTAAGTGCATGAGGGATTATTTTTTATGGTTATCAGTAACGAAAAGGTCCAAGGGCACAGGCTCCCTGGACCTTTTTCAGTATTAATGAACGTGAAAAAATTTGGGGTCTGACCTTACAACAGCTATCAACACGCTATTCAAGCATTTTTCACCCATTTATTCTGAATTCAGAGTATAATAGACTTAGTCAGAGGGGAAAAATACTCTTATTTTACAAATAAGGGGGAAAGCCGTATTGTTTATGGCTAGCGATGACTCCGCCTTCATGACTGGAAATTCCCTGGTAGTTGATGGCGGGTACACAGCACAATAGTAAATTCGAATGAATAATGTATACAGTCTTTGATTTCGTGGTATAATGAATATAGAAACATTGGAATTGCATAAACTAATAAAGACCGCCCATGCTGGTACATGGAGCGGTCGCAATAGACAGAACCCCATCAAGAGGGGCTAGGCAGCTTTTTGGAAAAATAATCCCTCAGCGCCTGTCAAACGCATAGGAGGGATTATTTTTTATGGTTAATATCAGATACGATAATCGCCACTAACATCCCGAAGGATATCATAAGCGTTAGCGCATCAACAATGTCCATAGGCTGGTCTCCCTCCCCGGGAAGTCTCCCACTGAAGACTACCGACGAGTAACAGTGCTACCAAACCCCTCATGCGAAGCCAATCTATTAATCTTATTATAACATTATGCGAACATTTATTCTATAATTATTAAGTAAATACTTGTATTTTTATATTTGGGAAAGGGACAAGGGGAAAGGGCCAAAGGGACAGGATACTTGGGCCATTTTCAGGTATTAATGAACATAAAAAATCATGTAAAACATTAAATAACGTGTCCATCGGCTGCCGGACAAAATTTCTGAAAAGTGGAGTGGACCGGGGTGCCTGTCCCCATGGTCAAATATGAAGCCGTTGAATAAAGGGATCAGTCCCCACTTTAGCACAGTTGGAGACTGACCCTTTCCATTTCAATCTATATAGCTGTTACACCGCCGTCTACTGGCAATTCCACCCCGGTTATGTGAGAGGCAGCATCTGAGGCTAAGAACAACACAGCTTCGGCAACCTCTTCCGGCTTACCTAATTTGGCGAGTGGGGTTTGTGATAAAAACCATCCTTTATATTTTTCATCCTCCATAAAATCTTTGGACATCGGTGTAACAATGTACCCTGGATGAACAGAGTTAGCACGGATATTATCTTTTCCATAATCTGCAGCAACGGATTTTGTCAGCATCCTGACACCGCCTTTAGAAGCGGTATAAGCTCCAGCTCCGGAACTTCCAGTTAATCCTGCAATGGACGAAATATTGACAATGGAACCTCCTTTGTTATTTCGGAAATGCGGTACAGCCAATTGTATTCCGAAAAATGTTCCCTTTAAATTGATATCAACAATCTTGTCCCATTGTTCTTCTGTCAACTCATCCATCGATGCTGCCTGTGAAATTCCTGCATTATTAACCAATATATCCAATTTACTATACTTTTCTATCGTTTGTTGGTAAACCGCTTCCCAATCCTCTTTATTTGCTACATTATGCTGAATGGCAATCGCATCACCACCGTTTGATGTTATCTTTTTGACCGCTGCTTGGACGGCACTTTCGTTTAAATCCGTCGCAACTACTTTTGCACCTTCTTTTGCGAAAAGCATTGCCTCTTCATATCCCATTCCACTTGCAGCACCTGTTATAATTGCGACTTTTCCTGTTAATCTTCCCATATACATTCACCCCTCTTATTTTTTATAACCTAGTATTCTGGTACTTTTGATAAAGCTGTCATTCTATAGTTAAATCAACTTAATTGACACCATGTCTATTATTAATATAGCATACGATATAATAAGGTACAAACAACAGTTTGAAGGTAAATGCCTACTAAACAACGGATTTGGGAAAGTCGTTCTAAAATTTCAAAAATAATAGACAGGGTGATAAAAATTGTCTAAAAAATTAAATTATAATGACCGCAGAGTAATCCGTACACAGAAACTGTTGAAAAATGCATTGGTAGAATTAATTGATGAAGTTGGTTTTGACAAGATTACAGTTCAAGATATATCCAACCGTGCAACTGTAAATCGGGCTACTTTTTACCTTCATTTCCATGATAAGTATGATTTGCTGGATCAAAGCATGGAAGAGGTTATCAATGAATTGCATAATAGCTTTAATGCACCTGATAATAATTATCGCTTTGACAGTGGCCACCCGTATCCTATTTTTATCAATCTATTTGAAAAGGTTGCAGAACACGCTAACTTCTGCAGAGTCATGCTTACAAAAAGCAATATGTCATCCTTTAAATCTAATCTACAATCAATCTTTCATGAGTTTATCTCGAAAGGACTGCAACAATTTGTACCAGACGACAGGAAATTGACTGCTTCCAGAGAGTTTGTAGTGGTGTATGTGGAATCCGCTTTCCTGGGGACTGTTACTTGGTGGCTAGAAAATGATAGACCTTATTCTCCAAAATTTATGGCAACACAACTTATGAACTTGGCTATTAAGGGACCATATGTTGAAAATCCATTTGAAGAGTAGAATGACAAGTGAGGAAGGTTAAAGGGGACAAATAGAGATAAAAGGGTTAGACCCCCGCCACACTAACGCTTTAGCACAGTGAGGGACTGACCCTTTCATATGGTTACAGCCAACTAATTATGGAAGTGAAGTGAGTGTAATTTAAAATGTGTAAGTAGAAATGCGTACGGATTCCTACCTACACAGTTTAGTTTACATTCCCAGCTATTCATTTCAATACATGAGAAAACTTCTATGACAGGTTAAAACAACACAACAAAAGAAAAGATTTCTGGGATGCTTCAATTGTAATTGTAACTAATAATAAGCATAACCATTTTACAAAGACAAATGTGAAGTTTTTAGAAAACTATTCATATGAAAATTGTAGAGAAATATAAGTATGACTATTGTAGCACAGCTCGTTCCTTTCGGATTGAGAATGTCGTATACACTGAATAGGTGAAAAAACTCTTTGACAAGACAAGCTACTTATTTCATTGAGCGAGTGCGGAACAAAGAAATTAAATACCTTTCAGCTAATTTAAACATTAATGTTTTTAATTTTTTCAGGAAAAGTGGTATATACTATCCGGATTACGACTAATTTCGTAAGAGGAACCTTTTTGTTGATACTTAACTATTTCAAATTATGGCAATACTATAACCTAGTATGATTTGATTTTCTTCATAAACTGTGAAGCTTTTTTCGTGATTTCCCTTAATGTTGTTTCATTGATTGGCTGATTCATATTAATGAGTGCACTACCAAGCCCCACTGCCACCGCTCCATTTTGAAAGTATTCTTCGATATTGTCAAGATTGACACCGCCTGTCGGCATAAGTGGTATATGTGGCAATGGACCGTGTACATCTTTCAAATACCGCGGACCCATAATATTCGCTGAAAACAATTTTACCAAATCAGCCCCTTGCTCGTACGCCATCAAACCCCCCGTCGGTGTCATTGCCCCCGGAATACTGACTCCCCCGTAGCGCTTCGACAATTGAATCGTTGCCGCGTTGCCCGTCGGAGAAAATAAAAATTCCGCCCCCGCCATGATTGCCGCCCGTGCAGTTTCCGAATCAAGCACTGTACCAGCTCCGACCGTTACCTCACTACCAAATTCAGATGATAAACGTTCAATCAAGGGTAAAACATTAGGCGTTTCCGCAGTAATTTCAAGAATATTTATACCACCTTCACGGAGTGCCTTGGCAATTGAAACAATCTCTTCTTCCCTTGCTCCACGAATAACGGCCACAAGTTTATTTTCATAAATAGACTGTAAAGTGTTCATTGTAATTTACCGTTCCTTCCTATAGTCAGTTTGTTATCTAATCACATCCACCTTGGTTTCCCCTTTTATAAAAGAGTTTAATCTGGACCTGTCAGGCAAACCTTCTACATCCCCTTTAACCATTGTCACGAGTGCTCCAACTGCAGCTCCACGCTTTACAGACTTTTCAAGCTCTAGACCATCTAACAATCCCGATAAAAAACCTGTCGCAAATCCATCACCGGCACCAACTGGGTCAACTACATGCTTAACAGGAAATCCAGGGACATGACCCTGTTCTTTCTCAGAAAGATAAAAAGCCCCATTTGAGCCCATTTTTAATACAACAATGGATGCCCCGTGTTTATAAAGTTGTCTTGCCAAGGTTTCCGTATCACTTTGACCAAAAAGAAACTCTGCTTCATCAATCCCAGGCAACACAATATCGGCTTTGGCGGAAACTTCAAGTAGAGCTTGTCTGGCTTTTTCTTCTGACCAAAGCTTCCGACGTAAATTTGGATCAAATACAATGGTTACTCCATTCCTTTTTGCAATTTCCACTGCTTTCATTACCGTCTCATAACAGCTTTCACTAAGAGCAGGCGTAATCCCAGTAATATGTAAAAACTTCGCACTTGCAATATATTCCTCATTCAAATCGGAAGGTTTCATGCGACTTGCCGCGGAATTCTTCCGATAATACTGTACCCTCATTTCATCATAAGTCAGCATTTCTTTGAAGTAAAGGCCGGTTGAAGCTGATTCATCAATGTGCACCTGGCTTACATCCACCCCTTCACCACGAATGTACATCAAAATCTTTTTCCCAAATTCATCGTTGCCAAGTCTACTTAACCACGCTGACCTATATTCCAACCGAGCTAATCCGATTGCCACATTTGATTCCGCACCTGCTACTTTAACCGTGAAATCCGACGCATAACGCATGTATCCTTTTATTTTAGGTGTAAATAGTGCCATACTTTCTCCCAGTGTCATCACATCCATGAGACAATCCTCCTTGTTCCTTTTCTGTTTACCCGGCTCTTATTCAAATTAAGTCCACATTTTGTAAATCACCCTCTCTCTTTTGTATATTTATAGGTCCCTTACAAAACCTATGGTAAAAATTAAATGACAACATGACTATTGCCAGATATATATTGAATAATATAAGTAGTATATTTTCGGTAAGGATGGGTTTATCATTCAAAATTGCCAAAACATAAGTATATCAAACTTCAAATGTTTAAATCAAAAACCTGAAAGATTTGATGCTAGGTCACCACATCTAACTGCAATTAAAAGGATTTCATTGACTTCTCTCAAATGCATAATTAAGTTTCTAAAAACAGGACATCCGTCAGTAATTTTGAAATCACTGTTTGTCATGTTGATAAACTAGATTCAAAACTAATAAAGCCGAATTGAAATAAAGCTAAAATCAACTTCAAGAAAACACTAGCCTTAAAGATTTTCATGGTAGGACCTTCTCAAATTAAACTCACTACAGCACAACGTCCCAATCTAGTGTATCCGCATTTATTTGAGATAACACCTCTGCATCCTTACCGTCTGGATGCGTCCGGATTCCGAAATGGCTATGGAAGTGCTAGAAAAAGGCTGAAAAACAGGTGAAGTAAACTTAAACTACCAAGATTACCAAAGCAAAAAATTGAACAACCTCAGTGTGAATATTTACCGAAGTGAAAACTGTACATTGTATGAACTGAGGTTGGTTATTATGCAAGAACAAGTTCTCCATGCCAGCCGTTATCAAAACTTTAAGAAAGTAAACCAACATGTCAAAAGCCTCAAAAATGAACTCCGTATAACCAAACATTGACTTGTACGACAATGATTTAATCCTAGCCGCATTTGTTTTTCTTAATGAAATAAATAAATTCACTTTTTTAACTTAATCATGCTTTTTTGAAATGTAGGTCTACTTAATTCCAATAATCACTAAACCACTGAAACCTTGGAATTCAACACTTATACACTTTCAACTTCTACAATCATTTCAATTTCTATAGGGGTGTTAAAAGGAAGTTCATTTGCGGAAATCGCCGACCGTGCGTGTTTCCCTCTTTCTCCAAACACTTCCTCAAGCAATTCAGATGCACCATTCATAACATAAGGTTGTTTTACAAATCCATCAGCAGAATTGACAAAGCCCAATAGTTTTACAACTTGTTTCACTTTATCGAGACTTCCAATATGACCTTTTAAAACTGATAAGCAATTGATCATTGTCTGTCTTGCAGCATCGTATCCTTCTTCAACTGTAAGATCTGACCCTAATTTACCTTCATATTTTAATACTCCGTTTTCCTTACAATCTTGACCAGAAGTATAAACCAGGTTCCCTACAGTTTTGGCAGGTACATACACCGCTGCAGGTTTTGGTGCTTCTGGAAGGTCAATACCCAATTCTGACAACTTGCTTTCAATATTAGACATGATTTCATCTCTCCAATTCTTATGATAATAAAATAGACTAGGTCATTTAACAAGGTAACATAGGTAATAAGAATAAAATAACTGCTGTTGCTACGATTACTATATAAACAAATACAGTGTTTACTGTTCGCCTAAGACATGCCGATAAATCGATTCTAAAACTTTAGGTTAATTGTTTATGACTATGTGTCACTGATAACGTAAGCAGGCAAAACATAATTTTTATCAAGCATCAAGTATTCCAATAGTTTGATCAACTTCTTTGTGATTTTAGAAGACTAATACTTAATAGAGGACACTATAGGTAAAGTAATTTTTTATATAATCTTTCTATTATAAAAACCAGTTAATTTGATTTACCATTAACTACTCCACCATCAATCACAAACGGGGAACCCATCATAAATTTTGACTCATCTGATGCCAAGTATAATGCAGCATACGCCACATCTATAGGCTTGCCTAAATCTCCGCCAAGCTGACGGCTTTTAATTGCCTCTACTGCTTCTTGGGGATTTGAATCTTTGGATAGGTAATCTTTTACGAACGAAGTGTAAATAGTTCCCGGCATTAACGCATTCACACGAATATTATATTTTGCATAATCAACCTGCATCGATTTGGTTAATGACAAAATAGCCCCTTTAGAAGCGGCATAAGGGGCCCTGTTATTAAGGCCGATTTCCGCAATACAAGAGGACATGTTGATAATTGAACCTTCTTGCTGCTCCATCATATAAGGAAGCACTGCTTTGGATACATGAAAAACACCGTTAACATTAACGTCGAAAACCTTATTCCAGGTTTGTTGGTCTATTTCATGTAATTGTCCCACTCCGCTAATCCCCGCATTATTGAACAGCACATCAATCCTCTTATAACTATTAATGATTTTTCTTCCCATTTGTTCTACGTCATCGGGCTGAGTTACGTCCGCTTGGATGAAAACACCCTTACCCTTGTTTGATTCAATCTCTTTCAAAGTTTCCAGACCTGCTACTTCATCTAATTCGTTGACAACAACAAAAGCACCTTCCTGTGCGAACAAGAGTGCAGTCTCTCTTCCAATCCCTGAGCCCGCTCCAGTAATTAAAGCAACTTTTCCACTCAATCGCATTGGCTACTTCAACCCTTTCTAACTCGTTTTGACTTTCCGCTTTTCCCTACTATAGCTGACGATCACGAACACAAGGATTCTTTAACGTTCTTTCGCTATCAAATCCCCAGACTTAAAAGTAAAGCCTTTGGAAAGATAAGAAATAATATAACATGCATCAAAAATCATTTTTTTGTATTAGAATCTTGTAATATTTCATCACTCACTTTGTTTTAATGGAAAGTTGTTACGGCTCGCCAATCTCATCCGCGGACACATTGGCCGTCTGCGAATTGAAAACCTCTTGCACTAACATCATTAATGATGAGATAACCGAAAACATGATTCAGTGCCTCCTCTTTTTGAAATTTTTCCCCAGTTTTTGAAGCACCACGCCATGTTCAGCTCCATAATCCACTTGTTTTGATTCCTGAGGTAAAATAATCTGGTGGTTTAGTCTGACAACAACTGGCCCATGCTGAAAAAATCAACGGGCTTTTCGGTGGCCTAATATTATGTTCACGGTAATGGTCCATGTAGTTGTCCCCTATACAGATAACCTTCCCTGGATTTCCAAGCGGCATCCAGGGTGACTTCATTGTAATTTAATATTCGATAGCCACTCGGAATCAGTTCAATGTCATTAATTTTCATTGCGACTTTTTTAATATTAGTTAAGGCTTTTTCAACTAGTTGGGGCATCGTCAAATCTGATTGATTCAATACCTGGTTCAGTTTGATTATGTTTTACCCTTTTACGACGCCAACAGCAGTTTGATTTTCATAAGTGAAAGTGACTAACTTCAACTGTATCCCCCCCTTTGTTGATCAAATCAAATTAAACCACCAAATGTAATGGGCGTTTCATCCTTCAACACACCTTGTAAATCTACGGTTTTACAAAAATTGTCTTAATCTCAGTGAAAAATTCTTTAGCTGCTTCACCTTGTTCTCTGGATCCAAAGCTAGAATCCTTCATACCACCAAATGGTGCTTGCAACTCTACGCCGGCGGTTTCAAAATTGACACGAACTAATCCGGCATCGATTTCATCAATAAACTGAAATGCATTATCAATATTTTTTGTGAAGATGGATGCACTCAGTCCAAATGAAATATCGTTTGCAAGTTCCAATGCTTTCTCAATTGAATCCACTTTAATCAGAGATAAAACTGGACCAAAGATTTCTTCTTGTGCAATAGTCATTTGTGATTCAACATGATCAAATATTGTCGGCTCAATAAAAAGCCCATTTTGCAAGTCAGGATCCTTGGGACGATTTCCTCCTAAAAGGAGATTGGCTCCTTCGGCTTTTCCTTTGTCAATATAGGAAAGAACCGTATTTAATTGTCCCTCATTAACACTTGGGCCCATCCACGTATTTTCTTTCATCCCATCACCAATGACCAGTTCTTTTGTCCTTCTTAGCAATCTTTCTTTAAATTGGTCATATATTCCTTTTTGAATAATCACTCGACTAGTCGCTGTGCATTTCTGCCCTGTAGAACGAAGCCCCCCGCTTATTGTTGCTTCAACTGCATCATCAAGATCTGCATCATCAGCAATGATGATTGGATTCTTCCCCCCCATTTCCAATTGATATTTAGCTCCTCTGGCAACTGCTCCTTCAGCAACCTGCTTTCCAACCAGATTGGACCCTGTAAAAGTAACGCCGTTTACATCTGGATGGTGAATCAATCGATTTCCTACAACTGACCCCTGTCCGGTAATAAAATTTATAACACCTGTAGGTAATTCTGCTAATTCCATACATTCAATAATTTTCGCTGCTGTAACAGCAGCATCGCCGGCAGGTTTCATGACAACTGTATTTCCATATACCAGCGCGGGTGCTATTTTCCACAGTGGAATGGCAACTGGAAAGTTCCAGGGTGTAATAACACCTACTACTCCTAGTGGAACCCTTTTTGTATACATGAGGGCTTTGTTGTTAGTAGCAGGTATAACATCACCTACCTTTCTCATTCCTTCACCAGCGAAATATCGTAAAATGGCTACTCCTCTAGCAGTTTCCCCTTTCGACTCAAGGAAAGTTTTTCCCATTTCCCGTGTCATTGTTTCCGCAATTTCATCCAAACGACTTTCCATGATGTCCGCGGTTTTATAAAGAAAGCTACCTCTTTCTGCTCCTGTAAACTTACTCCAGGGTTTACATGCCTTTTTCGCAGCTTCTACTGCCTGATCAATATCCTTTTTGGAAGAATCCTGAACATATCCAATTATTTCTTTGGTATTTGCCGGGTTGAGACTCACCTGTACTTTATCAGCAAGTGTGTCTATCCACTCGCCTTTAATGTAATTTTTATACGTTTTTACAGATTTCTGGATAGTCATCTTACTCACCATTTCCTTTCTTAGTAATCTCGGATTTAATAGTTTGATTCTTTTATTTGGGCTTTCGCTAGGTTGTTTAAAATACCGATTTCGGGGATTTCAATTTCAATACGATCACCATCTGTTAAAGTGAAATTGTGTGGTGGGACTATGCAACTTCCCGTCAAAAGAACAGTGCCGTCAAACACAATATTGTCCCTTACAAGGTAGGAGGTAAGTTCTGTGAGTTTTCTTTTTAATTGGCTGGTACTTGCAGAAGATTCAAATACTTTCTCTTCATTGCGAAAAATACGACAGGTAATTTGGAGTTTATAGGGATCTTCAACCGTTTCCACCAAACGGATAGATGGACCAATTGAACATGAACTTTTCCAAATTTTTGCCTGTGGCAAATACAGGGGATTGTCCCCTTCAATATCACGACAGCTCATATCGTTGCCAATAGTATAGCCCAAAATATCACCCTGATAATCTAGAACTAAGCCTAACTCAGGTTCAGGAATTTGCCAGTTTGAATCACCCCTTAAATAAACATCTTGGTCAGGACCAACGGTTCGATCCCGAGTAGACTTCATGAAAAGTTCCGGCCTTTCAGCATTGTATACTTTGTCATAAAAGGTTGATGCGTTTAATTTCCCTCCAGTAGCCTCATAATTCCTTTCATCTCTGCTTTTTTCATAAGTAACCCCCGCCGCCCATACTTCGGGGGCATCAATTGGAGTTAGTAATGTAAGATCCTTTAAAGCTGACTCCAAAGGCAATGATTGATAAATCACTTCTTGAATCAAGTGCACAGGTGTAGAATTCTTTAGATTTGCCGTATGAATGACATCTGTAAAATGTTTAAACGGTAACACATAAACTTGATCTTCATTATTCACAGCTGCCAATTGCAAGGTATGATTTTCATCCAAAAAACGAATAATTTTCAAGTAATCACTCCTTATAATCAAAATATGAATTACATCTTAATGTTAAACATTCTGCATACTAACAAGCGTGTTTGACAAAGTTTAATCTATTTAAATGATAATAAATATTTATTATATTTGACGTAACCACTTTCTACAGATAAATTCCCCCTTAAAATTAGAATATCAATTTATCAAAGTATTAAATATTTGTTGTATGCCAATTGTTATCGACCCCGGTACTCCTGAACCTATATTATAATCGTTTATCTTCCTAACCGGTACAACATCAATCAGCGTCCCTGTTAAAAATGCTTCGTCTGCGTCGAGTAAATCTTGTGTCTTAAAAGGTTTCTCTTCTACTTTATAATTCATCTTTCTACATTGTTCAATAACCGTACTTCTTGTAATTCCGTTTAAAATATAATTATTTGCGGGATGGGTATACAGTACACCATTCTTAACTATGAATACGTTTGTAGCAGACCCTTCAGTAACAATTTCATTTCTACATAATATGGCCTCAAAGGAATTGTTCTCAACTGCTTTTTGTTTTGCTAGTACATTTCCTAAAAGGTTTAGGCTCTTAATATCGCATCTAAGCCATCTTAAATCCTCTGTTGTTATACATTCGACACCTTTTTTTTGAATAAAGCTATTATCGTTCATCTCCCTTGTATAAGCGATTAAAACAGGGGGGACATCACTCCCTGGAAAATGATGAACTCGCGAGGCTGCACCTCGGGTAATCTGAAGATATATCATCCCGTTTTGCAAACCATTTAGAGACTGGAGTTTTTCCAGACTTTCTTTTAAAAATCTAAAGTCGTGCGGGAAATCTATCTGCAACTCTTTTGCACTTCTTTCAAGACGATTTAGGTGTTCAATCATTTTAAAAGTCTTTCCATTATATACACCAATGACCTCATAAATTCCATCACCAAATTGATAACCTCTGTCTTCCATATCGATTTTTAAATCCTCAATTGTAATAAAATTTTTATCATACAAAATATAATTCATGATAGAACACTCCCGTGAATAATTTCTATTGTGTTAGATTTACTAAAAACAGTGATAGTTCTGGCCAAATCATAACAATAAATAATGAAAAAACCATAGCTAAAAAATACGGTACTATAGATTTAGCGATTTGTGTAACGGACAGTTGAGAAATCCCAGAGGCCACAAACAAATTAACTCCAACTGGAGGCGTAATAAATCCAACAGATAAGTTCACAATCATCATAACCCCAAAGTGAACAGGCTCGAATCCTAAGTTAGTTGCTATTGGAAATAAAATTGGAGTTAGTATAATTATTGATGGAACAGAGTCCATGAATGTCCCGACAGCTAGTAGCATTAAATTTATCAATATAATAATAACTATAGGACTTTCAGTAACTGACAAAAGAAAGTCAGCCATTTGTTGAGGGGCCTGTTTTATGGTTAATAGTTTTGCAAAACCTGTAGCTGCACTTAAGATTATGAGTATTGTTGCGATAGTTGCTGATGAACTTGCCATTAGCTTTGGAATATCACGGAGTCCCATTTCACGATAAATAAAGAAACTTGACACCAGCGCAATAACTACGGCAACCACAGCTGATTCTGTTGGAGTAAATATACCACTATAAATTCCTCCCAGTATGACAACTGGAATCAGTAACGCCCATTTGCAATTATTTAATTCTGTTAAAATTCTCTTTATCGAAGTCTTTTCATCTGTTCCTGTATACCCATTTTTTTTGCTGTATATGTAAGCCCATATCATCAGGCACGTCCCAAGTAAAATACCAGGTAAAATACCTCCCAAGAACATATTTCCTATAGAAGTGTTGCTCGTAACACCAAACATAATCATATCAATACTAGGGGGAATAATAACTCCTAGTGAGCCTGCTGCTGCAATAGTCGCAGTCGCAAATGTTTTGTTATAACCTCTTTGTACCATTGCCGGAATCATAATTGTTCCCATCGCCGCAACAGTTGCAGGACTTGATCCCGAAATTGATCCAAAAAACATACAACTAATAACCGCAGCAATAGCTAACCCGCCAGTTTTATTACCAACAATTGAGTCGGCTAAACCAAACAATCTTTTCGATAAACCCCCTTGCGCCATAATTTCACCAGCAAATATGAAAAATGGAACCGCTAAAATTGGGAAAGAATCTATAGAGTTAACAAAGTTTACCGTTAAAAAACTTATCGTAGTGTCTCCGGTAATAAGAATAGAAAAAATACTGGCTAAACCTAATGAAATAGCAATTGGAACTCCTATTAATAATAAAAGACCAAAAGAACCAAACAGGCTTAAATAGAACATAAATGATTACACCCCTCACAATTTAAAAGGCTACCTTGATTTTCAATTCAACTTTGATTCTTGAAGTGAATTGAAGTCACTTATTATGTTTTGAACTAATCGAATTAATGTTAAACCAAACCCCACCGGAAGTGCTAAATAGACTATTCCTTGTGGTATTTGCATAGCAGGACTGACTTGTGATGAATTAAAAATCTCTATCGTACTATTACCTCCGTAAAATATTACAATAATGCAAAAAACAATAAAAATAGTGTTACTAATGATTGAAATTAAATCTTTTTTTCGACCACTTAGGTTTCCTACCATTACATCTATATTAAGATGTTTTTGTTTTTTCGTTGCATAACTTACACCAATAAATACTAACCATATAAATGCATACCTAGACAATTCCGATGACCATGATAGTGAATTATTAAATATCTGGCGCATAATTATCTGTGAAAAAGTTGAAACAACCATAATTGATAACAATATGACTAAAATTACCTCTTCAATATGCTCGTTCAAAAATTTTAAAAGCTTCATTTTGAGTTCCTTCCTAATTATTTTTTATTGATGACTAGAGTTATAACTCTAGTCATCAATAAAACAAATCAATTTTGTTTAGCCTTTTCCACTGAATCAAAAAATTCCTCTGCAATATCTCCTGGAATATCTTTTGCGGCATCGTCTAATAGTGGTTGAATTTTCTTTCTCATTTCTTCTCTTGCTTCTGGCGTGACTTCATTATACTTTATACCTTCTTCTTTTAAATTTTTTAGAAAATCTTCGTTCTGTGTCCTGTTCAACTCTCTTTGATGCTTTCTTGCTTCTTTTTCTGCTTCCCTTATAATGTTTTGTTGTTCATTCGTCAAACTATCAAAGAAGTCTTTATTAATTATAAATGGCCAAACCCCATAGTACTCATGAGTAGCGGATAAATACTCTTGTACCTCATAAAACTTAGAGGTGTATGCTTGTGATAAAGGATTGGTTTGGCCATCAACAGTACCCTGTTGTAATGCAGTATATACCTCACCGAATGCCATAGGTGTTGGATTTGTACCTAGTTCACTATATACATCTAACAACAATTCATTCTCCATGGTACGTAACTTTATACCTTCAAAATCTTCAACAGTTTCTATCGGACGAACATTATTTGTGACATTATAAAATCCTTCCTCCCAAAACCCCAGACCGACCATACCTTTAGCTTCAAGCATTTTCAATAACTTTTCTCCTGTTTCCCCATCTAATACTGCATCAGCAGTTTCTTTGTCAGGAAATAAAAATGGGAAATTCAATACATTAAACTCAGGAACAAAGTTTGCTACGGTTGCAGTTGAAGGTATAGTAACTTCCTGGTTTCCATTCTGAACTGCTTGAATCATTTCACGATCACTACCAAGTTGCTCACTTGGATATAGTTTAACTTGGATTGCTCCATCAGTTTTTTCTTCAACTATTTCTTTAAATCGTTCTAACCCCTTATACTGTGGGTGGTTTTCATTTAGCCCAATGCCTGCTCTAATTGTTTTGTCTCCATCATTACTTCCTGCATTGTCGCCTTCTGCATCACTACTCCCACACGCGACTAGTAAAATCGCAATAATTGTTAACACTAAACCACTAATAGCTTTTTTCATTAATAACCCTCCAAATTAGGTTAAATTAATTTAAATTCCAAGATAAACCAAAATATTGTAAAACAGCGACGGACCCCCTTATTAAAAAAAATAAACTGCTACTATTACTATATTTATTTTCACCTCCCACTAGTAGTCTCCTCGCTTAATTTCTAAAACAGCTGGGCTGTTTTATTCAAAATATTGATCTTTCTTTTTAATCTATTTAATTTACGTCCAATATCCAAGGTTCGTTTTAAAAAGTGTTCATTTATTTTTTCCTCGCCCTTTAATAGGAATAATACGTTCTAATTCGCCATTTCTGAAACCTAAAATTTGATCCGCTAAATTAACCACAGGACAAACATGATTAGGAATAATTTCTATAACATCCCCTATCCCTAAATTTGTCTTACCTTGTATTTCAATAATTCCATGTTCTTCCGAAAGACTTTTAATAACTAAATTTTCATGATTTTTTATATACCCATGACCTCCACCTTTATATGAATCTTGTGCAAGTGTTTTACTACCCGCATCTATAATAAAACGCCCACTGTCGGGATGAGAAACGATAGTCGCAAAAACAGTAATAGCACAGCTTTCTTCATTTGCTCCTCCCGTCCCCATAACCATTCGATCATTAAAAACGTACATCCCTGCTCGCACCTCAGTTATAAATGGAATTTCCTTTATAAATCGTGCTGTTGCTGTTGCTCCAACACTAATTTCTTGTATATACAATCCTTCCTTTTCCAATGATAGTTTTGTATTTTGTAATATAGTTGCATCATTTATAGCAACCTTTCTTATTCCCTCTTCATCTTTTTCCGCATAAGCATGACCTGTGTGGCTCATTAAACCCTTTATTTCTATATAAGGTAATGTCGATATTTCGAGTATTGATTTAACACTTTCTTCCGAAGATTTACCCATACGATTCAACCCAGTATCCACATCAATATATACAGGTATTTTTTTCTTATGGATCTCACCCACTTCATTTAATCCCTGAGCTACTTTTATATCATCCAAAGCAACAGTCAAATTTGCTCTTTTTAATAAATCACTGAATCTTTCTAGTTTTTTTCGCCCTATTAAGGGAAATGCGATTAAAATTTCATCTATCCCCGCATTTGACATTATCTCAGCTTCACCTAATTTAGCGGTAGTAATACCATTCGCACCAGCCTTGAGCTGTTGATGAGCTATATAGGGGCTTTTATGAGTTTTAGTATGTGGACGGATTTTAACATTTGACTCATTTGCCAAATCTTGCAACCAATTAATATTTCTATCCATAATCTCTAAATCCAAAGAGACAAATGGAGTATCTGTCAACAAATCTATATCATTTATTTTCATGTATAATATCCCCAATCTAATATAACTAGCCAAATCCTCTCGAAAAAAACATACACTTTTATTTAAAGAAAAATTTTATAAAAATAATGTAGTACGGGTTTTGGTGTCAGGTTTTTTATCTTGTTTCATTTTTCAGAAAGATACAAGCTCCTTTAGGCTTGGCTATAAAGAAGTCTTGCAGTTGGAGTCACGGGTAAGTACATTTGACAATTGCTCATTCCTTCCTGAATACATTAACGGATTTTTATACCCAAACATCTTTATGACACTTTAGATGAAAACAGTTTTTGTCAATTTTGGCGTAAACGTGCTGCCAAAAAGCTAAAAGTACAGATATTATTTAAGAATATTCTTTAGAATAATAGACACGGTATTCAAGTTCCTCAAAACAGTACAGTTTTTGTAATCCTCATAATACTAATTAAATAAATTTTTCATCTTATATACTTAACAAGAGTGTCGTCTTATCAAAGTTGGGCTAAATCGATATATTTGACCATTTGTTACATGCTCTTTATTCTTAATTTTTTCGAGCAGTATCTCAGCAGCCTTTTTACCCATTTCTTCTGCCGGTTGTGAAATTGTTGTTATAGGGGGATTATATATATTAGCGAATGAAACATCATCAACACTTATTAACGCAAAACTTTCTGGAATCTTAACTTTATGTTTTTTAACAAAATTAAGAATTTCCATTAATGTTAAATCGTTTCCGGCAAATAGTGCAGTAGGTGGTTTTTTTAAAGATAACATTTCTACAATACCGGCCTCAATTTCATGAACATCAAGCCCCTTCACAAACTGCTTCACAGGTTCAATCCCATAAGATCTCAATGCTTTTTTGTAACCTTTAATTCTTTCAACCCTTGGGGTTATGTTCCGTATCAAAGATGTTGTGATCATTCCGATATGTCGATGGCCATTTTCAATTAAATGAGTAACAGCTAGACTTGCAGCTTCTTCGTTATCAAGAAGAATTGTGTCTATCCCTAGCCCTTCAACATGGCGGTCAAAAAAAATAAGTGGATATCTTTCATCTACCATTTCTCTATACAAATCCTTGTTACCACCGGTAGGAAAGACAATCAATCCATCAGTCTGCTTAGCCCTTAGCATTTCAACGTATTTTTTTTCTTTTTCAGGTTCATCGTCAGCGTTACAAACAATGACATGTATATTTTGTTCATTACAGACATCCTCAATGGCCCGAATTACTTGTGTCGAAAAGGTATGCAAAATATTGGCAACAATCACACCAATTGTAAAGGTACGTTTTTGCTTTAGGCTTCTTGCAACAAAATTTGCTTTGTAATCTAGTTCATAAATCGCCTCCTCAACTCTCCTTCTTGTTCCGTCTCCCATATATTCGTATCGTTTGTTGAGATATTGGGAAACTGTGCTTTTTGAAACTTTTGCTTTATTTGCTACATCTGCTATGGTTGCTTTTTTCACTTTGTCTATCCTTTCAGCTAATTCGGTTTACTAAATCGATTTAGTTCATTATATTCTAAAAAGTAAGCGTTTACAACCTGTATTTTATACACATCTGACGCTGCTGTAGACGGAGAGAGTGTAGATCCAGGGGGATATCGTAAATCTATAGAAATACCTGAAGCTGCTCCAAATTTACGAGAATAATCATATTTCCCAGTATTCACATACACAGATGTCCATC